>NZ_CP027669.1:1958608-2611477 GCF_003008595.1 Simplicispira suum | reverse complement strand
TGTACCTGGTAGCGGCCGGTGTAGGCCAGATCACGCTGGTGGACGACGACAGCGTCGACCTCACCAACCTGCAGCGCCAGATTGCCCACACCAGCGAGCGCGTGGGCCAGGCCAAGGTGGAGTCAGCGGCCCAAGCGATGCGGGCGATCAACCCCGACCCGCTGCTTCGCCCCATGCAACGGCGCGTGGATGCCCAATTGCTCGACATGCTGGTGCCGGCAGCGGACGTGGTGCTCGATTGCAGCGACAACTACGCCACCCGCCAGGCCATCAACGCCGCCTGTGTGCGCCACGGGCGCCCATTGGTGGCCGGCGCGGTCCTTCGCTTTGATGGACAAATCACCGTGGTAGACCAGCGCGTGAGCGGCACAGCGTGCTACGCCTGCCTGTTTTCGCCGCAAGCTCAGTTCGAAGAAGAGGCCTGCTCCACACTGGGCGTATTTGCACCCCTTGTTGGCGTGGTGGGCGCCGTCCAGGCTGCCGAAGCGCTCAAGATTCTGATCGGCACCGGCCGCTCCTTGGCTGGGTTTTTGTTGATGCTTGACGGGCGTTCGATGGAGTGGACCCGCATGCAGACGTCGCGTGATCCGGCCTGTCCGGTGTGTCAATCCGCCGCGTAGGAATTCCCCTACGGCTGCCGGCTGTGCCCGCTGGCAAAATCGGCGCGCCTGTGTCCCTACACTGACCAGACGCCTGATTTGCCATTCTGCTCGCCGCGTACCGGATTGCCTGACAGTGAAATTGAAAACCTATATCGTCGAAGACAACGCCACGATCCGGGAAAACCTGATTGGAACGCTGGAAGAGCTTGCAACCATCGAGCCGGTGGGTGCTGCCGAAACCGAAGACGATGGCAAGGCCTGGCTCACCGACCCCACGGCGCAATGGGATCTGGCAATCGTGGATTTGTTTTTGCGCCAGGGCAGCGGACTGGGTGTCTTGGCCGCCTGCCGCGAGCGCAAGCCTCACCAGCGGGTGGTGGTTCTGAGCAACTACGCCACCCCCGACGTGCGCATGCGCTGCGCGCAGCTTGGAGTGGACGCGGTGTTCGATAAATCGAATGAAATAGATGCTCTGGTCGACTACTGCATTTCGCAAACTGGTGGGCTCGATGCGGGACACTCGCAGCGCGTCTCCTGAGTGCATGCCCAGCGGCCGGCACCGGGCAGATCCCGCCAGCAAGCCATCAGTCGATCAAGCGGTTCTTCAGCGCGTAATAGGTCAGGTCGCTGTTCGAGCTGAGGGCCATTTTTTCCATCAGGCGTGTGCGGTAGGTGCTTACTGTCTTGACGCTCAGAGAGAGCGCCTTGGCAATGTCACCCGCTGTTTCGCCGCGCGCGAGCTTGAGGAACACCTGAAATTCGCGCTCCGAGAGTTGCTCGTGCGGTGGTGCGTCGTCCTTGCGGTTGAGTTGCTGGGCCAGAAGTTCCGCCACCGATGGCGTGAGGTAGCGCTTGCCCAGCGAAATGGTGCGAATGGCCTCGACGATTTCCTTGGGCTCGCATTCCTTGTTCAGGTAGCCACTGGCACCCTGGCGAATCAGCGAAATGGCGTAGTGTTCCTCCGGGTAGCCGCTGAGAATCAGAATGCCCATATCAGGTGCCTTGGCGCGCAACATGGCCAGTGCATCCAGGCCGCTTTGGCCCGGCATGGCCAGGTCCATCAGAAGCACGTCGACCTCGTGGTTGCGCACCAGGTCGATGGCTTCGCGCCCATTGCCGGCCTCCGCCACCACGCGCAGATCGACATGCTCGGACAGGAACTGGCGCAGCCCCGAGCGAACGATGGCGTGGTCGTCAACAATCCCGATATTGATCATGCTAAATCTTTCCGTCGGCCTTCTCGTGGCCCTTGTTGTGGTTTGAAGGGCAGCCTTGGTCTGCCCCTGACCTTGCCGTTGGCACGGCCGCGTTGCAAGCCATTATCCAGAATTTGACCAAGAGGTCGCCGAACCCAGGACAATTCCATGCCATGGTCAAAACTCAAGAAACTTGCCATCAGCCTTCCCATTGCAGTGGCTGCCACACTGACACTGGTGGTCATCAACGAGCTGGGGTTTCGCCATTCCCTTGAAGCACTGAATCAAGTCGAACAGACGCAGTCGCTGCGCAACTCGGTGACACAGCTGCTGCAAAGCATGCTGGATGCAGAAACCGGGCACCGCGGCTACCTGCTCACGGGCGATGAACGCTACCTGGAACCCTACGAGCAGGCCATTTCCACGGTCAACACCAACCTGGACCAATTGCGCACGCTGGTGGTGAATTCGAACGCAGACCTTTCCGAGTTTGCGCAGCTCTCGCGCCAGATCTCGCGCAAGCTCTCCGAAATGGATCTCAGCCTGCGCCTGCGCAGGGACGGCAATGAAGACGCCTGGAAATTCGTCTTGTCCACCGACGTGGGCCTGGAAAACATGCAGGCTGTGCGGCAACACGCCAAGCAGATCATCACGTACTCAGCGACGGAAATGAACAAGGACCAGTCCAAAATTCGCCAGTCGCTGCTCCTGTCGCGGCTGGGTATTTCTGCCATCAGCGCGATCGGTCTGCTGGCGTTTTACATGTATCTGCGCCAGACCACGGCTCTGCAAAAGGCCAACGAACACCAGCAGGCCTCACTCGAAGCCGAACGCGCGCGCCTGGAGGGGCTGGTGCGCGCGCGCACCGAATCGCTCTCTGAACTCGCCAGCCACCTGCAGCAGGTGCGGGAAGACGAGCGCGGCCACCTGGCACGCGAACTGCATGACGAGCTGGGCGCCTTGCTCACCGCTGCCAAGCTGGACGTAGCGCGCCTGAAATCGCGCATGACAGTCGAGGGCCCAGAGGTGGCCGAGCGGCTCAAGCACCTGACCGAAACCTTGAACGGCGTCATTGCGCTCAAGCGCCGCATCATTGAGGATCTGCGCCCCTCGTCACTGTCAAACCTGGGGCTGACGGCCGCTCTGGAAATTCTGACGCGCGAGTTTGCTGATCGTGCCAGTCTGGATGTGCAGATCAATATCGAGCAGGTCACGCTTCCCGAGCCGACGCAGCTCACCATCTATCGCATGGTGCAGGAATCGCTGAACAATATTGTGAAATACGCGGGCGCTAAGCAGGTGCTCGTCACAGTGCACAACTACCCCACCCATGTGGCCGTCCAGATCCGCGACGACGGCGGCGGCTTCGACCTTGCCAGCGTGCGCCGCAGTGCCCACGGTCTGTTGGGGATGCGACACCGCGTGGAAGCCGCGGGCGGGCGCTTGACGGTAGAGTCCAAGCTGAACGAAGGAACGGTGGTGTCGGCCATCATTCCAGTGATGCCGGCAGCTCCAGCGCTCACCGACGCCGCCATTTGAGCCGCGCGCTTTGAACCGGGAACCGTGCGGCATGTTGCCTCGCACGCAGCCCTGCTTCTGATGTAGTCCTTCTCCTACATTATCGACGGCGCGCGCACTGACAACGCCTGGGGTTGGTCCCCTGCAACCACCTCACGACAGCCCTCCTACAGTCAAACCAAGCGCTTCGAAATACCTCGAAGCCCCGGTTTCAAGCCGCAATGCGGCAATCCAAGAGGAGTTTTCAAAATGTTGCACTACGCCGTTGTATTCCTGGTCATCGCGCTTATCGCCGCGCTGTTCGGCTTTGGCGGCATCGCTGCAGGGGCTGTTGGGATCGCCAAGATACTGTTCTTCGTGTTTGTCGTATTGGCCGTACTCACGTTTGTCGCTAGTCTGTTCCGACGCGGATGACGCGTACGCCTTTATTTACCCGCAACCACCGAGGAACCCCATGAATCCGCAACCCGTGAACGAAAAAATTGGCCAAGCCACCGACCGCGCTGCTGACGCAGTGCGTCACGCAGCAGACAGCACGCTGCAGGGCGCGCAGAGCGCCATCTCCGGCGTCCGCAGCACCACCGACAAGGCCGCAGACAAGGCGAGCCAGGTGGCACAGCAGACCCGCAGCGCCGCAAATACCCAATTGGACAAAGCCGCTGACGCCGTGGAGGCCATGCGTGCAGACATCGATCCCACGATCAACGAACTCGCCGCCAAGGCGCAGGCACTGGCAGAGCGCAGCATCAACTACTGCGCGCATACCGGCGAGCGTCTGCGCCAGCAAGTGGACAACTACAGCCAGGCCACTACGCGCTACGTGGTGGATCAGCCTGCCAAATCGATGCTGATTGCCTTTGGCAGCGGCGCAGCGCTGGCCACCCTGCTCATCCTGGCAACGCGCAGCCGCAACGAGTGAGCACGGATTTCTCCGCTGTTCGCTCCCACCAAAAATGCAAGGAGGAATCTCATGACCAAAGCATCCACGTCCACTGCACTGGAACTGGACCACGACGCTTTGCGCGCCGCAGGCACGCATGAACTTGATCAGGGCGCTGTGACGCCCGCATCCAGCCCATACCGCGAGTCCATCATCAAGTTGCTCAATGGGGCTCTGGCCACCGAATTGGTATGTGTGCTGCGCTACAAGCGCCACCATTTCACCGCGCATGGTCTGGCGTCCCCGGCGATTGCTGCAGAACTCCTGGTACATGCCGACGAGGAAGCGGGCCATGCAGACCTCCTGGCGCGCCGCATCGTACAGCTCGGCGGCGAGCCCGACTTCTCACCCCGAGGCCTTGAGGAGCGCAGCCATGCTTCTTACGACGATTCGGCTGACTTGAAAGACATGTTGCGGGCCGACTTGTCGGCCGAGCGCATCGCAGTGGAAGCCTACCGCCAGATGATCACACTGATTGGCGACAAGGACCCCACAACCAAACGCATGCTCGAAGAAATTCTGAGTGATGAAGAAGAGCATGCCGATGAAATCAAGGATTGGCTCGACCGCTGATTCTTTCCCACAGTCGGACCGGCCCGGGGGGTGCAACAGGCCAGCCGACTGCAACGTTCCCAGCACCCGTGTTCCACACCCATCTCGAAGGAAAAATCATGAAATACGCACGTGCACTCGCTTTTGCTGCCATTGCCGGCATCACCGTCGTCTCCACCGGTTGCTCGGTGGCGCGCCACCAGCAAACCGTTGGATCCTACGTCGACGACGCCGGTATCACCACCGCCGTGAAAGCCAAGATGGCCGAAGACAAATCGGTGGCTGCGACCTCCATCAGCGTGGAAACACTCAATGGCACGGTGCAGCTCTCGGGCTTTGCCAAGTCGCAGAAGGAAAAGGACACGGCAGGCGAAATTGCCCGCACCACGAAGAACGTGCGCGACGTGCGCAACAACATCGTTGTTCGTCCCTAAGGCTGTCTGCACCTGGTCCCCGGAACAGGTGCATCGTCTGTCTGGCCCGCCTCGGCGGGCCTTTTTCATTTTTGGCTAAGCTTCCCCCATGCAGGTCTTCAATTGCAGCCATTGCGGCAAGCTGGTGTTCTTCGACAGTGTGCGCTGCGTGCATTGCGGGAGCGCGCTGGCCTTCGTTCCCGATCGCATGGCGATGCATGCAATAGCGCCTGCCCATGCAAGCGCTGCGGGCCTGTGGTCGCTGCTGCCGGCAGAAAATTCGACCACGCTCTACCGGCAGTGCTACAACCAGACACAGTGGCAGGCCTGCAACTTTGCCGTACCGGAGCACAGCAGCAGCCTGCTGTGCGTGGCCTGCCGCCAGACGGTAGCCCTGCCTGACCTGTCCTTGCCCGGCCACGTAGCCAGTTGGGCGCGCCTGGAAGCCGCCAAGCGCCAACTCTTCTATACGCTCGCCCGTTTGGGGCTGCAAAGCGTGGACGATGGCAATGCACCCGACCCCGGTCCACGCTATGCGTTTCTGGCCGACTGGCCAGATGGCGAGCCTGTGCTCACCGGCCATGCCGGCGGCACCATCACCATCAACGTGGCTGAAGCCGACGACGCCCAGCGCCTGCACCACCGGGTGAATCTGCACGAGCCCTACCGCACGCTGCTGGGCCATTTTCGCCACGAATCGGGACACTATTACTGGGACCGTCTGGTGCTGGGGTCCGGCCATGAAGACGCCTTTCGCTCCTTGTTCGGCGACGAGCGCCAGGATTACAGCCAGGCTTTGGAGCGCCATTACGCCCAGTCCGAGAGCGCCGACTGGCACGCGAACTTCGTCAGCAGCTATGCCAGCTCGCACCCCTGGGAAGACTGGGCCGAAACCTGGGCGCACTACCTGCACATGGTGGATTTGCTCGAAACGGCCGCCGCCTACGACACCTCGCTCGAACTGCCCGGCGCGCCGTCTGCCGAGCGCGTGCGCGTGGCCAGCCCGTATGGTGCCAAGGCGCCCAGTTTTGGCACCATGGTTGAGCATTGGTCGCCGCTGACGCTGCTGCTCAACAGCCTCAACCGCAGCCTGGGGCAGGAGGACGCCTACCCGTTTGCCCTATCGAGCGGCGCACTGCGCAAATTACAGTTCGTGCACGAACTGGTGCAGAGCCGGTCGCAGGCGCAAAGTTAAGCTTGCGGCAGGATCTTCTGCTCTCGCACCTTCTGCGCCAACCGGGCCAGAACGCCCGGCGAAACAAACTTTTCCACCTCGCCGCCGAGAAGCGCAATCTCGCGCACAAAGGTGCTGCTGATGAACTGAAATTTGTCACCCGGCGTGAGGAACACGGTTTCCACCTCGGGCATCAGCGCGCGGTTCATGCCGGCAAGCTGGAATTCATAGTCGAAATCGGTCACAGCGCGCAAGCCGCGCACCATCGCCTTACCGCCGTTGGCGACGACAAAGTCGCGCACCAGACCGCCGAAGCTGTCTACGCTGACCTGCGCATACGGCGCCACGGCCTCACGCACCATGGCCAGCCGGTCTTCCAGGCTGAACAGGGTTTTCTTGTGGTGGCCCGCAGCCACCGCCACGATCACCGTGCCAAACAATTGCGTGGCCCGGTGCACGATGTCTTCGTGGCCGAGCGTGATCGGGTCAAAGGTGCCTGGGTAGACAGCGATGACGTTCTTCTGGGTCATGGGCTTCTTTCAATGGCTGTGCGCTGCGCGGGCAACCATTATGGGTTGACAAGCGCTGCCACGCGCAGTCCTGAAATTTGAGGCAAAAATAGCCTCCGGCGCTTATTCCATAAGCGCTACCAGCTATTCTTTCTGAAGCAAATGGGCATGCACGGCACCGGCACGCAGATGGCGGTGCAGCACCAGACCCAGCGCCTGCAGCGCCTCATCGCTCCAGCGCTCGGGGGCTTCGAGGTAGATAAACCCCTTGGCCGCCAGTGCCGGCACGGCCGCCTGCAGCGCAGGCTGAAACAGCTGGCTACCAAATGGCGGATCGATCAGCACCAGGTCCAGGCTGGCAGGTGCACTCTGGCGCAAGGCCGTCACACCGTCGCCGCGCTGCACGCGCACGGCCGCGGCCTGCAAGCGCTGCTGGAATGCGTGCAACTGCGCTACCAGTGACGGTTCGCTTTCCACCAACTGCACGGCAACTGCGCCACGCGAAGCGGCCTCGAAACCCAGGGCGCCGGTCCCGGCAAAGGCGTCCAGGCAGCGCCAGCCAGTGAGATCCTGACCGAGCCAGTTGAACAGCGTTTCCCGCACCCGGTCGGGCGTGGGGCGCAGCCCTTCGAGCTTGGCCACCGGCAGGCGCGTGCGCTTCCATTGACCACCAATGATGCGCACCTCGCCGGGTGCGGCGGCGAGCTTGGTACGCATGCTGCCCGGTGCGCTGGCCGGCTTGGCGCGCACGGCGCCCGGTGCGGGGCGCTTCAAGGCTGCGCTCCCAGCACCACGGTCACCATGCGCTCAGGGCTCAGCTTGCGCGCCATGGCGGCGCGCACGTCGGCCACGGTGAGCGCGGCCACGCGGTCGGTCCAACCCTCCAGATAGTCGAGCGGCAAGCCATTGGTGGCGATGTTCACCACGTTGCCCAGCAGTTTGCGGTTGCTGTCGATGCGCAGCGCGAATCCGCCAATCAGGTTGTCTTTGGCGGCTTGCAGTTCCGCTTCGGTGGGGCCTTCAGCCACAAAGCGCTCCAGCACTGCGCGCGAAACTTTCAGTGCCTCGGCCGCCTGGTCGGGACGCGTCTGCAGACTGATGGCAAACGCGCCGGCATTCAGGCCGGGGGCGAACTGGCTGTAGACGCTGTAGCTCAGGCCGCGCTTCTCGCGCACCTCTTCGGTCAGGCGCGAGGTGAAGCCCCCACCACCCAGAATGTGGTTGCCCACCAGCAGTGCCAGAAAATCCGGGTCGCTGCGTTTGAAGCCGGGCTGGCCAATCAGCACATAGGCCTGCGCCGACTGAAAGGGAATCTTGATTTCCTCGGCCTTTGCCAAGGGCTGTACTGCGGGCACCGGCGGCAGGGCTGTGCAGGGCGCGCCACTCGGAAGGTGCGCCAACAGGGTGCTCACCAAGGTCTGGGCCTGCGGGCGCGAGACGGCGCCCACGATGGCCACCCTGGCGCGGCAGGCTTGTATATTGCGCTCGGCGTAGGCACGCAGGTCGGCCACGTTGATCTGCGCAAGCGTTTCGGCTGTGGCCCGCTGGCCATAGGGGTGCGAACCGTAAACCGCTTTGGCAAACGCCTTGCCGGCCACGGTGCCGGGGCGCGTGTCGGCTTCGCGAATCGCTGCACTCCAGCGGGCACGCTCGCGCTGCCAGATCTCCTCGGGCCAGGCAGGCTGACCCATCTGGCGCGAAGCCAGTTGCGCCGCGCGGGCCAGCAGGGGCGGATCAGTCAGCGAGCGCAGCGAAAAGCTCAATGCGTCGCTGTCGGCGCCGGCCGCGAACGAGGCCCCCAGGTCGGCCCAGGCTTCGCCCAAAGCGTTCTCGTCGATGGCCGGGGCATCACCCACGGCGCGAACACCCTTGGTAATCATGGTGGCTGCGGCACTGGCCAGCCCGGCCTGAGCCGCCGGGTCGCGCCGGCTGCCGGCGTCAAAATCAATCTGCACATCCACCATGGGCAGCGCCGGGCTTTGCACCAGCCAGACCTGCGCGCCGCTGGGCTCGGTCCAATGCTCAATGGGCAGCAGGGCCCAGGCAGATTGTGAGTAAAAAACCACTCCAGCGCTTATTGCACAAGCGCGAGCAGCTATCTTTTTAATAGCATTCATGGAAATAATCCTGAAAATGGGAGTGGCGCAGGCTTAGTGGATGGCGCCGCCGGCGTCGGCCGCAGGGCGCTTGCGCGTGCCGGGGGCCACCGGCTGGGGCAGCAGCGTGGCGACGGTGAGCTGGTCATCGGCAAAGTAGCGCTGGGCCACGCTTTGCACCTCGCTCGGCTGCACGCCGCGCAGCAGGGTCAGCAGCCGGTCTTCGGCATCCAGCGGCAGGCCTTGCACCCAGTTGCTGCCCAGCTCGCTCGCCTGGCTCTGCAGCGAATCGCGGTCGTAGACGCGGCTGGCAATCCACTGCGTTTTGACACGGGTAAGTTCCGCCTCGCTCACGCCATCTTTGGCCACGCGTGCCACTTCGGCCCGCAGCGCGGCTTCGACCTGCGCCGCCGTTTTGCCAGTGGCCGGCACGCCCGAGAGGAAGAACTGCGACGGCCCCCGGCCAAACACCGAGGCGCCGCTGTTGGCGCTGTCGGCCACACGGTCAGGACCCTGCGCCAGCCCACGCTCCAGACGCGCCCCGTCGTAGCCCGAGAGCACGCCCGAGAGCAGCAACAGCGCCAGCGCGTCGCGGTCGCTGGCGGTCGGTTCGGTCAGGGAATTGAGCGAAGGGGCACGGTACGCCAGCGCCACATAGGCCTGGTCCGCCGGGGCTTTGACTTCAATGCGGCGCATGCCTATCTGCGCCGGCTCGGTGCGCGGCTTGCGGGTCGGCACGGCGCGCGCAGGAATCGCGCCATAGGTTTTTTGCGCCAGCGCCAGCACCTTCTGCGGGTCCACGTCGCCCGCCACCACAATGACGGCGTTGCCCGGCACGTACCACTGGCGGTAGAAGGCGCGGGCGTCGTCGGGCGTCATTGCGTCAAGGTCGCTCATCCAGCCGACCACGGGGCGGTGGTAGGGCGCTGCAATGAACGCTGCAGCGTTGAGCTGCTCGGACAGCAAGGCGCGCGGCTGGTCTTCGGTGCGCATGCGGCGCTCTTCCTTGACCACTTCGAGCTCGCGCTTGAACTCATCGTCCGGCCACTGGTTGTTTGCAAAGCGGTCCGACTCGAGCCGCATCACGTCTTCGAGCTTGTTTGCTGGAATCTGCTGGTAGTAACCGGTGTAGTCGCGGCTGGTAAAGGCGTTTTCCTGCCCGCCGAGGGCCGCCACGCGGCGCGAGAACTCGCCGGGAGCGAGCGTTTTGCTGCCCTTGAACATCATGTGTTCCAGCACATGGGCGACACCGCTGACGCCATCGACTTCATCGATGGACCCGACCCGCAACCAGACCATGTGCACCGCCGTGGGCGCACGCCGGTCGGGCTGGACGATGAGCTGCATGCCATTGGCTAGCGTGAATTGCGACGGGGCCACCGCTTGCGCCACCACAGGGGCGGCATCCGTGGTGGCCGCATGCGCGGGGAGGAAGCCAGCAGCGCAAAGCGCCAGGCCCAGAGCAGTAAAGGTGCGTTTCATAGAATGGCTGATTCTAAGAAGCGGCCAAATGTTCAGTTTTTTCAAGAAAAAGCCGGCGCCCGGTGCGCCCGCCCCCGAAGACCTCCGATCAGACAGCTTGGTGGACCCTGATTCCACAGGCGCGCCGGAGACCGGCAACGCGACGGCAACGCCGGCCACGCTGCCTGCAGCGCCTCCGGCCATTTCGCCCGCTGACCTTCCCGTCATCGCCCCGGCTGTTGCGACGCAAGCGCCTGTCGTTTCAGTCGTTTCGCCTCCGGCGTCCGGGACTGAACCTGCGCAGTCGGCAACCGCGCCTGTGCCTGCGCCGCTGCCTCAAGCAACACTCGCAACCGTGTCCACTGCAGCGCCCACCCCAGAGGCACCGGCGACGGGCGCCCGCGCCTGGCTGCGCAATCCCTTTGCACGCAGTGCGCCCATACCTGCGCCTGCGCCTGCGGTCTCGCCGGCGCCCGAGCCAACGCCCGCACCCACCCTCGCGCCGGCATCCGGGGCGCAGCCGTCAGAGACGCGGGACAGCCCAACGCCAGCACGGGCCTCGCCCGCACCCATCAGCAGTCCCGTGGCGCCAGCCATCCAGCCAGCAGCCCCCCAAACCCAGGCGCCCGTCTTGACCGACACCCCTGACGCGCTTGCACCGGCTCGCAAGAACTGGATGGAACGCCTGCGCGGCGGCCTGCGCAAAACCAGCAGCAGCATCGCCACCGTGTTCACAGGAACACGCATCGACGAGGCGCTGTACGAGGAGCTGGAAGAAGCCCTGCTGATGGCCGACACCGGTGTCAAGGCCACGCAATACCTGTTGGCCGATCTCAAGCGCCGCGTCAAAGACAGCCGCACCACCGACCCGGCCGCCGTCAAAGGCCTGCTGGTCGATGCGCTGACCGATCTGCTGCGGCCCCTCGAAAAATCCCTGGTGATCGGCGAATTCACGCCCACGGTGATCATGGTGGCCGGCGTCAACGGTGCCGGCAAGACCACATCGATTGGCAAGCTCACGCGCCACCTCGCGCAAGCCGGCGCCAGCGTGCTGCTGGCTGCAGCCGACACCTTCCGCGCTGCGGCGCGCGAGCAGCTGGGCGTTTGGGCGGACCGCAATACCGTGGAAATCGTCAGCCAGGAGGGCGGTGACCCGGCTGCGGTGAGCTTTGACGCTGTCATGGCCGGGCGGGCGCGCGGCAAGGACGTGGTCCTGGTCGATACCGCAGGGCGCCTGCCCACCCAATTGCACCTGATGGAAGAGCTGCGCAAGATCAAACGCACCATCGCCAAGGCAGGCAGCAGTCCAGGCGCCGCCGGCATCGGCCAGCCGCCGCACGAGGTCCTGCTGGTCATTGACGGCAACACCGGCCAGAACGCACTGGCTCAGGTGCGCGCCTTCGACGACGCTCTGCAGCTCACCGGCCTCGTGGTCACCAAGCTCGACGGCACAGCCAAGGGCGGCGTGCTGGCCGCGATTGCCCAGGAGCGTCCGCTGCCGGTGTACTTCATCGGCGTCGGCGAACAACTCGAAGATCTGGAGACCTTCAACGCGCGCGAGTTTGCGCTGGCCTTGTTGACCTGAGGGTCAGGCTGCCGCCTCCTGCCGAACCCAATCGGCATATTCCGCTGTCGCCCGCAGCGGCTGCACCACCAGCTCGGGCAAGTCGTAAGGATGCAGGGCGCGCAGCGCGCCGAGCAGCGCGGGCACGGCTTCAGGCAGCGCCTTGAAAACCAGCCGGTGCTCGCCCGCTTCCTGCAGCGCACCCTCCCAGCGATAGTGCGAAACCACCGCCTCCACCTGCACGCAGGCGGCGAGGCGCTGGCCCAGCACCGCCTGCGCCAGGCTCCGCGCTTCCTGGGCACTGGAGACGGTCGTGGTGACGGCCGCCAAGTCGGCGGATGCTTCCAAAAAGATCATTCAATTTCCTCGCGCCTGTGGGGCGGTATGCAGAACACATCGCAGCATGCTATTGCATCAATAGCAATAAATGCAACATCACCATGCGCTAGACCCGAATTTCTTCTATTTCCCAAGTGTCGGCTTGGTCCGACGATCGAACGGGGAACTAAGCAGTTAGCAGTCTCTCTAAGAGAGTGCTAATATTTGGCAATGGAAGAAAGGAACGCTGGAATGAAACTCCCCTCTGGATCTGCAACAACCGCGCTGGCCCCGGCCAACCCGTGGGCGCTGGTGCCGCCGCTGGGGAATCTGGACGCCTATATCTCAGCCGCCAACCGCCTGCCGCTGCTTACGCTCGAAGAAGAGCAAGCCGCCGCGCGCAGCCTGCGCCAGAACAACGACCTGGACGCAGCAGGGCGGCTGATCATGTCGCATCTGCGCCTGGTCGTTTCCATCTCGCGCCAGTACCTGGGCTATGGCCTGCCGCACGGCGATCTGATTCAGGAAGGCAACGTGGGCTTGATGAAAGCCGTCAAGCGTTTCGACCCGGACCAAGGCGTGCGCTTGGTGAGCTACGCCATGCACTGGATCAAGGCCGAGATTCACGAGTACATCCTGAAGAATTGGCGCATGGTCAAGGTGGCCACCACCAAGGCGCAGCGCAAGCTGTTCTTTAACCTGCGCTCCATGAAGCAAGGTTTCAAGGCCGATGCCCTGGACGAGGACACGCACCGCAGCCGTCTATCGGAACACGAGATCGGCGTGATTGCGGACCAACTCAAGGTCAAGCGCGAAGAGGTGATGGAGATGGAAGTTCGCATGTCCGGCGGCGACATCCTGCTCGATCCCGCTCCGTCCGACGATGGCGAACAGGCCTTTGGCCCTATCGCTTACCTGGCCGATGCCGCGCACGAACCTACGGCGATGATCGAATCGCACCAACGCGACATGCTGGCAACCGACGGCATTGCCACCGCCCTGACCAGCCTGGATGATCGCAGTCGACGCATCGTGGAACAGCGCTGGTTGAATGTGAACGACGATGGCTCGGGCGGCATGACGCTGCACGAACTCGCGGCCGAGTACGGCGTCAGCGCCGAGCGCATTCGCCAGATTGAAGTCGCGGCCATGAAGAAAATGAAGAAGACGCTGGCCGAGTACGCCTGATCGTTCAAGGTTTGCCAGTAGGCGCGCCACCCTCACCGGTTGCGCGCCTTTTTAAATATGAGGGGTTTGATGTCTGCATGTCCTTCGCGCCGCAGTGCGCTCGCTTATGGCGCGGGCGCACTGCTCGCAACCGCATTGCCTGGGGTCCACGCTGCGGACACGGCTACCATGCCGCGCTGGCCGAGCCGTACGCTCAAGCTGGTCGTTGGCTTTCCAGGCGGCTCGTCGCCCGATCTGGTGGCGCGCACACTGGCCGAGCCGCTTGCTCAGGCCCTGGGTCAGACCGTGGTGGTGGAAAATCGTGTGGGCGCGGGCGGCAACATTGCGGCCAGCGCCGTTGCGCACGCCACAGACGGGCACACGCTGGGCGTAATGATCAACGGCAACATGACGATCGCCAAGTTGATTCAACCGCGTCTGAACTACGACCCCTTGAAGGACTTTGCGCCAGTCAGTCTGATTGGCACCGCACCCCTGGCACTGGCAGCGCCCGCCAACGCACCGGGCACCACGGCCCAGGAGTTTTTCGCTGCGGCACGTGAAGCCGGTGACACCTGGAACTACGCCACACCCGGCGTGGGCACCGTGGCCCACATCGGTATGGAACTGCTCAAGGGAAAAACGGGCATACGCCCAGTGCACGTGCCTTATGCCGGCAACCCCCAGGTGATCAATGCCCTCATCAGTGGCCAGGTGCAGCTTGCGCTTCTGCCCCCTGCCATGGCCGCAGCACAGGCGCGCGGCGGCAAACTGCGCATCGTCGGCATCACGTCGGCCGGACGCAGTGCCCTGGTGCCGGAATACGCGAGCCTCGCCGAAGCCGGGGTCAAGGACTTCCACCTGGAAATCTGGAACGCCGTGGCAGCACCAAGGTCCATGCCGCCGCAAGTGGTGGCGCGCCTCTCGGCGCTGTTCGCCGAGATTGCGCGGCGGCCCGAGATTCGCGAAAAACTGTTCCAGCAAGGCTGGCAAGTGACTGGCACCACTGCGGAAGGCCTGGCACGGCGTGTGCAGAGCGATGCGCAGATGCTCGGCGACGTCATTCGCGCGCACCACATCACCGCGCAATAGACCGCCCCGCAGCGCAGCGCGGCACTCCTCAGCGGTCCATCGGCAGGACCTGGCTTTCCTTCACCTCCTCCATCACCACATAGCTGTGGGACTGGGCGGTGACGGGAAGCTTTTTCAGCATGTCCCCGAGCAGATGGCGGTATTCGTTCATGCCGCCGAGCCGCGCCTTGACAAGGTAGTCAAAGCTGCCAGAGACCAAGTGGCATTCCATCACCTCGGGCAGGTGCAGCAGCTCCTGGCGCACTTTGTCAAAGACATCGCCGGACTTGGACGACAGCGTGATTTCCACGAAGACCAGCAGTGTCTTGCCGAGCGCCGCCGGGTCAACGCGCGCGTGGTAGCCGGTGATGACCTTCTCGCGCTCCATGCGCCGCACCCGCTCAGAGCACGGTGAGGTTGACAGGCCGATTTGCTCGGCCAGGTCGGTCATGGAAATGCGTCCCTGGCGCTGCAGGATATCGAGAATTTTTCGGTCGATGCGGTCGAGCTCAGTCATTTGAAGCGTCCGGCAACAAAAGGGCCCTCTATTTCAGCTGAAATTCTGGTTACATGCACATTTTTAAGTGAAATTTATCGCGACATAGTCAATAAACTTCCTATAAATCTTGTTTGAACGGGAGTGCGCGATGAAAGTCATAATTCTCGGTGGCGGCGTGATCGGTACCACGACTGCGTATTACCTGGCCCGCTCGGGCGCACAGGTGGTTGTACTTGACCGCCAGAACAGCGTCGCGCAAGAAACCAGCTTCGCCAACGCCGGCCAGGTGTCCCCCGGCTATTCCACGCCCTGGGCCGCGCCCGGCATTCCGTTCAAGGCGATGAAGTGGATGTTCCAGAAGCATGCACCGCTCTCCATTCGCCCGGACGGCAGCCTGTTCCAGTTGCGCTGGATGGCGGCCATGCTGAAGAACTGCTCGGCTGACCGCTACGCGGTCAACAAGGAACGCATGATGCGCGTCGCCGAGTACAGCCGCGCCTGTCTGCGCCAACTGCGCGCTGACACTGGCATTGCCTACGAACACCGCAGCCAGGGCACGCTGCAACTGTTTCGCACGCAGGCCCAACTCGATGCCGTGCAGCGTGACGTGGCGGTTTTGAAGGAATGCGGCGTTCCCTATGAATTGTTGGACCGCGACCAGCTCACCACCGCTGAGCCGGCGCTGGCGCAAGCACGCGAGCGCCTGACCGGCGGGCTGCGCCTGCCCAACGACGAAACCGGCGACTGCCACATGTTCACCCAGGCGTTGGCCGAACTGGCGCGGGGCCTGGGCGTCGATTTCCGCTTCGATCAGACCGTTGAGGGCTTGGTCACCGAAGGCAATCGCATCACCGGTGTGCGGGTCGGCGGGCAGGTACTGACAGCCGACCGCTACGTCCTGGCCTTTGGCAGCTATTCACGCGGTTTCCTGGAGCCCCTGGGGCTCAAGCTCCCGGTGTATCCGGTGAAAGGCTATTCGCTGACGGTGCCGCTGCTGAACTCCGAACTGGCGCCGCAGTCGACCGTGCTCGACGAGACCTACAAGGTCGCGGTCACGCGCTTTGACAATCGCATCCGCGTCGGCGGAATGGCGGAGCTGGCCGGCTTTGACTTGTCGCTCAATCCGCGCCGGCGCGCGACGCTGGAGATGGTGGTGAGCGATCTGTTCCCCGGCGGCGACCTGCCCAAAGCCGAATTCTGGACCGGACTGCGCCCCATGACCCCCGACAGCACGCCCATCGTTGGCGCCACGCCGTATGCCAACCTGCTGCTCAACACCGGCCACGGCACACTCGGATGGACCATGGCCTGCGGCTCGGGAAAGCTGGTCGCCGACCTGACCATGGGGCATACGCCAGAAATCCGCACCGATGGTCTGGCCCTCTCGCGCTACCTGCCGCCAGAGCGCTCCCGCGCAGCCCGCGCGCACTCGGCCGGCGCTGCGGCCTGAACCGCCCTGACGCAGCGGCTTATTTCGCCTCGTTCAGCAAACTGCGCACATCCTGCGCTACGGCGTCCGGGCCGCTTCCGTAGCGGCTGTAGACGCGCACCCGCCCTGCCGGGTCAAAAATGTAGCTGCCCGCCGAATGGTCCATCGTGTAGCTCGTCGGCGTCTGGCCGTCCACCTTCTTGAAATAGATCTTGAAGTCTTTGGCAACAGCGATCGTCTGCGCGTCGTCTCCACGCAGCGCGACAAAGCTGGGATCGAAATTGGCCATGTAGGCCTTGAGCAGCTCGGGCGTATCACGCTCTGGATCTACGGTGACAAACACCGCTTGCAGGCGCTCGCCATCGGGGCCCAGCATCTCCTTGACCTGCGCAAGTTCCTGCATCGTGGCCGGACAAACGTCGGGACACTGGGTGTAGCCAAAGAACACCACCACCACCTTGCCAGCGAAATCCTTGAGACTGCGGACCTTGCCGTCCTGGTCGGGCAAGGCGAAATCATGTGCGTACTCGGCGCCAGTGATGTCCACGCCGCGAAACTCTGGTGCAGACTTGGAACAAGCGGTCAAAAGGCCTCCAGCGCTTATGGATAAAGCGCTAATAGCTATTAATTGAAGAGCATTTCTACGGAACATGGAGGATTCACAAAAGGTAGTGATCCACCAGCAGAGCGGCAAACACGCCGCTCAGGTGGATCAGTGAAAAACGAAAAGTACGCCGGGCCAGGGCGTCGGAATAGTTTCGCCACAGCGCAAAGCCATACACGCAAAAACCGGTGCTGAACACCACGGCGGCCACCAGATAAATCCAGGAACTCATGCCATAGACAAAAGGCATCAGGCAGCCGGCAAACAGGATCAAGGTGTACAGGAACACCTGCAGACGGGTAAAGACGTTGCCATGCGTGACCGGCAGCATGGGCAGGCCCGCCTTGCGGTAGTCTTCGACGCGGTACAGAGCCAGCGCCCAGAAATGCGGCGGCGTCCACAGAAAGATGATGAGGAAGAGGATCAGTGCCTCCGGCCCTACGTCGCCCCGCATGGCCGCCCAGCCCAGTACCGGCGGCATGGCGCCCGAGGCACCGCCGATGACGATGTTCTGTGGCGTCAGGGGTTTGAGCACCAAGGTGTAGATCACCGCATAGCCGACAAAGGTGGCAAATGTCAGCCACATGGTCAGCGGGTTGATCCAGATGTACAGGATGAGCGAGCCGACGCTCACCAGCACGGCAGAGAACATCAGCGCCTGCCTGTCCGACAGCTCGCCTTTGGCCGTGGGCCTCCAGGACGTGCGCTTCATGCGCGAATCAATACCTTTTTCGACGAGGCAGTTGAAAGCCGCAGCAGCACCAGCCACGAGCCAGATGCCCAGGCAGGCAATCGCCATACGCAGCAGCTCGGCCGCCGTAGGCCATCCAGGCACAGCCAGCACCATGCCGATCAGGGCGCAGAAAACGATGAGCTGGATGACGCGCGGCTTGGCCAACGCATAGTACTGAGCCACGCGAGAGCGCAGGCCCAGCTCTCCAGAAGTCAGTGTCGTCATAGCTGTGCCTCCACGATACGCGGTTGGACCATGGGCGCGGGAGCAGCCTGTGCGCGCGGGCGCTGCGTTTCAAGAATCCAGGTAAGCACCACGACCAGCGCCGCTGCGCCGCCGGTATGAAGCACCGCCGCCGGCAAAGGCCAGTCAAGCACCACATTGCTCAACCCGGTCATGAACTGCAGCAACAACAGGCCCGCCAGCCATCGCGCCTGCCGGGACCAAAGTCCCGCACCTGCGCGGTGCAGTCGCCAAGCCAGAAAGCCAAGGACGACAAACACCGCGTAAGAAAACAAGCGGTGCGTGTAGTGGATGGCGGTCAGTGCAGAAAAATCGATGGGACGCCCATCGGACAAAACCCCCAGATGACGCCACAGCGAAAAACCTTGGGCGAAATTCATGTCCGGCCACCAGCTCCCCTGACAGGAGGGAAAGCTGCTGCATGCCAACACGGCGTAGTTGGTGCTCACCCAGCCTCCCAGCAGCACCTGGAGGCTCAGCATGGCGAGCCCCCACCAGGCAAGCTTGCGCAGTCCGGCGGGTTGGGTCAGCGTGATCTCGTCGGTTTTGACCGCCGTCTGGCGCACTGCCTGCACGCACAGCAAGGCCAAAAGCACCACACCACCAGCAAGATGCAGGGTGACGATAGCGGGGAACAGCTTCATGGTCACCGTCAGTGCGCCAAACGCGCCCTGTATACAAACCCAGACCAGGGTCAGCGTCGCCCAGCCGGGGCTTGGACCGTCGAAAGTACTTCGTCCAGCGCGGCGTGCACGCCACCACCCTAGCCACGCAGCCACGGCCAAGACGGTGATCAACGCTCCGACGCTGGTAGCGAGATAGCGATGCACCATCTCCACCCAAGCTTTGCCGTGGGTCACGGGGCCGCTGGGCAACGCCGTCTGCGCCGCTGAAATGTCTGCGTGCGCTCCCAACGGGCTGGCGTTGCCGTAGCACCCCGGCCAATCCGGGCAGCCCAGGCCGGAGTCGGTCAAGCGAGTGAAGGCGCCAAACAACACCAGGTCAAAGGTGAGAAACAGGGTCAGCACGGTCAGCGCCTGCCAGCGGCGCGAGCGCTGTGCGCCGCGGTTGCGCCAGAGCACCCAGGCCAGCGGGACCAGCGCGATGAGCGCGCCCAGTGCCAGCATGCGCAGCAGCGGGGCAAGATCGTAGAGTGGCTGCGCGCTGTTCATGGCTCGCTCGGTCGCCCGGCTGTATCCCATCCGGCAGATGCGCGCAGCAGGCGCTCCATGTCGCGCTTGGCGCGCGCTGCAGCAGCCGCATCCATGTTGGGTGGAAACCGCATCATCCAATGGCCCATGGGGTCGACGACGTAGAGGTGCTCTTGCAAGGCGTGTCCAGCGTCGGGCTGCAGCCAGCCCGCCAGCGCCTGGGGATCCACGCGCAGCACCTTCGCAGTGGAAACCCCTGCTCGCAGCGCCTCGGGTATGGCCGCTCCATCACTGAGCAGCCAAACCCAGTCGACGCGCTCTTTTTCCTTGCCCAGGCTCTCGCGCAGCTGCCGCTGCAGGTACAGGCGCTGCTCGCAATCGGAGGGGCACGCCGCAGGCGCCACGCTGACCAGCAACCATTGATTTTTCAGTGCGGCCAGATTCCCGGTACGACCTTGGAGATCGACAGTGGGCAGCGCCGGCATCGGCCGCTGCGGCTCAATCAAACTGCCGAAATTGCGATGTCCCTCCGGCCGAATGACGTAATAGGTGAAGTACGACGCCACGACTGGTGCGGCGCACACAAGCAGCAGCGCCAGCAGCTTCCAGCGCGCACCGCGCCCGCTCTGGGCTGAGCGCACGGCATCACCCACAGGCGGCAGACCATGGACGGTCAGGCCCAAGGGATGGGCTGCAGCGCCATCACGCACGGTGGCGGCGAGGTCGGATGAATTGGAACCAGACATATAAACCCGAAATCAGGCCGCAAAGCGCGAACCATTGGAAGACGTAGCCGTAATTCTTCTGCACACCGGTATCCGGCGGCAGCCAGTGGCGCAGCAAGCCCTCGGAGGGAGCGCCGTCCTGCACCACCACCAGGCCGGCAAGCGCCAAGCTGGTCTCGGCACGAAAGGCATCAAGAGACAGATTCTGCCGGATACGCAAAAACCCCTGTTCCCCCTGGCCACTTCCCAAGGCATAGATCGGCGTTGTTTCAGCCACCAAGTGCCCGTTGACCTCGACTTCACCCTCTGGAGTGAGTACCGGCGGCAGTGCGGTCCGCTCCAGAAAATTGCGCGGCGCCCAGCCGCGCTGAACCAGGACCACGGTGTCTTGGCCAGCAAGCTGCAGCGGCGTGATCACAAAAAACCCCTGGTGTCCGTCCATCTGGCGGTTGTCCAAGTACACCGTGTACTTTGGCAGCCACCGGCCATGCAGCTTCACACTGTGGAATAGAAACTTGTCTGGATTGCTCTCTGCAGTCCGGGGCGCCAACGCCGCTTGCAGTTCCGCCCCCGCAAGCGGTGCCTGAACGCTGCGCGCCGCCAGTTCCGCTGCCAGCGCCTCTTTCTCTGCTGCACGCTCCCATTGCCAGCGCCCGAGCGCACCCGTGCTCAAAATGCCCGCACAGGCCGCCAGCGAAACCAGCCACAAACGGAGACTGCTGCGCAGCGAAAAAGAAGCGCTCACCAGATAATGGCCTTCATGAAAATTCTTGTCGCACTGGGCTTTCTTGCCATTCTCGCCAGCCTTGGTTCCGCCCTCTTCTTCATGATGCGCACGGGCAAAGACGACCAGAAGCGCGGGCAACGCATGGCCTGGGCTTTGGCGCTGCGCGTCGGGCTGTCGATTCTTCTGTTTGTATGCATGCTGCTGGCCTGGAAGCTGGGATACATCCAGCCTACGGGCGTCCCGTTGGAGTAACAAAGGCGCCCCATGGCGCCTTTTTGCAGTGCGGCCGAAGCCATCACATCCAATAGACCAGCACGTAAAGCCCCAGCCAGACCACGTCCACAAAGTGCCAATACCAGGCCGCACCTTCAAAACCGAAGTGCCGCTCTGCAGTGAAGTGTCCGCTTTGCAGACGAAGCGTAATAAACAACAGCATCAACATGCCGAGAAACACGTGGAAGCCGTGGAATCCCGTCAGCATGAAAAATGTGGTGCCGTAAATCCCGGAGTTCAGCTTGAGATTGAGTTCCGTGTAGAGGTGATAGTACTCGTAGCCCTGCACGCAAAGGAACGTGAAGCCCAGGGCGACGGTGAGCCACATGAGCGCAATCGTGCGACCCCGCTGGCTGGCACGCAATGCATGGTGCGCGAAGGTCAAGGTCACGCCGGAACTCAGGAGCAAAGCAGTGTTGATGGTGGGCAACCAAAACGGACCCACGGTCTGAAACGGTTCGACGATCCCAGCCGGCGAAGCGGTGGCACCGGCAGCCACCGTTGGCCATACCGCTTTGAAATCGGGCCACAGCAAGGCGTTTTCGAGTCCCCCCAGCGCCGGCACCGAGTGCGCGCGTGCCCACCACAAGGCGGTGAAAAAGGCACCGAAGAACATCACCTCTGAAAAGATGAACCAGCTCATGCTCCAGCGGAACGAGAGGTCCACCTTGTAGCCGTACAGGCCGCGTTCGCTCTCGTGCGCTGCCTGGCGAAACCATTGAAACAGCACGACCAACCACCACACGAGTCCGAAAATAAAAGCGTACATGCCCCAGGCATGGCTGTTGATCCACTGGCTCGCACCCAGGATCACAAAAAACAGCCCGATGGCCGCCATGATGGGATGGGGCGATTCCGCCGGGACAAAGTAATACGGGGTTGCGCCCGAGGTCGTTGCACTCATTTCAGCTCCTGCTCTCTATCTATTGTCTTTGTATCTGTCTTGTGTCGAATGAAGCTCACACCACCCAATGCACCAGGGCCACCAGCGATACCACGATCAGGAGAAAACCCAACAATCCGGCTGCAATGATGTGCAGTGGATGAATTTGCTCCAGATCTTGCTGGTATTCGCTGCGCTTTCGCAGGCCCAGGAAGGCCCACGCCACCGCCTTCATGCTGCGAAGAAACGAACCGCCTTCCGCCGAAGAGCGAACCTTTGGGTTCGGCGCTTCGCTCATGAACCCACCTTCCCATCAATCACCAATGCCGCCGTGGGCGCCTGGGGAATTCCAGCGCCCACCTCAAAGAAGGTGTACGACAACGTGATGGTCTTTACGTCCTTGGAGAGCTTCGGATCGATGACGAAGGCCACAGGCCATTCCTTTTTCTCACCGGGCTCCAGCGTGTATTGGTTGAAGCAGAAGCACTCGACCTTGTTGAAGTAGGGTGCAGCCTGGCGCGGGGCGTAGCTCGGTATGGCTTGCGCCGACATGCGCCGGTTTTGCACGTTCTGAAACTCGTACATCACTGTCGTGAGTTCGCCAGGATGGACTTCCAGCGAGCGCTTGGCAGGATGAAAACTCCACGGCCCCCGCGCGTTGGCATCGAACTCCACGGTGATGGTGCGGCTGCGATCGACCTGCGAGTTGCTGGGAATGCGCACGTCCTTGCCGGCTTTTCCATTGCCCGGAACCTGGCGCTCGGACAGTGCCAGGATGTTGATGCCGGTTACTTCGCAAATGCGTTTGTAGACCGGAATCAAACCGTAGCCGAAGGCAAACATACCCAGCGCAACGATGGCAAGTTTGCCCACCATACGGGCATTTTCACGGCGCTCAGACATGGTCCACCATTCAGTGAGACAGGTAAATGAACTTCACCAAGAACCCGATGAAAAACGTGGCCGCGATGGATGCAAGCACCAAGCCAAGACGCAGGTTGCTTTTTTTCTGCTCGGGTGTCTGGGCCATGGTCAGGCAATCACGCGGGTTGCGGTTTCGTCAAGCTTGGGCGGGTTTTCAAAGGTATGGAAGGGGGCGGGCGAAGGCACTTCCCACTCCAGACCTTCGGCACCATCCCAGGGCCGCTGGGGCGCGGGCACGCCGCGTCCACGCATTGCCGGAAGCACCACGAACAGGAAGAAATACACCTGCGCAAAACCAAAACCAAAGGCACCGATGCTGACGATCATGTTGAAGTCGGCAAACTGCATTGGGTAATCGGCGTAGCGTCGCGGCATGCCGGCAAGGCCCAGAAAGTGCATCGGGAAAAAGGTGATATTGAAGGAAATCATCGACCACCAGAAGTGGATCTGACCCCTGCGCTCGGAGTACATGAAACCGGTCCACTTGGGCAGCCAGTAATACGCACCGGCAAACATGGCAAAGAGCGAACCCGCCACCAGCACGTAGTGGAAGTGCGCGACGATGTAGTAGGTATCCTGAATCTGGGTATCAATGGGGGCAATCGCCGGAATCAGCCCCGTGAAACCGCCAATGGCGAACACAAAAATGAAGCCAATGGCAAACAACATCGGGGTCTCGAAAGTCATCGAACCACGCCACATTGTGGCCACCCAGTTGAAGATTTTCACCGCCGTCGGCACCGAGATGAGCATCGTGGCGTACATGAAGAACAGCTGCCCGGTCACCGGCATGCCGGTGGTGAACATGTGATGTGCCCAGACGATGAACGAGAGAATGGCAATTGCGGCCACCGCATAGACCATGGAGGCGTAGCCAAACAGCTTCTTGCGCGCGAACGCCGGAACGACCTGGCTGATGATGCCGAAGGCCGGCAAGATCATGATGTAGACCTCGGGGTGACCGAAGAACCAGAAAATGTGCTGGTACATCACTGGATCGCCGCCACCTGCTGGATTGAAGAAGCTGGTGCCAAAGTGGCGGTCGGTCAGTGTCATGGTGATGGCGCCGGCAAACACAGGCATCACCGCGATCAAGAGGTAGGCCGTGATCAGCCAGGTCCAGCAGAACATGGGCATCTTCATCAGCGTCATGCCAGGCGCGCGCATGTTCAAAATGGTGACGATGACGTTGATCGCCCCCATGATGGACGAGGCCCCCATGATATGCAGCGCAAAGATGCTCGAATCCATGGACATGCCCATCTGCAGCGACAACGGCGCGTACAGCGTCCAGCCGGCAGCCGGCGCACCACCGGGCATGAAGAACCCGGCCACCAGCATGATGGCAGCAGGCACCAGCAGCCAGAAACTGAAGTTGTTCATCCGCGCAAACGCCATATCGGAGGCGCCGATCTGCAGCGGAATCATCCAGTTCGCAAAACCCACGAAGGCCGGCATGATGGCACCGAACACCATGATCAGGCCGTGCATGGTGGTGAGTTGGTTAAACAACTCGGGATTGACCAGTTGCAGGCCGGGCTGAAACAGCTCGGCACGAATCAGCAGCGCCAGCACGCCGCCCACCATCAGCATGGTGAACGAAAAAAGCAGATACAACGTACCAATGTCTTTGTGGTTGGTGGCATAAAGCCACCGGCGCCAACCGGTCGGGGTTGGGTGGGCGTGGTCGCCGTGGTCGTGGCCGCCGACGTGCCCGGGATTGTCAAGAACTGCGCTCATGTTGGATTCCTCAATACTCTTTGCAACGCCGTTTACTTGCTGCGCTGGGCGACGATTTCAGCAGGCTGCACGATCTGACCCGTCTTGTTCGACCAGGCGTTCTTGGTGTAGGTGATCACTGCGGCCAGATCGGTGTCGCTGAGCGCCTTCCACGAAGGCATGGCGCCATTCGCGGCTCCGTGCAGGACGATCTGGATCTGGTGCGCATGGTCGGCATCGCGCACGACGGCCGAACCATCCAGCGGTTTGATCGGGCCGGCACCCTTGCCATTGGCCTGGTGGCAGGCGGCGCAGTTTGAGCCATAGACCTTCTCGCCGCGCTTGAGGATGTCCTCCAGCGCCCAGACCTTGTTCGGGTCGTCCTGCTTGGCCGCGACTTTCTTCATTTCACCGCCCACCCAAGCCGTGTAGTCCGCTGCCGACACCACTTTGACGTGAATCGGCATGTAGGCGTGCTCCTTGCCGCAGAGTTCGGCGCATTGGCCGTAAAAATCGCCCACCGAATCGGCGCGGAACCAGGTGTCGCGCACGAAACCGGGGATGGCGTCCTGCTTGATGCCAAACGCAGGCACCATGAACGAGTGGATCACGTCGTTGGCCGTGGTGATGATGCGAATCTTCTTGCCCACCGGAACCACCAGCGGGTTGTCCACCTTGAACAGGTAGTTGTCCGGCGCCTGCGATACGTCGCCGCTATTGGACATCGCGCGCTGCGCCGGGTCGAGGGTCGAAATGAAGGCGAGGCCTTCGCCTTCACCCTTGATGTAGTCGTAACCCCACTTCCATTGGTACCCGGTGGTCTTGATGGTGAGGTCGGCGTTGGTCGTGTCCTTCTGCGCCACCAGCACCTTGGTTGCTGGAAGCGCCATGCCAATGATGATCAGAAAAGGAACCACCGTCCAGGTGATCTCCACCGCGACGGATTCGTGAAAATTGGCGGCCTTCGCGCCCTGCGATTTGCGGTGTTTCCAGATCGAATAAAACATCACCCCGAAAACGGCAATGAAAATCACCGTACAGATGATGAGCATCATCCAGTGCAGATTGCTCTGCTCCTCAGCGATGCGCGTAACGCCCCGAGTCAGGTTCAACTGATTCACGCTCGGACCACCCGGCAAATCATTGACTGCGTGGGCGGAACCTGCTGCCCAGGTGCCCGCCAGCATCAGAGCGTGGGCCAACCTCTTGAAAATGCTCTTCATAGTTCTCACTTGCTTCTAAGCCTCAGTTAACTCGCCCTATCCCGATCGGCACCCATGGCGCCTGCGCCATGTTGTGCAATGCAGCCGGCACGCCTTAAGGGGTAGCCGAAAAGATAGACGCGCCCCGCCCAGTCCACCACCCGCACAAACCAGCACTTGCGCTTTCCGGCGCAAGCTGCACACCCTTGAAAGGGCACGCATTGCGCGGAAAACGACATGCTCTTGCGGTGGGCGATTGTAGCGTGGCTTGTTTCAGATCAGAGAGACAAGGGAAACTCACGAGACTGAGGCGCAAATTTGCTCTACATCAAGAGCAATGGGCATGATTTGCGCTTATTTGCGCTCATGTTCGTGGCACCTTGCTTTTCAGCAAGCTGCGCATTTCGTCCAGAGAAACCGCACTGTGCGCAGCCACCGGGACGCGCGGCACGGGCTTGAAGGCATGCCCATACACAATCTCGAAGCTCAAGGCGAGTTGGCCATCGGCGTCTGGCAAAGCGAGGTCGGTGGCCAGCGCCTGGCACAAAGTGCGATGCCAGCGCCGCCCACGCAGCGCTGGATGCCGAGCCGGATGCAGGTTGCTGCCCAGCTCGCGCAGCTCCTGCAGCAATCGCTCGGGCGTCGCAAAACTGAGCGTGATGCGCTCCATGTCCATCACGGGTTCTGCAAAACCTGCTTCTATCAGCATGTCGCCCCAGTCGTGCATGTCGGTGAACGCGTGGGCGGGCTCCGGCCAGCCTTGCTTCTGATACACGGCGCGCAACTCGCGCAGCGTGTCGGGGCCAAAACAGCTGAACATCAGGTAGCCATCGACGTCCAGCGCGCGCTGCCAGGCGCCGATCAAGGCACGCGGGTCGGCCTCGCTGTGCAGCAGCATGTTGGCCCAGAGCATTTGTACCGAGCCTTTCTGCGGCGCGCCAAACGTCACCGCTCCCCGCCCCCAGCGCTCTGTGCTCCACCAGGCAGGCGCGAGCGCTTCGTGGGCTGCGGCCTGCCGATGCCGGGCCGTCTCGTTGACGAGGCAGGGCACATCGGGGTAGCGCTGGCGGAGCAAGGCGTGGGCCTCCAGACCGCCGCGCACCGGGTCCCAATGGCACCAGGCGCGCGGCGCCTCGCGAATCCAGCCCAAACGCTGCTCCATGCGCCGCGCCACCTCCTCGTGCAACCAGGGTGAAAGGGCTGGAGCGCGCTCATGCCAGCGCGCGGCGGCTACGGGGTCAATAGTGGGAGGTAGATCGGAAGCCATGGGGGAGTGTTACAGACAGCGCCGCTTGAGCCCACCAACTGGGCACAAAAACCCCAGCGCCGTGCCCTATATTGGACACCACCATGGCACGCCGCAGCCTCTTTGCCCAACCCTGGAGTCCCTTGCGCACGTTCAGCGCCTGGGCAGCGCGCCTGCCCAGCCAGTGCGCCGTGTGTGGCGGCTGGCCGGCGCAGCGTTTGTGTGAGGCCTGCATCGCGCGTTTTGCGCAGCCGCGCCCGCGCTGCAGCACCTGCGCCCTGCCGCTGGCCGGGGGCGCACGTCAGTGTGGCCATTGCCTGCGACATCCTCCCTTGCTCGACGCCTGCATTGCGGCGCTCGACTACGCCTACCCCTGGGCTGGGGTGCTGGCGCAGTTCAAGTTTCGTGGCGACCCGGCCTGGGCAGCACCATTGGCAAGGTTGATGCGCAGCACGCCTTGGGCAGAACCGGCCATCGATGCCGCCGACTGGCTGATTCCGGTGCCGCTCTCACCCACCCGCCTGGGCGAGCGGGGTTTCAACCAGGCCGAGCGCCTGGCGCACGCGCTCTGTGCGCAGAAAGCCTCACCGCGCCTGCTGCTGCGCCTGCATTCCGGTGCTGACCAGCATACCTTGAGCCGCGCGCAGCGCCTGCACAACCTGCAAGGCGCTTTCGCTGTGGACCCGCTGCGCGTCGATGCACTGCGCGGCCGGCGCGCGGTGCTGGTGGACGATGTGATGACGACCGGCGCGACGCTGCACGCGGCGGCCCAGGTGCTGCGACAGGCCGGCGTCACGCACCTGACTGCGCTGGTTCTCGCACGGGCCCCGCAGTCTGGGCAATAGAAGGCACAGATACGCACTTTTACGCGCCTGCGCCATTGCACACAGGCAAATGCCGACAGAATGCCGCCATGTTTCATATCGTTCTCGTTGAGCCCGAGATTCCGCCAAACACGGGCAACATCATCCGCCTGGCGGCTAACACGGGCTGCACTCTGCACTTGATCGAGCCACTTGGTTTTTCCATGGAAGACCGCATGCTTCGGCGTGCCGGGCTGGATTACCATGAGTTCGCGCAGGTGCAGCGGCATGCGGGGTGGACGGCGTTTCTGCGCACCGTGCAACCGGATCTGGCGCGCATGTTTGCCCTGACTACGCACGCCACGCAAAGCGCATTCGACACCTGCTTTCTTCCGGGCGACTGGCTGGTTTTCGGGGCCGAAACGCGTGGGTTGCCACCCGAGCTGCGCGAAACCTTTGCTCCCGCACAGCAGGTTCGCCTGCCGATGATGGCGGGGCAGCGCAGTCTCAACCTGTCCAACGCGGTAGCGGTCACGGTCTTTGAGGCCTGGCGGCAAAACAGCTTTGGTGCGGGTGCTGTCGAGAGTGTGCCGGCGGAACTGCGCGCCTGATCAGATTTCCTGCGCAGCCAGCGCTTCGGGCGTTTGTTCGCTCACAAAATCAAGAAAGGCGCGTGTGCGTGCCGGCAGCATGCGCTGCGTGGGCAGGGCCGCGTAGATGGTGTAGCGCGAAAGAATCCACTCGGGCAACACATGCACCAAGGCCCCGGCGCTCAGGTGGCGCTGCGCCAGTAGGCGCGGAATCACGGCGACGCCCGTACCGTCGAGCACAGCCCGCAGCAGCACGTCGGTGCTGGTCGACTGAAGCACCACTGGCAAGCTCACCTCGTGGCTCTCCCCTTCACCCGACAGCGGCTTGAGGCAAAGTTTGCGCACCCCACGCCGGCCATTGCCGGTATCGCGCAGAAAGTCGTGCGCTTCCAGATCCTGCGGCTGCTGCGGCGCGCCCCGGCGCAGAAGATAGCCGGGCGAGGCAACCACAATCGCTTCGCCCTGAAAGAGCTTGCGCGCCACCACGTTGCCGTCGAAATCATCCGGCACGACGAGAAAAGTGACGTCAAACTCATCCACGCGCCCTGTGGCGACATGGTCGGTGGTGAGGTCAAGCACCAGCCGCGGATGGCGCTCGCGCCAGCGCGGAATCAGGGGCGCGAGAAAATAGGTGGCAAGCGCGGCGGGTGCCAGCACATGCACCGTGCCCTGCAGATCGCGCGTACTCGCTGTGGCGGCCGCTTCAGCATCGTCGATGTCGCTCAAGATGCTGCGCACCCGCTGCAGGTAGGCGTCACCAGCCTCGGTGACCGCCACCTTGCGCGTCGTGCGGTGCAAAAGGCGGGTGTTGAGGTGCTGCTCCAGTTCGGCCACCACGCGCGTGACCACCGGGGGCGACATATCGAGCGCGCGCGCCGCTGCGGCAAAGCCGCCTTCGTCGGCGACGCGGGCAAACACCCTCATGGCTTGCAGGCGGTCCATCGCTTAGCCTCCCCACCCAGCACGGGACATGGCCCGGACCAGCGGCCACCGCGCAAGGGTCGCCAGCAATCCTCGGTACAGGCGCTGGTGGCGTCCCCCTTCCTCACATCGCGAAGCGATGCGAGAGAGAAGGGGCTGAGAGGCGCGGCTCCAAGCCTGCCTGCGCAGGCTTGGAGCCGCGCCTGGCGACTGCACGGAGCACACCAGCCGCTCAGGGGGTTGGCACCCTATACCGCTGCGCCGTAGTTGCGGGACAGCGATTCGGCCACGCAGACCGGCTTGTCGCTGCCCTCGCGCTCGACCGTCACCAGCCAGGCCATTTGCAGGCCATCGGGTGGCAGCGGTTCGGTCGACTGCAGCTGCAGGCGCGCGCGCAGCCGGCTGCCCACGGGCACCGGCGCCGTGAAACGCACGCGGTTGAGGCCGTAGTTCACCCCCATGCGCGCGCCTTCGATGGCAATGCCCGTTTCGAAGAAACGCGGTATGAGTGAGAGCGTGAGAAAACCATGCGCAATGGGCACACCAAACGGGCCCTGGCGCGCGCGCTCGGGGTCCACATGGATCCACTGGTGGTCGCCGGTGGCTTCGGCAAACTGGTTCACCTGTTCCTGCGTGATGGTGATCCAGTCGGTCACACTGACTTCCTGGCCCACGCAGGCCGCGACTTCGGAGTAGGAATGAAAGGTTTTCATGGCGCCAATGTAGCGCTGGTCCTGCCGCGCAGGTGTCGGCCATGGGACAGGGCGGGATCACTCCGCGTCCAGCCACTGGCAAATGCCCTGCCACTGCTCCAGATCGCGCGCCACGCGGCCTGGAGCCACGTCGAACAAGGTGAGCCCGTGCGCGGCCAGGTGCAGGTAGTTTTGCGTCGTGCGCAAAGTGCCCAGCACCGGCAGATTCAGGCTGTCCACGAAATGCGCCAGTTGCTCTGCGGCGCGCGTGCGCGGGTCGACGCGCATGCCGACGATGCCCACCGGTGTATTGGCACTGGCCCGGTGCGCGGCCAACTGGTCAAGAAATTCGCGGGTGGCAAAAATGTCGAACACGCTGGGCTGCAGCGGCACCACGATGCGGTCGGCCAGCTTGAGCACGTCTCCCAAGCGCCAGCCTGCAAGCCCAGCCGGCGTGTCGAGCACCACATGGCTGGCGCCGCGCGGCGGGCGGGCAATGACGTCGGCGCTCACGTCCCAACTGCCGATAGGCCGCGCCGCCGCTGGGCGCAGGCCCAGCCACAGCTTGGCCGACTGCTGGCGGTCGGCGTCGCCCAGCAGCACCGGGTGACCCTGGCTGGCCAGGTAGCCGGCGATGTTGGTGGCCAGTGTTGACTTGCCGACACCGCCCTTGGGGTTGGCAACCACGATCACAGACATGGGAGACTCCAAAATTTTAGGTAAAAACGGCCCCTAGCGCATGATACATAAGCGCAATTAGCTATATTTTCAATAGCAATCTGATCCGTCAGGTGGGCTGTGCACCACGGCGAACAAAAAACAGGCCCGCGCCCACCGCCATCAACACCCCGCCGAATACACGGTTCTGGTTGCGCTGCGCGCGCGGGCTTTGCATCAGGCGGCGCAGGCTGCTGGCGCCCAGGGCGTAACCGTGCATCACGGTCAGGTCAATGACCACAGAGGTTGCCGCCATCACCAGCAGTTGCAGCCACAGCGGCCGCGCATCGGTCAGGAACTGGGGCAGCACAGCCACCATGAAGACAATGCCCTTGGGGTTGGTGGCATTGGTCAGAAAACCGGTGGCAAAACGGCGCTGCCAGCGGCCTGCCGGCTCCACGGTGGTGCCCACCAGCGAAGCACTGGCGCCCGAGCGCCACTGGCTCCAGCCCACGTAGATCAGATAGCAGGCTCCAGCCACCTTGACCACGCCAAACGCCAGCTCCGAGGCCAGCAGGAGCGAGCCCACGCCCGCCCCCGCCACCAGCAGCAACAGCACCAGGCCCAGCTGCAGGCCGAAGATGGTGGCGGTGGTTTTGCGCACCCCGTAGGACAGGCCATGGCTCATGGACAGCACGGCGCCGGAGCCCGGCGAAAGGGCGATGAGGCAGGTCGCAGCAACAAAAGCAAGCCAGGTAGACAGATCCATGGTGGGAATCGGAAAAATGAAGTGACAGCGGGGAAACGGGCTGGCATCTTAGAACGTGGCGGGCCCGCGCGCATCGCCGAAGTGCAAGAATCTGCGCTCTTGCCTCCCCCTCCGCCTTTCCCTCGCCCATGTCCCACGCCCCTGCTTGGCTCAGCTACTCCTTTCTCTACCTGGCGGCAGCCGTGCTCACTGTGCCGGTGGCGCGCGCCTTGGGACTGGGCGCCATCATTGGCTATCTGGCGGCTGGCATTGCCATCGGGCCCTGGGGCTTTGGCTGGGTGAGCAATGTGCAGGACATCCTGCATTTCGCCGAATTTGGCGTGGTCCTGATGCTGTTTCTGGTGGGTCTGGAACTGCAACCCACCCGCTTGTGGAGCCTGCGCCGGCCGATTTTTGGCCTGGGAAGCGCCCAGGTCTTGGGCTGCGCCCTGCTGCTGTGCGCAGCCGCCTTGCTGGCGGGGTTTTCGTGGCGGGTGGCGTTGGTGGGCAGCCTGGGGCTGGCGCTGTCGTCCACCGCCATCGCGCTGCAGTCTTTGGGCGAGCGCAACCAGCTGCGCACCAGCAGCGGCGAATCGGCCTTTTCCATTTTGCTGTTCCAGGACATCGCCGCCATCCCCATGCTGGCACTGGTGGCCCTGCTGGGTACGCAAAGCGTGCAAGGCCAGCACACGCCCGCCAGCGTGGCGCTGGAGGTTTTCAAGATCGTCGGCGTGATTGCCGCCATCGTGCTCGGCGGGCGCTTGCTGCTGCGCCCGCTCTTGCGCTGGATTGCGCGCAGCCGCACGCCAGAAATATTCACGGCAGCCGCGCTGCTGCTGGTCGTGGGGATTGCCTACCTGATGGTGCTGGTCGGCCTGTCGATGGCGCTGGGCGCATTTCTGGCCGGTGTGCTGCTGGCCGAAAGCGAATTCCGGCGCGAGCTGGAGACCGACATCGAGCCCTTCAAAGGCCTGCTGCTGGGCCTGTTCTTCATCGCCGTGGGCATGAGCATCGACTTTGGCGCCATGCTGCGCGCGCCGCTCTTGGTGGCTTTGCTGCTCATCGGCTTTGTGGCGATCAAGAGCGTGGTGATTTACGCGCTGGCGCGGGCCGTGAAGATCCCGTACCAGGAGCGGCCGGTATTCACGCTGCTGCTGGCGCAAGGCGGAGAATTCGCCTTCGTCGTCTTCCAGGCCGCTGCCGGTGCCGGCGCCTTGCCGGGCGAGATGGCGTCGCTGCTGATTGGCGCGGTGGCACTGTCGATGCTGTGCACGCCGCTCTTGCTGGTGCTGCTCGACCGTCTGGTGCTGCCGCGCTACGCCACCACGTTGCGTGCGCCGCCCGAGGGCGAAATCTCCGAGCCGCAGACGGCGCCGGTGCTCATCGCCGGATTCGGACGCTACGGGCAGATCGTGGCGCGCGTGCTGCTGGCCCAGGGCATTCCGGCCACGGTGCTGGACCACAGCGTAGACATCCTGGAAGTCGCGCGCACCTTTGGCTACCGCGTGTTCTATGGCGACGCCACGCGACTGGACCTGCTGCGCATGGCAGGCGCGGCGCAGGCGCGCGTGCTGGTGCTGGCAGTGGACGCACCGGGGCCATCGCTCAAGATCGCGGCGCTGGCACGCGAACACTTCCCGCACCTGAAAATCGTGGCGCGCGCCCGGGACCTCACGCACTGGAACGATCTGCGCGACCTGGGCGTCACCCAGGTGCAACGCGAGCTGTTCGAGTCCAGCCTGCTGAGCGCGCGCAGCGTGCTGGAACACATGGGCCTGGAAGAGAACGAGACCGACGCACTGCTGGCGCGCTTTCGCGAGCACAACATCGCGCTGGCCGACCGCATGTATCCGCACCACAAGGACCAGGCCCGCATGATCGCCGTGGCCCGCGAAGGCCGCGGCCAGCTGGCTGAACAACTGGCCAAGGAACGGGAAGAGCGCAGCCTGCGCAGCGCGGCAGGCATGGGCTACCCCGGCTACGGGGAGAACGAGCAAGCCCTTGCAGCAGACGCCGCGCACGAACCCGAAAATACCAGAAAAATCAGGCCCTAGCGCTTTGTCCGATTGCGTACAATGCTATATTTTTAATAGCATTTCATGACCTGAAAAAACGCAGTGCAGTCCTGCGGCTGTGCACGGCGCTCAAGGCTTCGCCTTCCCATCGTCCCAGGGGTGCAGCACGCAGGTGCCCGGTACCTGTGAATGCCAGGTGGCGCGCATGGCGTCACGAAAATTCGCCAAGGGATAGGTGTTTGCAATTCGGGGACGAATGCGACCTGTGGCAGCCCACTGCATCAGTTGTTCAAGGCGTGGCGGGCGCAAGGCAGGGTTGTTTTCCGTCGAAATCACCGTCGGACAGCCCAACACGTCCAGGCCCTTCATCATCATCAGATTGGTCGGCAACTGGTTGGCGCGCGGCGCACCGCGCTGGCCACGGCCGTGGGCCACATCGGGGGTGGAAGTCCACGCGACGATAAGAAAGCGCGCACCAAAGCGCACGCAGCGCATGCTTTCGAGTGAGGTATCACCCCCCACGCCGTCATAGACAACGTGCACGCCCTTGCCGCCGCTCAGCGCCTTGACTTCGTCGCGAAAGCGCCGCACGCCGGTCTCGCCCGCTGGCGCGGTGGTATTGAGGACATGGTCGGCACCCTGGGCCTTGACGACGGCGAGCTTTTCATCGGAGCGCCCGGTGGCAATCACCGTAGCGCCCAGAATTTTCGCCACCTGTACCGCAGCCAGGCCAATGGAGCCCGACGCGCCATGGATCAATACCGTCTCGCCCGCCTGCAGCTTCGCGCGCTGCACCAGGGCGTAGTAGGCAGTTTCGAAATTTCCGAGCAAACAGCAGGCCTCGTCAAACGACAGACCTTCGGGAATGCGATGCAGAGCGGTTTCCGGCAGCACGGCGTACGGTGCGTAGCCGCCTTGAGCCTGGTAGTCGCCACCCGAGCGGGCACCGGCCTGCATGCCGTCCACCAGCACCGCGTCGCCCAAGGAAACGCGCGCAACCGCGCTGCCCATGGCCACCACCCGGCCGCTGTATTCCAGCCCCGGCGTGTACGGCGGGCTGGGCATTTTCTGGTACTGGCCGCTCGCCATCAGCAAGTCCACCCGGTTCACCGACGCACTCTGGATACGCAAAATGATTTCGTGGGGTTTGAGCGCTGCCGGATCGGGCGCCCGCACCGACACGATGCGCATGTTCTGCTCGACTGCTTCCAGCGGGTTTTCACCGAAAGCATCAACAAAAACCTGCTGACCGTCAGGGAGATGGATGGAGTTCATACAGATTTTCTTCGAACGGGACAGACCAAAAACTTACTGCGGCTGGATCCCGGCCGCCTTGATTTTGGTTCTCCAGCTCTCGATCGAAGCCTTGGTATAGGCGCCGAGTTCTTCCGGCGAGGAGTTCTTGAGGTCGCTCGACAAATTCTTGATCCGCTCGGCAAACTCTGGCGACGAGGTGGTCTGATGGATCGCCGTCTTGAGCGTGGCAATGATTTCTGCCGGGGTGCCTGCAGGCGCGTAGACCGCCAACCAGGACACCAGGTCCAGCCCCTCCACGCCCGTGGCCTCAAACAGCGTAGGCACATCGGGAGCCAGCGGGCTGCGCGCCGCCGAGGTAATGGCCAGCGGGCGCAATTGTCCGGCGGGGCCCATGAAGGCCTGTGCGGCAGCGGTATCGATGAACATGAACGCCAAGCGCCCTCCGATCACGTCGGCCGCAGCCGCTGGCGTGCCCTTGTAGGGCACCGCAATGGCGTTCACCCCCACCGCCTTCATCACCGCTGCGCCGGAGACTTGTCCCGTGCTGTTCCCGTAGCCATAGGCCGCTTCAGCCGGATTGGCCTTGAGCCAGGCCACGAGTTCCTTGACGTTCTTGACCGGCATGTCTTTGCGCACCAGAAGCAAAAACGGCGTCTCGCTGATCAGCGTGATGGGGGCAAAGTCCTTGATGGGGTCGTAAGGGAGGGACTTGAACAGCGAGGGGTTGGCCGCCTGTGTGGTGTTGGTGGTGAAGAAAATGCTGTAGCCATCGGGCTTGGCCTTGGCTGCGGCAGAGGCTGCGATCTGGCCGGATGCTCCGGGCAGGTTGTCCACCACCACAGGGGTTTTGAGACTCTCTTGCAGGCCCGCCGAGATCACCCGTGCAATGAGGTCGGTGCCGCTGCCGGCGGTGAAGGGCACGATGAGCTTGATCGGCTTGGTGGGATAGTCGGCGGCCTGTGCGACCGAAAAACCCATGGCAGCGATGGAAATGCCGGCCAGAACAAAGTTTCTGCGGGCGGTGCGAACCGTTGAAGCAAATGAAGTCATGATTTTTCCTTGTTAATGGAATGAAAATGCGTGGATGACAAAAGCCTCGGCTCCATTTGCTGATGAAACCGAATATTCATGGGGGGCGCCGTCTGGAAAGAATATCCAATCGCCCTCCCGAGCCTGAAATTCATCTCCCGCAATAGATCCCGCCAGAGAACCTTTGCGAAGAAAAATGACCTGCTCCATTTTTTCGAGCGTATGGCTCGATACCCTTGCCCCGCTGTCAAAGCGGGCGTCGAAGATAGCCATGTGCCTGGCTGTGCCTTCAGGCAAGTCCAAGGCATAGGAAAAATGGACACCGTCGGAATGCTTGGGTGCGAATGGCTTGCTGGCGTTTCGCAAGGCGTCGTCTCGTACGCCCAGTCCCGCTTCGTCAAGCGCAGCAGGCGCGTCTTCGCAGTTGACCGCAGCCCTGGGGTTCTCCGCATAAGGTGGTGCATAGACCACGAGCACCTTGACAGGGATCTCGCTGGTCACGGTGAAACGATGGGGCGCACCTTCGGGCGTCAACATCCAACGGCCGGGCCTGGCCATCTCTTCTACGCCATTGAATTCGGCCAGCCCCTCTCCTTGCAGCAGGTACGAGGCCTGCTCCAGGTTCGGGTGCAGATGCCGAAGTGCGCCATGGCCTTTCTCAATGGTGCCTATCAGCACTTCGACATATTTGGCCCCCACCGTCTCCCGGCTTATCACACGCTGGTTGCTGGTACCTGTATGGTTGGCTGGAGAATAAGGATTGGCGTCTTCTGACGATATAACGTAGCGAGATTTCATCGGACTTTATTGGGTATTCCACTTCAGTTATTGGACTTGCGCACGCTCAGGTGCAACCGCCCTGCAGCAATTCATCCTAGGCCGTCACTCACCCTACGCCTAATGATCTTTCAGCATCGCAGGACATGAACGGCATTCATGATTCAGCGGAAATCATGGCTGCTGCGCGGCCGTTCCGCCTGCGGGACAATGCAGGCATGTTCAACCCGACCCAAGCCGACGTGCGCCGCTTTCTGTGCGGCGTACATGCCAAGACCGCTGCGCAGGCGCCGATGGAAGCCATCGAAACCCTGGCCAGCCTGTGGATTGCCGAGCACCCCGAGTACCACGCCGATCTGCAGGACGCCGACGCCGCCGTGGCGCGCAATTACGACGACACGCCGGAGCGCAGCAATCCGTTCTTGCATCTCTCGATGCACTTGTCGGTCAGCGAGCAATGCAGCATCGACCAGCCGCGCGGTATCCGCCAGGCAGTGGAACTGCTGGCGCACCGCCTCGATTCGCTGCACGACGCCCACCATGTGGCCATGGAGTGCCTGGGCGAGATGCTGTGGGAGAGCCAGCGCTCGGGAAAGCCACCCGACGGCGAGGCGTACGTGGAGCGGGTGCAGCGGCGCGCTACGCGCAATTAATGCTCCAATATTTATAGCTGCAAACGCTTGCCAATAAAGCCCTACAGGCGAATTTTTCTCAAATATCGGTCACAAAAAAACCCGCCTGGCGGCGGGTTTCTAAGCAGACCGCATTGCGCCTTGAATCAGCGAAAATGCGATTGCGGCACAGTCTTCAAACCACCATCGAGCGAGCCAATGTAGTCCGCAATCGCCTTGAGTTCCTTGTTGCTGAACTGCGCGGCCATGCCGGCCATGATGGAGTTGTCGCGGCGCACGAACAAGTTCGTACTGTCTTTGTAGGCCTTGAGCGCAACATACAAATAGTCGGGGTGCTGGCCTCCCAATTGGGGATACGCAGGGGAAATCGCCTTGGAAAAATTGTCGCCATGGCAGGAAACACAGGCACCCTTTGCGAGCAGACCCGCTACCAAGGTACTGGGCTCTTTGGACACTTTGGCAGGAGCTGCTGTATCGGCGCTTACGCCAAGCTGCGCGTAATAGGCGGCCACATCGGCGATGTCTTGGTCGGAAAGCGACTCGGCAACGCCGCGCATGCTCGGGTGGCGTCGCTCGCCCTTGGCGTACTCATGCAAGGCCGCAGCGAGATAGGCTTCGTTCTGGCCAGCAATCTTGGGCACCCGGTACACCTCAGGAAAGGCAGTCTTGTAATCGACGATGCCGTGGCAACCAATGCACATCGCGATCTTGCCTTCGGCCGCCTTTACGTCGCCCTTCAGTTCTTCGGCCTGAGCAACCGCCGCCGTCCCCAGAGCGACAGCCAGGGCCAATATCGTCGTTAACGTCTTGTTCATTTTGCGCGCACAATCGTATGAAGTTCCGCCCCCAGGGCCCAATTTAACGGGCAATTATAGCCAGCGCTGTCAAGCCCGATAGTCAACTCATTTGCACATGTCCATGAAATTTCAAGGTTCCCAAAACTACGTCGCCACCCAGGATCTGATGCTTGCCGTGAACGCGGCCGCCACGCTGCAGCGCCCCTTGCTGGTCAAGGGCGAGCCCGGCACCGGAAAAACCATGCTGGCCGAAGAAGTGGCTCAGGCTCTGGGCATGCCACTTTTGCAGTGGCACATCAAGTCCACCACCAAAGCCCAGCAGGGTCTGTACGAATACGACGCCGTGAGCCGGCTACGCGACAGCCAGCTCGGTGGTGCCGAAAACGGCGACAAAGTGAAGGACATCCGCAACTACATCGTTCAGGGCGTGCTGTGGCAGGCATTCACCGCCGACGAGCCCGTGGCGCTGCTGATTGACGAAATCGACAAAGCGGACATCGAGTTCCCGAACGACCTGCTGCGCGAGATCGACCGCATGGAGTTCTATTGCTACGAAACGCGCGAACTCATCAAGGCCAAACACCGTCCGCTGGTCTTCATCACTTCGAACAACGAGAAAGAGCTGCCCGACGCGTTCCTGCGTCGCTGCTTCTTCCACTACATCAAATTCCCTGAAGCCGACACCATGCGCCAGATCGTGGCGGTGCACTTCCCCACGCTCAAGAGCGAGCTGTTGACGGCGGCGATGAAGACGTTCTACGACGTGCGCAACCTGCCGGGCTTGAAGAAAAAACCTTCGACCAGCGAGCTGCTCGACTGGCTCAAGCTGCTGGTAGCAGAAGATATTCCGCTTTCTGCTTTGCAAAGCGCGGACAACAAGGTGGCGGTGCCGCCGCTGGTGGGCGCGCTACTGAAGAACGAGCAGGACGTGAGCCTTTTTGAGAAACTGGTCTTCATGAACCAGCGGAACCGTTGATTCCCGGAGTCTGGCCATGAGTTTCGTTCAACCGCTGGTGATGTGCCAAAACGGCGTGCGCCTGGAGCCCCTGGCCCAGGAGCACGAAGAGGGCCTGCGCGCAGCTGCCGCCGACGGGCAATTGTGGAAGCTGCGCATCACCTCGGTGCCCGAGCCGCAAGACACCCGTGCCTACATCGAAAACGCGCTGCAGATGCGCGCAGACGGCAACCGTTTTGCGTTCGCCGTATGCGACGACGCATCGGGCGAGGTCCTGGGCAGCACCAGCTACCACGACATCCTGCCGGCAGTAAAACGGCTGGAAATTGGCTGGACCTGGTACCGCAAGAGTGTGCAGCGCAGCCATGTCAACACCACCTGCAAGCTGCTGATGATGGGCAACGCGTTCGACCAACTCGGTTGCAAGGTCGTGGGCTGGCGCACCGACAACTTCAACTTTGCCAGCCAACGCGCCATCGAGCGCCTGGGTGCCCGGAAAGACGGCGTCATCCGCGGCCACGCACTGCGCCGCGACGGGACCATCCGCGACACCGTGATGTACAGCATGCGCGCCGGCGAATGGCCCGAGGCACGGGCGCAATTGCTATCTCTTTTAGAGCTGCATGCGCAATCTGCATAAGCGCTAGCGGCTGAAAATACTTAAAAATGCTCATTGACTTCTTCTACACGCTGCGCTCCGCCAAGTTGCCGGTCTCGGTCAAGGAATACCTGAGCCTGCTCGAAGCGCTGGAAGCCGGCGTGGTCGGGCCGAAGTCGGAAGGCGCCTGGAGCCTGGACGACTTCTACTTCCTCTCGCGCCTGGTGCTGGTCAAGGACGAAAAGCACTACGACAAGTTCGACCGCGCCTTTGCCGCCTACTTCAAGGGCGTGGAAATGGTGGCCGATTTCACCAAGGAAGTGCCCGCCGACTGGCTGCGCAAGATCCTGGAGAACGAACTCACGCCCGAGCAAAAAGCCGCCATCGAGAAGATGGGCTGGGATGAGCTCATGGAGACGCTGAAAAAGCGCCTCGAAGAGCAAAAGGAGCGCCACGAAGGCGGCAGCAAATGGATTGGCACCGGCGGCACCAGCCCCTTTGGCCACGGTGGCTACAACCCGCAGGGCATCCGCATCGGCGGCGCTGGCAAGAACAAGAGCGCGGTGAAAGTGTGGGAGCAGCGCGCCTACCGCGACTACGACGATCAGCAGGAACTGGGCACGCGCAACATCAAGGTGGCGCTGCGGCGGCTGCGCAAGTTCGCCCGCGAGGGGCATGAGCTGGAACTCGACCTGCCCGACACCATCCGCAGCACGGCGGCCAACGCCGGGTACCTGGACATCAAGATGGTGCCCGAGCGGCACAACAACGTGAAGGTACTGCTGCTGATGGACGTGGGCGGCACCATGGACGAACACATCCAACGGGTGGAAGAACTGTTCAGCGCCGTCAAGACCGAATTCAAGCACCTGGAGTTCTATTACTTCCACAACTGCGTCTACGACTTCATGTGGAAGAACAACCGCCGCCGCTTTGCCGAAAAATTCCCGACCTGGGACATCATTCGCAAGTACAACAAGGACTACAAGTTGATCTTTGTCGGCGACGCCACGATGAGCCCGTACGAAATCCTGCAGCCCGGCGGCAGCGTGGAATACAACAACGAGGAAGCGGGCGCCGAGTGGATCCAGCGGCTCACGCACGCCTTTCCCAAGTTTGCCTGGATCAACCCAGAACCCCAGGGCGTGTGGCAATACCGGCAGAGCATCAGCATCATTCAGCAGCTCACCAGCAACCGCATGTTCCCTTTGTCACTCAAAGGCCTCGAAGAGACCATGCGGCTGCTGTCAAAATAGCCGCATGCCCCATTCTTGCGCGGCCAGCGCCAGGCGGCTGGCATGGCTCTTCTCGCTAGTGTTTGCCTGCACCCTCTCCGGCTGCGGCCTGCTTTCGCCCAAAAAGGACGAATCCCCCGCCAATGCCGCTCTGAGCAACGGCGCAGTGGCCTTTACCTTGCAGGTGCGCGCACCCGAGGATGTGCGCGACTACCTGGAGAAACACCTCGAACTGCAGCGCTTCCGCGCATTCTCCGACCTGCAGGAACGCGAGCTTTCGCGCCTGCTGGGCGCGGCCGACGCCAACGCGCGCGAGTTGCTCGCTACGCTGGGCTACTTCAGCCCGGACATCCAGATCGATCTGACCGAGACGCCCGACGCCGCCAGAGCCCCGCGCGCCGTGGTGGTCACCATCGACCCAGGAGAGCGCACCCATGTCGAGAGCCTGGATCTGGAATTCCATGGCGACATCGAGCAAGGCCATGCCGGCCAGACCACCACGCGCCAGGAAGCCCGCGCGCGCGCAGCGTGGACGCTGTCACCGGGTCAGCCCTTCACCCAGGAAGCGTGGGACGACGCCAAGAAAGGCGCCCTGCGCGCACTGCAAAAGCAGCGTTACCCCACGGCCAGCATTTCCAACAGCCGCGCTGAAATCGACGCCGACACGCACCAGGCCGCGCTTTCAGCCACCTTCGATTCGGGGCCGGCCTACCGGTTCGGGCCGCTGCACCTGAAAGGCATGGAGCGCTACGACGCCGAAGGCATCAAGCACATCGCGCGCCTGCCCACCGGGGGCGAGTACGACGAAGGCGAATTGCTCGACGCGCAGCAGCGCCTGGCCAGCAGTGGCTACTTCGACGCGGTGTTCCTCACGCTGGCGCCGGATGCCGAACCTGCGGACGCCGCGCCCATCACCGCACAGGTGCGCGAAGCTCCGCTGCAAAAGGCTGTTTTCGGTATCGGCGTTTCTACCGACAGCGGCCTGCGCCTGTCGCTGGACCACACCCACAACCGCCTTCCCTGGCTCGGCTGGCGGGCGCTGTCCAAGCTCTCATTCGACAACAAGGCCAAGCGCATCGGCACCGAGTGGACGGCGCTGCCGGGCGCCAATGGCTGGCGCTGGGTGGCCGGCGCGCAACTGCAGCGCGAAACCACGGGCGACTATGAGGTCAACGGCACGCGGCTGCGCTTTGGCCGCAGCCAGAGCACCGACCACATCGACCGCAACTACGCCCTCCAGTACGACAGTGCGGTCAGCCAGGGGGCGATGGCGCCACCCGACAGCACGGCGCTGAGTGTGAATACCGGTTGGACAGGCCGCTATTTCGACAACGACACTGCGCCGACCAGCGGCTGGGGCGTGGCAACCGAGCTGGGCGTGGGCATGACGCTGCGCCCTGAGCGCGACCCCTTTGTGCGCGCGCTTGCCCGCTGGCTCTATTTCAGGCCGCTGGGCAAAGTCACAGCGCCCGATGGCAGCAGCCGCCGCGCGCGGGTGGCGCTGCGCAGCGAACTCGGTGCAGTATTGGCCAGGGCCGGTGCGCAGATTCCCGTGACGCAGCTCTTTCTCACCGGTGGTGACACGACGGTACGCGGCTACAGCCTGCGCTCGATTGGCGCGCGCACCGAAAACAAGCAACTCTACGGTGGGCGCTACCTTGCCGTGGCCAGCGCCGAATGGCAGCTCCCGCTCGTCTTTGGCGGCACGGTGAGCGACTTTGAAAGCGCCGTGTTCGTCGACGTAGGCGCTGTCGCGGACCGCGTGGCCGACCTGCACGCACGCGTCGGCGTGGGTGCAGGCCTGCGCTGGCGCAGCCCGGTCGGCCCTCTGCAGGCCGACCTGGCCTATGGCGTGCAGGCCAGGCAGCTGCGTCTGCATCTGCGGCTGGGCTTTACGTTCTGACCATGGCGACGCGCCCCCAGACGCCACCAGACGCCGGCCCCCAGGTCTTTGCGGCGGGCGCCACGCGAGCCCCCGGTCCGGATGCGTTTGCTGCGGGCTCGGGCCACCGACCCAAACCGCCCTTGAAGCGCAAGCGCTGGTTGCGCCGCTTCGCGCTGGCGTTTTCTGCCTTGCTGGCGCTGCTGGTGCTGGCAGCGCTGCTGGTCTGGGAAATGCTCGGACGTGACGATTCCCTCGCCTACGTGCTGCAGCGCGCGTCGCAGAGCTTGCCCACCGGCCAGCAATTGCAAACCGAGGGCGTGCGTGGCTCCTTGCGGCGCGGTGGCCATATCGACCGCCTGCACTGGCAGAGCGACACCCTGAGCGTGCAAGTGCAAGACATTGACATTGGCTGGAGCCTCTCGCCCCTGCTGCACAACACCCTGCGCCTGGGCAAGCTCGAAGCTGCACGTGTCGTCGTTACGCCCCTGCCGCAGCCCAAGGCCGATAAGACACCGCCCACGCCGCTGCAGCAACTGCAATTGCCGCTGCGCGTTGACATCCCTTTTGCCGTGCACGAACTGGTCTGGGCTGCGGACCAGCCCTTGGCAGCCAAAGCGCTCACTGGCCGCTATCACTATGACGGCGCCACGCATCGCCTGGAAGTTGCCGGCGTGGATTTGCCGCAGGGACACATCAGCGCCGATATCCGCGTAGCCGGCAATGCCCCGATGGCGCTGGACGCCCAATTGCAGGCGCAGTTGCAGACGCCGCTTCCCCACGAGGAAGCAGAGCCTGAGCGAACGCTTGGGGCCCAGATAGAAGCCCAGGCCAAAGGCACCTTGGCCGGCCAAGACGCGCGCATCAAACTGACGGCCAAGCTGCGCGCAGCGCCGCAGCAGTCGCCCGCCGGTCCGGAGGCTGCCCCCATGCAGGCTGACGCCAGCGCCAGCATTGCGCCCTGGGCGAACCAAGCCTTGCTCGCCGCACAGGCCGATCTGCAAGGCGTTAACCTGGCAGCTCTCTCACCGCAAGCCCCTGCCACCCTGCTGAGCGGCCACGTCGCGGCCGGGCCGACGCCGGGCGGCTGGGACGTTCGAGCGGACCTGAGCAACGCTCGCCCGGCCCCTTGGAACAAAAAGGGACTGCCGGTGGGTGCCGTCTCGGCGCATGCGCACTTTGACGGAACGCAGTGGAGCACTGAGGACGCCCGCATTGGCATTGGCAAAGGGACGCTGAGCTTGCAAGGCAGCTTCACACCCGACTCCCAAGCCATCGCGCTCAACGCGCAGGTCGAACGCATTGACCCATCGCTGGTGCACACGGCGCTCGCTGCGGCTCCGCTGAGCGGGCGCGCTACGGCAGAGGGAAGCGCGCAAGACCTCCGGTTCGAAATGCAATTGGCGGCCAGCAGCGCGCGCAGCACACGCCAGAGTGCGCCGGCAACCCTGCGCCTCGACCGCGTGGCAGCGCGTGGCACCTGGAAGAACGGCGTACTCCGCCTGCCGCAAGCCGACATTGAAGCCCTGCAAGCGCAAATCAAGGCAAGCGATGTGCAGGTCGTCACACGACCCGCTTTGGCCATCAGCGGAAAAGTGCAAGCCACGCTACCTGGCACGAGCGCGTACGTGGACGGCAAGCTTGCCGCGCGCCTTGGCGCCGGCACGCTTGCCGTCCAGGCGACTTCTGCGCAGCAGACGCTGACGTGGCTGCGCACCCTGCCCGGCCTTACCAGACTTGCACCGGGGTTTGCAGCGCACGGCAGTGCATCCGTCAATGCACAGTGGCGCGGGGGCTGGGAAAGCTTTTTGGCCTTGCCCAGGACGAGATCAGTTTCCGACGGCAAAGGCACCCATGCCCCGCAATTGCAGGCCACGCTCGATGCGCCGAAGCTGCAGCTTGATCTGCCCAAGGCAGAAGGCGCCACCCCCACCCAAATCGAACTGCGCGGCGTTCGCCTGCGCGCCACCGGAAGCACCGAGCGCGCCGAAATTTCGGTGCAAGGCGAACTGCGCCGTGACAAGCAAAGCGCCACTGTGCGGAGCACCGCGATCGCCCGCCTGGTTCAAGCCACCGAAAAAGGCAGCATCGCCACAAATGCACAGGTGCAAAGCCTGAACCTGACGCTGCAGGACGGAATGCACAAGGGCCACTGGGCCCTGCAGACAGGCACGCCCTTTGTCATCGAGGCGCGCCGCAGCGCTGAGGGCGCACTCACGGCCAAGGTCGGCGCGGGCAGTGCCGCACTCACGGCGCCCGTACCAGGGAACGTCGCCCTGCGCTGGGAGCCGCTCAACTTCACACGATCGGCAAGCGGCGCCGTGGCCTTGCAGACGCGCGGCGCCATCACCGGCATTCCGCTGGCCTGGGCCGACCTGGTCAACGCGCAGGAGCCGCCGCTGCTGAAGAAATTCGGGCTCGACACCGACCTTGTCTTCGGCGGTCAGTGGGTCGTAGACGCAGGTGACCAGCTCAGCGCCAGCGTACGCCTGCAGCGCAGCAGCGGCGATGTGCGCATCGCCATGGAAGATGCGCCATCTGCCACCAGCGTGCAAAGCAAGGGCGACGGCGCCAAGGTCGCCGCAACTCTGCGCGAGCGCAGCAACACCATCGCAGCGGGACTGCGCAACATTGCCCTCACCCTTGATGCAGAGGGCGACACACTGCGCGCCGGCTTCACCTGGGACAGCGCCCAAGCGGGCGAGGTGCGCGCCGAGGCTTCCACGCGCCTGCAGCGCCAGGGCGGCGGCTGGGTGTGGTCAGACAGCGCGGCGCTTGCCGGCAAGGTGCGCGCACGACTGCCCCAAGTAGGTGTGTGGTCGGTATTGGCGCCGCCCGGCTGGCGCGTCAGCGGCACGCTGGAGGCGGACGCGACGCTGTCTGGTACGCGCGGCAACCCACAGTGGAGCGGGCAGTTGAGCGCCGACAAGCTCACCGTGCGCTCGCTGCTCGATGGCGTCGACTTGCAGGACGGCAAGCTGCGCGCCACGCTGGCGGGCGACCGCGTGAACATCACCGAGTTCAGCCTGAAAGGCGGCCGTGGCAGCAATGCGCGCATCGTGGGATTTAGCGGCAATCGCACGGCGCCACCCGTGGACGGTGGCAGCCTGGAGGGCAGCGGCAGCGTGCAATGGGGGCCAGGCAGCGGCAGCGGTGGCGCGCCAGACCTGCGCATGGACTTCAAGGCCCGCGCCGACCATTTTCAGGTGCTGGTGCGCGCCGACCGCCAGGCCAGCGTCTCGGGGACGCTGGAGGCCACGCTGCGCGAGCGCCAGTTCAAGCTGCGCGGAGATTTGCGCATCGACCGCGCCAGCATTTTGTTGCCTGACGCCAGCGCGCCCAGCCTGGGCTCCGATGTGGTGGTGCGCTCCAAGGTGCGCGACGAGGCAGCGCAGAAGAACGCACAGCTAGCGGCCAGCGCCGCGCAGCGCGCAGAAACCGTGCTGCCACCCGATGTGGCCATCTCCCTGGATCTGGGGAACGACTTCGCCTTTCAGGGCCAGGGCATCACCACGCGTCTGGAAGGCAAGCTGGACATCCGCAGCAGCGCTGTAGCCAACGCGCCGCCGCGCGTGTTCGGCGAGGTCCGCACGGTGGCGGGGCGCTACCGTGCCTGGGGCCAGATGCTCGACGTCGAGACCGGCTTGGTGCGCTTCAGCGGCCCGTACAACAACCCCTCGCTCGACATCCTGGCGCTGCGCCCCAACATCGAAGTACGCGCCGGCGTGCAGGTCACAGGCAGCGCGCTCGACCCCCGGGTACGCCTGTATTCCGAGCCCGATTTGCCTGACGCAGAAAAGCTCTCCTGGGTGGTGCTGGGCCGCAGCGCGGCCTCCGGCGGCGCCGAAGCGGCCGTGCTGCAGCAGGCCGCGCTGGCTGTGCTGGGTGGCAAGGGCGGTGGCACAGGCTCCCGGATCGCAAGCCGCCTGGGCTTGGACGAAATCGGTTTCAAAGGCCCTGGCGCAGGCGAGAACGCCAACGGAGCTGCCCTCACTTTCGGCAAGCGCGTGTCGAAAAATATGTACCTGACATATGAGCGCAGCCTCTCGGGCACGCTGGGAACGCTCTACATTTTCTACGACCTCTCGCGGCACCTGCGCTTGCGTGCGCAAACCGGCACCAGCACTGGGCTGGACCTCATCTACACCGTTCGCTACGAGTAAAGAGGCTTGCTGATTTTCGGCTGTCAGAATCAGAACAAGAGATCAAATCTCATAGGAAATCAGTCTCACATCGGCCGCCTGGGTACGGATCGGGAGGAGGGCCTGGTACGCGGGAGACGCGAACCAAGCTTGGGCAGCCGCAGCACTGGGAAAACGAATCACGACGATCTCAGAATGCGGGCACTCACCTGCAAACGCCGCCACCTGCTTGCCACGAAAGACCAGTTGACCGTCCCATGACTCCAGGGTCTGGGGTACCTTGCTGCGGTACTGTTCCCACATGTGTGCATTCTTGACGGTGAGGTGACCCACCACATACGCTTCGGGCATGGATGACTCCAAAGAGGGGACGCAAGTTTGTGAAGGAAACTGGTGGAAGGGGCGCGGCACCTATCAAAGATGCCACGGCCCTCAAAGAGACCCTCGCCTACACGCCCAAATAGCGCTGCACGACTTCTGGCTGGCTCTTGAGCTCCTTCGCCGTGCTCTCGTGAGCAATGTGCCCGTTGCTCAGGATGTAGACGCGGTTGGCCAAGGCCAGCGTGGCAGCCAGGTTCTGTTCGATCAGGAAAATGGTCTGGCCCGCCTGCGCCAACTCCCGGCATATGCGCATGAGGTCTTGCACAATCACCGGTGCCAGGCCCTCGAACGGCTCGTCAAGCAAGATGATCTTCGGGTCGCGCACCAGTGCCCGTGCAATCGCCAGCATTTGCTGTTCGCCGCCTGAGAGATCCGTTCCACGGCTGAGGCACCGCTCCTTGAGCCGCGGGAACATTTCGTAAATGCGCTCAATCGGCCATTTGTTCTGCGCCGTCAAGCCAGCGAGAACGATGTTCTCTTCCACCGTGAGGCTACCGAAAATGCGGCGCTCTTCATGCACGAGCTGCATCCCCAGTTGGGCAATGGAATGCGCTTTTTTGCCAGCCAGCTCGACGCCATCCATCTTGACGCTTCCAGTGCGAGGCTTGACCACGCCCATCAGGCTCTTGAAGGTGGTGGATTTGCCGGCCCCATTGCGGCCCAAAAGGGCCACCACCTCGTTCTTTTCCACATGCAGAGAAACATCGAACAGGATATGGCTGTCGCCGTAATAGCTGTTGAGACCATTGACTTCCAGCAGGCTCATACCATCTCCTCGTGAACACCACCCAGATAGGCTTCCTGGACCAGGGGGTTGTTCTTGATTTCCTCAGGCGTACCCTCGACCAGCACTCGCCCCTCCTGCAGCACAGTGACCTTGCCCGCCAGTTCAAACAGCGAATCCATGTCGTGGTCGATGACGATCAGTGTGCGGCCCTCCGCAATCGCCTTGAGGAGCGCCACCGTTTCGACACGCTCCTGGGTGCTCATTCCGGCCAGGGGCTCGTCGAGCAGCAGCAGACTGGGCGAAGTGGCCAGCGCCAGTCCAATCTCCAGACGCCTCTTTTCACCATAGGCCAGTTCGGACACTGCTGCATCCAGACGATCAGACAGGTGAACCAACTCTGCCGTGCCCTCGACTTGGGCATCCAGCTTGCGCACCTTGTGCAGCGCTCTGAACATGTCCAGCCTGAATTTCCCACGCACCACGCCCAGCACGGCGATTTCCAGGTTCTGGCGTACCGTCAGCTTCTCGAACAGTTGATTGATCTGATAGCTCTTGGTCAAACCCATCTGGCAAGCGTCAATCACACCCATTTTGGTGATATCGCGGCCATCGAAGACGATTTTTCCGGAGGTCGGCTCGACCTCGCAGGTGAGCATTTTGAAGAAGGTGCTCTTTCCAGCGCCGTTGGGGCCGATGATGCCGCGTATCTCGCCATGGTCGACGCTGAAGTCGATGTCGCTGTTGGCAGCCAAACCGCCATAGTGTTTGGTCAGACCGGTAGCCGCGAGCAGCACGCCCTCCTTGCTCTTGGTGGCCTTGTGTCCCAGCTTTGCGCGGTTGGCAGCCAAGGGCTTGCGTGCGGCGACCGCAGCAACAGATTGCGGCTGCGCCGTCTGCTTGCCTTGGCGCACCCGGCGATAAATGTCAGAAATTGCGCCTACCAGACCATGCCGCAGGAAGACCACCAGCAACACGAACACAATGCCAAGAATCAGTCGCCAGGTAGCGCCGAGATTGAGCACGGTCTGGAAAAAATCACTCAGGTAGAGCCACACCGCAGCACCCAGCAAGGGTCCGAACAAGGTCCCTGCGCCGCCAATGGCCGTCTGCATGACGATCTCACCCGACGTGGCGAACATGAAGGCGTCGGGTGGCATGAACCCTTGCATCAAGCCGAGCAAGCCACCGGCAAAGCCCGCGTACATGGCGGCCACCACAAACACTGCCAACTTGTAACGCTGGATGTTGTGGCCCAGCGCCTGGGCACGCAGCGGATTTTCCCGAATGGCACGCAGCACCAGACCAAAGGGCGAGCGCACGAGGCGCAGCGCAATCACCAGCCCGACGAAATACCAGAACGCAAGGAACGCGTACATGGACAAGTTGTCGCTGAACTCGATGATGGTGAAACCCAGATTCAGAATAGGCGTAGGTACGCCGGGCAAACCATTTTCTCCACCAGTAAAGTCCGACAGTGGATTGAATTCAACAAAAAAGAATACCTCGGCAATCGCCACGGTGATCATGGCGAAATAGATACCGGTGCGCCGCAGAGCAATCAGACCGATGAAAAACCCGATCACGCCCGCCGCTACTGTGCCGATCAGCAAAGCGCCAATACTGCTTTGCATTGAGGTTTGCGTCAGCAGATAGGCGGCGAACATGCCACCACTGCCGAAGAAAGCCGACTGCCCAAAAGACAGCAGCCCGGTATAGCCGAAGAGCAGGTCAAAGCCTATACCCACCAATCCCCATACGAGGATGCGGTTGATGGTGGTCGGCGTAAAACCCAGGTGCGGCAGCACAAATGGTGCGGCGATGAGGCCCAGAATTGTCAGGGCCTCGACCAAGAAAGGAATTTGTCTACGCATTACTCAAGATCCTGTTTATTCGCGGCCTACAGCGCCAAGCAATCCGCGCGGACGGAACACCAGCACCAGCGTCATCACGACGAAAAGCATCACATAGGAGTAAGCGGGATTGACCATCGAGGTCAGACTGATGAGTTCGCCTGCAATCAAGCCCCCAAGCACCGCCCCAGGGAACGACCCCACGCCTCCAATGACGACCACCACAAAGGTCTGCACCAGAATGGCCTCCCCCACGTCCGGGGCAATGGACACTACCGGCGCGTTGACGATGCCCGCAAAGCCCGCCGCCATGGCGCCAATGCCAAACACCACCATAAATATCTTGTAGACGTTGATCCCCAGCGAATCGACCATCACCGAGTCTTCGATACCTGCGCGCACAATCATGCCGAGACGGGTTCGGTACAGCAGAAGGTAGAGCGCTAGCAGCGCCACGCTAATGATGCCCAGCAAGGCCAGGCGATAGGTGGGATACACCATAAAGCCCAGGTCGGTGATCCCGACCAAAGGTGCCGGCGGCGGCACCGATTTGGACAGACTGCCAAAACCAAAGCGAACCAGCTCAACAAACACAATACCCAGGCCGAACGTGACAAGCAGCTGGTCTTCGTGGGGTCGGTTATAGAAGTGGCGAATAATGAGCCGCTCCATCACGATGCCAACCAGCGCGACGAACAGCGAACCGGCTATCACGGCAACGACGAATGAGCCGGTGTAGGTGAACGCCACCCAGCCCGCATACCCCCCCAGCATGAACATCGCGCCATGCGCAAGATTGAGCACGCCCAGCGTGCCATAGATGATCGTCAAGCCGGAGGAGATCAGCGCCAGCAGCGCCCCCAACACCAGCCCGTTGAACAACTGCGAGATGAAATTAGCCCAATTAATCACGCTGATCTGCCCTCATCGCAAATGGATTCAAAAATTGAGACAACTACAGCCACCCACCGCTAGACCGAACAAGATGTAAGCTCCTGCCAAGACCTTGTTCAAGAGAGGCAAAACACGACGCTGGCGCCCCACCGCAGCGAGACTGCAGGGGGCAAACCAACGACCCGATCAGGTGTAGTCGCCCAGCTTGCAGCCGAAGGCGTTCGCGGGCTGGATGACCTTGGCGCCATCCACGACTTCGACAACTTCCCAGAAGTCCTCCGGATTTTTCATGTCCTTCTTGGCCTTGCCACGAACGATGACCACGGGGTGCAGGTACTGGTGGTCCTCCGCCCGGTAGGCAAAATCGCCCAGCAACGAAGGAATGACTTCACCCTTTTCCCACTGCTTGATGACGTCGGGCGGATAGAAGCTGCCTGCCTCGGTCACCATGCGCGCCCAGTGGGCGAAGCTGACATAGGCGTTTTCTGCGCCCCATTCCGGGCGATAGCCATATTTCTTCTGGAAGGCTTCAACAAACATCTTGGCGAGAGGATATTTGTCTTCCAGCGTCCACCAGAAATCGGTAGCGGCAAATACCCCTTCACTAATCTCCACACCCGCTTCTTTTGCAAAGAAAGGAATTTGGTACGGAAGAACCAAAGTCATCTTGGGCAACAGGCCAAATTGCTTGGCTTGCTGGCTCGACAACACAGCATCCCTACCCCAATTGACATTCACCAGGAATTCGGCGCCCGAATTGGCGATATTGGTGAGATATTGGCTGAAATCCTGCGTACCTAGCGGGGACACCTGATTTGTCACCACAGTCCATCCGGCCTCCTTGGTCAGATAATCCGCTACAGATTGGGTCGTGGTGTGACCATAGGTATAATCCGGCGTCATGAACGCAGCCTTGCGATTCTTGCCGAAATTCTTCACCAACACCGGACCAATGGCATTGGCTGCCATTTCTCCGAAAAATCCCTGCCGGAAGCCGTAACGGACACAATCCTTGCCAGTGGTGTCGTTGGAGCCGGAAATTCCAGGCATGTAGAGGATTTTTTCGCGCTGGGCAAACTTGTTCAACGCCACAGCCACCGCCGACGAGGTGGATCCGGTCATCAACACGACCTTGTTCTTGTTGATGAAGGTCTGCTGCGACTGCAGCGCCTGATTGGGCTTGGCGCCCGAATCCGCAAACACCAGCGCCACTTTTTTGCCCAACACACCGTTGTTCACCTTGGGCGCAAGCTTCTTCATCAGCGCGTGGTTGGTATTCATGTGCTCAACCGCCAGCTCCCAGCCCTTGAGCTCGTCCGCACCCTGAACGGCGTAGGTGCCAGTCAGAGGAACCGCCGCACCCAGATACACGGTATCGCCCTTGGACCCTTCAGGCCAGGTACCCATGGCTGGCTGATCGGCCGCGTAAGCCCATTGCAATCCGCCAAAAGTTGTCAGCAAGGTACCTGCACTGAGCTGCAGCGCATTGCGACGAGAAATTCCTGGAATTTCACCGTTTTGGAGTTTGGAATCCGACATATCTCTCCTCGTTGAATTCAGCCGGGACAGAATCCAGGCCTCGCCCGATAAGTTACAAAGAAATGCGACTATGAGAGTTCGTCGTCCACCGGGCAATGCCGACACCGATCAAAATCGCAATTAACCCTTGCATTAAAATATAAAGAAAGGGCGTTTCCCATGCGAAACAGTATGCAATTTAGCACTGCAGTCGGTACCCCGAAAGACTCGAAAACCCTGAATGAAATGTCTGTCATTTGTCAGGCATATGTAAGAGAAATGGAAGTGAGATAACCTGAACGGCATCTCGTCGTCGCGCGATAACCCGATGGATTTTGCCGCCAGCAGGGCACTTCATTCGCCTGCTTGGGCCTTTCATTCTCGCGCTCGCAGTACGCTGGCGGCCTGTGGTCCAGTCAACTCGCATGACCGCGTCGGATGGCCCGCGAGACGCCGCTGCCTGCGCCTCAGCCCCACTTACAATCTCCAGCAAGACTCCCCGTAGTTCAATGGATAGAACGAGTGCCTCCTAAGCGCTAGATACAGGTTCGATTCCTGTCGGGGGGACCAAAGAATCGAGGCGCCGCACCAATAGATGTGGGGCGACAACAGCGTTTCGCTACGGCAGTACTGGCACCGCATAGCCGCTGCCATCGGTATAGACAAGCACGCCTTCCGCATCAAGTCGGAAGTTGCCTGCACGGAATTCGCGGCGTAACGGCATGTTCACCTTACCAAAGGCCAAGTCTGCCGCGCCCACCACTCCCACGCCCACTTCGACCGTGGCGCTGCGCGACAAGGCCAGTTGTTGCTCGACCTCGTCGCGCTGCAACTGGGTCTGGGCATGGGTGCTGCAGGCATGGTCCAGCGAAGCCTGAGCCCGACCGAGCATGCTGCGGGGATCCCCGCTTGCGGTCAGCTGGGCGATCAGCTTGCGCAAGCTCTCTTGCGCCACCCGCTCCTGCTCCAGGCGCGCCAGCAAGTCGCGGTAGCGCGCTTCGAGCACTGGGTTGGCGCCCAGCACCAGATGCGTGACGCCACTGGTGGGAGACCCCAACAAGGGCGTCTTGATGAGCATCATGGCCGTGGCGCGCCCGCCTATGAGCCGCCCGCGACGCGGCGATCCGGTACCGATGAGAATCTGGTTCAGAGACTGCAGCTCGCATTCCATGGCCATGTCATGGATTGCGATCACGGTTCCGGCATGGAGCAGCGATGCCTCGGCAAAACGCGCGGCAATAGACCCCTGCGCGTGCAGCCTGGCATGTGCGATGACTCCACCCGCCACATTGATGTCGCCTCCCGCTTGCAGCAGACCGCCATCCACCAAGCCGCCGACAACGATGTCGCCGCCGGCTTCGACCTTCATCTCCTGGGCAATGTCGCCTTCGACATGGACCGTCCCCTCATAGTAGATATTGCCGGTAGCCATGCTGACTTCGGCCAATCGCAGCACAGGTTCCACCATGACGCCGCCGTGCACGCGCACCGGTTGGCCAGTCAGGCAGGCCTGCAGCAGATTGGGGTCGTCGTCTGACACCTTGGCACCCGCCAGTTGGGGCGCAAAAGGCTCATCGAGACCTGGTTTGGCCGCGAGAACATCACCGCGCACGGTAAAACCCGCAGTCCCCGGCGTGGCCGGTTTTCGGCGCATCAGCAAAGCACCGGTATGCACCATGACGAAGCCATCGTGTTCGCGGTAGTCGATCAGCCCATTTTCATCCAGCTTGGGGGTTCGGTCAGGCGTTGCGGGAATCAGCTCTTCAAACTCGGCGTCGTGGCCGTCTTCAGGCAGTGCTCCACGCGCCACGACCAATCCCTCGCAGGTCCCGGCTGCGACGGCTTGCCCAACAGCGGTTTCGTCGATACCGGCGACGACGCCGGCCAGCGTCAAGGCATTGATCACGTCTTCAGAGTTCGCCGGCCGACCGCCCTGTGCAGGATGGATCGTCAATGCCGCCGACATGGCATCAAGCGCCACCTGAATGCCAATGGCGGCGTCACTGCGCTGCGCAACCAACAGAACAAAGCGGGACGACGCCACAGCGCTGTCTTTTGCGACGCGCTCCAGCGCATCATGATGGAGCTGGTATCCGCCGAAACCTTCCAGCACCAGCCAATCGTGCAGCGCGATCGCATCGACGCACTCGCGCCGATCCACCGGCTCCACGCTCAGAAATACCTTGCCGTCGGTTTCGCTAAGGGCCATCCCCGCAAAAGCCATATTCCATCGCCTCCAGGAAGGTTTGCTGTCTGGTCTGCGCCATCCAGCGCTGGGCGGTCAATGCTGCGCTGCTACAACGCTTATAGCTTACGTAGCATATGCAACCAATAGACGCAGATCAAGCAGTACAAGCATCTGCTGTTCAGACGACGGGTATCACCAGCTTCGCATCCAGCCACCCGCGCAAGCTATTGACAAAAGCCCACGCCTGGACACGTGGGACATCTTCGAGACAGACCACGGCTTCTTCCAACCTGCCAGAGCGAAGCGCCAGTGCACGCCCCACCCCGGGCAGCAAGCCGCATGCGAGCGGCGGAGTCACCCAGCGACCCTCCAGTCGCATCGCGACATTGCCGCGCGTGCATTCGGTGATTTCACCGGCTTCGTTGTAGAGGACCGTGTCGAACACGCCCGGTTGCGACGGAGCAAAAGCGTCGTAGTGCGCTCGCCGTGTGGTTTTGTAGCGGCAAAATTCTCCGGCGGCCTCTCGCAGCGGCTCGCCTGCAAGCTGCAGGTGCACCGGTGTAGGCGTGGGGTGCATGGCAAAGGTTTCGGCGCGCGCACTTCCATCGACCGACAGCAAAAGGCGCACGCGCCATGCACCGACGTGGCACTGGAGCGCGGCAATCTGCAGCTCTTGTCGAACAGCGTGCAAGTTCCATGGAAGGCCGAAATGCGCTGCGGCTTCACCCATGCGCGCGAGGTGAAGATCGGCATGATCGAACTTGCCTTCTATCAACGCCAGGGTTTCAAGGAGGTCAAACGACTCGCTGGCGCGCTCGACAAAGGCGCGCTTGTGGCGCCACTCATTCCATTCTCCCTGGCAGTTGGAGTCCACAGTGATGCCACTGCCGATGCCGCAAGTGACGCGCACCGCCGTACCCGAATCTGTCTCACCTGTGCGAAGCACCACCGTACGGATGGGCACGTTGAAGGTGGCCGCCACCGGATACAAGCCGCCAGCAGCTGCCGGGCCGCCGGGCCGCACCACTCCCACCGCCCCACAGTACACCCCGCGCGGCCCCGGCTCAAGCCTGCGGATCATCTGCATGGCGCGCACCTTGGGCGCCCCGGTGACGGAGCCGCACGGAAACAGCGCACCAAACACATCGGCGAGACGGACTCCCGCTCGGGTGCGCGCGCGCACGTCAGAGGTCATTTGCCACACGGTGGGCAGCGGTTCGGTATGAAACAGCCGAGGTACCTGCACGCTGTTCGGCTGGGCAATACGCGAAAGGTCATTGCGCAGCAGGTCCACGATCATCACGTTTTCGGCGCGCTCCTTGGGCGCGGTGCGCAGTTGGGTGGCCTGGGCGGCGTCCTCCTCGGGCGTGGCGCCGCGCGCTGCCGTGCCCTTCATGGGGCGAGCCAGAATATCGCCACCACCCGGTGCGTCCTGCCAGTCAAAAAACAATTCGGGCGAGACGGAGAGCACCTGCTCACCTCCCGCACCGATGTGCGCCGCATAGCCGCCGGGCTGGGCGCGCTGCAGCGCGGCAAACAGCGCCGCCGCACTGCCTTGCAGCGCGCCGGTAAGGGGTCCGGTGTAGTTGACCTGGTACAGCTCGCCCGCGCCGATGGCCTGCTGGATGCGGCCCAGCGCGGCGTCAAAGGCGCTGCGCTCCAGGCCGCTGTTCCACACCACACGCGCCGTCTCCTGCGGCTCCTCGGCAGGCCAGGGCTGGGGGGCATCGTGCACGGCAAACCAGGCCAGCGGACCGTCTGCAGTGTAGGTTTGCAGCGCGGTATCGAAGGCAGGCGCCGCCTCGTAGCGCACATAGCCCACGCACCAGTGGCCTTGCTGCGCGGCGGCATGCACGGCATCGAGCACGGCGCGAACCTCGCCCACCTGCTGCGCCACCAGCACCTGGCGCGGTACGCCAAAGGCACAGCGCAGGCGCGGAGCGGCGGCATCCAGCGGCTGGGCAAAGTCGATGCGGGCCGTCTCGGCCTCTGGCGGGGAAACGCGCTTCACGGCAGGCACGACCTTGCACGGTGCAGCAAGCCGAAGGAAGTCAGGGAACGCATTCTTCTTATGAGAAATTGGCTCTAGCGCATAAGTAGAAAGCGCTGACAGCTATCAATACAATAGCAAATTCTACGCCGCACCAATATTCGGCACCAGCCCCGCTACAGGTTGCCCCTTCTTTAGCGCGGCGGTAAAGGCCAGCATGCGGTCAATCGGCAGGCGGGCGCGCGGGATGATGGCCGGATCCACATGGATGGTGTTGGCGCCAGTTTCCAGCACCTGAGCCACGCCGGCCAGGCCGTTCATCGCCATCCAGGGGCAATGGGCGCAGCTTTTGCAGGTGGCGCTGTTGCCAGCGGTGGGGGCCTCGTAGAACACCTTGTCGGGGTTCAGCGTGCGCAGCTTGTGCATCATTCCGCTGTCAGTGGCAACGATGAACTCACGCGCATCCATCTCTTGCGCCGCTCGCAGGATGGCAGAGGTCGAACCCACTGCATCGGCAAGCGCAACGACGTCGGGCGGCGACTCGGGGTGCACCAGCACCTTGGCGCCGGGATGGTCTTTTTTCAGCGCTTCCAGCTCGAAGGCCTTGAACTCGTCGTGCACGATGCACGCGCCGTTCCACATCACCATGTCGGCGCCGGTCTCACGCTGGATGTAGGCGCCCAGGTGCCGGTCGGGCGCCCACAGGATTTTTTGCCCGGCGTCCTTGAGCGCGCGCACGATGTCGAGCGCGCAGCTCGACGTGACAAGCCAGTCGGCACGCGCCTTCACCGCAGCGCTGGTGTTGGCGTAGACCACCACCGTGCGGTCCGGGTGCTGGTCGCAAAACGCGCTGAATGCGTCGATGGGGCAGCCCAGGTCAAGCGAGCAGGTGGCATCCAGATCGGGCATAAGCACGGTCTTTTCGGGCGAGACGATCTTCGCCGTCTCGCCCATGAAGCGCACACCCGAGACCACCAGCGTCTGCGCCGCGTGGTCGCGGCCAAAGCGCGCCATCTCCAGCGAATCGCTGACGATGCCGCCGGTTTCCTCTGCGAGGTCCTGCAGGTCGGGGTGCACGTAATAGTGCGACACCATCACCGCGTTCTTCTCCTTGAGCAGGCGGCGGATCTTGTCCTTGGTGGCAGCGCGCTCGTCCTGCGTCAGCTCGGTGGGCACGCGCGCCCACGCGTATTTGGTGGAGCAGGTGGAGCCGTCCGTGCCCTCGCGGGGCTGTTCGTACTCGATCTCTTTAATGGCAATAACAGAATTCATTTCAGTGCTCCAGGGTGCTTCACTGCACCGGCCAAACGTCGAAGTTGCAGGGCCAAGGCCAGCGGACGCCGTGCAAGGGCCGCCCCGCCGCACTGGCGTCGTCCCCCTTCCCGCGCAGCGAGAGAAGGGGCTGAGGGCCGCGGCTCCAAGCCTGCCGACGCAGGCTTGGACGTGCCCGAAGAGCAGTCGTCTCTGACGGCGGCAGGGAGGCGCCGAAGGCGACGCAGGGGGTTGTTCACCATACTTCTATGCGCATCGAAAAGTCCGTGGCCTTCACGTCCTTGGTCAGCGCTCCGGTGGAGATGCGGTCGACCCCGGTTTCTGCAAGCGCACGCAGGCCATCCAGCGTGACACCACCCGAAATCTCAAGAATGGCGCCTCCGCCCGAGTGCGCCGCATTGGTGCGCACTGCCTCGTGCAGCGTGGCGATGTCCATGTTGTCGAGCAGCACCATGCGCGCGCCAGCGTCCAGCGCCTCGCGCAATTGCTCCAGCGTTTCGACCTCGATTTCGATGAATTCGGCGCGCGCCGCCACCTCGGCCGCTGCGCGCAGCACGGCGGCCACGCCACCGGCAGCGGCAATGTGGTTTTCCTTGATCAGCACGGCGTCGTGCAGGCCGATGCGGTGGTTGGTGCCGCCGCCGATCCGCACCGCGTATTTCTGTGCAATGCGCAGGCCGGGCAGGGTTTTGCGCGTGTCCACGATGTGCGCCTTGGTGCCGGCCACGGCGTCCACGTAGCTGCGCGTCTTCGTAGCCACGGCGGACAGCATCTGCAGAAAATTCAAAGCCGTGCGCTCGGCGCTGAGCAGGGCACGGGCGTCACCCTGCATTTCAAGCACCATCTGGTCCGCAGCGCAGCGTCCGCCCTCGGCCACATGCCAGGTGAGTTCGACGGCCGGGTCCAGAGTGCGCAGCGCGGCCTCAGCCCATGGGGCGCCGCACAGCACCGCCGCCTCGCGCACCAGGATACGGGCGCGCACGCGCCGGTGGGCAGGCACCAGGCCCGCAGTCAGGTCGCCGGCGCCCAGGTCTTCCTGCAGTGCACGGGCCACGTCCAGCAGCACCTGCGCGCGCAGCGGGGCTTCAAGGGTGTCCAAAGAAGAGTTCATGGGCGCCAAGCATAGCGCTGGCTGCGGGGTACATCCGGCGGCCGGGCAATAGCTGCACAGGAGGCACGACTACACTCCCAGGTCCATCGTTTCAGCGCCGCCAGCCATGACCGAACCGCTTGCCCCGCCTGTCCAGCCCGCAGGCACGCCCTACGGCACCCTGCCTCCCGCATCGCCCCTGCCCCAGCGCCGCCCGGTCAGCCTGCCGCGCCTGCAGCAGATGCGTGAGTCCGGCGAGAAAATCACCATGCTGACCGCCTACGACGCGACCTTTGCCGCCGTGGCCGATGCTGCGGGCGTCGAATGCCTGCTGGTGGGCGACTCGCTGGGCATGGTCTGCCAGGGGCTGCCGAGCACCGTGGGCGTGACGCTGGAGACCATGGTCTACCACACGGAGAGCGTGGCGCGTGGCCTGCACCGCGTGCAGGGCACCGCCTGGTTGATTGCTGACCTGCCCTTCGGCAGCTATGCGGAGAGCCGCGAACAAGCCTTGCGCAGCGCCTGCGCCCTGATGCGCGCCGGCGCGCACATGGTCAAGCTCGAAGGCGGCGGCTGGACGGCGCCCACCGTGCAGTTCCTGGTGGAGCGCGGCATTCCCGTGTGCGCCCACCTGGGACTCACGCCGCAGACCGTGCACGCCCTGGGTGGTTACCGCGTACAGGGCAAGACCGACCAGGCCGCTCAGGCGCTGCGCCGCCAGGCGCGCGAGCTGCAGGATGCCGGCGCCGCCATGCTGGTGCTGGAGATGGTGCCGGCGCAGCTATCGGCCGAGCTGACCAGCGAACTGACCCAGTGCGCCACCATCGGCATCGGCGCCGGCAAGGGCACGGCCGGCCAGGTGCTGGTACTGCACGACATGCTGGGAATGAACCTGGGGAAAATGGCGCGTTTCGTGCACAACTTCATGCAGGACGCCGGCAGCGTGCGCGGCGCCATGGAGGCCTACGTGGCCGCCGTCAAGGCCCAGACCTTCCCCGACGACGCATTGCACGCCTGGTAGTTTTTCGACCATTCCTTCTTTTTCATGCACATCGTCCACAGCATCTCCGACCTGCGCGCCGTACTCGGCCCCCTCGGCCGCCCCGCCTTTGTGCCCACCATGGGCAACCTGCACGATGGCCACATCGCCCTGATGCGCCGCGCCGTGCAACTGGGCGAAGTGCCGGTGGCGAGCATCTTTGTGAACCGACTGCAGTTCCTGCCGCACGAAGATTTCGATAGCTACCCGCGCACCTGGGACGCCGACTGCGAGCGTCTGGCCGCTGCCGGCTGCCAGGTGCTGTTTGCCCCGCGCGAGCGCGATTTGTACCCCGAGCCACAAACCTTCAAAATACTGCCCGATTCGCAGCTCGCCGACCTGCTGGAAGGCGAATTTCGTCCCGGCTTCTTCACCGGCGTGTGCACGGTGGTGATGAAGCTGTTTTCCGCCGTGTTTGCCGGCAAGACGAGTGGCATCGCAGTGTTTGGCCAGAAAGACTACCAGCAACTGATGGTGGTGCGGCGCATGGTGCAGCAATTTACCCTTCCCATCGACATCGTCGCCAACCCCACCGAGCGCGCCCCGGACGGCCTGGCGCTGAGTTCGCGCAACGGCTACCTGAGCGCATCCGAGCGCGCCGAGGCCGTTGCGCTGTCCAGGGCGCTGCGCACTCTGGGCGAAGCCGCAAAAGCTGCCGGCGATGCCCTGCCCGCGCAGCGCGAGGCGCTGGAGCAAGCGGCGCGTGCGCAGCTCGATGCACGCGGCTGGCAAACGGATTACCTGAGCGTGCGCCGCCGCAGTGACCTGCTGGCACCCAAGCCGGGCGATGCGCTGGTGGTGCTGGGCGCCGCCCGGCTGGGCCCGACGCGCCTCATCGACAACCTTGAAATCTAAGGCAATGCTGAACAAGTCCCTTACGCGCCGCGCATCCGCACCTCGGGCGGTCTGCGGCGTTGCAAATCCTCGCCATAGCTGCCGCTATGACTGCGGTTCGCGCGCGGAGGGCCGCCCCCTTGCATCCCATCCCGAAGCACGGCACGCGTCATCGCGGTGACTTATTCAGCATCGCCCTCAACCCGACGCACATTCATGGACCCCGTTTTTCTTCTTCTGCTCTTGGGTGGCAGCGGCCTGCTGATGGCCAACGGCCACCAGCAGCGCCAGCGCATTGCCCTGCTCGCCCACCACCTGGGCCCACTGCAAATTGAAAAGCTGATGGAAACCGTGACGCAAGGCTATCTGCGCGCCCTGGGCGAGAGCGATCCCGCGCGCCAGGCGCAGATATTTGCCGTACTGGAGGGCAGCGAAGCGCAGCTTGCCACCCAGTTCGCCCAGTTGGCGCGCGATTTTGCCGCCGTGCCCGCTGCCCAGGCGCGGGCCAGTACGCTGGCGTTCTCGCTGCCCTGGGCCAGCACCCTGCTGCCGCATGCCAGCTTTGATATGCGCAAGCTGCTGGCCGTGCATGCCAACGGCATCGCGCGCGCCCTGCGCACCGATGCAGCGCGTTCGCCGCGCGACCGTGCCTTTCTCATTTCTGCCGAACTGTTCCTCATGCAACACAGTTGCCACTGGTTCTGCAAGTCGCGCGCGGTGGCGTCGGCGCGCATGCTGACGCGGCACCACACGCCCCACGCCCAACTGGTGGCCTCGGTGTCCCCCGAAACACGCAGCGCCTACCGGGCGCTGACGGGCAGCTAAAACGGCGGCCCACAGGTATGGCGACTGCGCCGCCCTCACACCCCCGCCCCGCGCAGCCCCAGGTACGGCGCAGAGCCCGGCCTGCGCCATCGGAGCCACGTCTGCTCCTGCTCAACAAGCCTTTTGACGTGCTCAGCCAGTTCAGCGGCGACGGCACGCACCAGACCCTGAGCGACTTTGTCGACGTCCCCAACGTCTATCCCGCCGGCCGGCTGGACCGCGACAGCGAAGGCCTGCTCCTGCTGACCAACGACGGGGCACTCCAAGCGCACATTGCCGACCCGCGCCACAAGCTGCCCAAGACCTATTGGGCGCAGGTGGAAGGTGCACCCGACGAAGCAGCGTTGGAAAAATTGCGTACCGGCGTGCGGCTGAGCGACGGCATCACGCGCCCGGCCGAGGCGGCTCTGCTGCCAGATCCCGCGCTGTGGCCTCGCGACCCGCCCATCCGCGTACGTACCCAGATTCCCACACACTGGATTGCCCTCACCCTGCGCGAGGGCCGCAATCGCCAGGTGCGCCGCATGACCGCTGCGGTGGGCCTGCCCACGCTGCGCCTGGTGCGGGTGCAGATCGGGCCCTGGTGCCTGGACGGCCTTGCACCGGGACAATGGCACGAGGTGGTGCCCCATCTGCCTGCCTGAAAAACAGCCCGCAACACCGTCTGCCCTCGACACCATGCTTCGCCCTCTTTACCTTGGCCTCGCAGCACTGGCCGTGTTCATCGGCATCGCCGTGTATCTCGCACCGCTGGAGCCGGGCATCTTGCGGCTGCAGTTTTCTTTCACAGCGTCATCGTTTCAAGGCGTATTGGAGCAGTGGCAGGCGCACGGCATCGCGCTCTACCGTGCCCATTTTTCGGCCGACTTTGTGCTCCTGGTGCTGTATGGCGCCTTTGGCTTTGCCTACGGCCGGCAGTGCGCGGCGGCGCGGGCTATGCACCGCAGACTGGCCTGGCTCGTTGTGTGGTCGCTTCCCGTCGCAGCGCTGGCAGATGCGGGCGAAAACGCCCTGCACCTGCTGCTAACCGATGGCAGGCCTGCCGCCGCGTCCACGCTGTATGCGCTGGCGGCCTTGGCAGCAACGGCAAAGTGGCTTGCCATTCTGGCGTTCGGGGCCGCATCGCTTGGCGCCCGGCGACGGGTGCGCCCGCTGTGAGCCGCGCTCGGCGCAGCCTCAATCTGGGCCCAACGGGCCCTTCAAATCGTGCACACGCCCGCCCAACGCCAAAAATTCCAGCACGCCCTCGTCGCGCCATGCCCTACCATGCAGCTTCGCGCCAGCACATCACCACCGAGAACGCACCATGAGCTCCTCCACCGACCGCGTCGTCTACAGCACCGAACATGTGCTGACCAGTTTGTGCAATTCGGTAACGCGTGTGCTGACTGTTGCAACCCAGAGCCAGATTCAATACTCGGCCATGGTGCAGCGCATCACCAAGACCTGCCTGCGGCCTGATATTGGCTGCTTCGTGCTGTTCGACGGCGGATTCTCGGGCCTGATGGTGATCAACTTCTCGGCCCAGGCGGCGATGGAGCTGTATTCCAGTTACCTCCTGAGCATGGGCATGTCCAAGGACGAACTGGCGCGCTCGTATACCTCCGACGAGGTGAGCAATGTCATGGGCGAGTTGATGAACCAGGTGGCCGGCGACTTCACGGGCAAAGTGCGGCGCGAACTGCAAACCCACATCACCCAGAATCAGCCCAAGATGCTGGTGCTCAACAAACAGGTGATGTTGAGCGTGGACGCGAACCTCGACCAGCCCGAGGCCCGGCGCGTGACCTTCTACACAGGCAACAACAACATTTTCTACCTGGAGCTGGCGATTGACCGCACCGAGTTCCTCAAGCTCTACGACTTCGAGCCGCAGCAACGGGCCAACCCCGATGAAGTCATGGCGGAAGCCAATGCCCCACGCGACGTCGCCCCACCACCACCACCCGACAACGACACCGATGAGCTGCTGCGCTCGCTGGGCATGTGAGAACAGCGCGCCCCGCTAGAATGCGGGCCTGCCACAGGAGACTTGGGTGAGTGGTTTAAACCAGCAGTCTTGAAAACTGCCGACGGGCAACCGTCCGTGAGTTCGAATCTCACAGTCTCCGCCAAATGCGCACCTACCAGAGAATCCGGGCGGCGATTCATCAGGCTGCAGGTCGATGCCAATAGCTTGATGAAGCGCGGATGCTTGATTTTTACTTCTTTTTTTATAGCTTGCTACGCTTTATAGATAAGCGCTAGAGCCCATTTTTACTAGAATTTTGGCGCCCTGCATTTGCTGGTCGCTCCGCCTTACAAGTTGGCTCAAGTGAGCAGTGCGCCGCTCCTGTCTTCACCGGAACCGACGAGCATATGCACTGCAGAAACGGAACCCTGCGGCACATCCGCGCAGTACACGGCATTGCGCCCCCTCTCCTTGGCGCGGTAGAGAGCCTTGTCGGCCCGGTTCACCAGTTCTTCAAAACCGAGCCCTGAACCCTTGCGCATCGTGGCCACGCCAATGCTCACGGTGACCGACAGGCACGTCCCCTCATCATTGACCGGCACGCTCGTCGCGGCCACTTCGTTGCGCAGTGATTCGGCCACGCGCAAGGCGCTGACGCCATCGGTTTCAGGCAACACGATGACGAACTCCTCCCCGCCAAAGCGCGCCACGATGTCCACACCACTGCGCTTGCGCGCCGCACAAGCCTGAGCCACAGCGCAGATCATGCGGTCGCCTGCCAAGTGCCCCCAGGCATCGTTGACCGTCTTGAACAGGTCAATATCCACCACCATCAGCGACAGAGGGTGATCGAAACGCTCGGTGCGCTTGCATTCGTTGGCCCCCATCTGCATGAGCGCGCGCCGGTTGGCCAGGCCAGTCAACGCATCGTGGGCCGCCAATAGTTCCAGCGCAGCGTTCAGCTCTTGCAACAGCTTGTTCTGCTCGACCAACTGGTGGTTGATTTGCGCAATCTCGTCTTCTTTCTGCTTGCGATCGTGGATATTGAAGGTGACGCCAATCAGGCGTTTGCCGGGCGTGGCGCTACTGCGGTCCATGATGCGGCCGTAGTTGGCAAACCAGATCCACTCGCCCGCCTTCGAGCGCAGCCGGAACTCGGCGCGGTATTGCGGCGTGATGCCCGCCACATGGTCGGCCACAGCCTGCTGCACTCTGTCGAGGTCGCCGGGGTGAAACAGGCCAAAGATGTCCTGCACCCCCGAGACAATTTCGTCCTCGGTGAAGCCCAGCTCCAAAAATGTCTTGGTGGCCTTGTGAGTGACCTGGCCGCTTACCAGATCGTTCTCCCACAGATCCAGCCCCGCGGCTTCCAGCACTAGCTCCAGCCGCTCCCTGTTCAGGTCTGCTTCATCACCCATGGCATCAAACCAGTGGATCCATCAGGCCGCTGGCATGGCGCCTGCGTAGCCCATATTGCGCAGAAGCGCAGCAAACGACGCCACGACACCGGGCGTGTTGTAAAGCTGGGGCGCCGCTTTCACGGCAATCACGCTCACCCTCTGACCCGTGCTTTTGCCCATGGTGGCGTCAAAGTACAGGGCCAGGTCGTCGCTGGCGTTGGAGAAGCCGCGCCCCGTACTCTCCGAGTAGTAGCAGATGGAGTCCGGGGCGATGACGTCGGGACTCGTGCTTGCAGACGAGTACGTGATGAGGCTCTCGTTCAGGTTGTACAGGTAGTGCGTCTCGGTACTCTGGGCCGGGTCCTGCGTGTTGTCCAGGCGGATGATGCCCGAATCGAGCGACGCGCTGGACGTGGACTGCGTGACCGAGGTGATGAAGAAGTTGGTCACCACCGCGCTGGCAGAGCGGCCGGTCAGCGTGGTGATGGTATTTGCCACAATTGCGGTGGCCGGCGGCGTCGCAGCCTGCAGCAGAAACTGCCCCAAGCCGCGCGCCTGCTCCAACGTGCCCGCAAGGTAGCTGCCCGACAAGGCAAAGCCGTTGCTGGCGTTGGAGGGCCACATGGCAATGCCCGAATACCCGCCAAATCCAGCCACCACCCCGCCCGCCAGGGTTTCGACCCGCGCGGCGCTGGATGCCCCCAACACGGCCGTTTCGAGATCTGCAAGGGTGGAGGCATCGCTGGCCAGGGCGGCAGGGCATGGCGCGAGCTGCTCCCCACCGGTATAGGTGGTCTGGGGCAGTTCGGGCACCGCACGGCCGGCGCCATCGCCGTTCACCACCCACACCGCGCCCTGGGACATGGCCGCGCCAATCAGCGGCACCAGCGAGTTGATGGGCCCGATCTCGACGGGGATCAGGGCGCTCAGTACAGCGCCAGTGCTGGCCTCCATCACGGCGACGGTATTGCTGATCGAGTTTTGCACCGCCGACAGCGTGAGGCTGTCGGCCGCATCGGGCGAGCCCATGATGGCCAACACACAGGCATTGGTGGCGCCGTCATAGTCCTGTACGGTAACCGTGCCACTCCAGCCCTGGCTGGCCAGCTCCTGAAGGATCGAACAGGCATCTTGGTAGCTGCCGCCACCACCACTGGCCAGCACGGCCGCACCGGCCGCAATGGTTTGAAAATCTGCCAGCCCGTAGTGATAAACAACACCCATCGCATACCCTCTCTTTGATGAAAAGCACGATACGCCAGAGCGGTGGGTTGTCAATCCGCGACATCCCATGGTTTCCCACCGCCCTGACGCGACCCGCCCAGACCGGAAGCTCTGCGCCTGGAAACCTCGTTGCCGACACCCATCGCTGTCCGCACCGCGATCTGCGGCATGCCGGGGATGGGCTGAAATGCCCAGTTACGCATGCTGACGTGGGCGGCCTGCCGCCCACGCTATGGTGCAGGCTTTGAACCAAGGAACGCTTGCATGCACCCCCGCCTGATTCCCGCCTTGGCCGCCGCCGCTCTGCTGGCGGCTTGCGCCAGCCCACCACCACCTGCGCCGATCGACGTGCGGCCCAACATTCCACCGCCTGGGGGGCGCTGCGACGCTGGCCCGGCGCAATCGGCCATTGGCCAGAACAGCACCGCACGCAACGTGGAGGCGGCCCGCGTCGCCGCAGGCGCCCGCATGGCACGCACCATTCGCCCAGGGCAAATGGTGACCAAGGAATACGACGCCGAGCGGCTGAATCTGGACGTGGACGCCAGCGGGCGCATTGTCGCGGCGCGCTGCGGGTAAGGCGTCGGCCAGGTCAGCCAGGCAGGAACAATTCCTGCAGATTGCTCAAGAAGTCAAAGCCCCGCTCCGTGGGGCGCACATGCACCATGTCGCGCGCAATCAAGCCCTGGGCTTCGGCTTTGTCCAGCGCCGGGGCGATGGAGGCGACACTCTGGCCAGTGCGTTCAACGAAATCCTGTAGCCCAAAGCCACCCCGCAGCCGCAAGGCGTTGAGCATGAACTCGAATGCCAGGTCGGCGCGGCGCACATCGGCATCTTGTGCAACGGCGTTGCCCGAGAGCGCGCGCTCCATATACAGCACGGGCTCCCGAAACCGCGTCTGGCGCACCACGCGGTGGGCAAAACTGAGTTTGCTGTGCGCACCGGCGCCGATGCCCAGGTAGTCGCCAAACTGCCAGTAGTTGAGGTTGTGCGCGCATTCGTGGCCGGCTCGCGCATAGGCGGACACCTCATAGCGCTGCAGACCCCCCGCCGCAGTGCGTTCGGTGATGCGGTCCAGCATGGCGTAGGCCAGATCGTCCTCGGGAACCACCGGCGGGTATTTGGCAAAAACGGTGTTGGGCTCGATGGTGAGGTGGTAGATCGACAGGTGCGGGGGCGCAAGTGCCAGCGCAATCTCGAGATCGGCGTCCAGCGCCGCCATCTCTTGCCCCGGCAGGGCGTACATCAGGTCAAGGTTGAAGGTGTCGAAAGCCTGCGCCGCCTCTTCTACGGCGGCACGGGCCTGCGCACCGTCGTGCACCCGGCCCAGCGCCGCCAGATGGGTGTCGCTGAAGCTTTGCACGCCGACGGACAGGCGTGTGACACCGGCGGCGCGGTAGGCGCGAAAGCGGTCTTTTTCAAAGGTACCGGGGTTGGCTTCAAGCGTGACCTCAGCGCCCGCCGTCAGCGGCAGCAGCGCGCGGATGTCTCCCAGCAACTGGTCGATGGAGGCCGGCGAAAACAGGCTGGGCGTGCCTCCGCCAATGAAGACCGTCTGCACTGGTCGGCCCCAGACCAGCGGCAAGGCGGCTTCCAGGTCGGCGCGCAAGGCGTCCAGGTATCGCGCCTCGGGCAAGGCACCCGCACCCCCGACGGCATGCGAGTTGAAGTCGCAGTATGGGCATTTCTTCAGGCACCAGGGCAGGTGCACATAGAGAGAAAGCGGCGGCAGCGCCCGCAGTTGCAGCAGGCCGGGACGCATGTAGTGCTGGATGTCGCGCTGCGGCGCTGGCGCCGCTTCGTCGGCGGGAAGGATGGGAATGGTCATGGGGTGGCGGTACGCAGTGGCTCAAACTGGTGGTCATCCCATCCAGTTGGCGCGCATCAAGGCCAGCATGCTGCGAGCCGCGCGGCCCCGGTGGCTCAGGCTGTTTTTGACTTCCGGATCAAGCTCGGCAAAGGTCTTGCCGAGTTCAGGAATGACCATCACCGGATCAAAGCCAAAACCGTGCCCACCCCGTGGCGCAAGCGCGATCTCGCCCACGACCCGGCCCACGGCAATCAAGGGCTCTGGGTCTTGCGGGCTGCGCAGCGCCACCAGGGTGCTGACCAGCGCGGCGCGGCGATTGTCCTGGCCCCGCATTTGTTCGAGCAGGGCGCGCACGTTGTTGTCGTCGCCCTTGGGGTAGCCGAACTGCACGGCGTAGTGCGCCGTGTCGACGCCCGGCAGCCCGCCGAATGCATCCACGCACAAGCCCGCATCGTCAGCCAGTGCCGGCAGGCCCGTGTGCTGTGCGGCAAAGCGTGCTTTGGCCAGCGCGTTCTCGACAAATGTGCGATGCGGTTCTTCGGCTTCGCCCACGCCCAGCTCGGCCTGGCGCACCAGCGAGACGCCCAGCGGGGCGAACAAGACCTGCAGTTCTGCAAGCTTGCCCAGGTTGTTCGATGCAAGAACGATTTTCATAGTCAAATATGCCTCCAGCGCTTATCCAGAAATCGCCAGCAGCTACTTTTTTAGGAGCGATTCACGCTGCAACAGTACCAACTCGGCAATGCCTTGCTGCGCCAGGTCAAGCAGCGCATTCATTTCTGCGCGACTGAATGCCGCGCCTTCTGCCGTGCCCTGCACTTCCACGAAGTGTCCAGCACCGGTCATAACCACGTTCATGTCGGTGTCGCAGGCGGCGTCCTCGGGGTAGTCCAGGTCAAGCAGGGGCACTCCGTCCACCACGCCCACCGAGACGGCCGCCACGGCGTCCCGAATGGGGGAGCGCGCCAGCAGGCCGCGCGCTACGAGCGAAGCGACAGCGTCCTGCGCGGCCACCCACGCGCCGGTGATGGCGGCCGTGCGGGTGCCGCCGTCGGCCTGCAGCACATCACAGTCGAGCACGATGCTGCGCTCTCCCAGGGCCTCCAGATCAAACACCGCGCGCAGCGACCGGCCAATGAGGCGCTGGATCTCCTGGGTGCGCCCACTTTGCTTGCCCTTGGCAGCTTCGCGGTCGCTGCGCTTGTGCGTGGCGCGCGGCAGCATGCCGTATTCCGCCGTGACCCAACCTTTCCCGCTGCCGCGCTGGTGCGGGGGCACTTTTTCTTCGACCGATGCGGTGCACAGCACACGCGTATTGCCAAACTCGATCAGCACAGCGCCTTCGGCATGCATGGTGAACTGGCGCGTGATGCGCACCGGGCGAAGCGCATGGCTGGCGCGGCCGCCGGAGCGGGAAACTGGGTTCATGATGGGCAAGATTCTTCTGAAAAAATGAAAGCGCCGGCCTGTGGGGCGCGAGCCAATCTGCGCAGTGCTCTGCGCGACGCATGGTCAGCGTCTGCGCTCGGCCGAGCGCCGAATGGCCTCGTTGATCTCGGCAATCGAGCGCTCGATGGCGGCGTCGTCCAGGTCGTCCACCAGTCCATCGAGCGGTCCGGCCTGGATGGTGGAGGCAAACACGTCGTCGCTGATGCTGTCGGTGGACACGCCCTGCGTGGACTCGAAACTGTCAGGCGTCTCCCATTCCAGCGCCACCACGGTGACGTTGTCGCTGCTGTCGCCGGCCTTGCGCAATGCAGTTTCGACCAGTTCCGGAACCGACTGCGACACCACGTTGCGCCCCAGTTCGGCGGCGATTTCCTCGTCGCTCAGCGTGCCCCAGAGGCCATCCGAGCAGAGCAAGATGCGGTCCCCCTGCTCCAGGGGCACCGGTCCGGTGGTGTCGTAAATGGGTTTGGTGGGCGAACCCAGGCAGGTGAACAGCACGTTGCGGTTGATGTGCTCAAGCCCTGGTGGCATGTTGTGCAGTTCAAGATAAGAGTGGTCGCGCGTGCGCGTCAGCAAGCCGCCGCCGCGCACCATGTACAGGCGCGAATCGCCGCAGTGCACCCAGCTCGCGCAGCCGTTCTGGACCACGGCCGCCACCAAGGTGGTGCGCGGCGAATCGATCATTCCCTTGTCGCTTGCGTAACGCAGGATCTGGTGGTGGGCCGCAAGCAGGGCGTTCGATAGAAACTCCGGCACATCTGGCAGTTGCGGCTTGGCCTGCCGCTGGTACATGGCGGCCACGGTCTGCAGCGCAATCTGGGCTGCCACTTCGCCCTCAGGGTGACCACCCATCCCATCGGCAAGCACAAAAAGGCCCGACTCCCGCGTGTAGCAGTACCCCATGCGGTCTTCGTTGTTCTCACGCCCGCCACGCCGACTGATCTGAAAAATGGAAAACTTCATTTGGCCTTGACTCCGGCTGCCGGAGCGTCGCCAGGCCGCGTCACGCTTTTGCGCGTTTCCGCAACCAGGGTATCGAGCTGCAGGCGCATTTTTTCGGTCACTGTGAGCTTGGTGTACCGGCGCTCGCCCTCGCGCGAGAGTTCCTTTTGCAGCGCAAACACCGATTGCGGCCGCGAGAGCGGGTCCAGCGCCATGCACCACTCGACCACCTCAATGAGATTGTCGGAATACACGCCGCGCAGCTTCGCGAGCGAGAGCGAAAGGCGATCCTTGTCCTGCCGCTGCGGCGCTTCATTGGGCGGAAAACCTTGCATGCAGGCGTAGATGCAGGCACCAAGGGCGTAAATGTCGGTCCAGGGGCCCATGGAGGAATCGCGCCGGTACATCTCGGGGGCAGCAAAGCCCGGCGTGTACATCGGGCGAATGAAGTTACCTTCTTTGGAGAGCACTTCACGCGCCGCGCCAAAATCAATCATCACTGCCTTGTTGTCGTCGGTGATGAAAATATTGGCTGGCTTGATATCCAGGTGCAGCATCTTGTGCTGGTGCACGATGCGCATGCCGCGCAGCACTTCGTCAAAGAGCGAGCGGATGGTGGACTCGCGGAACACCTTTTGCTGCTTGAGATCGCGCGCTGTGATGATGAAATCCTGCAGGGTGGCGCCCTCCAGGTAGTTCATCACCATGTAGACGGTTTCGTTTTCCCGGAAGAAATTGAGGACGCTGACCACCGAGGCGTGCGATATCTGCGCCAAGGCGCGGCCTTCTTCAAAAAAACTCTTGAGCCCCAGGCGATAGAGAGACAGCTTTTCAGGCGGCACCTTGGGCAGCAGCTCGCCTGGGGTACGCGTTGCCAAGGACGAAGGCAGGTACTCTTTGACGGCCACCTGCTGACCATCTGGGTCCATGCACAGATAAACGACACCGAAGCCGCCGGACGACACCCGCCGTACCACGCGGTAGCCGCCAATCACGGTGTCGGGGGGCAGCGGTGCCGGCTTGATTTTGGACATATTCTGCGCGTGTGTTTCGATGGCGGACGAGAACCCGGATAATCGCCGGTTCGCTAGCAAACAAGAAAAGTCCCATGGCAGTTTACAGCATGACCGGCTACGCCAGCGCCCAGACTGGCGCCCCTGCCGCAAGCGCGGAAGGCGAGCCTCGCACGCAAGCCGTGCGCCGCTTGGGCATGGAGATTCGCTCGGTCAACAGCCGCTTTCTCGACCTGTCGTTTCGCCTGCCTGACGAGCTGCGTAGTTTCGAGCCCATGCTGCGCGCCCTGGTCACCGCCAAAGTCAAACGCGGCAAGATCGAAGTACGTGCCGCACTTGAAGGTCTGGACAGCAATGCACTGCCTGACCCACCCACGCGCGTTCTGCAGCGCCTGTCGTCCATGCAGGACGCCGTGCAGTCCTGGCTGCCAGAAGCTCGCCCGCTTTCCGTAGCCGACGTCTTGCGTCTGTGCAGCAACTCGACGCCTGCGCTTGACGCCGGCGCCCTCAACATCACGCAACTCGCACAAAACGTGCTCACGGGCCTTCTGGATGCCCGCGCCCAGGAGGGAGAGCGCCTGTCGGCCATGCTGCGCGGCCACCTCAAGCAATTGCGTGCACTGACGGAGCTGGCCACCCCCCTCGTACCACAGTTGGTGGAACAGCAGCGCCAGCGTTTCATGGATCGCTGGAAGGAGGCCATGGGCCTGGCCGAGGGAAGCGCCACGCCCGAGGCAGCGCAGGATCGGGCGCTGTCCGAAGCCACCGCCTTCGCGATCCGCATCGACGTGGCCGAGGAAGTGACGCGGCTCGACTCGCATATCACCGAGATCGAGCGGCTCCTGGGCAAGGGTGGCGAAGTGGGCAAGCGGCTGGACTTCCTGATTCAAGAACTGCACCGCGAAGCCAACACGCTGGGGTCCAAATCATCGGCCCTGGAGCTCACACGCATCAGCGTAGACATGAAAGTCCTGATCGAGCAGATGCGCGAACAGGTGCAAAACCTAGAGTAAAACGCCCGCTGCGGCGCCAACCGATCATGAGTACAAGCAAGGAATACCCAGGCAACCTTTTCGTCGTTGCCGCCCCCAGTGGCGCTGGCAAATCGAGCCTTGTCAAAGCCCTGCTGGAACTCGATTCGCACGTCCACCCGTCCATCTCCCACACGACGCGCGCACCGCGTGGGCAGGAAAAGCATGGACGGGAGTATTTCTTCGCCTCCGAGTCCGAATTTGACGCCATGGTGGCCAGCGACGCGTTCGTGGAATGGGCGCTGGTGCACGGCAATCGCTACGGCACCTCCAAGAAATCCATCGAGGAGCGGATCGCACAGGGAAACGACGTCATTCTGGAGATTGACTTTCAAGGTGCTCTGCAGATCAAGGCGGCATTTGCCAACGCGGTGCTCGTCTTCGTCCTGCCGCCGAGTTGGGACGAGTTGCGCTCGCGTCTGGAGCGCCGGGGCGAGGATTCGTCAGAAGTCATACAAATGCGGCTGCGCAACGCCAAGGCGGAAATGGCGCAGGTGCACAAATTCGACTTCGTTATAATCAACGAGCTATTTGAGCGCGCGCTTTTTGACCTCAAGGCAATTGCACACGCCCAGCGACTCAAATACGCGGCGCAACGCCGCGCACGTTCAGAGACGTTCGAATTGCTGAACATCCCTTGACCCTTTCGGAGAATCCATGGCCCGCATCACCGTCGAAGACTGCCTTGAGCAGATCCCCAACCGTTTTCAGCTTGTTCTTGCTGCAACCTACCGTGCGCGCATGCTGAGCCAGGGCCATACGCCGCGTATCGAAAGCCGCAACAAGCCCGGTGTCACGGCGCTGCGCGAAATTGCAGCGGGCAAGGTGGGCATAGAAATGCTCAAGAAGGTTCCCGGCTGACGCGCGGGCCCATCCGAAAACAAGCACCGCAAGCCGGTGCTTTTTTCATGCTGCTGCAGTTCGGCAAGCTCGCGCGCTACATTTAAGGCATGAACGTGGAGTCGAACGCAGCCCCTGTGGCTGATAGTCAGGCACAGGAGCGCACACTCCCTGTGAGCAATGCCGTGGCCGCCGCCAACGCAGCAGCCGCCAGCTTCGCTGCGCTGACCGACAGTCTGGACTACCTGGAGCCTTCGCAGGTGGAACTGGTGCGCCAGGCTTATCGCTATGCCGACGAAGCCCACCTCGGGCAATTGCGCAACAGCGGCGAGCCCTATATCACGCACCCGATTGCCGTGGCGGCGCAATGTGCCGAATGGAAGCTTGACGCCCAGGCTCTGATGGCAGCGCTCTTGCACGACGCCATGGAAGACTGCGGCGTCACCAAAGCGGATCTGATAGAGCGTTTTGGCGCCAGCGTGGCGGAACTCGTGGACGGCTTGACCAAGCTCGACAAGCTGCAGTTCGACACGCGCGAAGAAAACCAGGCCGAATCGTTTCGCAAAATGCTGCTTGCGATGGCGCGCGACGTGCGTGTCATCCTCATCAAGTTGGCAGACCGCACCCACAACATGCGCACCATGGGCGACATGCCGCGCGCCAAATGGGGGCGCATTGCCTCAGAAACGCTGGAAATCTACGCTCCTATCGCCCACCGCCTGGGGCTGAACCAAACCTATCGCGAACTGCAGGACCTGTCATTTCGCTACCTGCATCCGTGGCGCTACATGACGCTGTCCAAGGCCGTAGGAAAAGCGCGCAATCGGCGACGCGATCTGGTGCAGAAGGTGCAAGCCGACGTGGATGCTGCCTTTGCGCGGGTGGGGCTGCAGGCGCGCCTGGCGGGCAGAGAGAAAACGCTTTACGCGATTTATCAGAAAATGGAACAAAAGCACCTGAGCTTTGCCCAGGTGACCGATATTTATGGCTTTCGCGTGATCGTGGGAAGCGTCACTGCATGCTACACCGCGCTCGGCATCCTCCATCAGATGTACAAGCCCGTGCCGGGCAAGTTCAAGGACCATATCGCGATTGCCAAAGTCAACGGCTACCAATCGCTGCACACCACGTTGGTGGGTCCTTCGAACGTGAATATCGAGTTTCAGATGCGTACCGAAGAAATGCATCTGGTGGCAGAAGCGGGCGTAGCCGCGCACTGGCTCTACAAGCAGCAAGATGCCGAAGGGAGCTCCGCCGAGCGCCTGGGAACCAAATGGCTGCAATCTTTGCTGGACATCCAGAATGAAACCCGCGACGCCGCCGAGTTCTGGGACCATGTCAAAGTGGATCTCTTCCCCGATGCCGTTTACGTCTTCACGCCCAAAGGCCAGATTCTTGCGCTCCCGCGCGGTGCCACAGTCATTGACTTCGCCTACGCCATACACAGCGACGTGGGGGACCACACGGCGGCAGCCAAAGTCAACGACGAACAAGTGCCGCTGCGCACCGAGATCCACAACGGCGACGTCGTAGAGATCATCACCAATCCAACCACCACGCCCAACCCGGCCTGGCTGGGCTTCGTACGTACAGGCCGAGCACGTTCGCGGATTCGCAGCCACCTCAAGCTGCTCAACCAGGTGGATTCCGAAGCACTTGGAGAAAAACTCCTCACCCAGGCCTTGCGAGCCGAGGGCCTGGAACAGCTGCCGCCAAGCTCTGACGAAATGCAGCCCCTGTGGGACAAGCTTCTGCGTTTCACTGGCAGCCGCGATCGCAGCGAACTGATGGTCGATATCGGCCTGGGCAAACGCATCGCCACCATTGTTGCCAAGCGCTTGTTCGTGCTGATGGCTGAGCACGGCCACCGGCCCGACGCACTGCTTCTTACGCGCGAACGCTTCACATCGCACGAAACCATTTCACAAGGGGGTGTTTCGCTCGATGGCAGCGAAAACGCATCGGTGAAATATGCGCATTGCTGTCGGCCCGTACCAGGTGACCAGATCGTGGGTTATCTGGGCCGGGGTGAAGGTCTGGTGGTGCACGTGGCCTGGTGCGCAGTCGCCCAGCGGCTGCAAGCCAAAGACAGCGAGCGCTTCATCTCCGTGGACTGGAGCGACGAGCCCACGCGCATGTTCGAGACCGGTGTGACGGTGACTGTGAACAATGGCAAAGGACTTCTCGCGCGCATTGCTGCCGAACTGGCAACGGCAGAAGCGGACATCACGCATATCGACATGGACGAGGAAATGGCGCTCGACACCTTGAATTTGCGCCTGGTGATTGGCGTGCGAGACACCCTGCATCTCGAGGCGGCGCTGCGCAGCCTGCGGCGCATCCCCGCAGTCTTGCGCGTTGTACGCTCACTACCGACGCAGTAGTGGCGGCGGAGCCATTTGCTGGTTCCTACACTGACCGATCCGGGTAGCTCACCGAGAGAATCTCCAGCAAGCGCATACCCGAGGGCGTCTCCAGCCGCACCTCGTCCCCTATTCGAGCTTTTAAAAGCGCCCGCGCCACCGGAGAAATCCAGCTGATCTCGCCCTGCCCACTGTCAGCCTCATCGATTCCCTTGATCGTGACTGTGGTCTCCTTACCCTGCTCATCAAGATATCGCGCTGTAGCGCCGAAGAACACCTGATCGCTGCCCGCGTGCACGCTGGGATCAACGATTTCGGCTGTCTCCAGACGTGACGTTAGAAAGCGAATGCGGCGATCAATTTCGCGCAGGCGCTTCTTGCCGTAGAGGTAGTCGCCGTTTTCTGAACGGTCACCGTTGCGTGCCGCCCAATGCACCACCTCGACCACTTGCGGACGTTCTTCGTCCATCAATTGCAGCAACTCGCTACGCAAGCTCGCGTAGCCGCCCGGTGTCATGTAATTGCGCGCCGCACCAAGGGGCGGCAGAGGAGGCAGCGAATAGGGAGTTTCCTCATCCGTTTCGCGTGTGAACGCTTTGCTCATGCAATGTCCCTTTCCATACGAAGCCAAGCACCACAAATCAAAGCACAAAAGGAAAAAGCCCTGATACCTTGCAGTATCAGGGCTTACCTTTTTGGTGCGGCTGGCAGGAATTGAACCCACGACCCCTTGGTTCGTAGCCAAGTACTCTATCCAACTGAGCTACAGCCGCCAAGTCATAAATTATAGCTCGATTTTTCTATCTATCGGGCCAAGCAACAAGAGACACTGCGCTCTTTTTCTTCTCATCACGTTTGCATCCAGATGGTGCCGATTGTCGGGATTGAACTGACGACCTACCGCTTACAAGGCGGTTGCTCTACCACTGAGCTAAATCGGCGAACCAGAGATTTTAAACGTGGATTTCGGATCTCTCGGCGTTCGAACTCATTTCACGCGCTTTAGCGAGGGCGGGCGGCGCTGCGTACCCTTCCCGCCTTCCGGTGGTCTGGGCTCGTCGGGGGGCTGGCGTTGGCTGTCACTTGCCGGTTCAGGCACCAACTGCACCACGGGTCTGGCATCTGGGGGGGGCGGATCCTGCACCAGCAGCGCACTGCCTTCGTCCAGCGTGTCGGGCAAAAAATCTGTCGGCGGCGGAAACGCCATACCCTGCCCATTCTCGCGCGCGTAGATGGCGATCACGCGCCCTACCGGCACGAGAATGTCTCGCGGCTGCCCACCAAAACGGGCCTTGAACTCGATGAAATCATTGCCCAGCTGCAGGCTGCTGGTGGCATCCATAGCGACGTTCAGAATGATTTCCCCGTTGTTCACGTACTCTAGCGGAACACGAACCGATTCGTCGACCTTCACAGCGATATGCGGCGTAAAGCCGTTGTCGCTGCACCATTCGTGCAGCGCCCGGATCAGATAAGGCCGGGTCGAGGTGGATTCCTGAGCGTTCATGGCGACGTGTCTTTTACTTGCGCATGACCTTTTCCGACGGCGTGAGTGCTTCGATGTACGCCGGCCGCGAAAAGATGCGCTCGGCATACTTCAGCAGAGGTGCAGCGTTCTTGCTCAGATCGATGCCGTAGTAGTCCAGGCGCCAGAGGAGGGGAGCGATGGCGACATCGAGCATCGAAAAATTCTCGCCCAACATGTACTTGTTCTTCAGAAATACGGGGGCGAGCTGCGTCAGGCGGTCGCGGATATGCGCACGCGCTTTCTCCAAGGCCTTTTCATTGCCCTTGCTTGCGCGCGATTCAAGGCTGTTGACGTGAACGAAGAGCTCCTTCTCGAAGTTCAACAAAAACAGCCGCACGCGGGCCCGGTCTACCGGGTCGCCTGGCATCAACTGGGGGTGTGGGAAGCGCTCGTCAATGTACTCGTTGATGATGTTCGACTCATAGAGAATCAAGTCGCGCTCAACCAGGATGGGCACCTGGCCATAGGGATTCATCACCGCGATGTCTTCTGGCTTGTTGTAGAGATCGACGTCGCGAATCTCAAAATCCATTCCTTTTTCGAACAGGACGAACCGGCAACGGTGGGAAAAAGGACAGGTCGTACCCGAATAAAGCACCATCATGAAGCGAATCTCCTAAAAACCAAAAGAGTGGAACGCCGATGACGCCCACTCTCAGAAAAACGCCGCATCGCTCGATGCGGCATGGCAAAGCCCTGGACTACTTGACGTCTTTCCAGAATGCCCCATTGAGCTTCCAGGCAAGCACCGTGGTGAAAGCCAGGAATATCAGCACCCACACACCAATCCGCACGCGGGTCTTTTGTGCCGGTTCGCCCATCCACTGCATATAGCCGACGAGATCGCCGATCGCTTCGTCGTACTGAACAGGCGTCATGCTGCCAGCTGCCTTCTGCTCCCAACCCTTCAAGGCATGCACTGTCTGGCCATGGCTCTCGTGCTCTTCAAAAACCGGGCGGTGGTCACCCTGCAACTGCCACAACGGATTGGGCATGCCTACATTGGGAAACACGATGTTGTTCCAACCCGTGGCCTTGGTGTCATCCCGATAGAAGGTCCGCAGAAAGGTATAGAGGTAATCCGCACCTGAACCGCCGAGACCGGCGCGCGAGCGCGCGATCACCGTGAGGTCTGGTGGATTGGCGCCAAACCATTCCTTGGCCTGGTGGGGATCAATGGTGGCCTTCATGGTCTCACCGATCTTTTCCGTGGTGAACAGCAGGTTGTCCTTGATCTGCTGCGGTGTCAGGCCGATATCGGTCAGGCGGTTGTAGCGCATGAACGCAGCGGAATGGCAGCCAATGCAGTAATTCACAAACAGCTTGGCACCGTTTTGCAGCGCTGGCAGGTCATTGATGCGGTTGGGCGCCTTGTCCAGGGCAGCCCCTCCACCGGCAGCATGCGCAGCACCTGCAATGAGACCCAGCGCCGCAACGAACGAGAGAATGATTTTTTTCATGATCTGCATCTCCTGGCTCAGTGCGCAGCAAAGGTTACGCGGTCAGGCACTGGCTTGGGTTCTCCCAGCCGACTCCACCAGGGCATGAGGAGGAAGAACCCAAAATAGAACAGGGTGCCGATTTGCGACAGGCGCTCACCCAAAGGCGACACCGGCTGCACGCCCAAATAGGCCAGCATGAAGAAGTTGATGACGAAAACGCCATAGACATATTTATGCCAGCTCGGGCGATAGCGGATGGACTTGACCGGGCTGCAGTCGAGCCAAGGCAGGAAGAACAGGATGACGACCGCGCCGCCCATGATCACCACGCCCCAGAACTTGGCGTCGATATTGAGCATCAACAGGATGCCAACGGCGGCTGTGGCAGCAATGATGCCCTTGAAGATCACGGGCATGCGGCCCTTGATCACACCAAAGCCGGCACCCAGCACTACGCAGGCAATCAGCACATACACCATCTCACTGGTGATGGCGCGCAGCATGGAATAGTACGGTGTGAAATACCAAACCGGGGCAATATGAAGGGGCGTCTTCAGCGGGTCAGCGGGGATGAAGTTGTTGTACTCCAGGAAATACCCGCCCGCTTCCGGAGCAAAGAAGATCACCGCCGTGAAAGCCATCAGAAACAGGCAGACGCCCAGGATGTCGTGCACCGTGTAATAGGGATGGAAGGGAATGCCGTCGAGGGGATGGCCCTTGTCGTCGCGTGGAGCGTTCGGGCCCTTGATTTCAATGCCGTCAGGATTGTTGGAACCCACGTCGTGCAGCGCCAACAGGTGCGCCACCACCAAGCCCAGCAGCACCAGCGGAACGGCGATAACGTGGAAGCTGAAGAAACGGTTGAGGGTCGCATCACCCACCACGTAGTCGCCACGGATCAGCAAGGCCAGATCGGGGCCGATAAATGGAATGGCAGAGAACAAGTTCACGATGACCTGAGCACCCCAATACGACATCTGACCCCAGGGCAGCAGGTAGCCCATGAAGGCTTCGGCCATGAGCGCCAGGAAAATCGCACAACCAAAGATCCAGACCAGCTCGCGCGGCTTGCGGTAGCTGCCGTAGAGCAGGCCGCGGAACATGTGCAGATAGACGACGATGAAGAACGCCGACGCCCCCGTGGAGTGCATGTAGCGGATCAACCAGCCCCATGGCACGTCGCGCATGATGTATTCCACCGAGCCAAACGCCAGCGCAGCGTCTGGCTTGTAGTGCATCGTGAGGAAGATACCGGTGACGATCTGGAGCACCAGCACCAGAAGGGCGAGCGAGCCAAAGATGTACCAGAAGTTGAAGTTCTTCGGAGCGTAGTACTCCGACATGTGGACGCGGTAGGCGTCAAACGCTGTAGGAAACCGGTTTTCAAACCAGTTGGTGAGCTTGGCGCCCGCCGAAGCGTTGGGGGAAATTTCCTTGAACACAGCCATAGTGCAGTCCCTCAGGCTTTCTTGTCTTCGCCAACGAGCAGGCGGGTGTCGGAGAGATACATGTGCGGGGGCACTTCCAGGTTGTCTGGCGAGGGCTTGTTCTTGTAGACGCGGCCAGCCAAGTCGAAGGTGGAACCGTGGCAAGGGCAGAGGAAACCGCCCGGCCAGTCATCGGGCAAGGAAGGCTGGGCGCCAGCAGCAAAGCGATCGGAAGGCGAGCAACCCAGGTGCGGGCAGATGCCGACCGCCACAAAGTACTCGGGCTTGATGGAGCGCTGCTCGTTGCGAGCATACGGAGGCGTGAACTCGTCGGGCTTGCGCAGCGACTTGGGGTCAGCCAGCTTGTCGTCGTTCTGCGGCAGCTCGGCCACCTGTTCCGGGGTGCGGCGCACGATCCAGACCGGCTTGCCGCGCCATTCCACGGTCATTTTTTCACCAGGCTTCAGAGCAGAGATGTCCACTTCGACTGCAGCGCCTGCGGCTTTGGCCTTCTCGGATGGCTGGAAAGAGCTCACGAAGGGAACGGCGGTTGCCACGCCGCCCACCGCGCCAGCACAGCCGGTCGCGATCAGCCACGTCCGCTTGCTGGAGTCGATTGGAGTGTCACTCATGGGGGTCCTCGATGTACATCGCTGGGGTTGGGGAGACAGCCCGAAATTGTAGCGGAGTGAAAACCCCAACCTCGTTTACTACCGGTGCAGACCGCGCAGTGTTTGACCCCCGGCAAGCTTCAGCGCCGCTGCGTCGGTTCGGAGATACTGCAAACCATCGAAAACCACGGGAGAATTTGATGGGAATGTTGAAAGAATTTCGCGAATTTGCCATCAAAGGCAACGTGATCGACCTGGCGGTGGCCGTGATCATTGGCGGTGCCTTCGGCAAGATCGTCGATTCCGTTGTCAAGGATCTGATCATGCCGGTGGTGGGACTGGTGTTCGGCAAGCTCGATTTTTCCAATCTCTTTGTGGTCCTGGGCACGGTACCGCAAGGCACTGCGATGACCCTGGACGCGCTCAAGAAGGCCGGCGTCCCTGTGCTGGCCTACGGCAGCTTCATTACAGTGGCCGTGAACTTTTTCATTCTGGCCTTCATCATTTTCCTGATGATTCAGCAGGTCAACCGCCTCAAGCGCAATAACCCGGAGCCAGCTCCCGCGCCCGCTGTGACGCCCGAAGACATCGTACTGCTGCGTGAAATTCGCGACAGCCTCAAGCGCCCTCCTTCCAATGCCTGACTTCATTGGACCGAGAGGCGGCGCGCCCAGCGCACCGCCTCGATCAAGCTTGCCGGGTCGGCCTTGCCTGTGCCCGCAATGTCGAACGCCGTGCCGTGGTCCGGGCTGGTGCGCACCAGCGGCAGGCCGAGGGTGACGTTCACACCCTTGTCCACGCCCAGGTATTTCACCGGAATCAAGCCCTGGTCGTGGTACATGGCCACCACCACGTCGAACTCGCCGGGGTGTACTGGCGTGTTGCGAGCGCGCATGAACACGGTATCTGGCGCCCAGGGACCGGTGGCATCCAAGCCTTCGCGGCGCGCTGCGGCGATAGCCGGCGCAATGATGTCGATTTCCTCACGCCCGAAAAGTCCCGCCTCGCCTGCGTGCGGGTTGAGCCCGGCCACACCAATGCGTGGCGCGCGGCCCAGACTTTTGCATAGTGCAGCGTGCGTAATGCGCAAGGTTTGCAGCACGTTGCAGTCCGTGACGGCGTCGATGGCGTCGCGCAGTGCCATGTGAATGCTCACCAGCACGGTACACAGCTCGTCGCTGGCCAGCATCATGCGCACCGGCATCTGCGCAAGCTCCACGCCAGCATGCGCCGCCGCTTGCGCCTGCAGCAGTTCGGTGTGCCCCGGAAAGTCCACCCCTGCTGCAGCCAGCGACTCCTTGTGCAGCGGCGCGGTTACCAAGCCGGCAATCTCACCGCGCAGCGCCGCCTGGGCCGCCCACACCACGCAGTCCGCAGCAGCGCGCCCGGCTTGCGCCGCGACGGCGCCAAAGGGCAAGGGGCCGGGCAAACCGGCAAGCGGCAGCACCGGCAGACAGCGCGGCGGCATCTCGCGCGCCTGCACCGGTGAAGTGATGACCGCCACCGGCAGATCAGGAACGCCGGACCGGCGCACGCATGCGGCCGCGCGTCGCAGCGTGGCGAGCTCGCCGACGACGAAGGCGCCATGCATCTGGTCCGGCGCATCGCGGAATGCCTTGGCAATGATCTCCGGCCCGATGCCCGCCGGGTCACCCTGGGTGATGGCCAGAAGCGGGTGAGCGTGCTGCGTGATGGGAACCATGAAATATCAGTGAAATAGGGCTCTAGCGCTTATCCAGAGGGCGCTAATAGCTATGTTTTTTGAGTCATTCCAGCCTGATGCCGGCTAGGCCGGGTTGTCCACTTCAATGAAGCGATGTCGAATTCCCAGCTGTTGCGCCACGTGGGCTGCCACAGCGGGTGCGCCGTAGCGCTCGGTGGCATGGTGGCCGGCAGCCACAAAGCCCACGCCCATTTCCTTGGCCAGATGCGCCTGCGGTTCAGAGATCTCGCCCGTGACAAACACCTGCGCACCCGCCGCTGCAGCGGATTCAAAATACCCCTGCGCGCCACCCGTGCACCAGCCGACCCGCGTGATAGGGCCGGCATGGCCCGCAACGAAAACAGGCTCGCGGCGCAGCACCCTGCCCACCTGCGCGCACAGATCAGCGCTGCTGGCGTACTGGACATGGGCCAGGCAACCAAGGTCTTGTTCGCCAAAATACGCGTCCGCTTTCCAGCCCAGCTCAGCCCCCAGGCGCGCGTTATTTCCCAGCGCAGGGTGCGCATCGAGCGGCAAGTGGTAGGCAAACAGGTTGATGTCGTGCGCCAGAAGGCGCTGCAGGCGCTGCTTCATCCATCCGGTGACCCGGCCGTCCTGGCCGCGCCAGAACAGGCCGTGATGCACCAGAATGGCGTCAGCCTGGGCTTCGATGGCTGCGTCAATCAGGGCCAGGCTGGCAGTGACGCCGCTCACCAGCAAAGAGACCTGCTCCATGCCTTCCACCTGCAAGCCATTGGGGCCGTAGTCCTTGAATTTTTCGGGCTGCAGCAGCATGTCCAAGCTGTGCAGCAAGCTCTGGCGCGATATGCTCATGGCGCTATTGTGGCGTGCGCTGCGCGACAATAGGCACCGCGCGCATTCGGATCCTTTGCGCCTTCCTTTCTTGCACTGCATCTCCCATGAAACGCCTTTGGCTGCTTTTTTCGCAAACCATCACGGTTCTTGTCGCTGCCTGGTTCGTGGTTGCCACCTTGCAGCCAGGATGGCTGCGCGGCGTGAACCTTCCGTGGCGCCAGTCGATTTCCCTACTGGAAGCGCCGCCCATCAACCAGGCCGAACCCATGCCGGGAAGCCTCAGCGGCGCGGCGCGCAAGGCGGCACCTGCGGTGGTCAGCATCAACACCAGCAAAGCTCCGGTGCGCGATCCGCGCAGCGATGACCCCTGGTTTCAATTCTTTTTTGGCGATCAGGCCAACCGGCCGCAGGCAGGCCTGGGAAGCGGCGTCATCGTCAGCCCCGAGGGCTACATCCTCACCAACAACCATGTCGTCGACGGCGCCGATGAAATCGACGTCACCCTCTCGGACAGCCGCAAAGCGCGCGCGCGGGTCATTGGCACCGACCCGGAAACCGATCTGGCGATTCTGAAGATTGAGCTCGACAAGTTGCCCGTCATCGTGCTGGGCGACTCCGACACGGCCTCGGTCGGCGACCGGGTGCTGGCCATTGGCAACCCGTTCGGCGTAGGCCAGACCGTGACCAGCGGCATCGTCAGCGCCCTGGGGCGCAGCCAGTTGGGCATCAACACGTTTGAGAATTTCATCCAGACCGACGCCGCCATCAACCCGGGCAATTCGGGCGGCGCGCTGGTCGACGTCAACGGCAATCTTCTGGGCATCAACACGGCCATTTATTCGCGCTCGGGCGGCAGCCTGGGCATTGGTTTCGCCATTCCTGTCTCGACCGCGAAAATGGTGCTCAGCAGCATTACCGCCACGGGTCAGGTGACGCGCGGCTGGATCGGCGTGGAGCCAAGCGAGCTTTCGCCGGAAATGGCAGAAACCTTTGGCGTCAAGGCCACGTCGGGCGTGCTCATTACCGGCGTGTTGCAGAACGCGCCAGGCGCACATGCGGGCCTGCGGCCGGGCGACGTGATCACCCAGGTGGCGGGCAAGCCGGTGGTCAGTGTCTCGGGCCTGCTCAGCGCGGTGGCGGCACTCACGCCAGGCGAAGCCGCCGGTCTGCGCGTGCAGCGCGGCGATCAGGAGATCGCGCTGGAAGTGACTCCGGGAGTACGGCCCAGGCAGCGGCGCGCACCGGTGCAAAGATGAAAATAATAGCGACTGACTGTTTTCAGTATTGCGCTACAGACCTATTTTCCTGATTTTGTAGCTGCCTCAGACAAGATCGAGGCGCGCCATTTGCACAGGGCGCGAGCCCATCAAAGCTTCGCTCTCACTGTTGTCGGTCGGCTTTTCTGAGGCAGCTGCATCGTCAAGCGTATTCGACGCAGAAACGGGCGTGCAAGATGCACGCGCCTGGCGTCAGGGGCCGGACGCGGCCTCTTCGTCGTCCTCGGGTGCCTTGGTGTGGCGTATGAACAGTTGCGCAGCCCAGATCCCCAGCTCATAGAGCATTACCATGGGAATGGCGAGCGCCAACTGAGAGACCACATCAGGCGGCGTCACGATGGCTGCGATCACGAAGGCCAGCACGATGAAGTAGCCCCGAAAGCTCTTGAGCTGGGCCACGCTGACCATCCCCAGTCGCGCCAGCACGACGACGACAATCGGCACCTCGAACGCCAGACCGAACGAGATGAACATCGTGATCACAAAGCTCAGGTAGGCCTCGATGTCTGGCGCTGCGGTAATGCTCTTAGGCGCAAAGCCCTGAATGAATGCAAACACCTTACCGAAGACGAAAAAGTAGCAGAACGCCACACCAACCAGGAACAACAAGGTGCTGGAGACTACCAAGGGCAGCACCAGCTTTTTTTCATGGATGTAGAGGCCCGGCGCAATGAAGCCCCAGACCTGCCACAGGACTACCGGCAGTGCAATCATGAACGCCGACATCAGCAAAATCTTGAGTGGCACCATGAACGGCGAAATCACCGAGGTGGCGATCAGCGTGGCCCCTTTTGGCAGGTGCGCCACCAGAGGCGCGGCCAACAGGTCGTAGAGGGCACCCGGGCCAGGAAAGAAAAACAGCACGGCGGCCACGAGGCCCACGGCAACGATGGCTTTGACAAGCCGATCGCGCAGCTCCATCAGGTGCTGCACAAAAGGTTGCTCGGTACCGGCTAGCTCGTCGTCTGAGGATGGGGTCTGGGACATGAGTCAGGAAGTGCCGGGCGGGTTGCGCCCGTAGCCGCGCGGCTGGCGGCGCAGCGGTCAGTGAAATTTCTGGGGGCGGTAGCGCGCCACGCGCGCCGCGCCCGACTGCGCCTTGGTGCGAACACCGGCACGCGACTTGTACCACTGGGGCATGGCGCCACGCTTGAGACGCCAGTTCTTGCCCGGATTGCGGTACGTGGGAACCACGCTGCTCTGGGAACCGCTCAAGTAGGCAGAATTCGTGGCGTTCGCTGTGTCGGCGGCATCGTTCAGTTCGCGCTCGAAATCGCTGGCGCTGGTGTGGATGGTCTGCTCGACATCGCGTGCTGCGCTCTCCACCGTGTCCTTCATCTTGCGCAGCTCGTCGAGCTCCATCGAGCGATTGACTTCGGACTTGACGTCGGCCACATAGCGCTGGGCCTTGCCCAGCAAGGTGCCCACGGTTCGGGCCACACGCGGCAGCTTCTCCGGCCCAACGACGATCAGCGCCACGACGCCGATCAAGGCCATTTTGGAGAGACCGATATCAATCATGCCTTTGCGCCTGGATGCCGCAGATCAGCTTTTCTGCTTGGCTTGTACGTCGATGGTCGACGGATCCTCAGCGGCAGATGTGTTGGTCACTTGGGAAGGCGGGGTCGGCGGCACGGCGGCATCGGCGGCCGAGCCGTCTTTCATGCCGTCCTTGAAGCCCTTGACGGCGCCGCCCAGATCCGAGCCCATGTTCTTGAGCTTCTTCGTGCCAAAAACCATGACCACGATCAGCAGCACGATCAGCCAGTGCCAGATAGATAAAGAGCCCATGAGAATCTCCTAAGGAATACAGAACATTTTAGTCGGCTGGTTCGCGGGGACTTGCAAGGAGCTTGCAGATACCCTGCGATGCGCCAAAGAGCCCAGGCTATCAGCCTTTGAGCCAGGGGCGGGGGCCCCCCATCACATGCATGTGCAAATGCTGGACTTCTTGCCCACCTTCTTGGCCGGTGTTTACCATGATGCGAAAGCCGCCTTCCGGGTACGGGCGGCATCCTTGCTCCAAGGCGAGCCGTGGCGCCAAGACCATCATGCGCCCGAGCAAGCCCGCATGCACTGGCTCCGCGTGCGCCATCGAGGGCAAGTGCAGGCGCGGCACCAACAGAAAATGGACCGGCGCATGGGGGTGAATGTCGTGAAAGGCGAAGATTTCTTCGTCTTCATACACCTTGCGGGACGGTATCTCGCCAGCGGCGATTTTGCAAAAAAGGCAGTTCGGGTCGTGCATGGCCAACGTCATTCAATCAATCATGCATTGTGCGTGAGCTGCAGAGTTGCGCGCACGCCCAGGTCTTTGCGGTGCGCCGCCAGCCATTTCGCTCCGGCAGTGCGTCCCAAATCAAACAGCTTGCGCACAAAATTCAGATCAGCGCGCGCCTTGCTGGCGGCGCCGAACTCTGCCAGCGCCGCGCCGCCATCCACCCGGTGCATGCGAATATTGCGGTAGTGCTCAGGGTCCAGCTTGCCCTCAGCCAGCAGTCGGCGCACAAATTCAATGGCACGCAATTCGGCCAGCAGGCAAGCATTGAAGTTGATCTCGTTCATGCGGTCCATGATTTCGGGGACGGTGTCCGGCACTTCTGCGTGCTCAATGGGGTTGATTTGCACCAGCAGAATATCGCTGCAACGCGCCTGATAGATGAGCGGATACAGCGCCGGGTTCCCGGAATAACCACCATCCCAATACGCCTGGCCTTCGATGGTCACGGGCTGAAACACCATCGGCAGGCAGGCAGAAGCCATCACCGCTGCAGCGCTCAGGCGGGGGCCGGAAAAAATCTCGCCGCGGCCCGTGCGCACGTTGGTGGCGCAAACAAAAACCCTGGGTACGCTGGCGGGCGCTGCGGTCAGGCAGTCAAAGTCGATTTCCCGCTCCAGCAGTTGGCGCAGCGGGTTGATGTCCAGAGGATTCGATTGCACAGGCGCAAGCCATGGCGTCATCCAGGCCATGGCAGGCAGCACCAGTGGACCACCCCAGCCCGACCCGCCCAGCGCACCAATGCCCTCCCACAGCCGCGTCAGCGTGGCTCGCGCCAAGGCGGCACCCTCCTCTCGCGCCTGCTGCGGGTCGGCTGTCTGCGCTGCGGCCTGCGCAAAACCATGCGCAACAGCCACCGCGTTCATGGCCCCGGCGCTGGTTCCGCTGATGCCATCCAAATCGACGCCGCCATCTTCAAGCAAGGCGTCAAGCACACCCCAGGTCAACGCGCCATGCGATCCGCCGCCCTGCAATGCCAGGCTCAGTGGCTGGGGCGGAGCTTTGCGCCGTTCAGACATTCAACGCCTGGTTCTGGTTCATCGCGACCATGCCGCGCACGATGCGGTAAAGGAACCACAAGGAAATCATGCACCAGGCCAGCCAGCCCGGCAGGAAAAACAGCAGCCACAGCGGGGCTGTGACAATGTAGAGCACGCCGGCCCAGAGCACCGTGCGGATGCGCCAGGAGAAATGGCTGGCCTGCCAGGTACCCTGCGCATCCGAGCGCTTGACGAGATCGATGAGCAGAGCGATGAGAAGCAGCAGCGCGCCCGGCTGCGCCCCGGGAATGACTGCGCCCAGCGCCACGATCAGGTGCAGCACATAGCTCACCCAACCCCAGGCCTTGAGGCCTTCTGCGCGTTGCTCGTCGCTGGAAACGTCAATGATGTCGTTGTTCATGGTTGTGCCTCGCTGGCGGCTCGGCCCTGCGCTTTGCGCAAAGCTTTCTCCTCGATGCCGCTGGTGCCCATGCGGCGCTCCAGTTCGGCAATCACGTCGTGCGGCGTGGCGCCGTAGTGCGCCAGCGCGACCATGCAGTGAAACCATAGGTCGGCCATTTCACCGACCAACTTGAAGCGATCACCGCCATGGTCCAGGTCTTTGGCGGCCATGACCACCTCTGTGGCCTCTTCGCCAATCTTTTTCAGGAAAGCGTCCGGGCCCTGGTGCAACAAACGTGCTACATAGCTCTTGTCGGGGTCTCCGCCATGCTCGCGCTTGCGGCTCTCGATGGTGGCGGCAAGCCGGGCGAGCGCGCCTTCGTCACCTGCCGATGGAGTGTTCTCTTGCATGGGCCTTATTTGTAGATGGAAGCCGGGTCTTTCAAGACCGGGTCGGTAGCCTGCCATTGGCCGTCTTTGAGTACGCTGAAAAAGCAACTGTGGCGACCCGTGTGGCAGGCAATGCCGGGCTCGTGGCCCCGCTGCGTGACGCTGAGCAATATGACATCCTGATCGCAATCGATGCGAATGTCGTGCACCTCCTGCACATGGCCCGACTCTTCGCCTTTGAACCACAGCTTGCCACGCGAGCGGCTGAAGTACACCGCGCGGCCCAGCTCGGCCGTTTTCTGCAGAGCTTCCTGGTTCATCCAGGCGAACATCAGCACGTCGCCCGTGGATTTTTCCTGCGCAATGACGGGCACCAGGCCTTGCGCGTCCCATTTCACTTGGCCAAGCCAGTCCATGCTGCCCTCAACGCAACTGCAGCGCAGCAGACTGCGCGGCGCGCATCGCGCCCGCGCCCAGCGCCGCGCCAAAACGTTTGGCCAGACGCTCGGCGACGTTCTCACGGCGCGTGTAGTCGATCACTTCGTCGGCCTTGACCACGTCGCGCGCCACCTGGTCGAGGCTGCCCAAATGATCCGCCAGGCCCATGTCAATGGCTTGCTGGCCGGTCCAGAACAAGCCACTGAAGGTTTCGGGCGTTTCCTTGAGCCGGTCGCCCCGCCCCGCCTTCACGGCAGCAATGAACTGCTGGTGAATCTGATTGAGCATGGTCTGGGCAAAGGCGCGCTGCTTTTCGGTCTGCGGGCTGAAGGGATCAAGAAAGCCCTTGTTTTCGCCAGCGGTCAGCAGACGGCGCTCGACACCGAGCTTGTCCATGGTGCCGGTAAAACCGAAACCGTCCATCAGCACGCCGATGCTGCCAACGATGCTGGCCTTGTCAACATAGATGTCGTCCGCCGCCGCAGCAATGTAATACGCGGCCGAGGCGCAGGTTTCTTCCACTACGGCATAGACCGGTTTGTTGTATTTGGCCTTGAGCCGCACGATCTCGTCGTTGATCATGCCGGCCTGTACCGGACTGCCGCCGGGTGAGTTGACCAGGAGCACCACAGCCTGCGAGCCTTCGTCTTCAAAGGCGCTGCGCATGGCGGCCATGATGTACTCGGCGCTGGCGTTGCTGTCCGAGGCTATTTCGCCCTTGATTTCCACCACGGCGGTATGCGGACTGCTTTTGCTGGTGCCGGTCATGTCGCGCGAGAACACCGCCCAGGCAACGGCTCCAATCAGCGCCAGCCAGAGCAAGCGGGTAAAGGTACGCCAGCGGCGGGCAGCGCGCTGTTCGCGCACGGTGGCCAGCACCAGTTCTTCCAGCACGCCGCGCTCCCAGCCACTGTTGGCAGCACCCTGTTTTACTTCTGAATTCATAGCATTCTTTGCCCATAGATCGGGCGCTGGTGGGTATTTTTGTTGTGAACTTGCGTTCGGATCATTGGCGTCTGTCATGTCACCACCCAGGTGGCTGGAGTTGGGCGGAAGTATGCCAGCGCACCCGTCCGTCTTCTTCCGAAACGGCAATTTTGACCAGACCGCGGCGGCACGGCCCGGCCACGCAGGTGCCGCTGGCAGGGGCGTACATGGCACCGTGCGTTGCGCACATCAGCCATTGGCCGGTCGAATCAAAGAACTGGCCGTCGACGTAGTCCATTTCCATCGGAACATGACCGCAGCGATTCACGTAGGCCTGCACCTGGCCTTGAAAGCGCACCGCAAAGGCCCGGCAGCCCTCGCCCAGATAGACCACGTCGAACGGCACGGCCACGCCGCTATCGGCCAGCGCTTCGCTGGCGCACAGATCCAGCACCTGCGGCTCATTCATGCGTTTTTCTCCAGCCAGGCGGAAAGATCGGCCACCGATCGCGCTACGTAGCGCGGCGCAAACGCTGCAAAGGCCTGGCTCTCGTGCGCGCCGTAACTCACCCCCACACTGGCGCAGCCGGCGCTTTGCGCCATCTGCAGGTCGTGCGTGGTGTCGCCAATCATCAGCACGCGCTCAGCAGGCACGCCGAACTCCGCCATCAGCTCCTGCAGCATCAGCGGATGCGGTTTGCCGGCGGTCTCGTCTGCCGTGCGCGAGCCGTCGAACATGCCGCGAAGCTGCGCGCTGTGCAGCGCTTCGTCCAGCCCGCGCCGGCTCTTGCCTGTGGCCACGGTCAGCAGGTGGCCGCGCGCGCGCAAACGCTCAAGCAGCGGGAGCACGCCCTCGAACAACACCAGATCGTCCTGTTGGCGCGCGTAGTGATAACGGTAGCGCAGGCCCAGCTCGGAATATTTCTCTGGCGGCACGTCAGGGGCCGCATGGGCGAGCGCCTGGGCCAGCGCCATGCCGATGACATAGCTTGCGGCCAGGTCACTCGGGCGCTCACCGCCCACGTCGCACACCGCCTCCTGAATGCAGCGCACGATGATGGCGGTCGAGTCGAACAAGGTGCCATCCCAGTCGAAAGCAATGAGGTCAAAGCGCCGTGGTGGCAGGGAATCGGTCATGAAAGCGGACAAAAAGTGGACAGATCAGGCGGCAGCGGTGCCATCAGCTCGCTGCGCTGCCCCGTCGCGGGATGGGTGAACTGCAATCGCCAGGCATGCAGGTACATGCGCTTGAGGCCGTGCCGCTGCAAGCGGCGGTTGAGCTCAAAGTCGCCATATTTTTCGTCCCCGGCAATGGGGCAGCCCTGGCTGGCCAAGTGAACACGAATCTGGTGCGTGCGGCCGGTCTTGATCGTTACTTCGAGCTGAGAAAACTCCGGCAGACCGGCTTCGGGGCGCGCCGGCAGGCGCTGGCGCAGCTTGACCAGTGTGATCGAGCGCATTCCGTCCGGATCATCCGCCGTGGTGGTGCGCACGCGGCGCTCGCCATCCGCCTGCAAGTATTTGTGCAACGGCGTGTCGATGACCTTTTTATTCGCCTGCCAGGCGCCCACGACCAGCGCCAAATAGGTTTTTCCGGTCTCGCGCTCACGAAACTGTTCTTGCAGGTGGGTCAGTGCGCTGCGTTTTTTGGCGATCAGCAAGATTCCGGAGGTTTCCCGGTCCAAGCGGTGCACCAGTTCTAAAAAGCGCGCTTGTGGCCGCGCCTGGCGCAACTGCTCAATCACGCCAAAGCTCACTCCACTACCGCCATGCACGGCCACGCCGGCCGGCTTGTCGATGGCAAGCATTGCGTCGTCATCAAGCAGGATGGGAAATTCGCGCGCTGGCGCCGGGTGCGCGGCCTTTTCCTCGATTCGGTCGGACACACGCACCGGCGGCACGCGCACCAGGTCGCCTTCTTGCAAGCGCGTATCGGCGCCCGCCCGCCCCTTGTTCACGCGCACCTCGCCACTGCGGATGATGCGGTAGACATGCGTCTTGGGCACGCCCTTGAGTTCGCGCAGCAGAAAGTTGTCCAGCCGCTGACCGGCCGAATTGGCGTCTACGGCTTGAAAACGTACGACCGGCGCTACCGGGTGCGCGGTCGGCGGCGCCGAGTGCGCGGAGGGTTTGGCCCCTATAATCTGTTTCACCTGCGCACTATTTTGTAAGTGGTTGATTTGTCTGAATTTTAGTCGACACAACTATTTCCCTTGCGCAGGCAGGTCGATGCCAGCGCGCGTCGCACTTGCAGATGACAGGCCAATTGCCTGCCATGGCCGGTGCCTCGCTCGGAGGGCGGACACATTGAAACACCGATACGGAATACTGAGTTTGCAGGCGCTCCCACGAGGCAGGGCCTGCCAACGGATCGAAGCGAAACATGCTGGCTCTGGTAATGCGATGGATCTCTCTCTGGCAATGGCGTCTGCCTTTGTCATGGGCGTCCAATCGTGCTCCAGCGCTTGTCACACCTGCGCAGGCAGCTACTCTTTCAGTAGTATTCATGCCCTCCCCCAGGCTCGCCCCCTTCCACGCGCCCCCGCCCCTGCCGCTCTGCTAAGCACAGCGTCATTGGCGACTTCGGCAATTCCCTTCGTTTCAAGGCGTCCGTCCAGGCACCGTTGGCTTTGCGCAGCGCTTTAGGCGCGCGCAAGCTGTTGTTTGGATTTTTGGGCTCAGGCCGCATGCAACCCCGGTTGCCGCGCTGCCGGCCCCGCCACTCTGAGAAGGAAACGCATCATGAAACGGATGCTGATCAATGCCACGCAGCCTGAAGAGCGCCGCCTGGCCATCGTCGACGGACAAAAACTCCTCGACTACGAAATCGAGATCGAAGGGCGCGAACAGCGCAAGGGCAACATCTACAAGGCCGTCGTCACGCGCGTCGAGCCCAGTCTGGAAGCCTGCTTCGTCGACTACGGCGAAGACCGCCACGGCTTCCTGCCGTTCAAGGAAATCTCCAAACAGTATTTCGCCCCCGGTGTCTCGCCCAGCCAGGCGCGCATCAACGAGGTCATCAAAGAAGGCCAGGAGCTGCTGATTCAGGTCGAGAAGGAAGAGCGCGGCAACAAGGGTGCAGCCCTGACGACCTTCATCTCGCTGGCCGGCCGCTACGTGGTGCTGATGCCCAACAACCCGCGCGGAGGCGGCGTTTCGCGCCGCATCGAGGGCGAGGACCGTGCCGAGCTCAAGGAGAACATGGACCAGCTGGAATACCCCAACGGCATGTCCATCATCGCCCGCACCGCCGGCATCGGCCGCAGCGCGCCCGAGCTGCAGTGGGACCTGAACTACTTGCTGAAACTCTGGAACGCCATCGACGGCGCGGCCCAGGGCGGCAAAGGCGCCTTCCTGATTTACCAAGAATCGAGCCTGGTGATTCGCGCCATCCGCGATTACTTCAACAACGACATCGGCGACATCCTCATCGATACCGACGACATCTACGAGCAGGCGCAGCAATTCATGGCGCACGTCATGCCCGAGCATGCCGCCCGCGTGAAGCGCTACCGCGACGACGCCGCGCTGTTTTCCCGCTTCCAGATCGAGCACCAGATCGAGTCGGCCTACGCGCGCACCGTGCAGCTGCCGTCCGGAGGCGCCATCGTGATCGACCACACCGAAGCATTGGTTTCCGTGGACGTGAACTCGGCCCGCGCCATCAAGGGCGGCGACATCGAGGAAACTGCCACCCGCACCAACCTGGAAGCCGCCGACGAAGTGGCGCGCCAGATGCGGCTGCGCGACCTGGGCGGCCTGATCGTCATCGACTTCATCGACATGGAAGAGTCGAAGAACCGCCGCGAAGTCGAAAACCGCTTGCGCGACGCGCTGCGCCAGGACCGCGCCCGCGTGCAGTTCGGCACGATTTCCAAGTTCGGCCTGATGGAAATGAGCCGCCAGCGCTTAAAGCCTGCGCTCAGCGAAGGCTCTTCCATCCCCTGCCCGCGCTGCGGCGGCTCCGGCCACATCCGCGACACCGAGTCTTCGGCGCTGCAGATCCTGCGCATCATTCAGGAAGAATCCATGAAGGACAACACCGCCGCCGTGCACTGCCAGGTGCCGGTGGAAGTGGCGAGTTTCCTGCTGAACGAAAAACGCACCGAAATTGCCAAAATCGAGCTCAAGCAGCGCATCACCGTGTTGATGGTGCCCAGCAAGGCACTGGAAACGCCCAACTACAAGTTGGAGCGCCTCAAGCACGACGACCCGCGCCTGGACCATGTGGAAGCCAGCTACCTGCTTGCCGACCAGGAAGAAGACCCCACGGCCGTCACCCGCCGCTCGCAAGAGCCGACCAACAAGCAGACCCCGGTGATCAAGGGCGTGCTGCCCGACGCTCCGGCACCGCAAGCCGCACCCCGCGCTGAAGGTGAAGTGCGCGCACCGCGCGGCGGCACACGGCCCAGCGCGGCTGCTACCGCCGCGCCTGTGGCAGCCGCCCCTGCGCCAGCCACCCCGCAGGGTTTGCGCGCGCCCGAACCCGGCTTCCTGAGCTGGCTCAAGAACCTCTTTGGCATGGGCGATACGCCGCCAGCGGCCGTGCCAGCGCCGCAGCCGGCGCCTGTGGCAACCGCGCCTGCACGGGAACCCCGCCGCGACGGACGCAATGGCAGTGGCGACCGCAGCCGCCGGGGCGGTGGCCGCGACGCACCACGCGATGGCAACCGCGAAGCCCAGGGTGAAAGCCGTGGCGAGGGCCGCGGCCGCTCGCGCGGTGAACGCGGCAATACCGAAGCGCGCGCGCCCCGCGACGGCGAGCGCATGGATGGACGCAGCGAGGGCCGCAGCGACGGACGTGGACGCGGCCGCAACGGACGCGGCGACAGCGACAATCGCTCTAGCGGCTCCGCAATGGCCACCGACCAGACCGCTTCAACCGGCGCCGACATGTCCTTGCAGGCCCCCGAGGGCGAAACCCGCAGCGAACGCCCGGCCCGCAGCAACGAAGCACGGCGCGAGCGCGGCGAAGGCAACGGCCGGCGCGAGCGCGCCCCGCGTGGCGAAGGCCGCGAACGCACGCCGCGCAGCAACGATGCCACAGCATCGCAAGCTCCTGACTTTGCAGATACCGCGCCGATTGATTCGTTGCCGGACATCGATCTCTCGGCAGACGAAGGCGTGAATGCTGCCCAGGCCACGGAACCGCAGGAGCGCAGCGAGCGCCGCTCGCGCGACCGCTACGGGCGCGACCGCCAGCGCGGCAGCCGCCAGCAGGCAGCCCCGGCCGTCGAAGGCGAAATGATGTCCTTCGACGAGCCCGCTGCTGCGGCTTCCGAAGCCAGCGACGAGGCGCCACGGCGCAGCTACTTTGCCGCCGCTGCACCTGCCGCTGAAGCTGCTCCGGCACCGGCTCCCGTGCCCGCAGCGAACCTGCCTGCAGAGCCGCCGCCGGCCCTCACGCCCCCGCCAGCTGCGTTCAGCGAAGTCGCACAGACCGTCGCAGCGCCTGCTGGTGAGCGTGCACCAAGCCCGCCGCCACAAGCAGCCGTGCCTGTCGCGCCCCGGCCGGCGCCAGCTCCCGCTCCGGCGCCAGCCCAAGCGGCCAGCACCGCGATGCCACGTGTGGCGTCCTACAGCCTGCCGGTCGACGAAATGCAGCAAGTGGCTGCCAGTTCGGGGCTGCAGTGGGTCGGTTCCGACCCTTCCAAGGTCGCTGCGGCCCAGGCCGCCGCCGCGGCCGAGCCGCAGCCCCTGCGCGTGCCACGCGAACGCCCTCCGGTGCCCAAGCTGGACGATGGCCCGCTGGTGCTGGTGGAAACCCACCGCGACCTGAGTGATCTGAAGCTCCCCTTCGATCAGCCACGCGGCTGACCCCGCTGCGGGCCACCGCCCGCAACCGTACGCCGCTCTCGCCTCACCGCGAAGCGGCGTTTCTTTTTGTGAGGAACCGCATGCTGATCCTGCTCTCGCCCGCCAAGTCGCTCGATTTCGAAACGCCGCTGCCACCCGGACTGGCGCACACGCTGCCTGCCTTTCCTGCGCAGGCCCGCGAACTGGTGGGGATCCTGCGCGGCTTTGCACCGCAGGAGCTGGCCTCCCTGATGCACATCAGCGACGCACTGGCGGCACTGAACGTGGCGCGCTACGCAAACTTTCGAGCACGCCCGGGGGAAGCCCACGCGCGCCAGGCGTTGCTGGCCTTCAATGGCGACGCCTACGACGGTCTCGGCGCGCACAGCCTCGATGCGCAAGCGCTCGCCTGGGCGCAAGACCACCTGGCGATTCTGAGCGGCCTCTACGGCGTGCTGCGGCCGCTGGACCGCATGCAGCCCTACCGCCTGGAGATGGGTACGCGCCTGGCCACGCCCCATGGCACCAACCTGTACGACTTCTGGGGTGCGCAGATCGCGCGCCACCTGGACAAACAGCTGCGCAAGCACCCTGGCGAGCCCCTTGTGGTGAACCTGGCGTCGCAAGAATATTTCAAGTCTGTGGATCGCAAGGCGCTGCGCGCCCGCGTCGCCGAATGCGTCTTTGAAGACTGGCACGCGGGCGCCTGGAAGGTCATCGGCTTTCACGCCAAGCGGGCGCGCGGGCGCATGGCGCGCTTTGCCATCTTGCAGCGCGCCCAGGCGCTGGAGGATCTGCAAGGCTTTGATGCAGACGGCTATGCCTTTGCTCCTGCCGCGTCTTCTGCCGACCGCCTGGTGTTTCGCCGTCGCAGCGCATGAATGCAGCGCTGCAGATGCGGTAAAAGGGCGCCATGGACGAGCACAAACCCTTCCCTTTCGCCACCATTGGCCAGCAGGCTGCTCTTGTATCCGACGAAGTGCGCGTCTGGGTGAACGAGCAAGGCGCGGCCGGCGTGGCCCGCGCTGCCATGCACGCGGCCTTGACCGCTGCCGGCTGGGAGGCGGCTGCAGCCGAGGCGGCGCTTGGCCAGGTGTTGGATGAACCGGGCGCTGCGCCGCCCCGCGTGCCCGGTCCCAGGCTGTCCGACGCACCCCACGTGCTGGACGCGGCCGGGCAGGCGGTGGGGGTGCAGGTGGCGCTCGATCGCCCGCCCCTTGTCGTGTTTTCGCAGTTGCTCTCCGCCGATGAATGCGCCGCCTTGATCGACGCCGCACGCCCCCGCCTGGCGCGCTCGCTCACCGTACAAACGCAGACCGGCGGCGAAGAGATCAACGCCGACCGCACCAGCGAAGGCATGTTTTTCCAGCGCGGCGAGAACGCCGTGGTGCAGCGCCTGGAAGAGCGCATTGCCGCATTGCTGGACTGGCCGGTGGATCACGGAGAAGGCCTGCAGGTGCTGCACTATGGGCCGGGCGCCGAATACAAGCCGCACTACGACTATTTCGACCCGGCCGAGGCGGGCACCGCCAGCATGCTGCGCCGGGGCGGGCAGCGCGTGGCCACGCTGGTGATGTACCTCAACACACCCCAGGCCGGCGGCGCCACGGTGTTCCCCTGCCTGGGCCTCACGGTGTCGCCCCAGCGCGGCAACGCCGTCTTCTTCAGCTACGACCGGCCACGCCCTGACACGCGCACGCTGCACGGCGGTGCGCCGGTACTGGCAGGGGAAAAGTGGATTGCCACCAAGTGGCTGCGCGAGCGAAAATTTGAATAAAAATAGCCTCTAGCGCTTATGTGATAAGCACTGACAGCTATTGTTTTTATAGTATTTCCCATGAACACCCCTGAACAATCCCCGCTGGGCAAAGACAGCGCCACACCCGAGCACTACGACCCGGCGCTGCTGTTTCCCATTGCCCGCGCCGCCAAGCGCGCCGAAATCGGCGTCGGTGCCCAGCCCCGCTTCTTCGGCGCCGACCTGTGGACAGCATTCGAACTCTCCTGGCTGAATGCGCGCGGCAAACCGCAGGTGGCGCTGGCGCACCTCACCGTGCCCTGCGAGTCGCCCAACATCATCGAGAGCAAATCCCTCAAGCTCTACCTGGGCAGCTTTGCCAACACGCCTTTCGCCAGCCCGCAAGACGTCGCAGCGCACATCCGCAGCGATTTGTCGGAGGCCGCCTGGGCGGGCTCGGAGCGCAACGGCAGCGTGGGCGTGCGCCTGCTGCTGCCCGAGCTGTTCGAGCGCGAGGCGGTGCAGGAACTCGACGGCCTCAGCCTGGACCGGCTGGACATCGAATGCACGCGCTACACGCCGGCACCCGATTTGCTGCGAGCGGCGCATGACGAAGCCCCCGTCAGCGAGGTGCTCACCAGCAACCTGCTCAAAAGCAACTGCCTGGTCACCGGCCAGCCCGACTGGGGCAGCATTCGCATTGCCTACAGCGGCGCGCAAATGGACCAGGAATCGCTGCTGCAGTACCTGGTGAGTTTCCGCAACCACAACGAATTCCACGAGCAGTGCGTGGAACGCATTTTCATGGACCTGTGGACACACTGCCAGCCCGTCAAGCTGGAGGTGTATGCACGCTATACGCGCCGCGGTGGCCTGGACATCAACCCCTGGCGCACCAGCCACCCCATGGCGCCGCCGCCCAACGTGCGCACGGCGCGGCAGTAGGGGCGCCAGAGCCTTCGCGTCAATGGAGGCGGAAAACTTCGAGCGTGCGGCCGAGCACGCCGGCGTTGTCGCTCATGGAGCGGGCCGAAGCGGCGGACTCTTCCACCAGCGCGGCGTTTTGCTGCGTCACGCGGTCCAGGTCGGTCACGGCCTCGTTCACTTGCGAAATGCCCTGGGCCTGCTCGCGCGTGGCAATGCTGATCTGGCCCATCAAGGTATTGACGTGCGCCACCGACCGGACCACCTCGGCAATGGTTTTGCCCGCCGCCTGCATCTGCCCTGCGCCGCGTTCGATGTGGGCCCCAGACTCACCAATCAAGCCACGGATTTCGCCCGCCGCCGTGGCGCTGCGCTGCGCCAGCGCCCGCACCTCGCTGGCCACCACGGCAAAGCCCCGGCCCTGCTCGCCCGCCCGCGCGGCCTCGACCGCAGCGTTGAGCGCCAGGATGTTGGTCTGGAAGGCAATGCCCTCAATGGTGGCGATGATCTGACCCATCTTGCCTGACGACTGCGCAATGGCCTGCACCACCGCACCGACCTGGGCCACGGCTTCGCCGCCGCTGCGCGCCAGTTCGGCGCTGTGTTCGCTTTCTTTTTGCACCTTCTGCGTGGTTTCTGCCGATTGACGCACCGTGCTGGAGAGTTCCTCCATCGCCGCCGCCGTTTCCTCCAGGCTGCTGGCCTGCGATTCGGTGCGCTCGGACAAATCCTGCGCGCTCTGCGCGATCTCGGAGGAAATGCTGCCAAAGCCGCCGATTTCCTGGCGTGCATCGCCCACCACCGCACGCAGGTTGAGGTGAATGCGCTGCACGCGCTCAAGCAGTAGTTCGACCGGGCTGTTGCCGACCGGTTCTTGTTGCGTGTGGGCCAGGTCGCAACCGGCAATGTCGGTCATCAGCCGCGCTGTGGTGGCCAAGGGCGCGGTGATGCTCCGCTGACACCACCACAGTGTGAGGGCCGCGAGGGCTACCAGCGCCACCGCCTGGCCAGCAACCAGCTCCATGGTTGTTGTCCAGCCGAGAAACCCAGGGAGCAGAGCCACCGCCAAAAGCGGCAGCAGAAGCCCGAACAGGCGGTGCGTCGGATTCAAGCGCTGCAACTTGCCCAGCGCGTTGCGCCAGCCTGGCCGCCGCACGCGCCCGGCATGCAGGTAAAAGCTGCTGGCGCCGCGCTCGCGCTCCTCACGGATCTGTTGGTACAAGGCCTCGGCCGCACGCACTTCCTCGCGCGTGGGCTTGACGCGCACCGACATGTAACCGCGCGGCTTGCCGTCCACCATCATGGGGGTGACATTGGCGCGCACCCAATAGAAGTCCCCGTTCTTGCGCCGGTTCTTCACCATGCCTGTCCAGTTGCGGCCTCGGCCAATGGTGGCCCACAGGTCCTTGTAGGCCTCGGGCGGCATATCGGGGTGGCGAATCAGGTTGTGCGGCTGGCCCATGAGTTCGTCCATGGAGTAACCGCTGACCCGCGCAAAAGCGGCGTTGCAATGCGTCATCACCCCCTTGTTGTCGGTGGTCGACATCAGCAGCTCGTGGCTGGGATAGTCGAATTCGGTGTGGGTGACGGGAAGGTTGGTGCGCATGCAAGCCTCTGAAATCCAGATGTAACCGAGTATAAAAATGGCTTGCGTTTTGCGGTGATCCCTTGCGCCAACGGGGACTTGTTGACGCAAGTCAGTGGTGCGCGAACAACAGCGCCGTGGAAATCAAAAAAGCCCGGGCTGGCGCGCTGGCGCGCTCAGAGCACCAGATTGGGACGGCGGGTGCAGCAGCCCCTCGCCCACGCGGCTCAATCCACCCACCCGCACGCCGAGAAGCCGCAAGCGCTGATTCAGCGGTGCACGCTTGAGGCACAGCCCGGCCGCACGGCGAATGGCAGCTGCGTCATGCGTGGCGGCAGCGAGCGTGTGATCGCGGGTGACCGTAGAAAAATCGGCATAGCGCAGCTTGATGCCTATGCCCCGGCCCACGTAACCTTTGCGCTGCAGATCGGCCGCCACCTGCTGGCACAACTGGGTGAAGATGGCGCCCAGCTCGCGGCGGTCCTGCACTGCGTGCAAATCGCGCTCAAAAGTGGTTTCGCGGCTCATGCTCACCGGCTCGCTGTGGGTCTGCACCGGGCGGCTGTCGCGCCCCCAGGCTGATTCATGCAGCCAGGCGCCCGTGGCGCGGCCAAAGTGCTGCACCAACCAATCTTTGGGCTGCGCAGCGAGTTCCCCAATCGTCTGGATGCCATGCCGGGCCAGCTTGTCGCCCGCCTTGGGGCCAATGCCGTTGATCTTGCGGCAGGCCAGCGGCCAGATGCGCTGCTGCACTTCGTGTTCGTACAAGATGGCGACGCCATTGGGTTTGTCGAATTCGCTGGCCATCTTGGCCAGCAATTTGTTCGGTGCGACACCGAGCGAGCAGGTCAGGCCGGTGGCCTGAAAAATCGACTTTTGAATCAACCGCGCCAGCACGCGCCCGCCTTCGCGCTGGCCCCCAGGGACGTCGGTGAAGTCGATGTAGACCTCGTCGACGCCACGGTCCTCCATGACCGGCGCGATCTCGGCAATCGTGTTTTTGAACAACCGCGAGAAACGGCGCACCTCGTCAAAATCGACCGGCAGCACGATGGCCTGCGGGCACAGCTTGGCCGCCTTCATCATGCCCATGGCCGATCCCACGCCAAACTGCCGCGCCGGGTAAGTGGCTGTGGTGATCACGCCCCGGCCGACGTAGTCCTTGAGCAGGGGAAAATCAGCCACCGGCACAAAGCAGCGCTCGCGCTCACCGCTGCCGTCCGTCCCCTGCAGCAGCAATTCGTCCACCGTGCGCCGCGCGCCGCCAATGACGACTGGCAAGCCCTTGAGCTGCGGGTAGCGCAGCAGTTCGACCGAGGCGAAGAACGCATCCATGTCGAGGTGGGCGATGCGGCGCAGCTTGCCGCCGGGTGCGTGCGGAGCGGGCAGGTCGTCTGCGTCGGAATTTGTCGCGGAAACGGTCACGCCCGGTATTGTGCGCGGCGGTGCTAAGACAAGCCGCTTACATCAAACCAGATGTGGTGGGTGCCATCCGGATCGATCCGCATACCGCCGCTGCCTTGAATGGCTCGGAGATCGCCGGTTCCGCTGCCTTCAACGATCGAGAAGAACTCGTTGGTTCTGTCTTTTCCACTTGTCGCCGCTGAGTGAATGAAATTGAATGTGCCGCTCTTTCCATTCAAAGAGCCCTCGAAGGATTCCATGGCGCAATACGCGCCCAGCCCGGACTCAGGGTCGAATGCCGCAGTGAACAAGGTCGCTGAGCGCCCCTCAATCTGCCCGAAGTACTGTTTTTCCATCGTGGCGACCCCGGTAGGCAGTTCCGTCTGGATTTCCGGTGTGGGGGAAAGCACTCCGGGCTTGAAGTTCTTGGTCTTGAATGTGCCGGTGATTTTCATGGGTGTATCCTACTGAAAATGGATGCCGCATCGGTAGCTGTCGAGCAGGAAGGGGTGTCGTGCCACCACGTTGGCGGGGGGCAGAACGCGCAAGAAATGAAGGCAGCCACGCTGCCAGTTTCAGGAAAATCTCAGGGAAGACCATAACTGCCTATAGCGAGCCCAGGAGCGATCGCTTTGTACACAGACTCCTTCCAGACGCTGTTTGAGCGGCTTCCCATCGGCGCCTACCGCTCCAGCTCGGCTGGGCACCAGTTGCGCGCCAATGCGGCTTTGGTCAAGCTCAACGGCTACCAGACGGAAGCCGAGATGCTGGCGGCCATCCATGACATTGGCACCGAGTGGTATTGCGATCCCCAGCGCCGCGAACAATTCACCCGTCTGCTCAGCGAGCACGGTCAGGTGGTGGATTTGTCTCCGAAGTCTACCGCCACAAGACGAGAGAGCGCATCTGGGTGCGTGAACACGCGCACCAGGTGTGTGATGCGCAGGGGCGCGTGTGCTATTTTGAAGGTACGGTGCAGGAAATCACAGACGAATACCAGCGCCAACGCGATCTGCACGCCAGTGAAAGCCGCTTTCGGGCAATGACAGAACTGTCATCGGACTGGTATTGGGAACTCGATGCCATGGGCCGCTTTGTGCGCCTGGACATTGGGAGTCGGGGCATCAACCCCGGCGCTTCGGAAGAAGTGCTTGGCAAGTCACGCCAGCAACTGCCGCAAATTGATCTCAGCGCCTCGCAATGGGCCACGTACCAAGCCATCCTGGACCGACGGGAGACGTTCTATGATTTCGAGATGGCGATTCAAGGCGACAACAATCGCCTGCTGTGGCACGCCATCAGTGGCGCGCCGATTTTCGACAGTGCGGGAGTCTTTGTCGGCTACCGTGGCATCGGCCGGGACGTAACCCGCCGCCGCGAGTCCGAAGAGTTGATTCGGCACATGGCGTTTCATGATGTGCTCACTGGCCTGGCCAATCGCCGTCTGTTCATGGACCGCCTGCAACAAGCCCTGAACAGCATGGCCCGTACCGGCAGCTACGCCGTGCTGATGTTTCTGGATCTCGACAGCTTCAAGTCGCTGAATGACCGGCAAGGGCATGCAGCGGGCGACTCGCTGCTGCAGCAGGTGGCACAGCGCCTCACTGGGTGTGTGCGCAGCGTCGACACGGTAGCGCGCCTGGGAGGAGACGAGTTCACCATCCTCATGGAAAATGTGGACGCCGATGACCAGCGGGCCATGCGCCACACCCGCACGGCGGCAGACAAGGTGATGCAGGCGCTGGCAAACGACTTTGATCTCGGTGGCGAGGCCGCCACGCTGCGCTACGCCTGTAGCGCTAGCTTGGGGGTGGTGATTTTGCGCAATCCGTTGGCCAGCGCCGATGCCTGTATGAAGCGCGCAGATGCAGCCATGTACCAAGCCAAAGGCAATGGCCGCGGTGGCATCTGTATCGATGCCGACGCGCGAGGCTGAGCTTGGGATCCTGCCCGAGTCGTCCTGTCGGGTTGCCGTAGAACTCAGAGAAACCGATCACCGCAGCGCTGGACTCCATCCATTCGCCGACGCGGCAAGGGTGTCAGGAACGCTTGCGCCGCGGCACCACACTCAGCTGCACGCTGTCGAGCACCGGCGCGGCGCCCACCTGCAGGTTGCGGCGCGGCAGTTCCACCAGTTGCTCAGGGTGCCAGACGCGCAGCTGCACCGCGCCTTCGGGCACGGCGCCGAAGCGGGCAATGCCGTCGTCGTCGGTCTTGACTGTCCAGGCCGAATCACTGACAAAAACATGGCCGCGCATGGAGCTGTGCAAATGGCAGCCGAGCAGGATGGGGCCCGGCTTGTCCACCGTGACCTCGGCTTCTCCGCCGGATGCGCCGGCCTCGGCACCGGCGAGCCGAAGCTCAAAATCGGCTCCGGCACGGGGATCGGCAAAACCCAGTGCAGCCGTGGTGCCGCGAATGTGGTGGTCCCAGCGGTCGAGGTTGGTGAAGTGCAGCGTACTGCCCGGCGCCACCACGGTAACGGGCGGCAAAAAGCGCATGCGTTGCTGGCCGATCGTGACCTTGCTGGCCACGGGCGGCGCGCCGGGGCTGGCCGGATAGAGGACTACCACGGCGTCGGGAACGGCGCGGCCCTCCTTGTCCAGCACCTGAAACTGCACATTTCCGGCCCCAGCGCTTGCACTGATTGCACAAGCAGCTATCAAAAGAAGAGTATTTCTGCGCATGTCAGCGCACCGTGATGATGTCGCGGTGCATGGGCGCGAGCAGCGCCAGCAAGCGGTTTTGTTGGCTGAAGGCAATGCCTTGCGCATCCATGGCGCGCTGCAGCACCTCGACCAGCGCGTTGAAATCGCCCTTGTTGATGTCCATGTCGGCGTGTACGTCGAGCATGTCGGCGCCCTGGTAGGTGCACGGGCCACCGCTCAGCACGCAGAACTGCTCGGCCAGGCTTTCTTTGAGCGCGGCGGGTTTCACTTCTTTGAACTGAGGGCCGATGCGCGGGTGGCGCAGCAGGCGCTCGACAAAATCGTCGGCCAGGCGGTCGATGCCGGCTTTTTCACCCAGCGCGGCGTAGAGGCCGGGCGGTGGGGCGTCGGGGGCCGCAGCAGTCTGGGCGTGGGCCAGCTGCGTGCCCGCAAGCGCCAGGGCGAAGCACAAGGAGAATATTTTCATGGGATGTTCCGCCTTAAAAAGCCACCTGGGCCGATAGATACGCGCCACTTTGGCGCCTGTTGTTGGTGATGCCGGGAACGACACGCCCCAGGTCCGCCCAGGCCAATGTGAGCGAGAGGTTTTTGCTCGGCGCCCAGGCAACAAAGAGGTCCCGCCACGCATCCTCGCGCAGCGCAGCGCCCAGGCCTGCTGCACGACCAGTGGCCTGCAGGTTGTCGGGCTTGAAGCGCCATTCCGCACCGATGGCGAGGTCGCGCCTCAGCAACCAGGCCACCGAAAACTCGGGTTGCAGGCTGCGGCTGTTGCGCCCTGGGGCCGCAGAACCGAAACCGAGCAGGCCGTTCTGATTGGCGCGGGTGGAGCGCAAGGTGGCGTTCAGCAGCAGGCCTTTGTCCAGCACCAGCTTGGTGGCGCTGACGTAGACATCGGTCCCATGCGTGTCGGCGCCCAGAAAATCGAACACCGATTGCAGCGAGCCAGGGCGCACGCGCTTGTGCTCCAGGCCAATGGCAATTTGCGGCATCCAGCTGTCGGCGTCCAGGACGGCGTCGCCCGCCACGCGCACTTTCAGGCCGAGCACGTCCATGCGAATGTGCTGGCCACTCTGCACGCCGAACGGCGCAATGCCGTTGAGCGCCACCGCGGCGCCGGCGTCGAAATCCTGCCGCGCCACCGAGAGCTCGACGCGCTCGTTCCAGCCCAGCGCAGCGCCGTAACTGGTCAGCGCGTAGTCGTGCGTCACAGCGCGGGTGGTGAAGGCGCTGGCGCCCCACTCGCCCTCGGTGGCGTTGCTGCCAATCACCGCCCAGGGCGTAATGCCGCCGCCGGCCGTGCCGGTGATGCTGCTGACGCCGCCCGTCAGCAGCAGTTTGCCGGTTTCGGCCTGCGCCAGGGCCGGCGAGCAGGCCAGAGCCGCCAGCAGAGACAGCGTTTTCCAGTTCATTTTGGTTTCCATGTGGTTCGCTTGGTTGGGCTTGGTTGGAATGGTCACGCGGATTTCTGAATCCACTCGCCGGTGAACAGCACCGGCCCGGTCGGCCCGCCTTCAGACGGCACACCGCCCTTGGGCTCCAGGCTGATGGCGAGCATGGGCACGCCCTGCACTTCGCCAGGCGTTGCCGGCAGGGCCTGGCTGCGGCCGTCGGCCAGCACGCCCAGCGAGCGCGGCTTGCCAGCTGCGGGCAGGGCCCAGAGCTGCAACGAGCGATCGCCTGGCACTTCAAAGCCGCCAACGCGCTGCAGTTGCAGTTGCTGATCGCGGGCGTCGAAGGTGACAAGCAGCGCGGCCGCAGCTTTCTCGTCGCGCAGCACGGCCACGTAAGTCGATTGCGGGGCCGCGCGCTCGGCCAGTTCGGCCTGCAGGCTGGCAATCTGCTGAGAAGAGTCGCGCAGGCCGCCGGTGGCCTGCAAGGCAACGACGACCGCTGCAGCGGTGGCAAACGCGCCCAGGGCTGCTGCACCCTGCCACAGCCCAATGCGCTGCCACCACGGAGCCGCCTGCGCCTGTCGGGCGCGCTGGTGGCTCTGGTGCTGCAATGCTGCACGCTCCGCCTGCACCAGGTTGGCTATGCGTGTCCACACGGCCGCCGGGGGCTGCTCGGGGGCCTGCAGTTCGGTGAGGCCCGCCCAATGGCTTTGCCACAAAAGTGCGGCAGCGCGCACAGCCGGGTGCTCGCGCGCCAGGGTTTCAAAGCGGCGGCGCGCACCGCCGCGCAGCGTGCCAAGGGCGTAGCTGGCCGCGAGTTTTTGCAGCAATTCGGGGTGTTGGTTGAGGTTCATGTCATGCCCCTCACACGTAGCGCGCCATGCAGCCGCGCAGTTGTTCCAGCCCGCGCCGAATCCAGGTCTTGACGGTGCCCAGCGGCAAGGCGAGCTGCTGGGCCAGTTCGCTGTGGCTCAGGTCGCGTAGATAGGCCAGGCTCACCACCTCGCGCTGTTTGGCCTCCAGGCGCTGCAGGCAGGTATGCAAGGCCGTGGCCTGCTCGCTGGCGTCGGCCGCGTCCATGGGGTCGGGCGTGTCGCTCTCCAGCGCATGGCCCAGGCTGTCGTCCAGCTCCTGGGTGCGGTCGGCGCGCGAGCTGGCGTGCTTGCGCAAGGCGTCGAGCGCCCGGCTGCGCACGATGACGCCCAGCCAGGCCAGCGGCGGGCTGAGCGAGAGCCGGTAGTCGCCGGCAGCGCGCCAGACGGTGAGAAAACTCTCCTGCAGCACGTCTTCGGCAGCATCGCGCCGCCGCAGCACGCGCATTGCCAGGCCAAACAGGCGCGGCGAGGTCAGGTCGTAGAGGGCACGCAGCGCGGCTTCGTCGCGCTGGGCTACGCGGTCGATCAGCGCCACCAGATGGGCGTCGGAAGAAGGTGGCGGCATGCATGGATTGTGGTTGAGGAAGGCAAATCTTGCTTTCCCTGTACGCACCGCGCCGCCGAGTGGATTCAGCCGGTTGCCAGAACGCCTGATTACGCTCTGGCAAGGACGATCAGATCAGGGCTTGGGATAGGTCCCCGGCAGCAAGATGCCCTCATCCACTGTGTCAATGCGGGTGTGGCCGCAAAAGGCCATGGTGAGGTCCAGTTCGCGGCGGATGATCTCCAGCGCGCGGGTCACGCCCAGCTCGCCGTAAGCGCCCAGGCCATACAGGAAGGCGCGGCCAATCATGGTGCCGCGTGCGCCCAGGGCGCGGGCCTTGAGGACGTCCTGCCCGCTGCGGATGCCGCCGTCCATCCACACTTCGATGTCCTTGCCCACCGCCTGCACAATGGCCGGGAGCGCAGCAATCGACGAGGGCGCGCCGTCAAGCTGGCGGCCACCGTGGTTGCTGACGATGAGCGCGTCGGCGCCACTGTCGGCAGCCAGGCGGGCGTCTTCGGCATCCATGATGCCTTTGATGATCAGCTTGCCGCCCCAACGCTTTTTGATCCACTCGACATCGCCCCAGTTGAGTTCCGGGTCGAACTGCTCGGCCGTCCAGGACGCCAGCGACGACATATCGCCCACACCCTTGGCGTGGCCGACGATGTTGCCAAAGCTGCGCCGCTTGGTGCCCAGCATCCCTAAGCACCAGCGCGGCTTGGTCGCCAGGTTGATCATGTTGGCCAACGTGGGCTTGGGCGGCGACGACAGGCCGTTCTTGATGTCCTTGTGCCTCTGGCCGAGGATCTGCAAATCCAGCGTGAGCTGCAGCGCGCTGCAGCCGGCGGCCTTGGCGCGGTCGATCAGGCGTTCGATGTAGTCGCGGTCGCGCATCACATACAGCTGGAACCAGAAGCCCGGTCCGGCGTGCTCGGCCACGTCTTCGATCGAGCAGATGCTCATGGTCGAGAGCGTGAAGGGCACGCCAAAATCGCGCGCTGCACGCGCCGCCAGAATTTCGCCGTCCGCATGCTGCATGCCGGTCAGGCCCGTGGGGGCCAGCGCCACGGGCATGGCGACGTCCTGGCCAATCATGGTGCTGCGCGTGCTGCGACCGGTCATGTTCACCGCCACGCGCTGGCGCAGCAGGATGGACTGAAAGTCGTCGATGTTGGCGCGGTAGGTGCCTTCGGTCCACGAACCCGAGTCGCAGTAGTCGTAGAACATGCGCGGCACGCGGCGCTTGTAGACGCGGCGCAGGTCTTCGATGCAGGTCATGGTGGAAAGATCGCTCACGCTGGTCTCCTGGCAGGTTTTCTGGGTGCTGCCAATCGTAGGCGCACGGCGCGGAGCGCACCATCAAAATTATTTGCGCGACTTCGGAGCAAATTTAAATCTGGAGCGCCGTCAAAGCACCAAGGTCTTGAAAAAATCGGCTCTTCTAGCTTGTCAGACAAGCGTCTAAAGCTATCTTTTCAATAGCTATTCAAACGTCTGGCAACGCGGGGGCTGGCGGATCCGTTGGCGCTATCCGTTCAGGCTCTGCCTCCGGCCCCACGTAACTGCGCACTTGCATGCGCCCGCCGCGCTTGGCGGCATACAGCGCCGCATCGGCATGGCGGGCCAGTTCCTCGTAGTCGCTGCCATGCTGCGGGAACAGCGCCAGTCCACCGCTCAGGCCCACTTTCAGCGCCTGACCCCGAAGAACAAAGGGCTCCTGGCATACCCCCAAGACCTTGCCGGCGACCGCGCACACCTGGCGCGGGTCCTCCAACCCAGGCAGCAGCAGCACAAATTCGTCCCCGCCCTGGCGGCACACGGTGTCGGACTGGCGCATGGCGGCCACCAGGCGGTGCGCAAACTGCACCAGCAGCTGGTCGCCCGCGTCGTGGCCCAGGGTGTCGTTGACCTGCTTGAACCCGTCCAGGTCGAGGTACATCACGCCCAGGCCCCTCTTCTCGCGGCGCGCCAGCGCCAGCGCGTGCTGCGCGCGGTCCTGCAGCAGTACGCGGTTGGGCAGATCGGTCAAGGCGTCGTACTGCGCCAGGCGCGCCATGCGCTCGGCCATGGCCATGGTTTCGGTCACGTCGTGCAGCACCATCACGGCGCCGGTAAGCCGCTGCTGGCGGTCAATGATGGGGCAGGCCGACTCCTCTACCTCAAAGCGCTGGCCGTCCTTGCGGTGCAACACCACGCCGCGCGTAGGACCGCAGGCAGCCTGCGTGGCCAACGCCACGCGCAGCGGGCTGGGCTGGGTCTGCTGGCCATTGGCAAGGTACAGCGGTGCGACCTCGTCCACATCGCGCCCGGAGGCGTCAAAGGCCTGCCAGCCGGTCATGCGCTCGGCCACCGGATTGAGGTAGCTCACGCGGCCCTCGGCGTCGGCACAGACCACAGCATCGCCGATGGAATGCAGGGTCAGGCGCATGAGCTCTTTTTCCTGGAACAGCTCATCCTCCATGCGTTTGCGCTCGGAGATATCGGTCATCTGTACAAAAATACCTTGCACCGGGCCGTTGCTGCCGCCCCTGTCCGGGGTGTAGCTGACTTGCATGTGCCGCTTTTGCCCCTTGGCATCGGTGAGGGTTCGCTCAAACACCTGCACACGCCCTTGCAACGCCTGTTCGAGGTACGGCCGGACCAGAGCGTAGTCTTTCTCACCCAGAAGTTCCCGCGCCAACATGCCGCGAACCGCCTCCGGCGAGTGCCCGAACATGGCGCTGGTGCTCTGGTTGACAAAGCGGTTGCGCTGCTCGCTGTCCCAATAGCTGATCATGGAGGGCAGGTTGTCGAGAATGGCGTGCAGATCGCGTTCAGCTTGGTGCAGCTGCGCGGCCAATTGCTGGCGCTGCTGCAGTTCACGCACAAAGAGTAGGGCCAGCCCGAGGCAGGCCAGCATCAACAGCAGGGCAAAGCTACCCAGCAGCGTGGAATTGCGGCGCCAGCTGGCCAGAACTTCATCCGCTGACTGCCCGACGGTGACCACCAGCGGAAAATCGCCCACCTGCTGAAAGGCGTACAGGCGCTCCACTCCGTCAATCACGGCCCGGTTGGTGAACGTGCCGCTGGAGCGCGAGGCAATGCGGGCATGGTTTTCCGAGCCTGCAACGCTGCGTCCCATATCACCTGCCTCTTGCGGCAGGCGCGCGATCAGGGTGCCGTCGGTGTGGTAGAGGTTCAGGCTGCTTTTCGGTCCGATCTGGACAGCGGCGAACAGCGCGTGGAAATAGTCGAGCCGAATAGAGCCCGCCACCACACCACCAAAGCTGCCGTCCTGCTGGAACCAGGCGCGGCTGATCGGCAAGGTGCCCCGGCCGGTCAGCCGCGAGCGCACCGGCTTGCCTATGAACAGGCCCTGCTGTGCCCCTGACTGGAACGCCTGGAAATAGTCGCGGTCGGAAAAATCGACCACGTCGGGGACGAACCCGCCGGAGTCAAACATGCGCTGTCCTTGCGCGTCCAGCACCAACACTGCCGACAGGCCTTCCGCACGCAGCGAATGGTCGAACAACACGCGGTTGCGCAGGTCGGGATCCATGGCCAGGATTTGTGGACTCGCCAGGTCTTTTGCCAGACCCTGGAGCGACGGATCGAGATTCTTGAGCAGTGTGGCAATGGACTGCTGCAGGGTATAGGCCAGATTCACACCCGTGCGCTCGGCGTGCTGCCACGCGTAGTTGCGCATGGACCAGATCGTTTGGCAAAACAAGGCGCCGATGCCCAGTGCGACCAATACGGCCAGCAGAATCAAGCGACGGAATGCAGGCGGGTGCACAAACAGGAAACGAATATAAGTATTACGAATTGTAATATCAGGTCTCTCGGGCCATGCGCTGCTTAAGGCACGCCCGGCGCATGCACCCCCACGCCGGCCCCGCGCACCTCAAAGCGCACTTCGTCGAGCACCCGTCCGCCCGCGTCCTCCAGTTGCAGTTGGTGACGCCCCGGCCAGGGCAGCCAGGCGTGCACTGGCCGGCGGCCGACCAGCTTGCCGTCGAGCCGCCAGCGCAGCGGGGCGCCAGGCGCCGCGCCTGCGGCGACAAAGCGCAGGCGCTGGTAGGCCGGCGGAATATCGGGGTCCAGCGCCACCACGGCACCCGAGGCGGGCTCGGCAATACGCAGTATCGAGACCAAGGCAGAAGACGAATTTTTTGATTCTTTTTGGCTTCTAGCGCTTGATGCGTAAGCGCTGGCAGCTTCACTTTCTATAGCAAAAATCGGCTGCTCTGTACCCTTCAAAAACCATTCGCTGCGCGCCGCTTCCAAGGGGCTGCCAGCCACTGCATCGGGGCCAAAGCGCACCGCCGCCTGGACCACGCCCTTGGGCGGGCTCGGCGCGCGGCTGGCCTCGTGCGCGTGCAGATAGCCCATCACCGCCGCCCACATGGGCGCCGCGCCGCTGCTGCCGCTGACATCGTGCATGGCGCCGCCCGCTGCGTTGCCCACCCAGACGCCGACGGTGTAGCGCTCGGACCAGCCCAGCGCCCAGTTGTCGCGCATGTCCTTGCTGGTGCCGGTCTTGACAGCGCTCCAGAAGCGCGTGGCCAGCACACTGTCGAGCCCGAAGGTGCGGGCGCGGGCATTCGGGTCGGACAGGATGTCGCCGACAATGAAGGCGGCGCCAGGGTCGACGGCGCGTGTCCACTTCACTGGCTGCGGCTTCGCCCGAGCCAGCGGCGACGCCACCGCGCTCAAGCGCCCAGCGTTGGCCAGCGCGCGGTAGGCGTTGGCCAGTTGCAGCAGGGTGACTTCGCTGCTGCCCAGCGCCAGGCTCAGGCCGTAGAAGCCGCCGCTCTCGCGCAGCTCCAGGCCGAGGGCCTGCAGCTCCTGAAAAAACGCATCGGGCGAGACCATGGCCAGCGTGCGCACTGCGGGCACGTTGAGCGAGGACGCCAGAGCCGTGCGCGCCGACACCCAGCCCTTGAAGCGCAGATCGTAGTTCTGCGGGATGTACAAGCCGCCCGCCGTGGCGATGTGCGCGGGCGAGTCGTCAATGAGCGACGCGGCGGTCAGGCGCCGCTCTTGCAATGCCTGGGCGTACAAAAACGGCTTGAGCGTGGAGCCGGGCTGCCTGCGCGCCAGCACCGCATCCACCTCCCCGGCCTGGCTCAGCTCACCCGACGAACCGACCCAGGCCAGCACCTCGCCGCTGGCGTTGTCGAGCACCACAATGGATCCGTCCTGCACATTGCGCCCGCTCAGCTCGCGCAACTGCTGCGACAGGGTCTGCACGGCAAAACGCTGTAGCGGCGCGCGCAGCGTGGTGGTCAGACGTGCCGGAGGCGGCGAACCGGTCGGCAGCGCTGCCAGCGCACGGCGCGCAAAGTGCGGGGCGATGCCCTCGCTGGCGGCAAAGGCGCGGCGTGCCAGGGCGCCGCTGGCGAGCAGTGCCAGCGCATCGCAGTCGGTGCCCGCTGGCGCAGCGCCACTGTGGCCTGCCGCCTGCATCTCGCGCAGCACCCCGCAGGCCCGGCGCGCTACCTGCGCGCTGCTGGCATTGGGCGCGCGCACCAGCGCTGCGGCAATCGCCGCTTCGCGCTCGTCCAGGCCTTGCGGCGCTTTGTCGAAGAGCGTGCGGCTGAGCGCGTCGATGCCCACCAGCTCGCCCCGAAACGGCACCAGATTCAGATAGGCCTCCAGAATCTGCGCCTTGCGCCAGCGCCGATCCAGCACCTCGGCCGCCGCCACCTGGCCAATTTTCTGCACCACGCTGCGCCCACCTGGCCGCTGCCGCAAATCGGCGCCGCCGGGCTCGTCGATCAGGCCGGCCAGCTGCATGGTGATGGTGCTGGCGCCACGCGTGCGCTCGTTCCACAGATTGGCCCAGGCGGCGGCCGTGGCGGCCTGCCAATCGACGCCGCTGTGCTCGTAAAAACGCTTGTCTTCCGACAGCAGCATGGCGCTGCGCAGCGCGGGCGACACGTCGGCCAGCGCCACCCACTCGCCGCGCCGCACGCGGGGGTCGGTGCGCACGCGCTGGAGCACCTCGCCTTCGCGCGACAGCAGCAGGGTTTCCGAGGAATGCCATCGGGCGCGCACGGCCGCGTACGAGGGCAGTGCCATAGCCGGGGCCGCTGCGAACACCAGCAGCGCCGTACAGACGCAGGCGCGCAGGGCACCACGCTCAATCATCGCGGTGCTCGGCGTCAAATCGGCGCTCAGCCTGCGTCAGATGGCGCAGCAGCACATGCGAGACGAGGTTGACACCAATGCCGCCAAAGAGCACGGGCAGCACGTACAAGGCCAGGCCCACTTCCGAGAGAAACACCGCGTCGTCCAGCACCGATACCGTTTTCTCTGCCAAATGGCTGAGCGACTGCAGCAAATACACATCCACCCCGGCCAACACGATCAGCAGCATGCCAAGCGCCAGCACCGTGAGAGAAGACACTGCGCGGCGAAACAGCAGTGCGAGATAGATTGCAATGGGCAGGACCAGCGAAACCGCGATCAACAGCCAGAAACGCAATTCGGGGAAAACACTCGAAGGCATGGAAAATGGGACGCAAATAGCGCGCTCAGCTGGGAAGATCCTCCAGCATGCCAGACTGTCGGCGCGAACCAGGCGGCATGGCCCGACCACCCTCCGCGAGGTCGCCGAAAACGCGGTGTCGCACACGGTCCAGCGGGGGTTGACCGACAATCGAGTCCTCAGACAGGAGCGCCCTTATGTCCGAATCGCTTAACCCTGGCAGCCGCTCTGACGCCCCGGCCGAAGCTTACCGCGACCACAAGCGCTGGGCCTGGCTGCTGTCGGTGGCCGTCCCTACGGTGGTGTTGATCGGCCCGCTGCTGATGCTGCGCACCGGCGATGCGCGGCTGCTGTGGCTGCCGGTGGGGTTCTTCTATCTGGTGGCGCCACTCATCGACTGGCTGCTGGGAGAAGACCGCAGCAACCCGCCGGAATCGGCGGTGCCGGCATTGGAAGCCGACCGCTATTACCGCCTGGTGTGCTACCTTTTGGTACCCGTGCTGTGGGCGGCATTCATCTTCAGCGCCTGGTTTGTGGCGCGCCACGACCTGCCTTGGTGGGGCATGGTGGCAATGGTGCTCACGGCGGGGTCTGTGGGCGGTTTTTGCATCAACCTGGGGCACGAACTGGGCCACAAGCTTCCTGCGCTGGAGCGCACGCTGGCCCGCCTGGTTTTGGCACCCACGGGGTATGGACATTTCTCCATAGAGCACAACCAGGGGCACCACCGCCACGTGGCGACGCCAGCGGACCCGGCATCCTCGCGCATGGGCGAGTCGATTTATGGGTTCTTGCTGCGGGAGATGCCGGGCGCGCTGCGCCGCGCCTGGGCCATCGAGAGCGCCCGGCTGGCGGTCAACCGCCGCTCCGCCTGGTCGGCACACAACGAGATTCTGCAAACCGCATTGGTCACGCTGGCGCTCTGGGGTGGCCTGGCGCTCTGGCTGGGGCCGGGCATCCTGGTGTTTGTGCTGGCAGCGTCGTTCTGGGCCAACTTCCAGCTCACCTCGGCCAACTATGTCGAGCACTACGGCCTGCTGCGCCAGCGCCGCCCTTCCGGACGCTACGAACCCTGCCTGCCGCGCCACTCGTGGAACAGCAACCACGTGTTTTCCAACTGGGCACTGTTTCATCTGCAGCGCCACTCGGACCACCATGCCCACCCGTTTCGACGCTACCAGTCGCTGCGCCATTTCGATGAAGCACCGCAACTACCCACCGGTTACTTTGGGATGTTCACCCTCGCCTACTTTCCGCCGCTGTGGCGCCGCGTGATGGACCCGCGTCTGCTTGCCGCCGTGGGGCGCGACGCGAGCCGGATCAATCTCGATCCGCGCAAGCGTGCGGCACTGGTGCGGCAGTACGGGCTGACGGATGCACCGCAGCCAGTGCCAACTGTGTGACGCACGCCAGGTTCAATACGGCCCCTTGTGGCTGGGCGATCGGTGCAGCAGTCCGCTGCGCTGGTCGGCGCTGGTGATGCGGTAGCGCTCGTACTGGCGCAGGATGTCCACGATGACTTCCTCACGCCGCAGGTACTGGATGTCGTAGCCTTCGCGGCCATCGGCAAAGAAGGTGATGGGTTCGAACACATAGGGCAGCGAGCCCTCGGGCGCGGCGTCGCGCACCGCAAAGGTGGCGGCGGCCCGGCGCGTCACGCGCACCCCATAGACGAAATCGCGCAACCGCGCATCGGGGATGGCAAAGCGCAGCGTTTCGTCCTGCTGCGGGTCACCCTGCAGCTCAGCCACGACGCCGCGTTGGCCCAACTCGGCGGCCACGTCGCGCATGGCCGGCACCACGGTCTCCGCCAGGTAGGCACGTACCTCGGCCTCGGTGGAATCGCGCACCATCTGCTCCAACCGGTGGCGCCAGTGCGCCCCACTCCAGAAGCTGGTGGCGGGCGCCAGGTCGCGCGTGGAATGCGCCCGGTCGGCCTGCAAGCCGCGCCACAGGCCCCAGCACAGCACCAGCATGATGAGCGCTACCGGCAAGGCCGCCACCAGCGTCATGGCCTGCAGCGCCTTGAGGCCGCCGGCGAGCATCAAGATGGCCGCCGTCACGCCCAGCACCGCCGCCCAGAACAGGCGCTGCCAGACCGGTGAGCGCGGGTGGCCGCGCGAGGCGATGGTGTCCACCACAAACGCCCCCGAGTCGGCCGAGGTCACGAAGAACACCGCAATCAGCACAATCGCCAGCCAGGACACGGCCGTGGACCAGGGCAGCAGCTCGAGGAAGTTGAACAGCAGCGCATCGACATTGCCCACCGTGGCGCCGAGCACACCTTGCGCGGCGTGGGTGTCGAGCCAGATGGCGCTGTTGCCAAAGGTGGTCATCCACAGCAGGTTGAAGGCGGTGGGCACCAGCAATACGCCGACGATGAACTGCCGAATGCTGCGCCCGCGCGAAATGCGTGCAATGAACATGCCGACGAACGGTGACCAGGAAATCCACCAGGCCCAGTACAGGATCGTCCAGCCACCGAACCAGCCGGCCTCCTGCGTGCCTTCGTAGGCAAAGGTGCGCAGCGAGAGCGACACCAGCTGCGAGACATAGTGGCCGATGTTCTCGCTCAGCGCCTGGAACAGGAACACCGTCGGCCCGGCGATGATGACAAAGCCCAGCAGCAGGAACGAGAGCGAGAGATTGAGCTCGCTCAGGCGCCGCACGCCCTTGTCCAGACCGCTGACGGCGGAAATGCCGGCCAGAGCGACCACCACGACGATGATGCCGACGCGAAACACATCGGTGCTGGTGTCCCAGCCGCCCACCCGCCCCAAACCTGCGGAAAGCTGCAGCGCACCGTAGCCCAGTGTGGTGGCGATGCCGGCAATGGTGCCCACCAGCGCAAACGCATCGACCGTGTGGCCAATCGGCCCGTTGATGCGCTCCTTGAGCAGCGGGTACAGGCCCGAGCGCAGCGTCAGCGGCAGGTTGTAGCGAAAGCCGAAATACGCCAGCACCAAGCCCATGGTGCCGTAGATCGCCCAGGCATGAAAACCCCAGTGGAAGAACGTCACCTCCAGCGCCTCGCGCGCGGCGGCTGGCGTGCCGGCGATGGTGGTCGGGGGCTTGAGGAAGTGCTGCAGCGGCTCGGCCACGCCGAAATACATCAGGCCGATGCCCATGCCGGCTGCGAACAGCATGGCCGTCCACGAGACGAAATTGAACTCAGGCGCGGAATTGTCGGGCCCGAGCTTGATGTCGCCGTAGCGGCTGGAAGCGATCAGCACCAGAAACACCAGGAACACCGTGACCACCACGGTGTAGAACCAGTCGAAATGCCCCACCACCCAGCTCTGGGCACCCGAGAAAAGGCTGACGGCACGCTCAGGTTGCAGGGTGCAAAACACCAGCAGCGCGCCAAGTACGGCGAGCGCCGGCAGTACCACCGGCGCGGCCAGCGTCATGCGCGGGGTCGGCTCGGCCGCCGACAGAGGGCCGGTGGCCGCAGCAGGGGGCAAGGCCATGCCACTATCGTCGGGAAGCGATTCGTCGGTGTGGGGAGCGGACATGCGGCCTCCTGAAAAGTTGGCGCCAAGGCGGCGCCGAGCCACGGCAGCCAAGCTGCGCGGGCGATTGGATGACAGTGTGCGCGCTGTCATCGAATGCACTGCCTCTCGGGCGCCTCAAAAATCTGATAGAAATAGCCCGCCAGCGCTTATTCCATAACGGTTAACAGCTCACTTTTCAGAAGCATTCTCCACCTTCCCTTGCACCACTTTCACCGGCGCATTGGGCGATTCGCCAAACATCTCCGGCGCGTACAGCGCTTCGACACGGGTCGGCGGCAACGCGAAGCTGCCCGCGTTGTTCAAGCGAATCGTGTACTGCAGCTTCACCTTGCCCTCGGGCAGGTATTCGTAGTAGCTGCGGAAGGATTCAAAGCTGCGCTCCTCAAACGCCATCCAGCCATTGCCTGAGCGCTTTTCGCCCTGGGTCGCAATTTCGGAATCGCGCCCCAGGCCGCTGCCCAGAATGGTGGCGCCGCCGGGAATCGGGTCGGTGATCGCCACCCAGGTCATGTTGGCGCTGGCGTCCACTTCCAGCGTGACGCGCAGCACGTCGCCGCGCGAATACTGGCCAGCAGGCAAGCTCTTGTCGGCCTGCTCCACTGCCTCCACCGTGCGGCGCACGCGGTAGCCCGCGTCCAGCGGTGCGGTGCGCGGCACAGCGGCGAGCGACTGCACCGTCAGCCAGGGCTTGCCCGTCCCCTGGTGCGTGACGGCCAGGGTTTGGCCTCCAGCTTTCGGCCAAGGCAGGAACATCGTGTTGCCGCTGAGCATGCCGGGCGCCGATGGCGCGCCAAAGGCGCTGGCTTGGTGCGGCGCTCCTGCAGCGTCGGTGGATTTGCGCCGCGTGACCTTGGTCCAGTCCACCTTGGCAGTCTCGCTGCCCAGGCTGGCCTGCGTGCTGCCAGCAACGGGCGTGCGCTCGAACTTGGCAGAAAAACTGCGCAGCGCCAGCGCGCCCCACAAATTGGCCGTCGTGGTGTGCCAGGCACCGCCTTGCTGGCGCGCGATGAAGCCGGTGACGAGGCGCGGCAGCTCACTCTGCCAGGCTGGATCATCCATAACCGTCAACAGCAAACGGGCGGCGTTCACGTCGCTGCCCTGCATCAGCCACCACCAGCTGTCTTGCTGCTCGGTGCTGAACGCCACGCGCGTGCCCTGGTAATTCAGGCGGCTGTGCAGAATCTGCTCGGCTTCCTGCAGGCGCGCGGCCTGGTTGGCGATGCCCGGCACGCGGCGCAAAATGCGCAGCCAGTCGATAACCGCGTGCGTGGGCCACTGGTTGGGGGCGATCGTGATGCTTGAGAGCATGCGCGCCTGCGCCTTGCCACTGCGCGACAGCGCCTCAATGGCGGCGAGCTTGCGCATCGGCAAATCCTCGCGCGGGCTCCAGAACTTGCGCGCAATTTTCCCTTCGACAAAGGCTACCAGCGCATGCTCCATGGGTGCGCGCACGGCGTCCGGCAGGCCCATGCTGGGGTCGAGCTTGGCGGCTTCGTCGGCGGCGGAGATCAGGAAGGCAGTGAGTGTGTCGCTGCCCCGGCGCGTTTCGCCGGCGCGCGGCGGGAAGTAGTTCGCCAGGCCATCTTCATCGAGGTAGGTCGGCACGCGCGCCATCAGCGCGCGCCAGGCCGCCGCATCGTCCATGCCAATGGCCTTGCTGGCCAGCTGCTCCAGGCAGCTGTAGGGGTAGCGCGCCCACCAGTCGCGAACGCCGGGCAGCCCCTCGGCCAGCTTGGGCTGCACCGCCAGACTGATGCCGCCGCGCCCCGGCAACGCGGTGGGCGGCGGCGCGACGGGCAGCTCGTAGCTGCCGTCCAGCTGCACCAACGTGCCCTGCTGCACCGAGACTGGCACGGCGGGCACGATGCGCTGCTGCGCCTTGAGCGCGTCGCGCGCGCCGCCCAGGGTGTCGTGCGCCTCGATTTCCCACAGCAGGGATTGGGCGCGGGTCTGGCCCAGCTGCTCGGGCGCTGTCACGCTCCAGGCCAGCTCGCGCGCCTCGCCAGCCGGTATATCCACCGTTTGCGATTTGATTTCCAGCAAAGTGGCGCGCGGAGCAACTCCCACCTTCATGGCCTTGGCCGTGGTGTTGCGCAGCGTGATTTGCGCGCGGAACTGATCCCCCTCCCGCACCAGTGGCGGCAGGCCGCTGATGATTTGCAGGTCCTGCGTGCTGCGGATGGTCGTCGAGCCCGTGCCAAACAGGCCTACCTCCGCATCGGCCACCGCGACGATGCGAAAGCTCGTCAGCGCGTCGTTCAGCGGCACCGTGACCTGGGCCTGGCCCTTGTCGTCCAGCTTGACCACGGGTTGCCAGAGCAGCAAGGTGTCGAGCAGCTCGCGGGTCGGCGCACGGCCGCCACCACCGCCAGGCGCGGCGGCTTTCTTGCCGTAGTGGCGCCGGCCAATGATTTCCATTTGGGCTGTGGCCGTCTGCACGCCCCAGGCGCGGCGCTGCAGCATGGCGCCAAGCAGGTTCCAGCTGGTGTTGGGCATGAGTTCGAGCAGCGCTTCATCCACTGCGGCCAGCGCCACTTCGGCGTTCGCCGCAGGTTTGCCATCGGGGAGCAGGGCCGTAATGGTGACTTGCGCCTTGCCGCGCACCGAGTAGCTGGCTTTGTCGGCCGCCACCTTCACATCAATGCGGTGCGCCGCTGCACCCACCTTGATCTCCGCCATGCCAAAGCGGAACGCCGGCTTGCTCAGGTCCACCAGGGCGGTCGGCAGCTGGTACTGCTTGCCGTCGTACCAGAAGGCGCCCCACCACTCGCGCGGCGCCTTGTAGCCCCAGGTGAAGAAGCTGTACCAGGGCACCTCGTGCAGGCGCCCGCGCAGCGCCAGCACGCTGATGTACACATTCGGCCCCCAGTGGGGCTGCACCTTGAGCGAAACGCTGGGGTCCTTGCCCGAGAGCTTCATCACTTGCGTCTCGATGATGCCCTCGCGTTCCACCGCCACCAGGGCCGTGGCTTCACGGAACGGCATGCGCACCTGCAGGCGTGCGGTCTCGCCCGGCTGGTAGCTGCGTCGCTCGGGCAGCACGTCGACGCGGTCGTGGTTCTGGCCGCCAAACCATTGTTCGCCGGCCCGGCTGACCCAGACGGACGAGGCCGCGTCAAAGGTGTTGCCGTCCTTGTCGCGCGCTGTGGCGACCAGCTCGATTTCCCCAACCTCGTCGAGCCGCGCCTCGCACAGAAGCAGGCCGCGCGCATCGCTCTTGCCGGTGCACAGTGTGCCCAGGTCGTGCGTTTCGGTGTGGTTGTCGTAGCTGTAGAAGCCGCCGACGATGCGCTTGCGGCTGCTGGTGGTGGTGCGCGCTACAGCTTGCACCTGCAGCGGCACCGCTGCCAGCGGTTTGCCATCGGGCGAGAGCGCCAACACCTGGAAGCGCGCCTTGCTCCCGGACGACACCCAGCCCTCGGTCTTGATGCCGGCCACGACGCCGGCTGGCCAGAGCGTTCTGCTGCTGCGCAGCGTCTGCACCTCGCCGCTCGGGTCTGCGTAGGTGGCCTCGATGACCAATTCTTGTGCACTTGCGGCGCGCGGCACCGGATCGAGCGTCAAATGCCCACCGCCCTTGGCGTCCAGCGTCAACGGGAGCTTGTCCGCAATGATGCGGCTGTCGCTGGCGGAGGTAGAGGGAGCGCCGGATTCGTCTTCGTCCTCGGCCATGCCTTGTTGCGCATTCTGCGCATCGCGCTGGCGTGGTGGGCTGAAGGTAAATTCGTCATAGTCGGCAAACGACAGACTTTTGCCGCGCACCAGCGCCGAGACACGCACTGGCAAGCGCGCAGCAGGGCCTCCAGAGACATAGTTCACCTGCACATCCACGGGCAGCTTGCGCAGATTGACCAGGGCGCCCTTCTGCTGTGGACCGACGCGACCCTCCAGCACCGGCAGGCGAAAGGCTTCAACACGGAACTGACCCGACGCCAGGCTTTGTCCCTGCCCGCCTTTGCCACGCAATTCCACGCTGTACACGCCCAGCTTGGCGGCTGGCGGCACAGCAAATTCACTCTGCGCGCTGCGGCCGCCGGTTGCGGTACTGCGCCAGACCAGCGGCTGGATGAACTGCTGACCACTGCCCACATGCGTGACCAACAGCTCGGTGGGTTCGGATTCAGAGAGCGCAAAACCCGCTGCCGTCTCGGCGCGCAGGAAATGCTTCATTGACACCGTTTCTCCGGCGCGCAGCAGCGTACGGTCAAACACGGTGTGGGCCCGCTGGTCGCGCTCGGCGTCGCTGCTGGTGGGCACATTGAAACGCCAGGGCTCGATGCCGCGCTGCCATTCGCTCCAGGTGAACGCCATATCGGCCACGCCGTCGCCATCGGTGTGGCGCACGCTGACGAAGTACCCTTCGGCGGTGCTGTAGTCGTCCTGGCGATCATCACAGATCGGAGCGCTGGTGGGCAGACCGGTGATGGGCGCGCGGCCCTGGGCGTCGGTGACGCCCTCCGCCAGCAGGCGGCCGTCACATCCCGAGACTTGCACCTTGGCGCCTTCGACGACCTTGCCCTTGTCGAGCGAAGTCACCCAGGCCAGCGCGTTTTCGCGGCCCAGTTTGAAGTGCACCGCCAGATTCGTCACCAGCGCGCTGGTGCGCACGTACATGGTGCGCTTGGCACCGTATTCCGGCGCCAGCAGCGAGGCGCCCAGCACCGGCGAAGCGACTTCCAGCACATGAAAACCTGGCGACAGCGGCACCCCCACCACTTCGAACGGGCGCGGGTCGGCGGCATCGGCCTGCGGCAAGGCGATGCTGCGGGCGCCGGGCAAGCCGGCCAGCAAGGACACCATGCGCGTTTGCAGGTAGTTCTTGTCGCCATCCTTGAGCACCGGCGGCAGCGCACCCCGCGCATCGCGCCGGGCCTGCTTGCGCGTGACCTCGCTGCGGTCGTAATACTGTACGCGGCGGTACCAGGCAATGATGTCGGCATCCGTCTGAGGCGTGAGCGTAGCCATCTGCGCGCCTGCGGCGCCGGGCGCCGGGCCCAGGGCTTGCACCCTCAGCGCCGGTTCGACCTTGCGCAGGGTGATGGGCAGCAGCGCCGGGCCATTGGGCCCCTCGGCAAAGCGCTCGACAATGCCAAACGGTGCGGCGGCGAACTTGGCCAGTGGCGGCATGGCCCCCGTAGCAACTGCCAGCGGAAACATGCTGGCGTTGGCGAGCGTGCGGCCGGCAGCGTCGGCAAAGTCTTTGGGCAACTCGAGCGAGTACGCCGTGGCTTCAGCGAACGGCGGCGCAAAGCGCACACTGCCAACCAAGGTGTCGCCCTTGGGCGGCGTGGCTTGGTCGTCCCCATCGAACACCGGTTTTTGCGTCTCGTGCGGCCCGCGCAAGCGCAGCGCCGAAGCCAGCTTGTAGGGCACCGGCGCGCTGAACGCCACCGTCATTGGGCGAATCGGCAGGCAGGCGGCCTGCGCGTTCTCGCGCTCGCAGCGCAGCTCGGCAGTGAACGCCTCACGCACCGTGTAGCCAAAACGCTTTTCTACCTTGGTGACCACGCCACTGGGCGTGGAGAGGCCCTTGCCCACCACCAATTGCAGCTTGCTGCCAGCCGTCAGGCGCCGGTTGCAGGCCAGCGTAGCAACGGCAAGCGGCGCTTTGGCAGCTTCTTTGTCCAGGCGCAGTGCCTTGAGCAATTCTTCGCGCTGCGCGCCTTCGATCAGGCGCACCGGAATGCGCTCACCCACGCCTTCCATGCTGCACCAGACACTGGCTTTCACACTTGCCAGCGTGGCCGGGCCGCTGAACTGCAGGACGAAATACTGCTCTTCGTCCAACTCCTGCCAGGTGCGTGGGCGCACCAACTCCACCAGGGGACCGCCGCTATTGAATTCATAGCTTTTAGCGCCCTTCCACTCTGCGCCAGAGGGCGATTTAAGCTCTGAATTGGCTTGTGCAGTGCAGCGCACGCCGGGCGGCAGGTGCTGGGCAAAATCAAACACCCATTCGCGCTCGCTGATCCACCGCCCCGACCCCTGGCTGGCCGCCGCATCGCTGCAGGTGATGGCAAAGGGAGCGGGGGCCTTCGGGTCGCCAAACTGCACCGCCGGAGCATCAAAGCGCGCCACCACCTGGCGCACGCTGGCCACTTCGCCCTGCGGCGAGAAGCGGCTGGTTTGCAAAGCCTGCGCGCTCGCGGCCAACAGCGCAAGGCCCCACACTGCGATTCTGATATTCACCCTGGTCTCCTCAGCGCAACGACAAAGCGAGCAAAAATAGCCGCGCTTACGCGCTGGCAAACACCGATGGTGCCATGCTCACGAAGGCACGCGGCTGCGCTTGCAACCCCTTGCAAGTACCCCGGCGTCGTGCCATCCTGCCAGCACAATACGCCATGCCCACGCCGTTCGACATACCTTTTGGTCAGGACCTGTGTGATGTACTTCACGCGGAGTTGGGTTTGGTCTGCAGCTTCATGGGTGACGCCGGGCGAATCGTGGCGTCGAGCGAGCGCGAGCGTATCGGCCACACGCACGAGGTGGCGCTGCGCATCATGCAAGGGGCGCTGGAAGAATACAGCGTCACACCGGAGGAAGCCGCCCGCTCGGCGACCGTGCGCGAGGGCATCAATATGGGTATCGACCTGGGTGGTCAGCGAGTGGCCTGCTTCGCTATTGCCGGGCCGCTGCAGGTGGTGCGACCTCTGGCGCGGGTCGTGCGCTTTTGCGTGACATCGCTGCTGCAGGTGCGAAGGGAAGCCGCTGCATCCTCTGCGCCCGCACCTCCCACCACCGGACAAGCGCTGGGCCGCAGTACCCCAAATACCCGGCTGACCGACTTGCTGGGCCATGCCAGCCAGGCCATGGCATTCAGTCTCAGCCGCCTGCATGACGCCGTCAACCACATTGACCAGGGCATCACGCTGTTCGACAGTCGTTTGCAACTGGTCGTGTGGAACCGGCGGTTTTTGGAACTGATCGGCGTTCCCGAAACTGCGGTTCACTTTGGCCAGCCGCTGGAAGAGATATTGCAGCGCTACGCAGAAAGCACGGGCCATTCCCCGGCAGAACTGCAGTCCCTGGTGTTCCGCAGGGTGGCACGGGTGCGCGCGGGCCAACCCAGCGCCTTCGAGCATGTGAATCCCCAGGGCACCGTCCTGGCCGTTGTCGACAGGCCGCTGCCCGATGGCAGCCTGGTTTCCACTTACACCGATGTCACCGAACGACACCGGGCCGACACCGCATTGCGCGCGGCCTACGAAAGCGCGGAGCGCCAGGTCAAACTGCGCACCCGCACACTGACGGATTTTTCCAATCTATCGTCCGACTGGTTCTGGGAACAGGACACGGAATTTCGTTTTACCCGTTTTTTCGGAAACTCGACGGAAAAATTGCGCCGCGATCCCAGCTACTTCCTGGGCAAGCGGCGCTGGGACTTGCCGATTCAAGGAATTTCAGCCGAGCAGTTGGCAGAGCATCTTGCCTTTCACGAGCGGCGCGAATCGTTCCGCCACTTTGAATACGAAATCGATGCGGAAGACGGCAGTACCCAATATTTTTCGGTCAGCGGTGGCCCCCGGTTTGACGACCAAAGGCACTTCGTGGGCTACCACGGTATCGGCAGCAACATCACCGAACTTCGGCGTGCGGAACTGGCGATTCGCGAGCGGGAACGCCAGCTCGCGCAGATTGTCGATGGCAGCCCGCTGGCCACCTTTGTCATCGACGCTCGGCACCGCATCACCCACTGGAACCGTGCCTGCACCGCCCTGACGGGTATGGACGCCGCCACCATGCTGGGCCACGACGAGGCCTGGCGCGGCTGGTACGAAAGCCCCCGGCCTACCCTAGCCAGCCTGCTGGTGGACCAGGCTGAGGACGATGTGCTTGCTGCCCATTGCCCCGGCTTCCGCCACTCGAGCCTGATCGCAGGCGCGCTGGAGGCCGAGCTGTTTCTGCCCGACGTGGGAGAGAACGGGCGCTGGCTGCACATTACGGCCGCCCCGCTGCACGATGCGCAGGGCCAGCTGACAGGCGCGATCGAAACCGTACAGGACGTGACGGAACGGCGGCACGACCAGCAGCTGCTTGAGGAGCGCAGCAACGCACTGCAGCAAGCCAACGTGGCAATGGAAGAGCGCGTTCAGGCGCGCACCGAGGAGTTGTCGCGGCAGCTGAGCTTCATGCACCAGCTGATCGAGGCCATTCCCAGCCCGCTGTTTTACAAGGACGCTCAACTTCGCTATCTGGGTTGCAACAGCGCCTTCGAGTCCTTCATCGGAAAACCTGCGGCAGACTTCATTGGAAAAACACCCCTTGGCATTGCCACCCAGCCGCTGGCCGACAGGTACCTGAGCGCGGACCGTGAGCTTCTGGCGCAGCGCGGAAAACAAATCTACGAAAGCGAGGTCCGCCATGCCGATGGGCAGCTGCGCCAGGTCATCTTCCACAAAGCCACGTTCACCCTCCCTGACGGCAGCGTGGGCGGGCTGGTCGGTGTCATGCTCGACATCACCGAACGCACGCGCATGGAAAATGACTTGCGCCAGGCGGCCACGGTCTTCGACAACATCGCCGAGGGAGTGACCATTACCGAACGCGATGGCACCATCATTGCCGTCAACCGGGCCTTCTGCACCATCACCGGCTACGACCGCGAAGAAGCGATTGGCCAGAACCCCCGCATGCTTCAATCGGGGCGCCATGATCGCAAGTTCTACACCGACATGTGGGAAGCCATCACACGCTACGGCCGCTGGCAAGGCGAGGTATGGAACCGGCGCAAAGCGGGTGAAATCTACCCCCAATGGCTGTCCATCACGACGGTGGACGCGCCGCCGGGCCAGCCGACACACTACGTCGCCACGTTCTCGGACATCACACGCCAGAAGCAGAACGAAGAGCGCATCCAGTTGCTTGCGTTTTCGGACCCGCTGACGGGCCTGCCCAACCGGCGCTTGCTGCTGGACCGCCTGGAGCATGCCCTGATCGTCAGCATGCGCAACCAGCGCGGGGGGGCGCTGTTTTTCATCGACCTCGATGATTTCAAGGGCCTCAACGACACGCGCGGCCACTACGTTGGAGACCTGCTGCTACAGCAGGTGGCCCAGCGCCTGATCGGCTGCGTGCGCGAAGGAGATACCGTGGCCCGGCTCGGAGGCGATGAATTTGTCGTCATGCTCGAGGGCCTGAGCCAGGACACCCTGCAGACCGTCAAGCAGGCCGAAGCGGTGGGCACTGCCATCCTGCTCGCCCTTAACGAGCCCTATGTGCTGCAGGACAGCGTGCACCACAACACGCCCAGCATTGGGGTGACGCTGTTTGGCGAGCCCCTGGGTTCTGTGGAAGAACTGCTCAAGCAGGCCGACCTGGCGATGTACCGCGCCAAGGCGTCCGGGCGCAATGCCTTGTGCTTCTTCGACCCGCAGATGCAGTCGGTGCTGGCCGAACGCGTGGCGCTGGAAAAGGAATTGCGCATCGCGCTGCAGCAGCAGGAATTCATCCTGCACTACCAGCCCCAGGTGAATCAGGCGGGCGCCATGGTGGGCGTGGAGGCGCTGGTGCGCTGGCAGCATCCGCAGCGCTCCGTCGTCTCACCGCTTGAATTCATTGCGCTGGCAGAGGACACCGGCCTGATTTTGCCCCTGGGCCGCTGGGTGCTGGAAACCGCTTGCAGACAACTGGCTGCATGGGCACAGCGTCCCGACCGCCAGCACCTGACCATGGCCGTGAATGTAAGTGCCCGGCAGTTCCACCATGCCGATTTTGTCGAGCAGGTGCTCGCGGTGCTGCAGGAGACCAGCGCCAACCCCCGGCGGCTGAAACTTGAGCTGACGGAAAGCCTGCTTATCACCAATATCGAGGAAGTGATCGCCAAGATGAGTGCCCTCAAGGCCCGGGGCGTGTGCTTCTCGCTGGATGATTTCGGTACCGGCTACTCGTCGCTGGGCTACCTCAAGCGCCTGCCCCTGGATCAGCTGAAAATCGACCAGGGATTTGTCTCCCATGTGCTGACGGATGCCAACGATGCCGCCATCGCCCGCATGATCGTGGCCCTGTCAGAGAGCCTGGGGCTGGAGGTTATTGCCGAAGGGGTCGAGCAGGCCGAACAGCGCGACTTTCTGGCACGGCAGGGCTGCCAAGCCTATCAGGGCTACTTCTTCAGCCGACCCCTTGCCATCCAAGCGCTGGAGGAATATGCCGACAGCAGCCAGGCCGCAGCTTTTGCAGAGATAGGCGAGGGCATCTGAGGTTTTCAGACCCCGCTGATTCAGGTCTATCGCGTTGGCGAAAAAAACAGGGCAGCGGGCGACGCTGCCGCCGCTACCGATCCAACCGCCCTACTGAGGTTGAAAGCCGCTGGTCTGGATGATGCGCGTCCAGGCCTTGGTGTAGGCGCTCTGGCGTTTGGCCAGCTGCTCGCCGGTCATGTACTCGACCGTGAGCCCCAGTGCCGTCAGCTGGGCGTTCACATCAGGCAGCGCCAGCACCTGCGCCACGCCGCCAGACAGGCGCTTGAGTTCGGCCGCTGGGGTGCCCTTGGGCGCGTAGATGCCGTAGTACGGCAGGTCTTCAAACCCCTTGAGGCCGATTTCGTCGAACGTGGGTACATCGGGCAGTGCCGCCTGCCGTTCAGTGCCCAGTACCGCGACGACGCGAATCTTGCCGGCGCGGTGGTTTTCAATAAAGTCCTGCACTGAGCCAACGCCGGCGTGAATCTGGTTGCCCAGCATGTCGGTGACCATGGGCGCGCTGCCGCGGTACGGGGCGGACACCAGATCGAGCTTGTATTTGTCGGCAATCACCTTCACCAGAAACTCCGGCGTGGAGGCAGGTGCCGGAATACCCACCGCGTCCTTGCCGCCGTTCTTCGCCTTGACCCAATCTACATACGCAGCAAAGCTGTTGGCCGGCGTGCCGCCCGAGACTGCAAAGGCGTTCACGAAGGTGGCGATACCCGCCACGGGAACGAAATCGGCTTCGCTCGCGTAGCCGGGGTTTTTGACGACCAAAGGAAGAATCGAAATCGTGTGATCGTGCGAGAGAAACAACACACTGCCATCTGCGGGCGCCGCCTTGAGCGCCTGCGCTGCAATCTGGCCCCCCGCGCCGGGGCGGTTTTCCACCAGCACCTCGGTGCCGAGCGGCGTGCGCAGCTTGGCGGCCAGCAGGCGGGCAATGGCGTCCGAGCCGCCACCGGCCGGAAAGCCCACCATGATGCGTATCGGCTTGGCGCTCTGCGCGAACGCGCTGCACAGGGCCAGGCTGGCACCCAGAGCGGCGGTGGTGCGCAAAACGCGCGAGATCAGGCTGCGGCGGGACGGGGACATCGGCGAACTCCTTTGGCGGGTAGAAATCTGCACAGCAGCATGCGAAGACGCATGCTGAAAACTATCATTTGTATAGCTTCCAGCGCTTATTCAGTAAGCGCTAGAGCACGATTTCATTCAATTTTTTGAGGCCAGGCGCGCCTGGTGGCGCGCAAGCTGCATTCTGACCTGCGCGGGCGCAGTTCCGCCCAGGGTATTGCGCGCGTCCAGCGAGCCGCGCAGGCTCAGCACGTCGTACACGTCCTTTTCGATTTGCGGGTGAAAACCCTGCAGCACGGAGAGCGGCAGCTCGGACAAATCGCAGCCATGGGATTGCGCCGCCTTCACGGCATGCGCCACGGTTTCGTGCGCGTCGCGAAATGGCAGACCCTTTTTCACCAGATAGTCGGCCAGATCGGTCGCCGTGGCATAGCCCTTGCGCGCCGCATCCTCCATGGGCTGAGGGTTGACGGTGATGCCGCCACTCTTCTCGCCCGTGGCCGCATCGACCTGCCCGCCGATCATCTCGGCAAAGATGCGCAGCGTGTCCTTGAGCGTGTCCACGGTGTCGAACAAGGGCTCCTTGTCTTCCTGGTTGTCCTTGTTGTAGGCCAGGGGCTGGCCTTTCATCAGCGTGATCAGCGACATCAGGTGCCCGACCACGCGCCCGGTCTTGCCGCGCGCCAGTTCCGGCACGTCGGGGTTTTTCTTCTGCGGCATGATGGACGAGCCGGTGGTGAAGCGGTCGGCAATGCGGATGAAGGCAAAGTTCTGGCTCATCCACAGCACCAGTTCTTCCGACAGGCGGCTGATGTGCACCATCACCAGGCTGGCGGCAGCGGAGAACTCGATCGCGAAGTCGCGATCGCTCACCGCGTCCAGGCTGTTCTGGCAGACGCGGGCGGCGCCGTCTTCGTCGACCATGCCCAGCGTGCGCGCCACGCGCTCGCGGTCCAGCGGGTAGGTGGTGCCGGCCAGCGCTGCGCTGCCCAGCGGCAGCACGTTGACGCGACGGCGCACGTCCGCCATGCGCTCGGCATCGCGCGCAAACATCTCGACATAGGCCAGCAGGTGGTGGGCGAAGCTCACCGGCTGTGCCACCTGCAGGTGCGTGAAGCCGGGCAGGATGACTTCGACGTTGCGGCTGGCGACTTCGACCAGCGCGCGTTGCAGGTCTTGCATCAGCACGGCAATCAGGTCAATCTCGCCGCGCAGCCACAGGCGCACATCGGTGGCGACCTGGTCATTGCGGCTGCGGCCGGTGTGCAATCGCTTGCCGGCGTCGCCGACGAGCTGCGTCAGCCGCGCCTCGATGTTGAGGTGCACGTCTTCCAGATCGAGCTTCCAGTCAAAACGGCCGGTTTCAATCTCGCTGTGGATCTGCTGTAGGCCGCGCACGATCTCCTGGTGGTCAGAGTCCGAGAGGATGCTTTGCGCAGCGAGCATTTCCGCGTGCGCCAGGCTGCCCTCGATGTCGGCGCGCCACAGACGCTGGTCGAAGGACACGCTGGCGGTGTAGCGCTTGACCAGATCGCTCATGGGTTCGGAAAACAGCGCCGACCAGGCCTGGGCCTTGGTGTCGAGCTGGTTGGCGGAGGCGTTGGGCGCGGCGCCGGTGGGCGCGTTCTGGTCTTGGCTGGTGGGCATGGGAGGGCAATAATCGCGCACCAATGACAGCCGGACCATTCCGGATGCCGCAATGCACGAGACGCAAATTTTATCGACCCTTCCCGGAGTGTCCGAACCAGCGCTCAAGTCGCAGGGACGCGCGCGTGCGCTGGTGTTCGACGCCTGCGACCTGGGGGTCGTGCTGCGCGCCGTGTTGTTCGTCGAAATCGTGCTGGCCGTCGGGGCCATGTTTGGCACGCAAAACCCCGTCGAATGGGTGGCGCGCCTGGCCTTGCTCACCGGCGGCGCACTGCCGGCCACGCTGGCCTGGTTGATTGCCGCCTGCAGCGCCAAGCGCCTCATCCAGCGGCTGCCCACGCGTGGCCAGTACGCCGCCGGCGTGCTGCTGGGCGCGCTCGCCGGTCTGTGGGCCTGCGCCATGCTGGCCTTTGTCGGTGCGGCCGCATCCCCTCCCTGGTGGGCCAGCGCCGCTACGGGTGCGCTGCTGGCCGCCCTGCTGGTGGTGGCGCTGGCGCTGCGCGCGCGCGGGCGCACTCCGGCCGCCACCACTGCGCGGCTCACGGAGTTGCAATCGCGCATCCGGCCCCATTTTTTGTTCAACACGCTCAACAGCGCCATTGCCTTGGTGCGGGCCGAACCGGCCAAGGCCGAATCGCTGCTGGAAGACCTGAGCGATTTGTTTCGCCATGCGCTGGTCGAGCAGGGCGAGGCGGTCACGCTGGCCGAGGAACTGGTGCTGGCGCAGCGTTACCTGGGCATCGAGCAGGTGCGCTTTGGCGAGCGCCTCCAGGTGCAGTGGCAGATCGATCCGCGCGCGGGCACCGCCTTGCTGCCGCCGCTGCTGTTGCAGCCGCTGGTCGAAAACGCCGTCAAGCACGGGGTCGAGCCCAGCAGTTGGGGCGGGCGCCTGCGCGTCAGTACGGAGCTGCGCGGCAGCCGTGTAGTGGTTCGTATCACCAATACCCTGCCAGCCGAAAGCGCCCGCATTGGCGCACCGAGGCCTGGACACGGCATTGCGCTGGCCAACGTACGCGCCCGCCTGGCGCTGCTGCACGACGTGCAAGCCGAATTCAGTGCGGGGGTACGTGGCAGCCTGTACGAAGTGCGCCTGACGCTGCCGCCAAAGCGCGCCACCAACTCCGCCGAAACGGGCCATCGCAGCCCAGCCACACGCAAGACATGAATATCCTGATCGTTGACGACGAGGCGCTGGCGCGCCGCCGCCTGGCGAGCTTGCTTGCCGAATGCCCAGCCAACCCGCCGCACCGCGTCAGCGAAGCCGCCAGCAGCGCCGACGCCCTGGCCGTGCTGGCACCGGTGGACGGACGCGGCTTTGATCTGCTGCTGCTGGACATCCACATGCCGGGGCTCGACGGCCTGTCGTTCGCGCACCGGGTGCGCGCGCTGGCCTGGGTGCCAGCCATCGTCTTCGTCACCGCACACACCGAGCACGCGGTCAGCGCGTTCGAGCTGGATGCGGCCGACTATTTGACCAAACCGGTGCGCCTGGAGCGCCTGCAGCAGGCGCTGGCCAAGGTGCAGCGCCTGCGCGAAATGGCACCCCACACACCACCGGTTTCCGCGCAGACCACGTCTGGCGAAGTGCTCGTGATTCAGGACCGAGGGCGCACCGAACGCGTGCCCTTGGCCGAAGTGCTGCTATGCAAGGCCGAACTGAAATACGTGACCTTGCGCACCGCATCGCGCAGCTACGTTCTCGACAGCACCCTGGCCGAACTCGAAGCGCGCCACGGCACGCAGTTGCTGCGCGTGCACCGCAATGCGCTGGTGGCACGCCACGCAATGCGCGCGCTGGAGAAGCACTTTGACGCCGAAGAAGGCGATTGCTGGGCGGTTCGGCTGGCGGGGCTGGCCGAGCCGGTCATGGTCTCGCGCCGCCAGGTGGCTGCGGTGCGAGAAGAAATAGCACACGGCTGAAGCGTGTCTTTTACTATGAAATTAGTAGCTACTAACGCTTACCCATAAAGCGCCAGAGCCTGTTTTAACCGGTATTTTTGGCGTAAACTCAAGCCAAGCGCACCGGAATGCCGCGCTCGGCCATGGCGCGTTTGGCCTGCTCCACGGTGAACTCGCCATAGTGAAAGATGCTTGCCGCCAGCACAGCGTCAGCGCCGCCGATCTGGATGCCGTCGCACAAGTGCGCCAGCGTGCCGACACCGCCTGAGGCAATCACCGGCACGGCGACGGCATCGCTCACCGCGCGCGTGAGCGGCAGGTCAAAGCCCGACTTGGTACCGTCGCGGTCCATGCTGGTGAGCAAGATTTCCCCGGCGCCGCGCCGCGCCATCTCGCGCGCCCAGGTCACGGCGTCCATCCCGGTGTTCCTGCGCCCGCCGTGGCTGTAGACATCCCAGCCTGGACCGCGCAGGGCGCCGTCGGCATCTCGCTGCGCTTCCTCTTCCGCGCTGCGGCGCTTGGCGTCAATGGCCACGACAATGCACTGCGCGCCGTAGCGCTCCGAGACCGCGCTGATGACGTTCGGGTTGGCAATGGCGGCGGAGTTGAAGCTGGTCTTGTCGGCGCCGGCGTTGAGCAGGCGCCGCACGTCTTCCACGGTGCGCACGCCGCCGCCCACGGTCAGCGGAATAAACACCTGGCTGGCCACGGCTTCGATGATGTGCAGGATCATGTCCCGCTCATCGCTGGTGGCAGTGATGTCGAGAAAGGTCAGCTCATCCGCCCCTTGCTCGTTGTAGCGCTGGGCAATTTCCACCGGATCGCCCGCGTCACGCAGTTCAACAAAATTGATCCCTTTGACCACGCGGCCGCCGGTCACGTCGAGGCAGGGAATGATGCGTTTGGCTAGCATGGCAGCGACATAGTGCAGTTTGAAATGAAGGGGCGCAAGATAGCACGAGGCGCAGCAGAGTTGGCGCCTGCAGACGCTGCACCGGCTCCGCTGCACAAACTGCAGTATCTAGCTATGCTCATATTTCAACGCATCGCACTGTTTGAGCTATCGATATGTCGTCCTTCTCCCCATCCCCACCCCCAGCCATGAGCGATTCGCAGTTCAGCCGACGCGCGTGGCTGAGCCTGGCGGCAGCCTCTGTCGCTTCCTTGGTTGCGGGCTGCGGCAGCGGCAGCGGCACCACAGAAAAGTTCCAGGCCACATTCCTGCAACCCTGGCAGAGCTATGAAACGCTCCCCGTCGCGGAGTGGCGGCGGCGGCTCAAGCTCACGCGCGATCTGGGCTGCAACGAAATCATCCTGCAATGGAGTGCCCTGTATGGCGGCAGCTACCCCTGGACCATGCCGGAAGGCCTGATTCAACTTCTGTTCGAAGAGGGTCGCAGCCTCGGCATTGGCATTCGGGTGGGCCTTCCCTACGACGAAGGCTGGTGGAAGGCGCTGAGTGGCAAGGGAACGCGGCGCCTGTCGGAGTTTCTGGGCAGTGCGCAGGCCGTTTGCCTGGAAACCCTGAACAACAGCCGCTGGCCGGACCAGGCGGGCTTTCGCGGCTGGTATCTCCCCTACGAGCTGGACCAATACAACTGGGCCACCACCGAGCGAAGGGATTTGTTGATTCCCTGGTTAAGCGCGCTGGCCGATGCCTCTGCCAGGCGCACCGCGCAGCCCTTGGCCCTCTCCACCTTCTACAGTCGCCTTGCGACGACTGGCACATTGGCGGGTCTGTGGAGCGACATTCTCGATGCCGCACAGCTGCGCCCCATGCTGCAGGATGGCGTGGGCGTGGCTGGCCTTGGCAACTACGCCGGCCTGGAACCTTTGCGGGGGCTGCTGCGCGAACGCAAGGTTCCTTTTGACCTTATCGTCGAGCTGTTTGAGCAGCTGCCGTCCCTGCCCAATAGCAACGATGCCTTCCGCGCCAAGCCGGCCTCGGGCGAGCGCATCAGTGCGCAAATGGATGTTGCGCGCAGCTACGGGGCAGACCGCATCGTGGCGTTTGCGATCGATCCCTGGTTGCTCAGCAGCACAGACAACGAAATGACCTTTCCGTATTCCTGGGGCACCCAAGTCTAGGTATTCCCAGAAACACTTGGAGCCGCAGCAGCAGCGAAACCTTGTCGAACCCGGAAGCGGCAGCGAGAATGCTTTTTTTCAATCAAGATTTTTTGCATGAAGTCTGTCAGCGCCCTGTCTGAAGCCCAAGTCGGAGAATCTGCAGCCGCCTGCGTCGCCGCAGTCGCCGCCGAACACGCCGACGCAGTGGACCAGGCCGGCCTGCTGCCGGTCCACGCTCTCGAAGCCTTGCGCGCCGAGAGTCTGCTCGGCCTCTTGGTTCCTCATCGCTTCGGCGGGCCCGGATTCTCGCTGCGTACGGTGACCAACATCTGTCGGCGCCTGGCCGAGGGCTGTGCCTCGACGGGGTTGATTTTTGCGATGCACCAATCGCAGGCTGCGGTTGCCATCGATCATGCAGGCGAGAGCGAATGGCACCAGCAGCTGCTGCTGCGTATGGCTCGCGAGCAAAGCCTGATCGCCTCTGCCACCACGGAAGGTGCTACCGGCGGCTCCATCCGCACCAGCGCCTGCTTTATCGATCTGCAGAGCGACGCTCTGCACTTGAACAAGAGCGGCTCGGTAATTTCCTACGCGCACGCGGCGGACATTTTTCTGGTGTCGGCGCGCTGCTCCGAAGATGCAGCGGCCTCGGACCAGCAGTTGGTGGCCGTGCTGCGCGAGCAGCTCACCCTGGAGCCCTGTGGCCGTTGGAATCCCCTGGGCATGCGCGGGGCCTGTACGGATCGCTTCAACCTCATGGCGAAGTGCTCGGCGCAGCAGATCTTTCCCGGCCGCTTTGCCGATGTGATGTCTCTCACCATGCTGCCCAGTTCACACATTCTGCTGGGCTCTGTGTGGCTGGGCATTGCGGCCGCAGCACTAGGGCGGGCACAGGCCTTCCTACGCAAGCGCAACCGCGCGGGCGCCCCGCTCAACCCGATTGCCAACCTGCGGTTGGCCGAAGGCGAGGCCATGGTGCACCAGATGCGCGCGCTGATTGCGGCCAACCTGTCGCTGTATGAAGCGGACGACTCCCAGACGTCCGCCACCGACCGCATGGTGAGCTACAACACGCTCAAGGTCAGCGCCTCGGCGCTGGTGGTTCGCATCACCGAGATCGCCTTGCGCATTTGTGGCATTCAGGGCTACATGGAGGAAGGCGAGTTCTACTTGAGTCGCCATATCCGCGACGCCCACTCTGCCATGGTCATGGTCAACGACGACCGCATTCTCGGCAGCCTCTCCAGCGTGGTACTCGGCATGCCGATCACACGCGACGTGTAATTTCTCTCTCTTTCTACCCCATGACCTTATCCGAAGTTGAAGACCAGTTGGCCGACATGATCCAGGCCGTCATTCTCAAGAAAGTCAGCCCCGACACCTTGCTTCTAGAGTCGGGGCTGCTCGATTCCGTAGCAGCGGTTGACTTGATGCTGGCCATCGAGAGCCGCTTCGGTTGCACTGTCCCGTTGACGGAAGTCGAAGAGCATTTGTATTCCTTGCGCACGCTGTCCACCTACGTCGCGGCAAACTGCTGACCGGACGAGCACGGCCATGCATTTCGACTTCGACGCCGGCCGTTTCGCGAACCGTGAAAACGGCCAAGAGGCCTGGGCGGTGATCGCTCACGACGCCAGCCTCAGCTGGCAGCAGCTGGAGACGCAGGCCCGCGCCTGGTGCGAGCAAGCCCGTGCCCTCGGACTGCGCGCCGATACCCCTGTCGTCATCCGGGGCCACAAGGAGGCGGCCTTCATGGTGGCGCTCACGGGAGCCCTGATGCTGCGTGCGCCCTTTGTTCCCGTCGATGCCGTGTACCCACAAAGCCGACTGCAAAGCATCATCGACACCCTCGATGCCAATCTGCTTTACGAAACTGCCACGGGCACTTTCAAGGTGCTCAGAGAAGGCCCACCACCGGTGCTGGCGGAGGCTGGCCTGTGCTACATCATGTTCACCTCCGGAACGACAGGCCAGCCAAAAGGCGTCCAAATTGGACGCGAAAGTGCGCAGGGCCTGATCGACTGGATGCGGCAGGACTTTGATTTGGGGCCGCATCCGGTTTTTCTGAACCATACGGTATTCAGCTTCGATGTCTCGCTCTACGACGTGTTTGGCACGCTGTCCCTTGGCGGCAGCATCGTGATGCTGGACCGCGAGACGGCCGCCGCGCCGCTGCAAGTGGCCACCCTCATTGAGCGCCACGCGGTCACCACCTGGGTATCGACACCGTCGTTTGCGCAGCAGCAATTGCTCAATCCCAGCTTCTCACAAGCAGGTTTGCCATCGCTGCGAACTTTTTTGTTTTGTGGCGAACCCTTGCCCGTACCCCTGGCGCGCACGCTGCGAAAGCGCTTCCCCGATCTGCCCATTCTGAACACCTACGGTCCGACCGAGGCGACCGTAGCGACGACCTTGCTGCGTGTCGAAGATGCCCATCTGGCGGACGATGCCGTCATGCCGATAGGACGCGCCAAGCGGGACAGCGTGGTGTATTGCGATGCAGGTGAGTTGTGCATTGCGGGGCCGCACGTGATGCGCGGCTACATCAACCGGCCGGACCTGAATGCCAGCCGCATGTTTGAACGCGATGGCCAGCGGGGTTTTCGCACCGGCGACCTGGGCACGGAGACCGCCGACGGCATGCTTTACTGCCACGGACGCATCGACGATCAGATCAAGCTCAATGGCTACCGTCTGGAGCTGCTGGAAGTCGATGCCGCTCTGGCCACGCTGCCGGGCGCCCGTGCGGCCGCCACCGTGGCGCTGCGCCGCGCCAATGGCGCTGTGGCACGCTTGGTGGCTTTTGTAGAAACCGGCCGTACTGAGGCCGCTCTGCCGGACGAACTGTCCGACTGGAAATCGCTGCTTGCCAGCAAGCTACCGCACTACATGCTGCCCACTGAGCTGCTGGCCTGCGAGCGCATGCCGGTGTCGGTAAACTTCAAAATAGACCGCGCCAAACTGGCCGAAATCTACCAGTCGCTCAACGCGTGAAGGGATCGGTCCGGCTGGGCTGTATCACCAACTGCGGCGCAGTGGCCGATCCGGTCAAAAACAGGCTTAGATGATCGCCGGGCTCCAACTGCGGGAGCGGCTGGGGCGCGGTTTTGGCATCGCCGCATTGCCCCACCAACGCGGCGCGAACCGGGTTCACCGAGCGCGCCGCCGAGGCGCTGGAGGCGACCGCCGAAAATACCGGAGTGCCAGCCGGCGACAGCAACAGGTTCGCTGCGCCGCAGCCCGCTGCGAGGTTGTAGAACCGAAGCTCGGCCTTGAGTGCATCTTCGGTATCGGCCGTATCGTCGATGACTGTGAATGCATAGGCTGAAGCATCGCGGCGCAGCGCCAAGGTGCTGAAGCTGTCCGGGCGTACCTCCATACGAGCGACCTCCTTGCCGTCAATCAGCACAGCGAAACGCTGCCCGCCGGGAACGATGGCGTAGCTGCCAGACGGCGCCTTGCCACCGAGTCGCTGCACCGGGCCTTTGGCCACGCGGACGGCAAGCACTGTGGGCAACGGGTTGACCACCCGCACGTAGGAAGCGCCTGCGGGGGGTCGGGGTGCGTACAACTGCGAAAGTGCGCCTTCTTGCGCCGAAGCGCACGAAACCACCACCAACGAAAGCACAGCCACTGCGCCTTGCAGGATGCAGGAGAGTGAGGAGGGAAAGAGTGAAAGGAACATCAGAACTGGAAATAGAGAAACCGGGATTCCCGGTGAAGATGCATCAGGCAGATCCACAGCACGGCCAGAAATGCAATAAGCCATGCCCAGTTGGGACGCCAACGCAGCCAGCGCGCGTTCGCCTCCTGAACGCGGGCCAACGCCGGCGAAAAATACCCAAGAATCTGGTGCGAATTGGGCGCCAGCCAGACAACCGCCAGCAAGAATGCCAGCTGAATGGCAAGCAGGTGGCGACCCACTAGCAGACGCCAATCTTGCAGTCCCCCCAATTCGAGAAGCTCTTGTTGCGGCCACTGCATGGTTTCCACGCCCTGCAATCCCGCCATGGCACGCAGTAGCGCCATCGCTTCGTGAACATTCGACGCGCGAAAGAAGGCGAAAGCGGCCATCACGGCGACGAAAGTGAGCAACACACAAGCACGGCTCCAACACCATTGCAACCAGGCGTGGCGTGGCGCAATGCGTTTGGCAAACGCCACCCGCCAACCATGGTTCACGCACAGGTAAACACCGTGCAACAAGCCATAAATGGCGAACTGCAGCCCGGCTCCGTGCCACACGCCCGCCAGCCCCATGGTGTAGAGAGTAGGCAGGGCAATCATCAGCGCAAAACCACTCGGCGTGCGGCTGCCCGCTGAGCCCACGGGCAATCCACGGCGATTGCGCCAGCGCGAAACCTGCATGGCGAGTGGATAGTAAAGATAGGCCGTGAGATAGCGCGTGAGTGTCATATGCCAACGCGCCCAGAAATCAATAATGCAGTTGGCCTTGTACGGCGAGTTGAAGTTCAGCGGAAAGCGGATTCCGAACATCTTGGCCAGGCCGAGCGCCATGTCGGAATAGCCCGAAAAGTCAAAGTACAGTTGCATGGCATAGGCCAGACTGGTGGACCAGGCGCCCCAGAACTGCAGCTCGGCGGGCGCTACGAACCCGGCATCGGCATACGGGGCGATGCCGTCGGCAAGAAGCACCTTCTTGGCCAGGCCAATCACAAACAGCGTGCCACCGATGGACAGGTTGTCGGCCCGAAACCGGTAGGTTTCTGGCTCGGCAAACTGCGGCATCATCTCTTTGTGGTGCAGCACTGGGCCAGCAATCAAGTGCGGGAAAAACGTGACGAACAGCGTGTGCTTGAGCAGGCTGGGCGATTGCACCAGGCCGGCGCGACAATCGAGCAGATAGCCGATCTGGGTAAACGTAAAAAATGAAATTCCCAGTGGCAAGAGGATGCTGTCGGGCCGATCGGAAGACAGACCCCAAGCCTGAAGCGCGCCCAGCAAAGTGACGAAATACTTGTAGTAGAAAAGCAGTGCCAGGTTGCATGCCACGCCGAACGCCACCGTCCAGCCCTGGCGGCGAGGCATATCCGATTGCTGAAGAACATACCGGCTAACGGCATGGTTGAACAGGATGGACGCTGCCAGCAGCACCACAAAGCGCGGATTCCACCATCCATAAAAAACGAACGAGGCCACGCACAACCACAGGGCGGCCCAGTGCAGGCGAACGCGTCCAAGCAAGTAATAGCCGCCCAGCGCCACGGGCAGAAACAAAAACAAGAAGAGGTAGGAGTTGAAGAGCAAAGCAATCTCAGCGGATGGCGTCGAGCGCGAGCTGCTCGGCCCGTGTCAGCGGCAGCGACAAAGACAACTCGGAAAATTGCCATACCACCAGCTTGAGGCTGGGCGGCATTGCGTCCAGTCGGCCGAGTGCGGCCAGCATGGCAGCTGAAAAAGATCCGCCGTCCTGACTTAGATTCCAGACTTCGCGGCCAAGGCGTCGGCCCAGGCGCTCGGCAAACTCGCTGCGCAAGCCATTGGAGTCGCCAAGCAACAGCACCTGGGCGCTGGGGCCTTCGTCCAGCAAGCCCCCGCTGCGCACTGGCTCGATGTGTTCGGGCACAAACTGCTCAATTTCTGGACGCCAGCCTCTGGGCACATGCTCGAGGCCAGCGAGCACGATCAAGTCGCCCATGCGCGGCTCGGCGTTCGGCGCCCGGGACGATGTGAACTGCTGCGGCCCCTTGCCGCCCAGGATGGCAAGAGCTTCCCTTGCGGCGCTACCTGCCGCCGCTTCAGCGCCCTCTTGCGTCATGTGTACGTCGGTTCGATAGAACGCCTGTGGTACAGCATCCAGCGCAGGCCGAAGGTCGACAAAAGACAGGCCTGCCCCGGCTAGCACGCCCTGCCATGCGTCCAATCGTCCGGGGAGCGGTGCAGCGACGCGCAAACCACAAAGCTGTGCGGCCTCGACACGGGACTTGTCGGGTACGGTGACAACCAACAAGCGAATACCAGTCTTTTGCCATTGTCGAGCCCAATGGCGCATCAGCTTTAAGCGCTCTTCAAATGCTCCGCTGAAGCCGGGCGCGGGGCGCAAACCGTCGCGATAGAAGAGCCAGCCAGGACACCCCTCTCGCACCTGCTCACCCAAGTCGCCCAGTAAACGGTAGCGCAGCGCCGAAGATGCCCGAGCTGTCCAGGTCCGGCCAGGCAGTGTGCCCAGCGCCTGGTTGACCTCTTTCCCCGCCTGGCCATCTACCCAGGTAGAGGGTTTCCATTCGCTGGGTGCAAAGCCCAGTTGACTCAGGCGCAGTACGCCCCAGGCACAACCTGCCGCCAAGGCCAATGCCACGACGATGGCGATACGTCGGTGTCCGGACGGATCTGATTCGCCTGGCGGCGGCAGCGGCGCTGGCATCGCCTTCACGCCGGAAGAGCTGCGGCAAGCCTCCGGCTCCAATCCTGCGCGGAGATCACGGAAGCAGCATCCCACAGCCCTTCCGCATCGGGGCCGAGGTGGAAATTGGGCTCAAACAATTGCCAGACCAGCACTTGGGGTGGCTGCTGGCGAAACGCAGCCGATTCCAGGTATTCAATCAGCACGCTCCAGAAACCCACATCGCCCGGCTTCCAGTTCACCGATACCGGCCGGTCAATGAGATTCGACAATTTTTGCGGAAAACCGAAATACGGCTGCACCATGCTGTTGCCCGTGACGTGAACGGGGGCGATGGCCGCATCGAGCAAGCCGGCTGTCTGCGTTTGGCGGCGCACGGTAAAAATCTCACGCCCAGCAGCACGCCGCTGCTCTGGCGAGAGAAAGCGCTCTGCCAGGTCGCCATAGCGCCGTTCCTTGGAAATCGCACCGAGCGCGAGCCCGGTCCCGGCGGCGCCGGCCAACGTGGGAACCAACTGGTGAATGAGATCCGCCGTGGCTTGGGCCGTGGCGTCAGCCGCTGCCTGGGTCCAGTGTTGATCGGTGCGGTAGTACACCTGTTCGCCTTTGGCCTGTAGCGCGCGGTAGATCTGCTCTACATCGAAGCCCGGCACACCGACCGCAGCCAATCGATCCCGAATGCCTGCATAGCGGCCAAGCATTTCGGGGGTCAGGGCATCTTCAGCCGGGAGCTTGTCTGCGTAAAACAGCTTCTTGCTGGGAAGCACCGGCGCCACCAGTGCAATACCACGCGCAGCAAGCCGTTTGTGCACCTCTGCAATGCGCGCCACCGTGGCGTCAATGGCGCGCCAATCGGGCTCGTCCGTGGTCCCCCATGCAGGGAAGAGGTAGTTGTCTTTGCCGATGATGGCCAAAATATCAGGCTGCGCGATGGCCACCTGCGGTAGCGACAAACCAAGAGTGAATCCGAGTGACAAGCCAAGCAGGCTTCGTCGAGAGAGCGCAGAAGGGGAAAGATGGTTTTTCATCGATGGAACGAATGTTTGAGCGAGCTTGCAAGCGCGGCTCAGTAGGCGAATGTCAAGCTCAGGAAAACGCCCTTGGCACGGTCTTCGACACCTCCCAGGCGCGTGCGGTATTGCAGACTTCCATCCACGTAAGAGCTTTGCGCACGGTATTTGCCTCCATCGAGCCAATAGCGCACATTGACCCCCACCCCTGCTCCCACAGACCAATCGCCTTTGTTGCCGACCAGATCGAAATTGGAGTAACCCGCAACCGGCGTGCCGGTGGCCCGATTGCGGTCCGAGTACCAGTCTGCGGCAAGCGACACATGAGGGAAGATCACCAATCGATCGCTGTAGTCTGTGAGATAGCTGCGGCCCACCCGCACTTCACTGGCAGCAAAGGCCTGGCCGCGCTTGAGCTTGCCTGAGGACCGCCCCAGCACTTGGCCTGTGCTGTCGCGCAGTGTGTAGGCTGTCGGAGCGTCCATCAAGGTGTAGCCGGCCTGCACGTAGCCTTCCATCGTGAACCAGCTGGTGGTATCGAGCCTGAGCCCTGTACCTTCGTAAAAGCCATAGAGCACATAGGCCTGCCAGGCTCCGGCAGAGGCGTCGGTACGGTAATCAACCGCAGCCGCTTGCTGGTTCAAGAGGCAGCGTACGGCACTCGAATCTGCATTCAAAGAGCCTCTTCGCGCGGCATTGCCCAGAAAAAACTGCCGCTCCAGGCCAAACGTAAGGTTCTTTTCGGTCCACGGGGTGTAGCGCACGCCAAACGCGCCAGTCGTCGTGGGGAAACCAGAGACGGCCCGCGTACGGGTTTCGGCGACGTTGATAGTCCCCCCGCAAGGGTCAGGAACGGTTTGTGCGCCCGTGACATCGACACCGCTGTACAAGGTGTTGGACAGTCGGCCATAGATGTCGAAGGTGCTGCTGCTGGAGTTGAGAAACGCCGACGGACGCCAGTACGCTTCAACAGTGCTGAAAACCGCATTGCCGGGCAGCGACACAGGCTGTGCCACCAAGGCATTGGTCGGTGCGCGAGCGCCGCGGTAGGCCACCGACGCCGTCACGCCCCACTCGCGAGAAAAGTTGGCAATAGCGCTTCGGGTATCGAACCGCTGCTGCGCATCCAGCGCGAACTTTCCCTCATCGGCATCGTCAATGGCCTGGCGCAACATGGCAGCCGCCGCGATGCGATGGCCGCTGGCAGCCATCGCATACGCCTCGTCCAAAACGTTGGTGGGTGGGGCGTTGCCCGTGCTTCGAGCGGCCACGAAATCTTGCAAAGCCAGCTCGGGTTCGCCGTTCGCCAGGCGCAAGTAACCGCGTTGGCGCAGCAAATTGGCATCTTCTGGCTGAGTAAGCAGCGCTTGGTCCAGTCGCACCAGGGCTTCCTTCTGCTCTTGCGGTGTGCCTGCGGCCAGTGCAGTGGTGAGCAATATCTGGTTCGATTCGGTTTTCGGATCTTCTGCGATTGCCCTGCGGGCGAGCGCAATGGCTTGTTCATAGCGCTTCTGACCATAGGCCGCGTAAGCGCGCGCTGCCGGGTTGTCCGTGCCTGGGGCATCCCACGGCTGCATTTCGCAAACCGTGCCATAGGGCGTGTCGTGACACAACTGCAAGGGCGCGTATGCAGTGGCAGGCAAGACGTCCTGGGTAGTCCAGAAATTGCCCAGCGCGCTTGCGGCCTTGCGACGGGAAGCAGCCTGTTCGTCATCGAGCGCAAGCGGCTCAAGCAGCTTTTTGACACGCGCAGGCTGCCGGTCGGCCAGTGCAAGGTCAGCGCCAATCAAACGCACGTTGCGTCGCAGCGATTCATCGATCCAGTCTTGGGCCAGCACCGCCTCAATGTCCTGCTGCGCAGCTTCGCCATGCCCCAACAACTGCCGCAAATAGGCCCGCTGAATGCGGATCGTGGTGTTTTCTTCATCGGATTGCAGAGCTTCTCCTGCGGCGCGCTCCGCACCCACGATGTCCTGGGTGGCTTGCAAAGCGCTAATCAGCAGCAAACGGTGGCTGACCACATCCGGCGCCCGACGGACGGCCTCACGCGCTTCGGGAAGCGCCTCCTGCGGCCGGTTCTTCGCCATAGCCACGTAGGCCTTCTCCGCGTGCTGCACGGCGATGGCCTGGCTTGCCAGCCGCATCAACGCGCCGATGGCGTCAGCGTTTGGCGCGCCCAGTGCAATCGCCTGGCGGCCCGCCTCAATCATTTCCTCGTAGCGCTGGAGATCTTCCAAAGCGTTGAGCCAAAGCAAAGACCAGGGCCCCTGGCTGGGATCTGTACGTACGGCGATCTCCGCGTTCGACGCGGCGTCCGCAAACTTCCCATCGGCGAGTTGCTCATAGGCGAGTGTGGCAATAGGGAAAGCCTTGCGGTACTCGGCGGTGGTGGGCACGCCTGCCACCCCTGGGGGCACTGGTCGCAAGTTCAGCAAGGCTGCTTGCAGCTCGGGGCTGCTGTGACCGCTTGCAATGGCCTCCTCTGCTGCGCGCTCGGCCTCTTCCAGCCGATTGAGCTTCTGCAATGCGTACACACGCAGTTGGTACAGGCGAACCACGTCGGGACGGAGTTTCAATGCGGCATCGGCGCGACGCAGTGCCGTCTCGTAGTCGCCGCGGGCGTAGGCTTTATAGCCTTGATCAGACAAACGCCAGGCCAGTCCGCGCAGGCGTCCTCCCAGCCGCGAGCGAGCTGCCGGCTTGGATGGTGTCTCTTCAACCGCCGGTGGAGCAACGGACCGGATGCTGTCCGCTTGCGGAGGGCGCGGTGCCGGCACCACCAGTTGGGCCGGACTGTGCGGCCTGGGCGCCTGCCACATGGGCAAAGCGGGCATTTGCAAACGCACGTAGCGACGCAATGCACGCTGAAACTCGTTATCCACCACGGTGTCTGCGGGTCCCCTGCCCCACGGCGCAGGGTCTCTGCGTTCAATCGCCTGCAAGGCCGTCTGCCAGGCGGATGGCGGTCGCGATGGGACGGGGGCGGGTGACCCTGGCGCCTCGGCCAGCGTGTTGGGCTCCAGCGGCCCCGAGGGTCGCCATGCCAGCTCGGAAGACAGGCGCAAGCGCGCAACCAATAGATCGCTCGATCCGCCCGGCCGCTGCGCCGAGACAAGTTCGCTGTCCGACGATGCCTGCGCGGCGACAAGGGGGACAGAGCCCGGAGGCGTCAGCCGCAAGGACATCATGAGTCGCAGCGGGCTCTCCTCGCCTTGCCACTGGCTATGGCGAGTCGGCGTAGCGGCGCCCACTCCTGCGGCAAGAAGGGGAGCAGCAGGCCATGCCATAGCCAGAGCCACCGCCAACAAGGTTCGATTTCGCAAAGGTTTCATACGGCAACTACGTCCTGCATGGCGGGCGGCGGTGTAGGTGCGGGCGCCGCATCTGCCTGCTGGAAGGAAATCGCTTCCTCCAGGGTGTGCTGGTCCAACCAGCCTTGTTCCAACAAAATACGGCCCAGCGGGCGGCGCGAATCCCTTTGCATAACGAGCGCCTGCTCAAGGTGCCCGGCATCAATAGCACGCCAGGAGAGCAGTACCTCGCCCAGTCGCTGACGATGCGACTCCAGCTGATCGGCAGATGGGAAATCATGTGCGGTTTTGTCCCATAGCAGCCGCGTGCCGAAAATCTTGTGAGATAGAAAAAGCCGCCAAGCGCGTGCCGCAGCCATGGCATTGATGAAATTCCCGATGACCATTCGCGGGATCGAGAGCAAGCCATGCTCCCAGCCATACATCTTGCCCACGAAATAGGCCCGCTGCACCACACGCAACAGCAAGGCCACAGCGTTGAGCCCCATGACAGTCATGAACCAGCCGTTGGTATGAAACAAGGAGGGGTAATACACCGTCCACCAGCCGAGCTGGTCGGCGGCGTAGAACAGCAAAAAATTGAGCATCAGAACGTAGCCGAGGATCGCCACGAACGCAGTGATCAAGCCTTTGCGATCCCGAAACAACAAGTATTTTGTGGCCAGCGACCCCGCCCAACCCACTTGCTGCCAGCCCTGCAGGCCAATGCCAATGGTCCAGCGTGCTTTCTGGCGGTAGGCGGCGCGAAATGTATCTGGAAAAAATTCACGCACTCCCAAAGGCATCTGAATCGAACCAATTTTCTCGCGTCCAAGGCCAAACCAGGCCGTGCGACGGGTGAGGTAGTCCACGTCGAATTTGCCAAAAATCTGCTTCATTCCCAACCGACTAAGCCGCGTACCAATGTCGTAGTCCTCGGTCAGACTCTCCACATTGAAAGGCTCATTGTTGGTCGTCGCTGCGAGTATCTGCATCGCACTGTGAGAGAAGCAGGTGCCAACCCCCGCCGATGGAACCATGTTGGAAAGGCTCTCGCGCACGACCAAATCCTTGCTGTGCCATTCCGCGAACTCATCCATGTAGGTGCCCGCCACCAGTTCAAACCAGCTGCGCTCAAGTGAAGTCACCGGCAACTGGATGAAATCCATCCGCGGCAGCAGGTAGTTGTAGTACTTCAGCTCCAGTGGGTGGAGCACGTCTTCACTGTCGTGGAGCACGAATCCAGCAAAGTTTTGAGACTGCTTGCGTTCCTGCTGAAATGCGGCTTGTACGATCCAGTTGAGACAATCAGCCTTGCAAGTGGGCCCATCGTGCGGTACTTCCACGCGCACAAGCTGTCGGTAGCGCCTGCGCATCCGCTCAACCTCCTCGATCGTCCGGTGATCGTTGCGATAGGTACCGACGAAAATCGTGTAATTCCGATACTCCAACGTGGACACCATGTTGCTGAGCATGGGAGCAATCACGTCGAATTCCAGCCACGCCGGAACCATGATGGCCATGGGCTGCTCGGGATGCTCGCGCAGCTGCGCGGCTGTCAGGCGCTTGTATTGGCGTCGCACTACCAACGAGCGGTAGCTCTCGCGAACCCAGTACCAAGCATCGATAAACAGATCGTCGATGCTCGACAGCAGGATGATCACGCCGACCACCGCAGTCAATATCTCAAGACCGCGGTAATAGTCGGCAAATAGGTAAGGCCAGTACAGCGTGAACATGCTGAACGATCAATGGAAGATGCGCGGGTTCACGAAGGCTTTCTGCGATTGCGCCGGATGCGATAAGCCCAGACAACCAGCAGCAGCAACATGAGGAGCGCCGCGCTCACCAGAGGCACGCCCCAGGAGAAATAACGCCTCCATTCGTAGAAGGCACTTTCGCCGGCACGTGGCGGCTGGCTGGCTGAAGGATTGGTGCTGTCTACCCAGCTAACCGGGCCTTCGGCACCGATCAAGGCGATGTCTCCACGGTTGAGCACGAAGGGCTTGTCTTGCGCCGCAGTTTGCGCGCCCAGGGGTTGCCACAGCAGGCCCGGCTGAGCGTGCGCGCTGGTAACTTCGACTGCGCTCAGGTGCGCCAGGCCATCGACATCAATCCAGGGAGCCTTTTTCCCGTTGATGCGCAGCTGCGCATCCTTGATGACAACTTTGGACGTGGCGCCATCTACCGGCACCTGCAGGGCGAGGAAGGGACGACTCGGTGTGAATGCCTGACCTTGCTCGGCCACCACGAATTCGGCGCGTATGGGCGTAACACCCGCCGCAACGGCCATGCGAACCACGCGCATCAAACTGGCGGGTGCGTCCGCCAGATACGCTTCTGGAACAATAAGCTGCGGCGTGCCGGACATCAGGGGCAGCAAGCCGACAAAGGTGCCATCGGGCTCTGAATCACCACCACGTACATAGCTGGTGGGCAGCACATTCACCGGGAACGCCTGCGGCGTTTCATTGCAGTCGTTGGAGTAGGGCTGGCGCTGGAAAGACACGCGTACCACATTTCGAAGTCCAAGCGCATAGCCAGGAATACGGGCATCAAGACGCTCAGGACGCCCATCCGCTTGGAGGCGCTTGGCCGACAGCAAGACGTTGTTCCAGAACACGGAAGCTACCGGACGGGTGGACGAGGCACCGGGCGCTGCGGCCACATCCACTACCAGATCAGACGGCATTCGGCCATTGACGGCCACGGCGCCGAGCGGGATGGTGGCCGTCCAGTCGCCGCGTGCCAGGACGTCGAAACTCGCATCGCTGCCGCCGAGGTTGGTGAGGCGGATGGCCGAGCGGTCGAGTACGTCGGGTGTATTGGCTTCCGCTACGGTCACTTCCCGGGTGGTCATGGCGCTGCGCCAGACGTCGGCGAAAACGCCTGCAGCCTTGGCACCCGCATCCTCCGACACTACGATGACCGGACGGGCGCCCAGCGTTGCCAGACGAATCGAATGCGACGGCAGGGCTCCCGTGGCCACCGCCGTTTGCAGGCTGCGCCAGCTCGCGAAGGAACGCGCCGCGTCGGCGTCGCCGCCCAGCTGAGCGCCCAACGCGTCCAGAGCTGCCGATATTTCCTGTTGCAAGGCAGTGTCCACGACCGCGATGTCTCCGGTGGCAAGCGAAGACCCCAGGACTACCAGAGCCCCTACCTCGGCGGCATCCTTCAGTACGTGTTTGGCATTGCCTTGCGCAAGGCCAGAAAAGGCCGGCAGGCTCGCCAGCCCAGCAGGCACCTGCCATCCGGTTGTGTCAATGACGTCGCCAGGAGCGGGAAAGGACTTCACGACGACGCGGCGATTGGCCTGCTCCAAGGCGACGCCAAGACGCCAGGCAGTGTCGTAGGTGGCCTTGCTGACTTTGCGCGACGCCACCATCAGCGTCGGATGCGCCGGTAAAGTGAGCCAGGCGTCCGAGAGACTGGTCAGAGCGGAGCTGCTGAAACGGTAATTGAATCGGGTATCTGCAGAGACCGACAGCACATTGCCGGTGGATCGCTCCACCTCGCAAATGCGTTGGCCGACATTGTTCTGCCAGTTCACACGAAAACGCAGGAAGCCGTTGGTGCGCTGGTTGGTATCTACCTTCAGCAACTGGCTGGCGTCGCCTTCTGAAACCTCAATGCGACGCGAATGCACGGGCCTGCCATTGATGAACAACACCATGGTGGTGCGCCCCTCTTCGGCCTTGTAATAGCGCGCGCGAAAGTCGACGGTGGCGTCGGCCAACTTCAGCTGCTGAGGCACTGGTAGATAGAACTCCTGGCGGCTGTCAAAGCCGCTCAACAACACGTCATCGCCGAACCCCAGGTCCGAAAGCGAGAAACTGCGGTTGACCCAGGTGTCTCCCTGCAAGCGCTGCAAGGCGTCGCCCGCAGGACTGGCCAGCGCCATGATCGGGACGGCCAAACTGATGAGCGCTACCAAGCGGGTGAGACGTGGCGATCGGGGCGGGCAAGATGGCATGGAGACACTCCGGAAAAAGATGCGGGGGCTAGAGAACTGAATCACGACGCGGTTCAGGCATGAAATTGGGCGAAAGGCCGTTCGCACAGAGCATCCACAATGCGACTGCAAGCGCGCCCGTCGCCATAAGGGTTGGCACTCCGACAAAACCCGGCATACGTAGCTGGGTCATCCAGCAAGCGCGAGGCTTCGGTCACTATGCGTTCGCGCGAAGTACCCACCAGACGCACCGTGCCCGCCGCCACGGCCTCGGGCCGTTCAGTAACGTCGCGAAGAACCAAAACCGGCTTGCCCAGCGAGGGCGCTTCTTCCTGGACACCGCCAGAGTCGGTCAGGATCAGGTACGCACGGCGCATGAGCCAGACAAAATCGATGTAATCCACAGGCGCGATCAGGTGGACATTGGCCCGCTCTCCCAAGACGCTCCGCACGACATCGCGAACGTTGGGATTGAGGTGGACCGGGTAGACGATCTGCAGATCGCCCCGCTGCGCCAGATCTTGCAGCGCAGCGCAGATATTGCGAAAACCTTCGCCGAAGTTTTCGCGGCGGTGCCCTGTGACCAGCAACAGCTTGCGACGTCCATCGAGCCATGCATAGCGCTCTGCAAGGGTCCGCTCCAGCGCGGCGTCGTGGTCGAGTTTGGCGAGCGTTGCCACAAGCGCATCAATGACCGTGTTGCCAGTGACCCAAATGCGCCCCGACACCTTCTCAGCCAACGCAGCGTCGCGCGCGCCAAGCGTTGGTGCAAACAGCCAGGTACTCACAGAGTCGACGAGCCGGCGGTTCATTTCTTCCGGATAGGGCGATTGAATATCCCCACTGCGCAAACCCGCTTCGACATGGCCCACTCGGATGCCCCGATGGAAGGCAGCCAGCGCGGCTGCCGCAGCGGTCGTGGTATCGCCATGCACCAGTACGCCATCGGGCTGCACACGCTCCAGCACCGCATCAACCGCCGTGATCAGTCGCGCGAACAATCCGTTGAGGCTTTGGTTGGGCTGCATGACATCGAGCTGATGCTCAGCCTGCAGGTCAAACAAAGCCATGACCTGAGCGAGCATTTCGCGATGCTGGCCCGTGATGCACAGACTGCTGTTGATCTGCGGCTCAGCGCGCAATGCCGCCACCAAAGGAGCCATCTTGATGGCCTCGGGCCGGGTACCAAAAATCGAAACAATGCGCATTCGAGGAGTCAGTTGGTGCGCCCAACCAGTGCCGCTCCTACACAAGGAACCCAACCCGGAAAAACGCAATCAAGAAACGGTAAATGCGTCTTCCTACGCATCTACTGGGGCGGGAACGATCTGCGCCGTCTGACCCTCGATGCACCAATAATAACAAGTGTTGCTGATTGAAAGCAAAGGATTTGCGCGAAATTTCGCGTAAGAATTCAGGGTTGTTGCGTAAGAAACCAAGTGCCCAGATCAGCCTAAGCTACGTGCAACGCCGTCCTGCCAGCGCCAGGCATCCTGACACATGCGATCCACACCATGCCGCGCTTTCCACCCAAGAAGGCGCTCTGCAAGCGCAGGGTCAGCCCAACATTGGGCGACATCGCCGGGGCGGCGGGGGACGATGCGGTAGGGAACAGGCCGCCCGCTTGCACGCTCAAACGCGCTGACCATCTCCAGTACCGACACAGGGCGACCCGTTCCCAGATTCACTGTCAGCACGCCCGGATGCGCCTGCAAGTAGCGCAGGGCCGCAACATGCCCATCGGCCAGATCACAAACGTGGATGTAGTCGCGCACACCGGTTCCATCGGCAGTGGCGTAGTCGTCACCGTAGACGCTCAGACAATCTCTCTGGCCTGCGGCCACCTGCGCTACATATGGGAGAAGATTATTGGGGATGTCCTGCGGATCCTCGCCGATCAACCCGCTCTCATGGGCACCCACGGGGTTGAAGTAGCGCAGGCGTGCAATACGCCAGGCATCCGGTTCGGCGGCGTCGACGTCAGCGAGCACCTGCTCCATCATGAGCTTGGTCCAGCCGTAGGGATTGGTCGCCGAAAGCGGGAAGTCTTCGCGGATGGGCAAGGTCGCGGGCTCGCCATAAACGGTGGCGGACGAGGAAAAGACGAGCGTGCGCACGCCGGCTGCCTGCATGGCACGCAGTAGCGTCACGGTGCCCGCGACATTGTTGTCGTAGTAACGCAGCGGTTCGCGCACCGATTCGCCGACGGCCTTGAGAGCCGCAAAATGGATCACGGCGCGTATCGGGTGCTCTGCAAACACTTGGCTCAAACAAGCCGGATCGCGGACATCTCCTTGCAAGAGCACGGGCGCGGCCCCGGTGATTGCCCCCACCCGGTCGAGCACTGAGCGGCGGCTGTTGGAAAAATTGTCCAGCACAATGGCCTGCAGCCCTGCGGCAGCCAGCGCCACACAGGTGTGTGAGCCAATATAGCCTGCCCCCCCGGTGACGAGCACCACGCTGTTTTCAATCATCCTGCAACTTCCTATTCTTTTGCGATTGCTCCGGCGAGTCATTCGATAATGCAGAGTTGTTGCCAACCGTAACTATCCTCAATGCTCCTGCCACAATGAAAATCCTTTTGCCTGTGCGTCGAGTTTAGACACGCCGAAACATTTCACATCCAAGGATAACTTCCTCACCCTGCTTGATTGCCTTTGCTCGCGTGCGCCGCTTACTTTTTCAAATCATTCTGGTCTGCGCCTCGCTGGCGCCTTTAGGCGTTTGCGCCAACCCTCCAGCGATTGCCATTCATTACGGTGCGACTGCGCTTCCGACGGAACTGGGTCCCTTTGACATGGTGGTCGTTGAGCCGGACCACGCGTCGGCCCTCCCCTCTACTCAGCACGGACAGGAAGTGGTTGCCTATGTCTCTGTGGCGGAGGTGCACCCGTCACGCAGCTACTTCAAAGAAATTCCGCCAGAATGGAAGCTCGCGCGCAATGGCGACTGGAAATCCGACGTCATTGACCAAACACCCGATGGGTGGCCCGATTTTTTTGCCGAACGGGTTGTCGGGCCGTTATGGAAGCGTGGCTACCGCGGATTTTTCCTCGATACGCTTGATTCCTACCGACTCGCCGAAAAATTTGACGAGCAAGCGCAGCAGCAGGGTTTGGTGCGTGTGATTGAAACACTGCACGCGCGTTTTCCGGGCATCCAGCTGATTCTGAACCGGGGCTTCGAGATCGTTCCTCGGGTGCACGACAAGATTCGAATGGTGGCGGCAGAATCCTTGTACCGAGGATGGAGTGCCAAAACGCGCAGCTATCAGGAAGTTGGCACAACAGACCGGCAGTGGCTTGCAGCGCAGTTGCGCACGGTGCGTGACGAGTGGAAGCTGCCGGTGCTGGTCATCGACTACGTGCCGCCCCACGACCGCGAACTCACGCGGGCCACTGCAGAGCGTATCCAGGCAGATGGATTCATCCCCTGGGTGGCAGACAGCGCACTTGAAACAGTGGGCATCGGCATGATCGAGCCGGTGCCACGCCACATTTTGGTGCTCTACAACGGTGCGGAGTCGCCCGCCCTCAACTATTCGAACGCGCACCGCTTTTTGCAGATGCCGCTCAATTACATGGGCTACGTGGTCGATTACGCGGACGTTCGTGAGCCCTTACCGGAGGGCATCGGACGCGACCGTTACGCGGGTGTGGCCACCTGGTTTTCAGGATTTATCCCAGAAGCCAGGCGCAAGTCTGTGGCGCAATGGCTGCAGTTGCGCATGACGGAAGGCATGCCGCTGGCCGTGGTTGGCGATATCGGCCAGTCGCCTGAGCCGCGCTGGGCTCGCAGACTGAGCATACAGACCGAGCCAGTGGAAACGCAGGGTTCGCTGCGCATCGAAGCGCATCACCCCATGATGGGATTCGAGGCCAGCCTTCCGTTGCCCACGCGCAATTACCAGCCGGCGAAGTTGACAGACCCCGAAGCCGCGCAGTTCACACCCCTGGTTCAGTTGCGCGACGAGCGCGGCGGCACATTCGTTGCGGGTGCCATCGCACCTTGGGGTGGATTCATCCTGGATCCCTACGCTCTCATCGAAGTTCCTGGAAGCGACGATGCACGCTGGGTCATTGATCCGTTCGTGTTTCTCACCCAGGCGCTGCGCTTGGAGCCGATGCCCGTGCCGGACACCACCACGGAAAACGGTCGCCGCCTGCTGCTGGCGCATGTTGACGGAGATGGCTTTCCGTCACTGGCCGAGTTCCCTGGGAGCCCCTTTGCTGCGCAGGTGCTGCTCAAAGACATCTTCGAAACCTACCGCATCCCACAGACCATGTCGATCATCGAGTCTGAAGTGGCACCGGACGGTCTCTACCCCAACCTCAGCCCGAAGCTTGAGGCGATTGCCAAAGCCATGTTTCAGTTGCCCCACATAGAAATAGGCAGCCACACTTATTCACACCCCTTCCTCTGGGATCGAAGTGTGCGCCATGGCCTGTTCCAGGACGACAAAGAGGCCGCCTACAACCTCAACATTCCTGGCTACACCATGGACCTTGCACGCGAGATCGTCGGCTCCACGGCTTACATCAACCGGCGCCTGGCACCGCAAGGCAAGCAAGTCAAGATTTTGCAGTGGTCAGGTGATACCGCCCCCGGCGCCAAGGCGCTTGAAATCAGCAGCCGCGCGGGCCTCCTCAACATCAATGGTGGCGACACCTCGATCACGCGCAGCAATCCATCGCTGACCGCTGTCGGTGCGCTAGGCATCCGCAAGAATGGCTATTTGCAGGTGTACGCGCCGATCACCAATGAGAATATCTACACCAATCTCTGGCGCGGTCCCTTTTACGGCTTCGAGCGCGCCATCGAGAGCTTTGAGATGACGGACAGCCCCCGCCGCATCAAACCTGTGGGCATCTATTACCACGTGTACTCCGCCAGCAAACGTGCAGGACTGCACGCGCTGCACAAGGTCTATGACTGGGCGCTCGCCCGTCCCTTGCACCCCGTCCACGCCTCTGAGTTCGCCGAAAAGGTGCAGGACTTTTATGGCTATGCCATCGCCCGCGAAAAAGGGGGCTGGCGGGTGCGCGGCAACGGCGCGCTACGCACGCTGCGCATTCCCTCTGGAATCGCAGCGCCCAATCTCGCGCTCAGTGTGGGGGTGGTCGGCATTCACCCCGGAATCGACGGCGCCTACGTTGCCCTGGCAGGCGACTCGGCCTTTCTCGCACCGACGCCCCAAAGCACCTCGACGCAGGCCAGCCGCCCCTCGCTGTTCGAAGCCAATGGCCGCATTGAAAAATGGCAAGCAACCGAGCCAGGTCGACTTTCATTCGACCTGCGCGCCTACGTGCCGCTTGAGTTCTCACTTTCCGGCGCCAGCCACTGCCGGGCGAAGGCCAACGGACGTGCCGTGACCGCACAACCGCGTACGGCCGGACAGGCCAGTGATGTGCAGTATTTTCAATTGAAGGACCAGCGTGCGCGCGTCGAGCTTGAGTGCACAGGCCGCTGACCGTCCGGTCGTTGCGCCCGACTGGCTCATCGTACTGCTGGCCAGCATGGTGTGCGCTGCGCTGTGGCTGCTTTACCCACGCCAGGATCTGGAGCGGCGTCTGTCGGACGCAGCGGATTCGCCGCTCTCGCTTGCCTACCTAACCAACCTGCTGCGCAGCGACACCGACAACCCGCAACTGCGGCTCCTGCTGGCGCGGCACCAAGTGACACACGGCGATTGGGCCGACGCACGCACCACCCTCCAACCCGCCCTTGCATCAAGCAAACCCGCCATCCGGCGCGACGCTCTCTGGGTGCAATGGGAGCTGAGCCACGCTGAATACGAGGCGGTGCCCAAAACCAAGTCCGCCCGCAAAGAAGTGCTGCTGCAGGACCTGCGCCAACAGCTGCGCGTCCTTGCAGAGCAACAATGGCCGGCCGACAAGCACGCGCGATTGCTGGCCCTCACCACCCAATTCAACGAGCCCAGCCTGACTGCTGCGCTGAGCAGCCAGATCCCCACCGAACCGCCCAGTCCGCAGGAAGCAGCAGAAACCTACGTGCGCGCTGCGCGGGCGGCACTGGCAAAGTCGGACTACGCTGGCTGCGCTTCCTACTACCTGCTGGCTCGGCAGGCCACACCCGATCCACAGCAAGCCAAGCAGTACTACTTTTCGGCCGTGCGCGCCCTGCAGTCGGGCAACGAACCCGTTGCAGCACTGGCACTTGCCGAGCACGAACTGGGCGAACTGAAAGGCGACCGGGAGGCACTGCTCTTTTTGACCAATCTGGCACGCGCCGCAGGGCGGCCCGACATTGCCGAGCGCTACGTACGCCAACTCCTCAAGCTCGCGCTCAGCCATCGCTGGTTCGACCACGGTTTCGCGGGGCCAACGGCCTTGGCCACCAAAGTGAGTGCAAACCTGCGCCGCGTAGCGTGGCAAGCTGCGCCCCAAGCCTTTGCAGACCGGACCACTGTCCCGCGTTACGACGATGGCGCGCACTACGTGGAGGCTCAGCGGCGCCACTGGAATGCCGATGGCAACGCACCAAGCAAGCGCCTCGTGGCCGACAAACCCCAGGCGCCTGCACCCGCCCTGCCCTATGACGAAGAGATCTACACCCTCGGTTACGCGGTATTCCTGGAGAACCACAACTTGGAAGACGCGTGGGCGCTTGCCAATGCAGCCGTGCGCCAAAACCCTGGCAGCGTAGTGTGGCGGGAGCGGCTGGCGCAGGTCTCGGAGTGGACCCTGCGCCTGGACGTCGCCCTGAGCAGCTGGCTGGTGGTGGCCCAGCAAACGCAGAAGGATTTCGCGTGGCAGGCGGTGTTGCGGCTCGCTCCCGGTCAATTCGACGACGCCGCACTGGTGGACGGATTGCGCTACGAGTTGCGACGCAAGCCCCACGATAGAACTCTGGTTCGCGCGCTGGTGCAGGCATGGGAGCGACTGGGCGAACCGCAGCCCGCAATCGACTTCCTGAAGCAACGCGGCGGCGACCCTGAAACGATCGAGCTGCTTGCCGAGCTGGCCGAGCGCGCCGGCCAGCCCGATCTTGCGCTGGAGAGCTGGCGGCGCCTGCTCAAGATTCCCGGCCAGACCACACCGCAACGCGCCATGCAGGCGGCCGTACTGGCACTGGGACGCGATCGTGCCGACGAAGGACTGGCCTGGCTGGAGGCCGCACGCGCGCATCCGCCAGCCGATGCAAGCGCCAGCGAGTTCTGGCGCCTGACCGGCCAGGTGGCAGAGAGCCGCGAGCGCACGCAACTCGCGGTCGAAGCCTACCGCAAGCTGCTAAAGACCGGGTCAAGCACCATGGAAGACTACGACGCCTTGGTCCGCTTGCTGCAGCTCGATTTTCCAATCGAGGCGGCGCAAGTGTCTGCGCAGGCTTGGCAACAGTTTGGCGAAGCCCGCCATCTCACGCTAGCGCTGACTTTGCTCTCTGGCCGCAGCCAATGGAAGGAATTCGGGCGCCTCATCCAACAGCTTGAAACGGGCACCCACCGCGACACCCTGCCCACGCTGATGGGCAACACCCAGTTTCTGCGACTGGTCGGTACCTGGCATCAGAACGCAGGACGCATGGCACAGGCGCGACGTTTTTTCGAAAATGGATTGCGAGCCAGCCCCGATTCGCCCGACATGCAGCAGGCCTTGCTATGGTTGCTGATCGACAGCAACGACACCGTCGCGCTGCGCAGCGTGCTGGCTACCCACGAACGAACATGGCAACGCTCGGAAGCCGTCCATGACGCACTTGCCGCCTCATACCAGGCTCTTTCGCTTCCGCAGACTGCCTTGAGTCGCTACCTCACACCCAGATTCCAGGTGATGCAGGGCGATTTTTTGTGGCTGATGAACTATGCCGATGCGTTGGACCAAAACCAACAGACCGACCGTGCGTGGCGACTGCGCCGACACCTGCTCTCGCGCGAGTGGCGCGAGGCGCAAGCCAGCGCAGGGGAGCAGAAGCGGAGTCGGGCCGACGCCCTCAAACTTTGGCTCAGCCAGGAAGGGCTGGACCAGACCCGGCGCGTCGCACGTGCCCGTCTGGCCATCACGCAGCGGCCCGGTGACCCAGCCGCTGACGTCCTTCGGGAGCTGCTACGCCTGGACCGCGACGCCAACGGCGGCTATTCCAACGCCGCAGCCGAAACAGCCATTGGCTGGCTGCAGGATGCAGGAGAGTTCACAGCAGAGCGTGCCTTTTTGTGGCATCAATACGCCCGCACCCGCGCCGTGCGCGCCAATCGCCCACTGTGGGCTGACATCAGCGTCGCTCTGGCGGAAGACGACCGCGCCGCCAGTGGCCAGCTGCTCGAACGCTTTGACGAGCGCCTGCCGCGCTACGACCGCATCCATGCCGCATCGGTGGCGCAAGACATTCGGCTCGCGCAAAGCGCGGCTTTTAACGCGAGCAACGACCAGCACGACGACGCACCTTTGCACCTGCAGCTGACCGAAAACTTGCTGGCCTTCAGCGACCACGCCGAGGTGAAATTGCTCGCCACGCAACTCGGCGGCATGAACGAAGGCCAGAGCCATGCCACACTGCACTGGGCATTGGGTCCCCGCCTGACGATGGACCTTGAATTTCGAAGCATTCAGCGGCGGTCGACCGATGCGCGGGTGGTGCAGTCGCCGCCCAACGAAGAGCGCTTAGAAGCGAAGTTTCGCTGGCGCCATCTGGATGGCGAATCGGGCCTTTTGGCCACGAACCGCGATGGGCATCGCAACACCCAACCTCTGCAGCTCTGGCACGAGCAGCGTGTGGACAATCGCCTGAGCTGGCGAATTGAAGCCGGGCGCCAGTTACCGTCGGACGAAAGCCTGACGCTGCGCATCGCAGGGATGAAGACGCGGGCCGCTGCCAGCGTGCGCTACCAAGTCACCCGACAAGACGAGTTTTTGCTGATGCACGCCGCTGAGCGCTATCAGCTGCAGACAGGCGCCACGGTGGGCAGCGGGCGCCACAGCTCCATTCAGTACACCCACACCTACCGGCAGGACGCCCCCTTGCTCGCACTCAGTGCGTTTTGGTCCACCCATGCCTACACGCGCAGAGACCCCTCCGATCTCGACCCATCTGACCTCGACTTTCGGCGCTACCTGCCGCCGGACACAGGCGCGCTTGGCAGGGATTTCTTTCTACCCGGCAACTTTCGCTTCTACGGCATCGAATTGTCTACCAACATGCGCTACGAAGAGGAATACTCGCGCGCGCTGCGTCCTTTCGCCAGCGTCAGTCGCACCTGGCACAGCCAACTTGGGCCGGGCTACGGTGTGCGCCTGGGCATCGCAGGCAGCGTCTGGGCTGTTGACCACCTGAGCCTGAGCCTGGGGCAGTCCAAATCGGGCGTCCAGTCGCAGGACCGGACGCGGGATCTGCAGTTGAGCTACCGCCTTCATTTTTAGTCATTCTCGGGAGAAATCATGAGCTATCTATCCGCTGTCCTTCGGCATCTGAAAATTCTGATCCCAGGCGGCGTGCTTGCGCTGCTCGGCGCATGCTCCACCACCGACCGTGGACCCGCTCCAACGCTGGAGCGCCAAGCCGCGTGGGTGGTGCTGCCGTTCGCCAACCACACCGAAACACCGCTTGCGGGCAACCGCGCCGAAGCGGTTGCTCTGGCTCTGCTGCACGCGCAGGGCGTGGGAACCGTCAAACGCTACGTCTCCACCACCCAGCAAGAGGCACTGTTCGACGTCGCCGAGGGCAAGCGCCAGCAAGAAGCCTTGGAATGGGCACGCGAACAGCAGGCACGCTACGCGCTGACCGGTGCCGTGGACGAGTGGCGCTACAAAGTGGGCGTCGATGGCGAACCCGCAGCGGGAGTGACCCTTCAAATCATCGACGTCGCATCGGGCGAGACACTGTGGACCGCCGCAGGTGGAAAAAGCGGCTGGAGCCGGGAAGCGCTCTCGGCTGTCGGGCAGAAACTGATTCGTGAGCTTTTGCAATCGGGCCTGGCCGCTGCTCGCTGACCTGCCTGCAATCCCATGACTCCCTCGTCAGACACTCCCGCTGCCCGACGCCGGCTCGCGGGTGACCACACCGGCCCGCAACCTGCCACGCACTGGCCCACCACCTTGTTGGGCAAGCTTGCGGTAACGGGCAATCGGCCCGCCGTGATGCTGGGAGAAACCCTGCTGCTCCCCATCATTGCGCTTGCACTGGGTTTTGCGTGGAGTCCGAACGACCCGCTTTGGACCGAAGGATTCCCTTGGTCGTGGCTGGCACCGGTGATTCTGGCGCTGCGCTATGGGCCACTCGCGGGCCTGGGAGGCTCCGTCGTTTTGCTGCTGGGCTGGCTGGCGCTTCATCTGGGCAGCTACGACGAATTTCCACAGTTCTTTTTTCTGGGCGGACTCATCCTGGTCATGCTGGTGGGCGAATTTTCCAGCCTCTGGCAGGCTCGGACCCGACGCGCTGAAACCCTCCAACTTTATCTGGACCAGCGCATGGAGCACTTGGTGCGCCAGCATTATTTGCTGCGCTTGTCGCACGATCGTCTGGAGCAGGAACTCATCGGACGCCCCATGTCGATGCGCGACGCGCTGTCCATGCTGCAAGAGGCCGGCGCTGGTCCGCAAGGCCCGGAAACGCTACTGCGCCTGCTGGCACAGTATTGTCAGCTTGAGACAGCCTCCCTGTGCAGGGTTGTCGATGACGAAGTGCTTCCCGAGGCACTGGCAAGCATAGGCCGCACCCGTCCAGTAGTGGCTGGCGATGCGATGGTGCGGCAGGCGATTGAGGGGCGGCGCCTGTGCCATATCAGTCAAGCGCTCCGGGATGAGAAGGACACCCGCTACCTCGTGGCTGCACCGCTGCTGGACCTGGGCGGCGAGTTGTATGGTCTGCTGGTGGTAGAAGAAATGCCTTTCTTCTCGCTACACGACGAGAACCTGCAGACGATCAACCTTCTGCTCGGGTACTACACCGATGGCCTGTCGGCCCATGCCCTGGCCCAGCCCATTCTGGAGGCGCTTCCCGACTGTCCAGTGCCTTTTGCCTTCGAAGCTCGGCGCCTTGCCCATATCCGGGCCATGACCCATGTGTCCAGTGTGGTGGTCGCACTTGAGTTTCTGCCACGCGCCATTTCCTCGGGTTTGCCCGATCAGGTACGCCGGCTCAAACGTGAGCTTGACGAGACCTGGCTCATCGACGCACCCAATCGCCAGGTTCTTGCAGTGTTGATGCCGCTTGGCGACGCGAACACGGCACAGGGCTACATCTCACGGCTGGAGCAATGGTGCGACCAGAAGGCGGGCCAATCCCTCGCGCAAGCAGGCATCTTTGCTCACGTCATCGGATTGGAGTGGGGCAACACCCTCACGCTCTTGCAGCGCATTGAAGCGCTTGCACATGCTTAATCTCAAACTCGGCCTCTCGGCGCTGATGCTCGAACTCGGAGCGTGGAGCGGGCCGCTGCTTTTGGGAGGACACACCGACAGTGCACTTGCGAGCTATCTGCTCGTGCATGCCTTCGCCTGCGTTTTGCTGGCCTTGTTCGCCTTTCCCCTGGTGGCACGGCGCAAGGCCAAGCCCCGGCTTGGCATTCTCTCGCTGATGGCCATCTGCAGCTATGCCGTTCCCGTCGCGGGATTTTTCGGCGTGCTTGTCGCAGCGATCATTCTTCGTGTGTACCGCAGGCCCTCGGGCCAGCTCGACTTCGATTCGCTCCAGATGCCCGAGTTCGACGAGCATCAGCGCCGGCAAAGCAATCTTCGCCATGCGGGTTTGCGCTCGTTTCTGGGCAATGAACATGCACCGCTGCAGGCACGCCTGCGCGCCATGGTCGCGCTGCAGTATGTGCCAGGCCGAACAGCCTCACCCGTGCTGCGCAACATGTTGAGCGACCCAAACGAGGACTTGCGTCTGCTCGCGTACGGCATGCTGGACAGCCTGGAAAAACGCATTAACGCAAGCATTGACGCAGAGCTGCAGGCGCTGCAGACGGCGCGAAGGGACGGCAAAACCGACAGTGCACCGCAGGTCATCGAGACGCTGCGGCGGCTCTCGGATTTGTATTGGGAACTCGTTTACCAGGATCTGGTGCTGGGGGACCTGCGAACCCACGCCGTTGAGCAATCCTTGCACTACTGTGAGCGCGTCCTGGTCCACGAGCAGGGCAGTGCCCAGCTTCATCTGCGCCGGGGGCGCCTCTTGCAGCAGCAGGCGCTGGATGCGCAAGCAGCGCAGGCGTTTGAAACGGCCCGTGCACTGGGAATTCCGGCCTCGCGCCTTCTGCCCTACGAGGCCGAGTTGTGCTTTGACCGAGGAGACTTTGCCCGCACCCGCGCCTTGATGCAGGAGATGCGTGCCTGGAATTCGCTTCCCAGGCTGCGCCCCATCCTTGACTACTGGACCGCACCGTGAGCCGTCCGCAAGCCTCCGACGCCGATGTCGCGCTGCTGCTCGAAGGAACGTTTCCCTACGTCAGCGGCGGCGTTTCGAGCTGGATCAACCAGATCATTCGCGCGTTTCCAGAAGTTCGTTTTGCCATTGTGTTTCTGGGCAGCCGACGCGCTGACTATCTGGAATTCAAGTACGAACTCCCGGCGAACGTCGTGCATTTCGAAGAGCATTTTCTCTACGACAACCTGACTTCAGACACCGAACCCGCCATGCGTCCTGGCGACGCCAAGGCGTTTCGCATGGTCGAACGCTTGATCGCAGCGCTGCGAGAAGGGTTGGACAGTCCGCAGGCCATGGACGCATTTCGAGAGGTGACGCGGCACATGCACCCGGACGGCGCGCTGCAACTGGACGATTTTCTCTACAGCACGCGGGCCTGGGACATCCTGTGCGAGGTATACCGCCGCGATTGCACCGACCCATCGTTCGTCGATTTCTTCTGGACCGTGCGCATCATGTTCCAGCCGCTGTGGTTGCTGGCCCGCGTGGCCAGTCAACTGATTCCCGTCAAGGCGGTGCACTGCGCGTCCACCGGATACGCCGGATTTCTCGGCGCGCTGCTGGCACAAAGCCGCAGCGTGCCGTTGGTGCTCTCAGAGCACGGTATTTACACCAAAGAACGCAAGATTGATCTATTCAAGAGCGAATGGATCCGTGACAACCGCAACGTATTTCAGCGCGATCCGACCGAGCTTTCGTACTTTCGCCAGATGTGGATTCACTTCTTCGAGTGGCTGGGACGGTACTGCTACACGTTGGCCGACCCCATCATTGCGCTCTACGAGGCCAACCGCCAGCGTCAGATCGCAGACGGCGCCGCGCCAGAACGCAGCTTCAACATTCCCAACGGCATCCAGTTGGCGCGCTTTGCGCCGCTGCGTGCACAGCGGCCAGCAGAGCCTCCACCCGTGCTCTGTCTGATCGGGCGCGTGGTGCCCATCAAGGACATCAAAACCTTCGTGCGTGCCATGCGCCGGGTGGTGAACCAGTTGCCGCAAGCAGAAGGCTGGATTGCCGGGCCGGCGGACGAAGATGCCGAATACGCCCACGAATGCCACAACCTGGTGCGTAGCCTGGGGCTGGAGGAGAACGTTCGGTTTTTGGGTTTCCAGCGTGTCGAAGACTTGATGCCGCGCATTGGTCTGGTGGTGCTGTCATCGATCAGCGAAGCGCTCCCGCTGGTGCTGCTCGAAGGCTACGCAGCCGGCGTTCCGGCCGTGGCCACAGATGTCGGCTCCTGCCGCCAACTGGTCGAAGGACTGGACGAGCAAGATAAATTGCTAGGCCACTCAGGCAGCGTGGTTCCCATTGCCGATCCGCAGCGCCTCGCGGACGCGGCGCTCGCGCTGCTGCAAGATGCAACGGCGTGGCAAGCGGCCAGCCAGGCTGCGATCGCCAGGGTGGAGCGCTACTACACCGACACCTTGATGTTCGAGCGCTATGGCGCTGTGTACGAACGGGCACTCGGCCGCCCGATGGGAGCCCTCTGATGGCAGGCATCGGCTTCGAGCTGCGCCGCATGCTGCGCCGCAACACCCTGGTCAGCTTGGTGCAGGCCTATGCCTATGCGGGCGTCATTGGCTCGGGCCCCTGGGTGTTCTCCATCGTAGGTATTTTGCTGATCGGCATTTTCAGCGCCAGCATGGTGGTGCCGGCGTTTCTGGTCACACAGTTCCAGACCTCGGTCACCTATTTGGTGGCCAGCAGCCTGATTCTTACCGGCATCGTGCAGCTTGCCTTCACCCGGTTCATCTCTGATCGTTTGTTTGAAAAGCGGGCCGATCTGGTGCTTCCCAATCTGCACGGTCTGTTGCTGGTGGTGCTGCTGGCAGCCAGCGCACTGGGCACCTTGGCGCTGTTTGTGGTCCTCCCCGGTCTGGGCTTGGTGTACCGCTTGCTGATGCTGGCGGGCTTCACTTTGATGTGCGGCGTGTGGGTACTGACCATCCTGCTGTCGGGCATGAAGCGCTACAAAGTCATTGTGCTGCTCTTCGGGTCGGCCTATGTCCTGGTCGTGGTCAGCGCGCTGTGGATGCGGCCTTGGGGTCTGGAGGGCCTGCTGGCCGGCTTTGTTCTGGGCAACTTGTATCTGCTCGCGGGCATGTGGTGGCTGGTGGTGCGCGAATTCAAACCCACGCTGCAAATCGTCGCGTTTGACTTTGTGCGGCGCGACATGCTCTACCCCTCCATGATGGCTGTGGGCCTGCTCTACAACCTGGGCATCTGGGCCGACAAGTTCATGTTCTGGTATTTCCCGCCCACATCGCAGCCCATCATCGGAGCGCTGCGGGCCTCGCTCATCTACGACATCCCCGTCTTCTTGTCCTACCTCTCGATCATTCCCGGCATGGCCGTGTTCCTGGTGCGCATCGAAACCGATTTCGTCGAGTTCTATGACCGCTTCTACGATGCCGTGCGCGGCGGCGGCTCGCTGCAATACATTGAATCGATGCGCGACGAGATGGTCTATTCGGTGCAGCAGGGTCTGGGCGAAATTGCCAAAATTCAGACGCTGGCGGTGCTTGTAACCTTTGTCGCAGGGCCGGCACTGCTCGACCTATTGGGCATATCGCGCCTGTACCTACCGCTGCTGCATGTGCAAGTCATTGGCGCTGGCCTGCAGGTGGGGCTGATGGCGATCCTCAACGTGTTCTTCTATCTGGACGAACGCCGCACCGTGCTGCTGCTGTGTGTTCAATTCGTCGTACTCAACATCGTGCTCACTGGCGGCACACTTGCCTTTGGTGCAGCACTGTACGGTTACGGTTTTGCCGTCGCCACCCTGGCCACGCTTGCCACCGGCCTTGCGATGCTGACGCGCCGTTTGAACCGGCTTGAATACCGCACGTTCATGTTGCAATAGGCAGCGCCAGTTATCGCAGTACACCATCGTGAAAGCTCACCGACCCTTTTTGAGATCCCTATGCGCCACTCTCGTTCCTGCTTACTCCTGTGCGCCCTGCCCATGGCTGCACTGCTGACCTCCTGCGGCGGTGGAGACTCCGACGAGCCTGCGGCAAAGTCTGTAGCCGTCCTGATTACCGCACCGACAAGTACCGACAACGTGTTCACAAGCGGCTCACCGGTGGCTGTGCGCGCCAGCGCCACGGTGGATGGCTCGCCGGTGGCCGATGGCACGGTGCTGCGGTTTTCCGCGCCCTCAGGCACATTTGCCCCCACTGCCTCGGCCAGCCGCAGCGGAGCGGCTTCCAGCACATTCACCAGCAGCGCTACCGGACCGCTGGTGGTCAGCGCAGCGGTCACCGAAGGGGGCCAGACCGGCTTGGCAACACAGACGATCTTTCTCCGCTCACAACCTGGGGCGCTGGAAATTCTGGTTCCAGCCTACTTCTATCCCTCGGCCATCTCTGATTGGAACGCGCTGGCTGCCAGCGCAGCCGCCCATCCCAACGTAGCCATCACGGCCATCATGAACCCCGGCAATGGCATTTTCGGCAGCGTCGATGCCAACTTCACGCGAGCCACGACGCAGTTCGTGAATGCTGGGGGCAAAGTGCTGGGCTACGTCTACACCCGCTATGGCAAGGGCAGCCGCTCCATTGCCGACATCAAGGCGAACATCAACAACTATCTGGTGCTGTATGGGCGCGAACGCATCAGTGGCATTTTTCTCGATGAAATGGCCAGCGACACCTCGCGGCTCGATTTTTACCGAGAGATTTACCGCTACATCAAGGCCATCGACCCCAGCCTGCGCGTGGTGGGCAACCCGGGCATGGTTCCCGCCGCCGAATTCGCCAGCGTGGCAGATACGCTGGTCAGCTTCGAGGGTTCGGCGGTCGATTACCAGAAATACGATCCGCGCACTGCGGCACCCTGGCTGTATACGTACGCCAACAAGGCGCAGGCCATGCTGACGCACAACACCGCCAGCTGTGCCGCCATGCAGGGAGCGATGCAGGCGGCCGCTTCAGCGCGCAACAACACCGGTTGGGTGTATGCCACCGAACGGGAATTCAACTACAAAACGGGGGTGGGCAATCCCTGGGCCGCTCTGCCAAGCTACTGGGAGGCGTTGGTGCAAACAGTGGGCGCTCTGAACAGCGGTGCAACGCTGCCCAGGTGCTGAACACCCCTCGGCAGCAGCGCCTTAGCCGTTCAACACATCGGCGCGTGCCTGGGCCGCAGCAAAGTCGAGGTCGCCCGAATAAATCGCGCGCCCGCAAATCACACCCTCCACGCCTTCGCTCTCCACGGCGCACAGCTGTTCGATGTCCTGCATGTTGCTCAGGCCGCCCGAGGCGATGACAGGTATGGTCAGAGCCTGGGCCAGTTTCACCGTGGCGTCGATGTTGATGCCCGAGAGCATGCCGTCTCGGCCAATGTCGGTGTAGATGATGGATTCGACGCCCCAGTCCTCGAACTTCTTGGCGAGATCCACCACTTCGTGGCCGGTCAGCTTGCTCCAGCCGTCGGTGGCCACCTTGCCATCCTTGGCGTCGAGACCCACGATGATGTGACCGCCAAACGCGGAACATGCGTCTTTCAGGAAGCCAGGATTTTTTACCGCTGCCGTGCCGATGATGACGTAGCGCAGGCCGCCATCAATGTATTTTTCAATGGTGTCCAGATCACGGATACCACCGCCGAGCTGCACGGGAATGTCTTCGCCCACCTCTTTGAGAATGGACTTGATCGCCGCATAGTTCTTGGGCTTCCCAGCAAAAGCCCCATTGAGGTCTACCAGATGCAGCCGGCGCGCCCCGGCTTCCACCCAGCGCCTGGCCATGGCCGCGGGGTCTTCCCCAAACGTGGTCGATTGGTCCATGTCGCCTTGCTTGAGGCGAACGCAATGGCCGTCTTTCAGATCGATGGCAGGGATAAGCAGCATGGTGGTCTATGAGAGGAAGCGGTGCCCAAGGGCTGAGAAAACAAAAAAACTGCGCGAAAGCAATGCGACTGCAGAGAATCTACGGATTCCACTGCAAAAAGTTGCGATACAGGCGAAGCCCCTGATCAGCACTTTTTTCGGGGTGGAACTGGGTGGCGAAGATGTTATCGCGTGCAATGGCAGCGGCAAAGGCGTCACCATACTGCGCCTCTCCGGCACAGTGCTCGGCGCTGGCCGGTCGGGCGTAGAAGCTGTGCACGAAATAGAAGTAGCTGTTGTCAGGCACCCCGTCCCACAGCGGGTGCAGGGCGCCGCCGTGCGGTACCTGGCGCACCTGGTTCCAGCCCATCTGCGGCACCTTGAAGCGGCTGCCATCTTGCTGCAGGCGCCCCGCCAGATCAAAGCGCAACACCTCACCCGGAATCAGCCCCAGGCCAGGGGTGTCGCCTTCAGCGCTGTGGTCCAGCAGCATCTGCATGCCAACGCAGACACCAAAAAGCGGTTTGTTTGCAGCGGCTTCGAGCACCGATTCCTGCAGTCCCGATTCGCGCAGTTCACGCATGCAGTCGCGCATGGCGCCCTGCCCCGGCAGCACGATGCGCTCGGCGGCGCGCACGTCCTCGGGCCGCGCGCTGACGACCACATGCCAGCCGCTTCCCTGCGCTGCCGCCTGCACGGCCTGCGAGACAGAGCGCAAATTGCCCATGCCGTAATCCACCACTACCAGCGTTTTTGCTTCCATATTCATAGCGGTTTGCGCTTTATCCGTAAGCGCTAGAGGCCTTTTTTACTTAAAGTACACCTTTGGTGGAAGGAATGCTGCCAGCATTGCGTGGATCGTGCTCCACCGCCGTGCGCAAGGCGCGCGCAAAGGCCTTGAACGCCGTTTCGCACTGGTGGTGGGCGTTGACGCCGCGCAGATTGTCGATGTGCAGCGTAGCCCCGGCATGGTTGACAAAGCCTTGGAAAAATTCGTGCACCAGCTGGGTATCGAGCCCGCCAATCATGCCGCTGGTGAAGGGGATGTTGAAGGTCAGCCCCGGCCGACCCGACAAGTCAATCACCACGCGGGTCAGTGCTTCGTCCAGCGGCACATAGGCGTGGCCGTAGCGGCGCAAGCCCTTCTTGTCACCGATCGCACGGGCCAGGGCCTGGCCCAGCGTGATGCCGACGTCTTCCACCGTGTGGTGGCCGTCGATGTGCAGGTCGCCATCCGCACGCACTTCGAGGTCGATCAGGCCGTGGCGCGCGATCTGCTCCAGCATGTGGTCAAAAAAACCAATGCCGGTCGAGAGTTGCGACTGGCCGCTGCCGTCCAGGTTGATGCGCACCGTGATGCGCGTCTCTGCGGTATTGCGGCTGACTTCGGCAGTGCGGTCGGTATTGGAGGAGGGAACGAGGGCAGATGAGGTCATAGGGATGCTTGAAGAGCGGCCAGCATGCGCGCATTCTCGTCGGCGGAGCCCACCGTGAGCCGCAGGCACTGGGCCAGCAATGGGTGCATTGTAGAAACGTTCTTGATCAAGACCTTGCGCTCGCGCATGCCGGCAAAGGTCCGGACGGCGTCCTGCACGCGCACCAGCACCATGTTCGCCTCGCTGTCCCACACGCGGACCACGCCGGGCATCGCACGCAGTGCCGCTACCAGAAGCGTGCGCTGGGCACGCAATTCGGCCGCCTGGCCGGCAAAAACCTCGGCGTGTTCGAGCGCAAACAGCGCGGCTTCACAGTTGAGCACGCTCACGTTGTACGGCGGGCGCAGTTTGTCCACTTCGGCCACCAGCGCAGCCGGTCCCATCAGGTAGCCCAGGCGCACGCCGGCGAGGCCGAACTTGGACAGCGTGCGCATCAGCAGCACATGGGCGCTCCGCTCAGGCACGGCGCGCATGCGATCGATCCAGCTTCGGCTGGCGAAAGGCTGATAGGCCTCGTCGATGAGCGCAATGCCTCCCACTGCGGCCACCGCATCCACCACCGCCTGCACCGCTGCTTCGCTCCACAGCGTGGCCGTTGGGTTGTTAGGGTAGGCAATGTGCGTGAGCGCCGGGCGGTGCCTGGCAATGGCGGCCAGCATGGCGGGCAGATCGAGTTCGAAATTCTCAGTCAGTGGCACGCCGACGAAATCGAGCCCGAGCAACTGTGCCGACAGGGCGTACATGACAAACCCCGGAACCGGTGCCAGCACCACCGGGCGCGGCGCCCCACTGTCCCAAGGCTGCGCGCAGGCCTGTGTGACTAGGCTGATAAGCTCATCCGAGCCATTGCCCAGCACCATCGCGCAGCCGGCGGGCATGTCGGCGTAATTTCCCAGCGCGGCCTTGAGCTCGTCACTGCGGCCGCCGGGATAGCGGTTCAGCGCCAGTGCGCCCAGGCGCTCGCCCAGCGCCTGCTGCAGCTCAGGCGGCAGTCGGAAGGGGTTCTCCATGGCGTCCATCTTCAACAGCCCTTCGGCGGACTGCACGGCGTAGGCATGCATGGCACGCACGTCGGGGCGGATGCGGTTCAAGGCTTGGTCGGTACGCGTCATTCGGTGGTGTCCAATTCTGCGGGGGCCACGAGGAAAGGGTTGATGGGGCGCACGGCATCCAGCGGATGATCGTGCGGCAGGGCCTCGGTCAACAGGTAGCGGCAGCCCTGCTGGTGGGCCGACGAGAGAATCAGCGCGTCCCAGTAGCCCAGGCCGTGGCGGTCCTGCAGATCCCAGGCGCCATCGACGGTGTAGGCATCCAGATGCGGCGGCAGCCAGACGCGCAGGCGCCGTACCTGGGCGCGCACCTGCGGCAGCACTTGCGGGCCAGCAAAACGCTGGATCGCCTGGTTGTACAACTCATTGAGCACCTGCGAGCTGATGCGCCCGCTGCGCGTCTCCCAGCAAAAGCGCAGCCATTCGCGGGCGCGCGCCTGGCGCGCGGGGTCGCGCTCGTCCACACTGGCGAGCAGCACTTCGGTGTCGACAAAAATGGGCGCGGTCGCCATGGCTCAGCGTTCGAAAAGCGTATTGCGCGGCACATACGGGCCGCTGGAGGCGCCCCAGGTCTCAAAACCCAAGGCCTCGCGCATGGCCTGGACATAAGCATCTTCCTGGCGCATTTTCTCGGCCAGCCACTCGCCCACCAGCCTCGACACACTGCTGCCACGCTTGGCCGCCTCGATGCGCACCCACTCGGCAGCAGCATCCTCCATGGTGATGGTGACGTTCTTCATGATTGTCAGTTTACACGAACTTCGTGTGACACGAAGTTCGTGAATATTTAGGCAGCTTTGCGCGGCGCTGCCGCCACGCCCCTGCGCCTTGCTGGGGGCAGGAAACAGGCACGCGCCGGGTGTCTCGTGTCGCCTGCCCGCCTCAGCGCTGCTTGAGGCGCAACTGCGCTGCCTGCGCGTGCGCCTGCAGGCCCTCGCCATAGGCCAGGGTGGCAGCAATCGGGCCGAGCACCTGGGCGCCGGCCTCGCTCACTTCAATCAGGCTGCTGCGTTTTTGAAAGTCGTACACGCCCAGCGGCGAAGAAAAGCGCGCCGTGCCGCTGGTGGGCAGCACATGGTTGGGGCCGGCACAGTAGTCGCCCAGGCTCTCCGAGGTGTAGGCGCCTAAAAAGATGGCGCCGGCGTGTTTGAGCAGCGGTTCCCAACGGTGCGGCTCGTGGCTGGCGATTTCCAGATGCTCGGGGGCAATGCGGTTGGAAAGTTCGCAGGCTTCTTCCATGCTGCGCGTATGAATCAGCGCGCCGCGTCCGCTGAGGCTCTTGGCAATGATCTCGGCGCGCGGCATGGTGGGCAGCAGGCGATCCATCGCGTCCTGCACGGCATCGATATAAGCCGCATCGGGACACAGGAGGATGGCCTGCGCAAGCTCATCGTGCTCGGCCTGTGAAAACAGGTCCATGGCCACCCAGTCGGGCGGCGTGCTGCCGTCGGCCAGCACCAGGATTTCGCTGGGGCCGGCAATCATGTCGATGCCCACGGTGCCGAACACATGCTTTTTGGCGCTGGCCACGTAGGCGTTGCCGGGACCGGTGATTTTGTCCACCTTGGGGACGGTTTGCGTCCCATAGGCCAGCGCGGCCACCGCCTGGGCGCCGCCCAGGGTGAAGGCGCGGGTGACGCCGGCCACGTAGGCGGCGGCCAGCACCAGGGGGTTCTTCTCGCCGCCCGGTGTGGGCACGACCATGATGATTTCGCCCACACCAGCGACATGCGCGGGGATGGCGTTCATCAACACGCTGCTGGGGTAGGCAGCCTTGCCGCCGGGGACGTAAATGCCCACACGGTCGAGCGGCGTGACTTTCTGGCCCAGCAGGCTGCCGTCGGCATCGCGGTAGCTCCAGCTCTCGCCGCAGGCTTTCTTCTGCGCTTCGTGGTAGCTGCGCACGCGAGCCGCCGCCGCCAGCAGGGCTTCGCGCTGCGGCGCTGCAATAGCGTGAAACGCGGCTTGGAGTTCAGCCTGCGTGAGTTCGAGCGCCGCCACGCTGGGAGCATTCAGCCCATCGAAACGCGCGGTGTATTCCAGCAGCGCCGCGTCGCCGCGCGCACGCACGTCGGCCAGGATGTCGGCCACGCGTTGCTCGATCGCGGCGTCCTGGTCAGCTGACCAATGCAGGCGCGCTGCAAAATCCGCTTCAAAAGTGGCACTAGCGCTTGATAGGTGCATGGGTGCAGCTACTAAATTCATAGTAAATTCTGTCAAAGTGCGGGGCCGATGGCGGCCGCAAACGCGTCAATGATGCGGCGCAGCGGCGCCTGCTTGAGCTTGAGCGCTGACTGGTTCACGACCAGGTGCGAGCTGATGTCCATGATGCGTTCGACTTCAACCAGCTGGTTGGCCTTGAGCGTGTTGCCAGTGGAGACCAAATCGACGATAGCATCGGCCAGCCCGGTGAGCGGGGCCAGCTCCATGCTGCCGTAGAGCTTGATCAAATCGACATGCATGCCTTTGCTGGCAAAAAAGTCGCGCGCAATCGCGGTGTACTTGGTGGCCACCTTGAGGCGTCCGCCGGGCTGCACCGCACGGGCGTAGTCAAAGCCCTCCCGCACCGCAACGCTGACGCGGCAGCGGGCAATACGCAGATCCAGCGGCTGATACAGGCCGGCGCTGCCCGCACCGCCCCACTCGGCACTGTGCTCGATGAGCGTGTCTTTGCCGCAGACGCCAATGTCGGCGCCGCCGAACTGAACGTAGGTGGGCACATCGGTCGCGCGCACGATGACGACGCGCACGTCCGGCTGGTTGGTCGGCAGGATCAGCTTGCGCGACTTTTCCGGGTCTTCCAGCACCTCGATGCCGGCCGCAGCCAAGAGCGGCATGATTTCTTCGAAGATGCGGCCTTTGGAGAGGGCAAGGGTGATCATGGTGTCGTGCGTTGTAAATACATTGAAGAACAAAAACCGTCGAAATCGTCGTCAGGCAAGACGCAAAGCACAGCGATAGCAGGCGCTATCGCGCGCATTTGCAACGCTGCATGGCGGCGACCTTCGCCGGCTTTCTGAGACGTATTTGCAAGGCACGGCACCTAGATTCTCTGGATATCTGCGCCAATGCCGCGCAGCTTGGCTTCCATACAGTCGTAGCCGCGGTCCAGGTGGTAGATGCGGTCGACCACGGTTTCGCCCTCGGCCACCAGGCCGGCGATCACCAGGCTGGCCGACGCGCGCAAATCGGTGGCCATCACTGTTGCACCCGACAAACGCACGCCGCTGCCAGCCAGGCCTTCGACCACGGCCACACGGCCATCGACCTGAATGCGTGCACCCAAGCGCAGCAACTCATCGACGTGCATATAGCGGTTTTCAAAAATGGTTTCGGTCACCGTTGCCGTGCCCTGCGCCACGCAGTTGAGCGCCATGAACTGCGCCTGCATGTCGGTGGGAAAACCAGGGTATTCGGTGGTTCGAAAGCCCTGGGCTTTCAACTGTTCTGCGCCATTGCTGCGCACCCGCAGGCCGCCTGCTTCGGAGTGAATCTCGACACCGGCTTCACAAAGCTTGTCGATCACGGCATCTAGATGATCTGCGCGGGCGTGGCGCAGCAGCACGTCGCCGCCGGCGGCAGCCACAGCACACAAAAAGGTTCCTGTCTCGATGCGGTCGGCCACCACCGCATGTTCGCAGCCATGCAGGCGCTCGACGCCCACGATGCGAATGCGGCTGCTGCCGTGGCCCTCGATGCGTGCCCCCATGGCGATCAGCATTTCGGCCAGGTCGACAATTTCAGGTTCCTGGGCGGCGTTTTCCAGCACCGTCTCGCCTTCGGCCAGCGTGGCGGCCATCAGGAAATTCTCGGTGCCGGTCACGGTGACCATGTCGGTGGTGATGCGCGCACCCCTGAGGCGCGTGCGCCCCGCCGGCAGCTTGGCAATGATGTAGCCGTGCTCCACGACAATCTCGGCGCCCATGGCCTGCAGCCCCTTGATGTGCTGATCCACCGGCCGCGAGCCAATGGCGCAGCCGCCGGGCAGCGACACCGTGGCCTCCCCAAAGCGCGCCAGCAGCGGGCCCAGGGCCAGCACGGAGGCGCGCATGGTTTTGACCAGCTCGTAAGGCGCCTCGGGCGTGCTCAGGCCGCTGGCGTTGACGTGGACACGGCCATCGCTCTGGCGCTCGATCGCCACACCCATGTTGGCAATCAGGCGCTGCATGGTGGCGACATCCTGCAGGCGCGGCACATTGGCCAGCACCACAGGATCGGCCGTGAGCAGCGCAGCGCACAACTCGGGCAGCGCAGCGTTCTTCGCGCCCGAGATGCTCACCTCGCCCTGCAGGCGGCGACCTCCGCGGATCAGGAGCTTGTCCATGCTTGGCGTATTCTAAAAATATGGGTCAAATGAGGGGTTAGCGCTTATGAATAAAGCGCCGTAAGCTATTAATAATATAGCGAACCAGATCAGGTTGCTGTCTGCGCCGCCCATTCGGCGGGGGTAAATGTCTTCATTGACAGCGCGTGCACTTCGTCGCTCTGCATTTTGCTGCCCAGCGTGCCGTAGACGCGCTGGTGGCGCTGGATGGCGCGCAAACCTTCGAACGCGGGCGAAACGATGGTGGCGTACCAATGGCGGCCGTCCCCCTCCAACGTGATGTATTCGCACGGCAGGCCGGCGCTGATGATTTGCTTAATCTGATCGGCGGTCATTTGATTTCTCCAAGGGGTTGGTAAGCATGCACACCGCATGAACTGGCGCGGTCCAGCCTAGCGGCCACCGTGCAAGGGCCGCCCCGCCGCACCGGTGGCGTCCCCCTTCCCGCGTGGCGCAGCCGAGCAAGAGAAGGGGGATGGCGCGCAGCGCCGCAGGGGGATGCCCTCATGTCCTGATCTTGTAGCCAATGCGCAGCAGGTGCAAAGCCAGCAGGCTCACGCACAGACAGGCGCTGCCGACAATGGCCAGGCTCAGCCAGGGCGAGGCGTCGCTCTGGCCAAAGAAGCCATGGCGAAAGCCGTCGATCATGTAGAAAAACGGATTGAACAGGCTCACCGCCTTCCAGAATGGCGGCAGCGAGCCAACTGAATAGAACACACCCGAGAGAAACGTCATGGGCACGATGATGAAGTTCTGGAACGAGGCCATCTGGTCGAACTTGTCGGCCCAGAGTCCGGCAATGATCCCCAAGGAGGCGAGCAGTGTGGCGCCCAGCAAGGCAAACACCAGAATCCACAATGGGGCGGCGAACTGCGGCGTGGCAAAGTAAAACGAACCCGCCAATACGCCCAACCCGACCGCCAGCCCACGCACCACCGAAGAGCCTACATAGGCCACGAACCAGGCGAGGTGGGACAGCGGTGTCAGCAGCTGAAACACCAGACTGCCCATGATCTTGCTTTGCACCAGGCTCGATGAGCTGTTCGCGAATGCGTTCTGCAAAACACTCATCATGACCAAGCCAGGCACCAAAAACGTGGTGTAGCTGATGCGGTCGTAGACCTTCACATGGTCTTCGAGCACGTGGCCGAAGATCAACAAGTACAGCATCGAAGTGATCACCGGCGCGGCCACGGTCTGGAAACCCACTTTCCAGAAACGCAGAATTTCCTTGTAAAACAGCATGCGCCAACCACTCATGCTGTGGCCCTCCCCACAGCGGGCAGGCTGGGCACTTGGGATTCCCAGCCGGGCGACGCGTTGGCCGCCATGACATTGAGGAACACGTCCTCCAGGTCAGAGCGGCGGATCTCGATGTCCTGCACGTCGACGCCGGCCTGACGCAGTTGCCCCAGGTGGCGTTCCACCTCCTGGGCGTCCTGCGCTGCCATTTGCACCACCCGGCCCGTCACGCGGGCCAGCGGCACCAGCGTCGGCGGCAGCGGCGTGTCGGTCTTGAAAACCAGCACATTGCCGGCTGCGGCCTTGAGCAGCTCGGACGTGCGGTCCAGCGCAACGACATGGCCGCGCTTGAGCATGGCAATGCGGTTGCACAGCGCCTCGGCCTCTTCAAGGTAGTGTGTGGTCAGCAGCACCGTGTGCCCCTGCTTGTTGAGCTTCGCAATGAACTGCCACAGCGTCTGGCGCAACTCCACGTCCACCCCGGCGGTGGGCTCGTCCAGCACGATGATGGGCGGCTTGTGCACCAGGGCCTGAGCCACCAGCACGCGCCGCTTCATGCCCCCCGAGAGCTGGCGCATATTGGCCTGCGCCTTGTCGGCCAGGCCCAGGCTGTGCAGCAGCTCGTCGATCCAGTCGCCGTTGTTTTGGACACCAAAGTAGCCCGACTGAAAGCGCAAGGCTTCCCGCACGCTGAAAAATGGGTCAAAAACAAGTTCTTGCGGCACCACCCCCAACTTGCGCCGCGCGCTGGCGTAGTCGCTTTGCACATCGGCCCCTTGCACCAGCACGCGCCCCGAGGTGGCACGCGCCAAGCCTGCAAGAATGCTGATAAGTGTGGTTTTTCCAGCGCCGTTGGGACCCAGCAGGCCGAAAAACTCGCCTTCCTCGATGTCCAGGGAAACCGCGTCCAATGCTTGAAATGGGCCTTGGGGCGTGGAATAGGTCTTGGTGACGGACTGGAAGGAGACTGCGGCCATGGGAACCGGGCATTTTAGGCGATACCCGAAAAACGCCGGGCGGCGCTGGAATACCCGCAGCCTTCAGGCCGGCGCGTTCAGCAGCGCTTCCACTCCATAGAGCGCCGCCAGGCCACCGAGCGCCGCCGGCAAACCGTCCACAACGAAGGCTCGGCCAGTGGCCAGCGCGCTGCGCCGGCACTCCAGCAAAACGGCCAGTGCCGACGAATCAAACACGCGCAGCGGCGCAGCGTCAATGCGCACGCCCTGACCTTGGGGCTGCGCCTTGAGGGCGCCAAGCAGGCGCGTCAAGGTGCTGCTCGCCTGGCGCAGGGTCAGTTCGTCCGGCAGAGTCAACGCGTCTGCCATGGCATCAGCCCTTGGCTGCATTGCTTTTGTTGCGCGCTTCCAGCGTTTCGATCAGGCCGTCGATGCCGTGGGCATTGATCTCCTGCGCAAACTGACTGCGGTAGGTTTCCACCAGCCAGACGCCGAGCACGTTGAGGTTGTAGATCTTCCAGCCAGCACCCTCGCCCGGCGTTTTCTCCAGTCGGTAGTCGAGCTGCACCGGGTCGCCCCGGCCGCGCACCTCGGTGCGCACCAGCACATCTGTGTCCTCAGGCGCGGCCCGCAGCGGCTTGACAACCACGGTCTGGTCGCCCACCTGCGCCAGAGCGCCCGAATAGGTACGGATCAGCAAGGTCTTGAAGCCTTCCTGCAGCCGTGCCTGCTGCGCAGGCGTAGCGCGGCGCCAAGCCGGTCCCACGGCGGCAGCCGTCATGCGGCGGAAGTTCACATTGGGCATCACGCTTTTGTCGACCAGCGCGATGATGTGATCGATATTGCCCGCCTTCAGCGCCGGATCGGCGCGCAACTCGTTCAGCACCTCACTGGACAGCCGACGCACCAGCGCATCAGGTGCTTCCTGCGCGGCCAATGCGGGCTGCAAGGCCACCAATGCAAGCACCAGAGCCACGAGGCGGCTCAAGAATCCACTCATCATTCAAACTCTCCTGAATTTGCCGCGTTCGCGGCCTAAAAAATCATTGTGTGACAGGAAGGCACACGAAATGCGTCGGCCGGCAACGCAGATGCAAGCAAGTGCAAGCCGCCCACCCGTCCTAGCGAACCTCGCCCGCTTCGGGCTCGGATGGCAGGCTACCGTCACTTGGCAGCGCGTCCGCAGGGCGCTTGAATCGGCCGCTTTCTTCGCGGCGCACCTGGAGGTAGACCTCGCGGGTGAAGCTGTATTTGTCGAGGGCTGCACTGTCGAGCACCCGTCCGGCCCGCAGCAGATTGGCGCGTGCGTCGACGGCGCGCAGCGCATACAGACTGTTGCGCGCCGAAACTGGATCGACCATCGAGAGGGGATTGCCCCACATATCCACTGGCAGCGCGGCCGTGTCACGAATGGTGGACGGCCCCAGGATGGGCAGAACGAAATACGGACCGGTGGGAACGCCCCAGCGCCCCAGGGTCAGGCCGAAGTCCTGCTTGTAGCGATCCATACCCATTTCGCTTGCCACGTCCAGCACTCCGGCAAGCCCCATGGTGCTGTTGATGGCAAAGCGAAAAAAGCTCGTGACCGCAGGCTCGACCCTCAGCTGCAAGCTGTTGTTGACAAACGACCAGGCGTCGCCCAGGTTGGCAAAGAAGTTGCTCACCCCCGTGCGCACCAGCACCGGCGTGGCTTCCTGGTAAGCCGTGGCCACGGGCTTGAGCACGGCCCGATCGACCGTCTCGTTGAACTCGCTCATTTTGCGGTTGTAGGGCTCCAACGGATCGGCTGGATTGCGGTTTGGGCCACTGGCGCAGCCGGCCAGCGCGCTGCCCAGCGCAAGTGCCATCAGGATTTTTTTCATATGGGGGTACATCACGGGTTTTATTTGTGGGCAGCCCCGTCGCCGGATGGCGTGGCGTCGGCCGCTTTGCTGTAGAGGAATTGGCTGATCAGATTTTCCAGCACCACGGCCGACTGCGTCGCCACGATGCGATCGCCTTCGACCAGCATTTTTTCATCCGGTCCCGCCTCGATGCCAAGGTATTGCTCGCCCAGCAAGCCGCTGGTCAGTATCTTGAGCGAGCTGTCTTTGGGGAAAGCATAGCGATCCTGGATCGCAATCGTCACCGTGGCCTGGTAAATCTTGTCGTCAAACGTGATCGACTCCACACGCCCGACAACAACGCCGGCGCTGCGCACCGCCGCCTTTGGCTTGAGGCCGCCGATGTTGTCGAAGCGTGCCGTCACACGGTAGCCCGATCGGAAATCAAGCTGCAGCAGGTTGGCCGACTGCAGCGCCAGAAACACCAGCGCCGCAGCGCCCAGCATCACAAACAAGCCCACCCAGACATCGGTTCGCGACTTTTGCATTTGAATCAATCCTTTTCTTGCAGCTGGCGGCGGTTCAGAGACTGAACATCAATGCCGTCAACACGAAATCCATGGCCAGTACCGAAAGCGAAGCCACCACCACAGTGCGCGTGGTGGCGCGCGCGACCCCTTCGGGCGTGGGTTTGGCGGTGTAGCCCTGCAAGAGCGCCACGAAGGTGACGACGAAGCCAAACACCACACTCTTGACCACCCCATTGCCCACGTCGCGAAAGACATCGACCCCGCCCTGCATCTGGCTCCAGAAAGACCCAGAGTCCACACCAATCAGTGGCACCGCCACTGCCCAGCCGCCCATGACACCCACTGCACTGAAAACCGCCGCCAGCACCGGCATGGCAATCACGCCGGCCCAGAAGCGCGGCGCCAGAATGCGGCGCACCGGGTCCACGGCCATCATTTCCATGGCGCTGAGCTGCTCACCCGCCCGCATCAGGCCGATTTCAGCGGTGAGCGAGGTACCAGCGCGGCCAGCAAAGAGCAGTGCCGTGATCACCGGGCCCAGTTCGCGCAGCAAGCTCAGCGCCACGAGCTGGCCCAGCGCCTCGGTCGAACCGAAGCCCTCCAGCGTGTAGTAGCCCTGCAGCGCCAGTACAAAGCCGACGAACAAGCCGGAGACGGCAATGATGCCCAGCGAATAGTTGCCCAGAAAGTGAATCTGGTCGCGCACCAGACCCGGCCGGCGCGCCGCGGCGGGCAGCAACGCCACCAGGCGGACGAACAAACCGGTGGCGCTGCCCACCCTTGTGAGCAGGCTGCGTACGGCGAAGCCCATATCGGCAGGACGAAACCAGCTCATGGCTGCGCCCCCTGTTGTGGACCAAAGTCCTGGTCGATGCTGGGGCCGGCGTAATGAAACGGCACCGGCCCGGTGGGAAGCGCGTGCACGAACTGGTGCACCAGGGGGTCGGTGCTGGCACGCACTTCAGCGGGTGTGCCCTGGGCCGCCACGCGGCCGGGGCCGAGGATGACCACTTGGTCAGCAAGCTGCAGCGTGGCTTCCAGATCGTGCGAAACAAGAATGGTGGTCAAGCCCATGGCGTCATTGAGGCGGCGAATCAGCTCGGCCGCCGTGCCCAGCGAAATCGGGTCCAGCCCGGCAAAAGGCTCGTCGTACATCACCAGTTCCGGGTCGAGCGCAATCGAGCGCGCCAAAGCCACGCGCCGCGCCATGCCGCCCGAGATCTGCGATGGCATGAGATCACGCGCACCACGCAATCCCACGGCGTGCAACTTCATGAGCACGATGTCGCGCACCAAGGCTTCAGACAAATCGGTGTGCTCGCGCAATGGGAAGGCAACGTTTTCAAACACGTCGAGATCGGTGAACAGGGCTCCGTACTGAAACAGCATGCCCATGCGACGGCGTGCGCGATACAGCTGCTCATCGTTCATTTGCCCGATGTCCTCACCATCAAACAGCACCGCGCCGCGATGGGCACGCTGCTGCCCGCCGACGAGGCGCAACACGGTGGTTTTCCCGCCCCCGGAAGCGCCCATGATCGCTGTGATCTTGCCGCGCGGCACGCGAAGAGAAAGCCCGCTCAGGACCTCGCGTTCGTCGTAGCCAAAGTGCACCCCGCGCAGCTCGACGAGTGCGTCGGGGGAGGAGAAAGAGGGCGTGGGCATGGACAAGCGGGCAGACCGCCAAATGACGGCAAACCAGCCATCATAGGGGAATTACCCATACGCCATCCGGCGTCCCTTCCCTGCTGGCTATAATTTCAGGTTCTGGCAGGGGTGCGAAAGCGCTCCTGGCGTGGACGCTGCACCGCATCGATCCGCACCAGACCCCGCCTGCTTCGCCGGGCGGAGCGCTGTCAGCCTTGCCCCGGCGTTGCTAGAACGCCACCTGAACCCGAGGGCGCAAGCGCTGCGCTCCCCATGTTCCCTGGCAACTGTCAGCGCGCTGCGTTCGGTGCAGCCGCTAGGGCGGCGCGCCGGTTTTTGCCAACCGCAAGAATAAGGAACTCCAACCCATGCCCCCTGTTTCCACGCTGGTCTCTGCTGTGCGCCCCTTGATACGCCAAGCCACTGGCTTGCATCTGATCGGGGATCTCTACGGCTGCCTATGTGACAGCCGCCTGATGCTTGACGCCGCTTACCTGGAAAATTTTTGCAAGGAACGCGTGGCCGCCGCCGAATTGACCGCAGTGGGCAGCCTGTTTCACAGCTTCGGCGAAGGTGGCGGCGTGACTGGAGTCGTGGTACTGGCCGAATCGCATCTGTCCATTCATACCTGGCCTGAAGCGGGCTATGTGACGCTGGACGTCTACGTCTGCAACTATTCGACCAACAACCGTCCCAAGGCACAGCAATTGTTTGACGACATCCAGGCCGCGTTCAGCCCGGCAGATCCGCATCTGCACCGGGTTGAGCGGGCTTGAACATGAGGCATCCCCTGAGTCGCCTTCAGCGCCTTTCCCCTTCTCTCGAATCGCTTTGCGATTCGGGAAAGGAGACAACGCCAGCGCGGCGGGGCGGCGCTTGCGCGGCGTTCAATGCTTGTTGGACGCGCTCGTTTCAACGGCATTGCCTTTTTAGACTGCCATGACTCAACCGCGATACCTTGCCGAGCGACTGACGCCCGACTTCGGCTTTTACCTGCGTGCAGGCGAACTGCTGGCCCAAAAGCAGTCGCAGTGGCAGCACATTGAGGTCTTCGACAACGCGCTGTTTGGCCGCGTGATGCGCATCGACGGCTGTTTCATGACCTCGGAGCGCGATGAGTTTTTTTACCATGAGCCCATGGTGCACCTGCCCGCCATCGCGCACCCAGGGCCGCGCAACGCGCTGGTGGTGGGCGGAGGCGACGGCGGTGCGGCAGAAGAACTGCTCAAGCACCCCAGCATGGAGCGCGTCGTCCTGGCCGAACTCGACGCCGAAGTGATCGCCATGGCACGGGCCTGGCTGGGCGGCATTCACCACGGTGCGCTGGACGACCCGCGCCTGGAGATTCGCCTGGGCGATGCGCGCGCGCTGATCACGGGCTGCAGCGAAACATTCGACCAGATCGTGCTGGATTTGACCGACCCGTTTGGTCCGGCGCTCGATCTCTACACCGTGGAGTTCTACCTGGCCTGCCGACGGGTACTGTCGCCTGGCGGCGTGCTGTCGCTGCACCTGGGCTCGCCCATCCACCTGCCGCAATCCATGGCGCGCATTGCCGCATCGCTGCGCGCAGCATTTCCCATCGTGCGACCGTACCTTCAGTACGTGCCGCTCTACGGCACGCTGTGGTGCATGGCCATGGCGTCGGACAGCACCGACCCGGCGCTGCTCAGCAGCGAGACCGTCGACATTCGCATTGCCGAGCGCGGCCTGGACGGCTTGCAACTCTACAACGGCGCGACGCACCAGGCGCTGCTGGCGCAACCCAACTTTGTGCGCGATCTGCTGGCGCGCCCAGCGCAGCCCATCTACCGGGGCGGCAGTCTGCCCGAAGCCATGGATCCAGACGAGCTGCCCAAGATTGCGGTACTTGCGGCCTGAGCGCCAGGAGCATCCATTTCTAGGTAAAAATGGGCTCTAGCGCTTATCCTGTATACGCTAGAAGCTACAAAATTAAGAGTGGCTGACTACAGCATGTGCTGCAGGAAGGCCTGGGTGCGGGCGTGTTGCGGATGGGCAAAAAAGTCCGCTGCGCGCTGATCCTCAATCAGCTCGCCCTGGTCCATGAAGACCACGCGGTGGGCCACCTCGCGCGCAAAGCCCATCTCATGCGTGACCACCAGCATCGTCATGTGCTCGTCGGCCAGCTGGCGCATGGTGCGCAGCACTTCGCCGGTCAACTCAGGATCGAGGGCCGAGGTCGGCTCGTCGAACAGCATGATGTCAGGCTCCATGGCAAGCGCACGGGCAATCGCCACACGCTGCTTCTGCCCGCCCGAGAGGCGTGAGGGGTAGCTCGCTGCCTTCTCCTTGAGGCCGACCTTGCCCAAGAGCGCTTGCGCGCGCGCCTCGGCCAACTCCCGCGAGAGGCCCAGCACCAGCATCGGCGCGAGCGTGATGTTCTCCAGCACCGTGAGGTGGGGAAACAGGTTGAAATGCTGAAACACCATCCCTGTTTTCCCGCCAATGCGCCGCAGATCGCGCTCACTGGCGTACGCGCAGCGCCCGGCAGCGTCGGTGCTGGCCAGCGTCTCACCCTCGATGGCGATGTGCCCGCTGTCGATGGTTTCGAGGTGGTTGAGGCAGCGCAGCAGCGTGCTCTTGCCGGAACCCGAAGGCCCGATCACGGCCACCACCTCGCCGCGCGCAATCTGCAGCGACACATCGCGCAGCACCTGCAGGCTGCCAAAGCGCTTGTGCAGGCCGCGAGCCTCGATCATGAATTCAGGCGTCTTGCCGTGCATAGCGATTCTCCAGGCGCGCAAAGCCCCAGGTCAGCAGCAGCGTCATCATCAAGTAGAACGCTGCGGCGACGATAAAGGGCGTGGTCGTGAAGTCGCGCTGCACGATGCCGCGCGCGGCGCGCAGCAGGTCGTTGAGCGCCAGCACGTAGATGAGCGAGGTGTCCTTGACCAGGGTGATGGTCTCGTTGCTCATGGGCGGCAAGATGCGCCGCGCCATCTGCGGCAGCACCACGCGGCGCATGGTCTGGCGGTAGTTCAGGCCCAGCACGCGCGCGGCCTCGTACTGGCCGCGATCCACCGACTCAATGCCACCGCGAAAAATCTCTGCGAAATACGCGGCGTAGTTCAGCGCAAAAGCCACCACGGCCGCCGGAAAATCAGGCAGCCGCACGCCCACCACCGGGACAAAAGGCAGAGCGAAATAGATGAACAGCATCTGCAGCATCAGCGGCGTGCCGCGCATCAGCCACAAATAACCGCTGACGGCCGCACGCAGCGCCGCCCACCGCGACAGACGCGCCAAAGCCAGTGCCAGCCCCAGCGGCAAGGCCAGCGCCAGCGTGATGAAAAACAGCTTGAGCGTGACCTGCGCGCCTTGCCACAGCGGCGGGAGCATTGAGAGCAGATAGTCCATAAAAGGAGCGACAGTTGAGTGTTTTATACAACTCGCTGCCGTTGAAACTGGCGTGACCCAAACCAGCAGACGCTGCGCAAAGGCCGCCCCGCAGCGCTGGCGTCGTCTGCCTTCCACATCGCGCAGCTTTGCGAGAGAAGGGGGAAGGCGCGCAGCGCCTCAGGGGGTTGTACCCAATTTACTTCGTAATGTCCTTGCCAAACCACTGGGTGGCAATGGTCGCGGCGGTGCCGTCTTGCTTCATGTCGGCCAGCGCCTTGTCGAGCCGGGTCAGCAAGTCGGTGTCGCCCTGGCGCACACCGACGCCATAGTCTTCGGTGCCAAAGTGGTCGTCCAGTACCGCGTAATCCTGCGGTTTCTTGGCGACGTAGTAGCGCCCGACCACTTCGTCGACCACGACAGCGTCGAGCCGGCCAGTGGCAAGGTCCATCAGCGCGGTCACGTTGTCGCCAAAGGTCTTGAGTTCCTTGAACGACTGAAAGACTGCCGCGTCTTTCTTGACGGCATCCACCGCGCTGCTGCCTTCTTGTGCGCCGACTACCTTCCCCGCCAGATCGGCCTTGGTCTTGACGTCGGAGGCACCGCCGACCACCACGATCTGGTGGTTCTCCATGTAGGGCGCGGTGAAGTCGATGTTTTTCTTGCGCTCTTCGGTAATGGTCAGGCCGTTCCAGAGCACGTCGACGCGTTTGCCGGCCAGCTCGGCCTCCTTGGCGCTCCAGTCGATGGGCTTGAAATCCACTTCCACGCCGATGCGCTTCGCTGCTTCGCGCGCCATGTCGATGTCAAAGCCCACCAGCTCGTTCTTCTCGTCGCGGAAACCCATGGGCGGGAAATTGTCGTCCAGACCGACAACGATCTTGCTGATCGCCGCCGGCGCAGCAGACATGGCGCTTGGTGCTGCCTCTTGCTTGCCACAGGCGACGAGCAATGCGGTGAGAGACAGGGCGATCAGGGCGGAACGTTTGTTCATGGCAGGGGAAATATCCTAGGGAAAACCCGATATTGTCCCAGACGCGGCGCGCTGCAGCTAGCCTGTCAATTGGTCCCTCTGGAAAAGGGGCCGAGCACGCTAGCAAAATGATAGCTTCTAACGCTTACTGAATAAGCGATTGAAGCCATTTTTAATGCAAATTTCTCTTTAGCGAGGCAGTTCGCTCGATCCCATGAGGAACTGATCCACGGACCGCGCGGCTTGTCGCCCTTCCCGAATCGCCCACACCACCAGAGATTGGCCGCGGCGAATGTCCCCGGCCGCAAACACGCCGGGCACATTGGTGGCGTAGCCACCCTCCTCGGTGCTGGCGCGGACATTGCCGCGGCCATCTTTTTCAAGACCAAAGGCGTCAAGGACCGCAGCGACCGGGTTGACAAAGCCCATGGCGAGCAGAACCAGATCAGCGGGGTAATGCTTTTGCGTCCCTTCCACTTCGGTCAGCTTGCCGTCCTTGAATTCCACCTGCACGGTGGTCAGGCCCTTGACCTTGCCCTTCTCGCCCGTGAACTCCTTGGTGGAGATGGCGAACTCACGCGTGCAGCCCTCGTCGTGGCTGGAGCTGGTGCGCAGCTTGATCGGCCAGTAGGGCCAGGTCAGCGGCCGGTTCTCGACCTCAGGCGGCATGGGCATGACTTCAAACTGCGTGACGCTGGCAGCGCCGTGGCGGTTGCTGGTGCCCACGCAGTCGCTGCCGGTGTCGCCGCCGCCGATGACGATGACGTGCTTGCCATCGGCACGGATCTGGCCTTTGAGCTTGTCGCCTGCGTTGATCTTGTTTTGCTGCGGCAGGAATTCCATGGCGAAGTGGATGCCGGCAAGGTCGCGCCCCGGCACCGGCAGATCGCGCGACTGCTCGGAGCCCCCCGTCAGCAGCACGGCGTCAAAGTCCTTGCGCAGTTGCTCGGGCGTGATGGTTTCCTTGGCCCAGTTGGTCACCTTGGAATCCTTGCCCAGGCCGTTCTGCGCACTGCCGACAAAAACGCCGGTGCGAAACACCACGCCCTCGGCCTGCATCTGCGCCACGCGCTTGTCGATGTGCACTTTGTCGAGCTTGAAATCCGGGATGCCGTAGCGCAGCAGGCCGCCGATGCGGTCGTTCTTTTCGAACAGCGTCACGTCGTGGCCGACGCGCGCCAGTTGCTGCGCCGCCGCCATGCCGGCGGGGCCAGCGCCCACCACGGCTATGCGCTTGCCGGTCTTGTGCGCTGGTACTTTGGGTGTGACCCAGCCGTGCTCCCAGGCGCGGTCAATGATGGCGTGCTCGATGCTCTTGATACCGACAGCGTCGTCGTTGATGTTGAGTACGCAGGCGGCTTCACAGGGCGCTGGGCAGATGCGGCCGGTGAATTCGGGGAAGTTGTTGGTCGAATCCAGCACCGTGAAAGCACTCTTCCAGTCGCTCTGATAGACCAGATCGTTGAAGTCCGGAATGATGTTGTTGACCGGGCAGCCGCTGACGCAAAACGGCGTGCCGCAGTCCATGCAGCGCGCCCCTTGCACCTTGGCCTGCGCGTCGGAAATGCCGATGACAAACTCCTTGTAGTGCTTGACACGTTCGGCCGCAGGCGGATAGCCCTCTTCGATGCGGTCGTACTCCATGAAACCCGTGATCTTTCCCATGTTCTCTTCCTCGTGAAGGGTCAGCGCTTACTTCGCCGCTACGGCAGTCAGATCCACACTGGCCACTGGCGGCGTGGCCGGGTCTTCCAGCACCTGGCGTTCGTACATTTCCGACAGCGCACGCTTGTACTCAGTGGGGAACACCTTGACGAACTTGCTTCGGGATGCGGCCCAGTGGTCCAGCAGCTCACGCGCGCGTTTGCTGCCGGTGTATCGGTTGTGCGCTTCGAGCAGTTGTTTGAGCAGTGCTTCGTCGCTCTGGCCCTGGTGCCAGCTTGCGCGCTGGTCACCGGCCTGCTGCTCGTCATGCGGCAGGATGCGCTCGAGCGTCACCATGGCCATGTTGCAGCGCGTGTCAAATTCGCCGTCTTCGTCGTAGACATAGGCGACACCGCCGCTCATGCCGGCAGCAAAGTTGCGCCCGGTCTTGCCCAGAACAACGACCGTGCCGCCAGTCATGTACTCGCAGCCATGGTCGCCTGTGCCTTCCACCACCGCCGTGGCGCCTGAGAGCCGCACGGCAAACCGCTCGCCCGCCACCCCGGAGAAATAGGCCGATCCGCTGGTGGCACCGTACATCACGGTATTGCCGACGATGGTGTTGCGTGCTGCGTCACCACGGAACTCCAGGCTGGGGCGCACCACCAGGCGGCCGCCGGAGAGGCCCTTGCCGGTGTAGTCGTTGGCATCGCCGATCAGGTACAGCGTGATACCGCGGCACAGGAAGGCACCAAATGACTGGCCACCCGTGCCTTCCAACTGGATGTGAATGCTCTCGTCGGGCAAGCCTTCAGGGTGCACACGCGTTACCGCACCCGAAAGCATGGCGCCGACCGAACGGTTGACGTTGCGTGCCACCTCGATGAAGCGCACGCGTTCCCCATTTTCAATGGCGGGGCGGCTGCGCTCAATGAGCTTGCGGTCCAGCGTGTGCTCGATGTTGTGGTCTTGCGCTTCGACATGGAAACGCGGCACGTCGGCCGGCACCTTGGGCTGTGCGAACAATCGCGAAAAATCAAGCCCGCTCGCCTTCCAGTGCTCCAGGCCCTTGCGCATATCGAGCAAGTCGCTGCGGCCCACCATGTCGTCGAACTTGCGGATACCCAGCTGCGCCATGATCTGACGCAGCTCTTCGGCCACGAAGAAAAAGTAGTTCACCACATGCTCGGGCCGCCCGGAAAATTTCTTGCGCAGCACCGGGTCTTGCGTGGCCACGCCGACGGGGCAGGTGTTGAGGTGGCACTTGCGCATCATGACGCAGCCTTCCACCACCAGCGGAGCCGTGGCAAAGCCGAACTCATCAGCGCCCAGCAGCGCACCAATGGCGACGTCGCGGCCGGTCTTCATCTGGCCGTCGGCCTGCACGCGAATACGGCCGCGCAAACGGTTCAAGACCAGGGTTTGCTGTGTTTCGGCCAAGCCGATTTCCCAGGGGCTGCCCGCATGCTTGATAGATGACCAGGGCGAGGCGCCGGTGCCGCCATCGTGGCCGGCAATCACCACATGGTCGCTTTTGCATTTGGCGACGCCTGCGGCAACCGTGCCGACACCGATTTCGGACACCAGTTTCACGCTGATGCTGGCGTGCGGCGCCACATTTTTCAGATCGTGGATGAGCTGCGCCAGGTCTTCAATCGAATAGATGTCGTGGTGCGGCGGGGGTGAAATCAGACCCACGCCGGGCACGCTGTGGCGCAGCTTGCCGATGTAGTTGCTGACCTTGCCGCCGGGCAGTTGGCCGCCCTCACCCGGCTTGGCGCCCTGTGCCATCTTGATCTGGATCTGATCAGCGCTGGAGAGATACTCCGCCGTTACGCCAAAACGGCCGGAGGCCACCTGCTTGATGCGGCTTCTGAGGGAATCGCCGTCCAGCAGCGGCAGATCGACCTCCACATTCTCGGCGCCGATCACGCTTTTCAGGCTATCACCCTGTTGGATGGGGATGCCCTTGAGCTCCTGGCGATAGCGCGCGGCATCCTCCCCCCCCTCGCCGGTGTTGCTTTTGCCGCCGATGCGGTTCATGGCCACGGCCAAAGTGGCGTGCGCTTCGGTGCTGATCGAACCCAGCGACATGGCGCCGGTGGCAAAGCGCTTGACGATCTCCTTGGCCGGCTCGACCTCTTCCACTGAGATGGCCTTTGCCGGGTCGAACTTGAACTCGAACAAGCCGCGCAAGGTCATGTGGCGCTGGCTCTGGTCGTTGATGATCTGGGCGTATTCCTTGTAGGTGCTCCAGTTGTTCGAGCGCGTGCTGTGCTGCAGCTTGGCGATGGCGTCGGGCGTCCACATATGCTCTTCGCCGCGCGTGCGCCAGGCGTATTCACCGCCGGCGTCTAGCATGTTTTCCAGCACCGGGTTGTCACCGAAAGCCGCTTGGTGCATGCGGATCGCCTCTTCGGCGATCTCGAACACGCCGATGCCCTCCACCCGACTGGAGGTACCGGTGAAATATTTCTGCACCGTGGCGCTGGAGATGCCGATAGCTTCAAACAGCTGCGCGCCGCAATAGCTCATGTAGGTGGAGACGCCCATCTTCGACATGATCTTTGACAGGCCCTTGCCAATCGCCTTGACGTAGTTGTAGATGGCCTTGTCGCTTGAGAGCTCGCCGCTCAGGTCCTTGTGCATGTCGGCCAGGGTTTCCATGGCCAGCCATGGGTGCACCGCCTCGGCGCCGTATCCAGCGAGCACCGCGAAGTGGTGTACTTCGCGGGCCGTGCCGGTCTCGACCACCAGACCCGTGGTGGTGCGCAGACCCTCATGCACCAGGTGCTGATGGATGGCCGAGAGTGCCAGCAGCGAAGGAATCGCTACCCGGGTGGCACACAGTGCGCGGTCGCTGATGATCAGAATGTTGGCACCACCCTTGATGGCATCCACAGCTTGCGCGCACAGCGAAGCCAGCTTGGCTTCGACCCCCTCACGTCCCCACAGCAGCGGGTAGGTGATGTCGATCACGCTGCTGCGGAACTTGCCCTGCGTGTGCCGCGCAATGTCGCGCAGCTTGGCCATGTCGGCCACGTTGAGAACCGGCTGGCTGACTTCCAGCCGCATCGGCGGATTGACCTGGTTGATGTCCAGCAGATTCGGCTTGGGGCCAATGAAGCTGTTGAGTGACATCACGATGGCCTCGCGGATCGGGTCGATCGGCGGATTCGTGACCTGGGCAAACAGCTGCTTGAAATAGTTGTACAGCGGCTTGTTGCGCCCTGAGAGCACTGCCAACGGGCTGTCGTTGCCCATGGAACCAATGCCTTCTTCGCCGTTCCTGGCCATGGGGGCCAGAAGGAACTTGATGTCTTCCTTGGTGTAGCCAAAAGCCTGCTGGCGATCGAGCAGCGTCGGACCAGCATCCTTTTGCTCGCGGGCGGGTTCGTAGCCCAAAACTGGCTCCGTCTCGACGATGCTGTCGAGCTTGATCCGCAGGTTCTCAATCCACTGCTTGTACGGCTTGGTATTGACGACGTTGGCTTTGAGCTCGTCGTCGTCAATCATGCGGCCCTGTTCGAGATCGATGAGCAGCATCTTGCCCGGCTGCAAACGCCATTTGCGCACAATGCGGTTCTCGGGCACCGGCAACACGCCAGACTCGGATGCCAGGATCACCAGATCGTCGTCCGTCACGCAGTAGCGCGACGGACGCAAGCCGTTGCGGTCCAGCGTCGCGCCGATCTGGCGCCCGTCAGTGAACACGATGGAAGCCGGGCCGTCCCAGGGCTCGAGCATGGCGGCGTGGTATTCGTAGAAGGCGCGCCGGCGTGGGTCCATCGTGGTGTGCTGCTCCCAGGGCTCAGGAATCATCATCATCACAGCCTGGCTGATCGGGTAGCCCGCCATGGTGAGCAATTCAAGGCAGTTGTCGAAAGTGGCTGTGTCCGACTGGTCGGCAAAGCTGATTGGGTAGAGTTTTTGCAGATCGGCGGCCAGCACGGGCGAGGCCATCACGCCTTCGCGTGCCTTCATCCAGTTGTAGTTGCCCTTGACGGTGTTGATCTCGCCGTTATGCGCAACATAGCGGTAGGGGTGGGCCAGTGGCCACTCGGGGAAGGTGTTGGTCGAAAACCGCTGGTGCACCAGACCCACGGCCGAGACGCAACGTTCGTCCTGCAGATCCAGGTAGTACTTGCCCACCTGATCCGCCAGCAGCAGGCCCTTGTAGACCACGGTGCGGCTCGACATGCTCGGCACGTAATACTCTTTGCTGTGCTTGAGGCCCAGCGCCTGGATGGCGGCGCTGGCGGTCTTGCGGATCACATAGAGCTTGCGCTCAAGCGCGTCCTGCACGATGACGTCGTTGCCCCGTCCAATGAACACCTGGCGCAGGATGGGCTCCTTGGCACGCACTGCGGGCGACATCGGCATGTCGCGATTGACCGGCACGTCGCGCCAGCCGAGCAGCACCTGGCCCTCGGCCTTGATGGCGCGCTCCATCTCCTGCTGGCAGGCCAAGCGGCTGGCGTGCTCTTTGGGCAGGAAGATCATGCCGACACCGTATTCGCCGGCGGCCGGCAGGACCACGCCCACTGAGCCATCGGGCGCCTTGCCGGACTGTGCCATCTCCTGGCGGTACAGCGTGTCGGGAATCTGGATCAGGATGCCCGCGCCGTCACCCATCAGCTTGTCGGCGCCGACTGCACCCCGGTGATCGATGTTTTCAAGAATCTTGAGCGCCTGGGTCACGATATCGTGGCGCTTGTGCCCCTTGATATGGGCTACAAAACCCAGCCCGCAGGCGTCGTGTTCGTTGGCGGGCGAATACAGCCCATGTTGCTTCAAATGCTCGATCTCGGCGGCCGTGGTCATGGCGCACTCCTCAGTTTTTTCGCAGGGGAGCCGAGATTAGTGCATTGCAGCATTCTTACGCAAGAAAAATAATTAGGGTCAGAGTCCAATTATTTAAGTAGTTTTCAGAAGTATGTTTAATTAGGGACACATTGAAAACAATAGCAATAGATCCTTACTCAACGTGCGTTACGTCGTCAATTTTCTTTGCTTTTTTTGACCATTTTTGGACGCCCTGCGGTCGCCTTGGCAGCACGACGAGCGGTTTTGCTGTGCAACTCCGCAACGAATTCGGGACCACCAAGTGCCCAGCCGCGCAGCGTGGCGTCGGTCAGAGCGTTTGTTTGCTGGCTGTCGAGGCCTGTCTGGAGCATTTGCCGATAGGCGGCTTCGCGTGCGAACGGAGTGTTTCCCAGTGCCCAATACAAGGCATGGGGCGTTAGCAAGCCATCGCTGCGCAGTCCGAGATGAAAAGCGCAACTGGACCACGGCCAATCGGCCAGATTCTGGACGAGATGCGCACGCTCAGGGTTAAGGTCGATGTACACCATGCAGGCGAGTAGGTAGCGCTCAGATTCAATCAAGGTGGATCGGTAGCGCCCCTCCCACAGCGTTCCGGTGCGCGTGTGGCGCTGATTGAACCAGCGCACGTAACTGCGTCCCACGGCCTGCATCATCAGAGCAAGACCATCGCCGGTTGTGGGCGTGACCAGCAAATGGAAATGGTTGGGCATCAGAACGTAGCCATGCACCGCAACGGCAAACTTCTGCGCGTATTCCTTCACTGCATCCAGCATCCGCTCGAAGTCCCGCGCATCTTGAAAGATCACCTGCCGATTGTTGCCGCGTTGGATCACATGGTGCGGGTAATGCGCGACCGAAAGCCTGGGGAGTCTGGCCATACAAAAGCTCCAATTTGTTAAAATTGGGGTCTGACCCCAATTTATTTAAGAAAATTATAGCTCTTCGGCGATTGGGGTCTGACCCCATACATGGACGCCCCCGGTTTGCCAAGCCGCGCCTGAGCATGATGTTGTTTTCAAAGGTATCAGGACTGCTGCCATACATCCGGACTTTGTTGGGTCACTTTCAACCCTGTCCCTGATGGAATTCGCTCACCAGCTCCCTATCAATTTCGCGTGCTCGTTGCCGGCACGTCGGGGTCATCGGGTTTTGCTGATGCCGGTCCAACCTGTGCTTGCCATCATCTCGCCTTGAGCGTTGCCTGTGCAATCAATGGGTGCGCTGCCCGTTTCAATCGTGTTTGTCCTCGTTCGCTTTCATACTGCGGCCAACATTCTGGCCTCCGGCCGGTATTCGCTGGCTTTGACCAGCATGGCCCAAAGGATGCGTGCATTGCGATTGGCCAGTGCAACTGCAGCCACATTGGCGTTGCGCCGGCTCAGCAGCCGATCGAGCCACGCATCGGTGCTTTTGCCTGCGGCGCGCCGCCGCTCATTGGCCTGAATCAGCGAGCGCGCTCCATGGATGAGCAAGGTGCGCACATAGCCATCGCCGCGTTTGCTGATGCCCAGCAGTTTGTCCTTGCCCCCACTGGAGTGCTGGCGCGGCACCAACCCCAGCCAGGCGGCCAGTTGCTTGCCATTGGCAAACAGCGTGGCATCGCCCACGGTGGCCACGATGGCGCTGCTGGTGATGGGGCCGATGCCCGGCACTTGCTGCAGCCGTCGCTCGGCGCTGTCTGCCTGCACCGATGAGGCGATGAGCTGCTCCAGTTGAGCGACCTGCGCATCGAGCTGCTTGAGCTGCTGGTGCAGATGTCCGATCAGGGTGCGCATGGGCGAAGGCAGCGCCATGCGCTCATCAGCGGCAACGGCGCCAGCTTGGACGAGCACCACGCGCAGGCCCTGGGCCATCACGATGCCGAACTCACTGAGCAAGCCGCGAATCTGGTTGGCCAGCGCCGTGCGCATCTTCACAAAGCCCTGGCGTGCGCGGTGCACGGCCAGCACCGCTTGCTGTTCGCAGCTCTTGACAGCCACAAAGCGCATGCTGGGGCGGCTGACAGCTTCGCAGATGGCTTGCGCGTCTGCGCGGTCGTTCTTGTTGGATTTGACGTAGGGCTTGACATCGTGCCCCTGGCTTTGCAGCTTGCGCGCCCAGAAATGCGCGCCTGAGCAGGCCTCCATGCCAATCAGGCACGGCGGCAAACCGACAAAAAACTCGGCCATCTGCGCGCGGCGCAGGGGCTTGCTGAAGACGATCCGACCGGTGTGATCGACACCGTGCACGTGAAAGATGTTCTTGGCCAGATCGATGCCAACGGTGGTAACTTGCATGGTGGACGCTCCTGTCTGTTGAACAAGTGGTTGATCGAGCCTCCACTTTGGCACTTCAAGGCCGATCAGGTGGGGGCGTCCATTCCATTAATTAACCCAATTAACCCCCGATTAATTGATTGGAGTCGGTCGCAACCCGAAACGTGCGCCAAGGCTTTGTTCGAGGCCGAACTCCACCAAGATGGCGCGCAGGCGCTCGGCTGCGCTGTGCTTTCGCTGGCCAGTATGGCGGGCAATGATGAGTTCGTTTTTCATGCTGTGTTCCCAGCCCACCAGCTCGGTGACCGTGACCTGGTAGCCACTGGATTCCAGGTACAGGCAGCGCAGCACGTTGGTGATCTGGCTGCCCAACTCGCGCGTGTGCAGCGGATGGCGCCACAACTCCGCGAGCGGCGTGCGCGCCAGTTGCAGCGCCTTGCCGGCGCGCAGGCACGCGGCCACTTCTGCCTGACAGCAGGGCACGATCACCATGGCGCGCGCACGCTTTTGCAGCCCGAACGCAATGGCGTCGTCGGTGGCGGTGTCACAGGCGTGCAAGGCGGTGACGATGTCGATGCGCTCGGGCAGTTCGGCAGCGTCGGCCGATTCAGCCACCGAGAGGTTGAGAAACGCCATGCGGTCGAAACCTAGGCGCTTTGCAAGCTGGCGCGATTTGTCCACCAGGTCAGCGCGGGTTTCAATGCCGTAGATCTGCCCGCGCCCCAGCGCCTTGAAGTACAGGTCATAGAGGATGAAGCCGAGATACGATTTGCCCGCACCGTGGTCGGCCAATGAAGGCGCATGACCGCCGGCCGCTGACTCTTCGAGCAGCGGCTCGATGAACTGGAACAAATGGCTGACCTGCTTGAGCTTGCGGCGCGAATCCTGGTTCAGGCGGCCGTCCCGGGTCAGTATATGGAGTTCCTTGAGCAGTTCCACCGACTGTCCGGGCCTCAGTTCAGGCAGGTCGGCCACTGTACTGTCAGGTCCTTTCTCTGCCTTGCGCGCTTTCATACACCTTCGCCCTCACCCACTGGAGAACGCTGGGCACCCACACCCAATGCAGTCCAGCCGTCCATGCCCAGTTCTTCAAGCTGCTCCACGTTGCGCTCGAAAATCGCTTCGGCCTGCGGAAAAGCTTCGACAGCCCGATCGATGCTGTCTTCGCGCAGCAGATGCAGCGTGGGATACGGTGCGCGGTTGGTGCAGTTGCTGACATCGTCCTCTGCGGTTCCAGCAAAACGAAACTGCGGGTGGAAACTGGCGATCTGCAAGACTCCGGCGAGGTCCAGCGAGCTGAGGAGGGATTCGCACTCGTCCAGAAAGTCATTGAAATCCAGGAAATCCGTGAAGCTGTTGGGGAGCATCAGCAAGCTGGTATCACGCTCCTGTGCAGGTAATCGAGCAAGCGCAAGCAGTTCTGACTCGAGCACGGCCAACACCTCCTCGGCACTGCGCGCGCGGCACACCACGTAATGGATTTGCTGCTTGCTGTGCACGCCCTTGGCAAACGGACACAAATTCAGCCCGATCACTGCACGCTCAAGCCAGCGTACGGTGTCTTGCACGACACCGGCATCGGCGGCGCTGCGCAAGGAAGAGGCGCCCGCAGGCGAACAGAGAGACGAAGTCATGGGCGGGCACCGGGTGGCAGACAAAGGACGATTTTATCGGTCACCCTGGGTCACACAGCATGCAGCCCAAGCCGGCTGGCGCACCCATTCAGTTGGCGGGGCGCTGGAGCCGCTCCAGTGCAGCAATATCGAGCTGTGAGGCCACGCTGCGCAGCGCAGCAATATCCATGTTGTCCGCAGAAATGCTGATCAAAACGCCGTTCTTCAGCGCCATCTTGCGCTCCGCTGAGCTGCCGTCCTTGGCGTAGCTCTCGTGCAGGGTGCGCCCACCCTCCTGCCAGGTCTTCTCGGCATGGTGCTGATCTTCCTTTTCGCCCTGGGCCATGCCGAAAGCGGCTGCCGCCATGGCGCCCAGGCCACCCAGATCCATGATCTCCACATGCACCGTTCGCTCACCACTTCCATAGTCGGCGCTGGCCTGACTGGTGGGCAGGCCCAGTGCGGTACCATCCTGCACCTCAAAACCGGTGCGCGCCAGGCCACCAAGCTGCTCGGGCAGCGCCGCCTTGAGCGTTTGCGCGCCCAGGGCCTTGCCACCACCCAACATGCTGGCGGCGGCGGCTGTGGCATCGCGGGTTGCGGCGGCCATGGCTGCAGGGTCTTTCTGCGCACTGGCCTTCTCCATGCTGCGCGCGGCCTCTTCCATCTTGCGCTGCATGGCAGCGATCCCCCCGCCATCGATGGTGACCTCACCGCCCGGCGTGCGCACCGAGACGTTGGGCGTATCACCGGAAGCCCAGGGACCGACACCGCGCGGCATGAAGAGCGCATTGATGGCGCCCACGATCAGGCCGAGCACGATGGCAGCGACGATCACCAGCGCCGTATAACCGACCGACTTCTCGCGCGCACTCTTCATCAAAATCGGCAAGCCAGCGTAAAGCAGGTAAATAGAGTAAAGGCCGGTGAGCACGCTCAACATGGCCAGCATGGGAAGCAGCGCAAACACGCCCCCCAGCATGGCTGAGGTGCTGGCATAGACCGCCACCTTCAATGCTTGCAGCCGGTTGCCGACACCGCCAAAGCGAGGTGCCAGAAAGTCGATGATCACCGCCAGTATGTACACGCCCACCAGGCTCAGTACATACGACACAACCATATTGGCAAGGCCCGCGAAGAAAGGAACGCGCATGGATACGCCAAACATTCCCATGCCAATGATCGACATGCCAATGAAACCGCACACTGCGGGAATGGCGGCCAGAATCATGAGGTAGCCGGTGTAGAGGCTGGCGGTATCGGTCTGTTCGGTATCAATCACCTCCCAGGTCGGCCGGGGCGATAGCAAGATGGATTTGGCGCGTTCGACGATGTTCATGGTTCCTCCCTGTCGGAATAGACCCGCAGACTGCGGGCCGGCGAAAGGGCGAACCATAAGCGCGGACTGCCTGCGGGGCAAGGGCTGGCGCAGAATGCGCCGCGCAAGCGTGCAATATGTCCGCTTCAGGCACTGCCGCCCACCGTCCGGCCGGCCTAGGTCTCCAGGACTCTGGCGCTCACTCGCGTTCGAACGCGACTTGTCCGCCTACCAGCGTCAAGCGCACCTGACCGGGAAGTTCGTAGCCGCCAAAGGGAGTGTGCTTGCCCTGGCTGCACAGCGTGCCTGGCGCCACCGTCCAATGGGCCCGCGGATCGACGATGCACACATCGCCCACGCCACCCTCCACCAGCTTGCCAACGCTGGCGGACAAGGTTCCAAGCGCCCCGCCGAGCACCCGCGCCGGCTCGCAGGTCACCACGCCGAGTGCGCGCGCCAGCGGCACGCCAGCATCCTGGGACCATTTCAATGCCAGGCTGAGCAGCAGCTCCAGGCCCGTGGCACCGGTCTCGGCCTCGGCAAAGGGCAAAGTTTTGGCGTCTTCGTCCACCGGGTTGTGGTCCGAGACCAGCGCATCGATGGTGCCGTCCAGGAGCCCCGCCGCCAGCGCGTCGCGATCGCGCTGCTGGCGCAAGGGTGGCGCGAGGCGCGCGCGGCTGTCGAAGAAGCCGATGTCGTTTTCTGTCAGGTGCAAGCTGTTGGCACTGATGTCGCAGGTGACGGCCAAGCCTTCTTGCTTGGCGCGGCGCACCAGTTCCACGCCGGCCGCGCTGCTGATGCGGCACAAGTGCACACGCGCCTGCGTGCCACGCAGCAGCTCGAAGATGGTGTGCATGGCAATGGTTTCTGCGGCTACAGGAATCCCGGCCAGACCCAGGCGGGTGGCCAGAGCGCCACTGGCCGCCACGCCCTTGCCCAGGCTCAGATCCTGTGGGCGCAGCCAGACCGTGTAGCCAAAGGTGGCGGCGTACTGCAGCGCGCGCTGCAGCACCTGGTTGCTTGCCAGCGCCACCTCGGCCTGACCGAAGCCCACGCAGCCCGATTCGGTCAGCTCGGCCATTTCGGTCAACACCTCTCCGGCCAGGCCACGGGTCAGGGCGCCCAGCGGAAACAGGCGCGCCTGGTGCAGTTTTTCAGCGCGGAACTTGAGCATTTCGACGAGGCCCGGCTCATCGAGCACCGGGTCGGTATCGGGCGGGCAGACCAGGCTGGTAATGCCACCCGCCACGGCCGCCGCCATCTCGGATTCGAGCATGCCCTCGTGTTCGTGCCCCGGCTCGCGCAGGCGGGCAGCGAGATCCACCAGACCCGGCAACACCAGGCAGCCGGCGGCGTCAATGCGCCGCGCTGGCGCGAAGTCGACCGGCGCGCGTCCTAGGCCGACGATGCGCCCTGCCGCCAGGGCCACGTCGCAAGTCTGGTCGAACCCACTAGCGGGGTCGAGCACCCGGCCGTTCTGGATAAGTATCTTCATAATTTTGTGCTAAATTGGCCTCTATCGCTTATCCAGCATGCGCCAGAAGCTATCAAAACAATAGTGCGCTTTCTATGCCGTATTTCCCGCCACGATGGACATCACGGCCATGCGCACGGCAATGCCAAAGCCCACCTGCGGCAGGATCACGCTTTGCGGCCCGTCCACCACGGCGGAATGGATCTCGACGCCGCGATTGATCGGCCCCGGATGCATGACGATGGCGTCCGGCTTGGCCAGCCGCATGCGCTCGGGCGTGACGCCAAAACTCTTGAAATACTCCTGGCTGGACGGTAGCAGCGCGCCGCTCATGCGTTCGTTCTGCAGTCGCAGGGTGATGACCACGTCGGCATCCTTGAGCCCTTCTTCCAGCGTATGGCAGACGCGCACGCCCATGGGCGCCATGTCTGCGGGCACCAGGGTGCGTGGGCCCACAACCCGCACCTCGGCGCAGCCGAGCGTGGTCAGGCCATGGATATCCGAGCGAGCCACGCGCGAGTGCAGCACGTCGCCGACGATGGCGACGGTGAGATTGGAAAAATCCTTCTTGAAATGCCGGATCGTCAGCATGTCGAGCAGGCCCTGCGTGGGGTGCGAATGGCGCCCATCGCCGGCATTGATCACATGCACATGCGGCGCCACATGCTGCGCGATCAGATAGGGCGCACCCGATTCGCTGTGCCGCACCACAAACAGGTCCGCCGCCATGGCCGAAAGATTGGCGATCGTGTCGAGCAAGGATTCGCCCTTGCTGGCTGAGGAACGCGCAATGTCGAGATTGAACACGTCGGCCGACAGGCGCTTGGCGGCAATCTCGAACGTGGTGCGAGTGCGCGTGCTGTTCTCGAAAAACAGGTTGAAAACGCTCTTGCCGCGCAGCAGCGGTACCTTTTTGACTTCACGATCGTTGACCGAGACAAAGGTTGCGGCCGTGTCAAGAATGTGCGTAACGATGTCGCGCGGCAAACCCTCGACCGAGAGCAGATGCACCAGTTCGCCGTTGCGGTTGAGTTGGGGATTGCGCTGGTTCAGCACGGCTCGGCCTCCCGCAGTTCGAATACGAATCCGCCGGCTTCCCCTTGCGCCAGGGCCAGAGCCTGTGATGGCGGCAGCGTGACGCGTGCTGCGGCGAAGTCCGCCTGCACAGGCAGTTCGCGCCCGCCCCGGTCCACCAGCACGGCCAGCCGCACCCGCGCCGGCCTTCCGTAGTCGTACAACTCGTTGAGCACGGCGCGCACGGTGCGGCCGGTGTACAGCACATCGTCCAGCAGCAGGATGTCGGCTCCGTTGACATCGAAGGGCAGGCGCGTCTGGGTGCTGGCGGCCAAGCCGCGCTGGGCGAAGTCGTCGCGGTGCATGCTCGACGAGAGAATGCCGGCGTCGCCTGCGAGGCCGAGATCGCGCTGCAGGCGTTCGGCCAGCCAGGCGCCCCCCGAGGCAATACCGGCCAGTTGCGTATCAGAGCGGCGAAGGGCCCGCACGCCATCGACAAGCGCCAGGTAGAGTGCCTCGGCATCGAGCGACGGGCCGCCCGGCGGAGCGTCGCTTGCAGAACGGGTGGTCATGGAAGAGTCCTCAAAAATTGCTCCAGAATGATGCAAGCCGATGCGGCGTCGGCGTCCCTCGCGCCTTGCGACAGCGCTTCGGTCGTGCTGTAGCGCTCGTCCACCTCAAACACCGGCAAGTGAAACCGCCCATGCAATTGCCGGGCAAAGCGCTGGGCACGGCGCGTGTTCTCGTGGCTCGCGCCGTCTGGGTGGTAGGGCACGCCAACCACCAGCGCGTCGGGCTGCCATTCGCGAATGCGCTCGGCCACTGCGGCAAACCGGGCTTCGCCTTCGGCGCGCAGCGTAGGCTGTGGACTGGCGCTGCGCAGCATCCGCGTGCCGATGGCCACCCCGGTGCGCTTGAGACCAAAATCAAAAGCCAGAAAACTCTGGCAATGGAGGGGAACCGCCGGCGCCTCTGCGCGTGCGCTTCCCTGCGTCATGCGCGCCCGGCCCCAGGGGCGAGTCGCCAGGCTTCGAGCCCCAGCAAACCCAGGGCGCTGTCGTAGCGCGAGTCCACCGGGGTATCAAAAATGACGGCCAGATCGGCCCCGACACTGAGCCAGCTGTTCTCGGCCATTTCCGATTCCAGTTGCCCCTCGCCCCAGGAGGAGTAGCCCAGCGTCACCAGCACGCGGCGCGGGCCGGCGCCGGTGGCGAGCGCCTCCAGTACGTCCTTGGAGGTCGTCATCTCCAGTCCGCCGGGAATCACCATGGTGGACGCATAGGCGGGCTCGTCGTCGGATTCGAGCTGCACCCGTTCGTGCAAGACGAAACCGCGCTCGGTCTGCACCGGTCCGCCAAGAAACACCGGCGCGCCCTGCAGATCGCTGCGCCCGAGCGACAGTTCGACCTTTTCAAACAAGCCATCAAGGTTGATGTCGGTGGGCTTGTTGATGATCAGACCGAGCGCGCCACGCTCGCTGTGTTCGCACACATAGACGACGCTGCGCGCAAACGAAGCGTCCTGCATGCCAGGCATGGCAATCAGGAAGTGGTTCGTTAAATTCATGGGCGCAAAATCGGCGGACATCGGTCGATTTTACGTTCAACATGCCTGCTCCCTTTTCCCGCGGACTGGTGTGGTTCCGGCGCGATCTGCGCGCGCATGACCACCCTGCCCTGCACCATGCCCTGCGCGAGTGCTCAGAGGTGCATTGCGTTTTTGTGTTTGACGAAGACATCCTCTCACGCCTGCCGCGCGCCGACCGGCGCGTTCTCTTCATCCATGAAAGCCTGCTTGAACTCGATCAAGCCTTGCGCACCCTGGCACAGGATGCCCATGTCGGATTGATCGTGCTGCACGCCAGCGCGCGCACTGCCGTGCCTGAGCTGGCCCATAGGCTCGGCGCGCAGGCGGTATACGCCGGCCGGGACGACGAGCCGGGGGCACTCGAGCGCGACGCATACGTACGCACCGCCCTGGCGCAACACGGGCGTGAACTGCGACTCTTCAAGGATCACACGGTGTTTGAGCGCTCCGAATTGCTGACGCAGGCGGCATCGCCGTATACGGTTTTCACGCCTTACAAAAAGGCATGGCTGCGCGAGATCGACGGGTACTTCTTGGCCTCCTACGCCGTAGCCGGTGGCCAGGGAAATCTTGCGCCCTGCCCTCCTTGGGCACAGGAAGGTGTGCCCAGTCTCGCTGCCATCGGCTTCGGACCCAGCGCAGAACTCGCCTTGAAGGTGCCGTCCGGCACCTCCGGCGGGCAAGTGCTATGGCAGGACTTCACCGCCCGAATTGACACTTATGACCGTGCTCGGGATTTTCCAGCCGTCAAAGGCCCGAGCTATCTTGGCGTTCATCTGCGCTTTGGCACCCTCTCGATCCGCGAACTGGCGCGCGACGCGTACAAGCGCATGCGGGCGGGCAGCCAGGGGGCCGCTACCTGGCTGTCAGAACTGATCTGGCGCGACTTCTACCTGCAGCTGATGGCGCACTTCCCCCACGCCATGGAGCGCAGTTTCAAGCCAGCCTACGACGCCATTGCCTGGGAGACTGGCGCGCAGGCCGAGGCTCTTTGGGTCGCTTGGTGCACTGGCCGGACTGGCTTTCCGTTGGTGGACGCCGCCATGGAGCAGCTCCATCAGACGGGCTACATGCACAACCGCCTGCGCATGGTGGTGGCCAGCTTCCTGGTGAAAGACCTGGGGCTGGACTGGCGTCGCGGAGAGGCCCATTTCGCAGAATGGCTCAATGACTACGAACTCGCATCGAACAATGGCGGATGGCAATGGGCGAGTTCAAGCGGTTGTGACGCACAGCCCTGGTTTCGGATCTTCAACCCGGTAACCCAGAGTCTCAAGTTCGATCCGCAGGGGCGCTTTCTTCGCCGCTATCTGCCACAGCTTGCGGCTTTGAGCGAAAAGCACATCCACGCGCCGTGGGCTGCGCCTGCCGACGCCTTGCAGGCAGCGGGTGTGGTGCTTGGCGAGAACTATCCGCTGCCCATCGTAGACCACGCGCAGGCACGCGAACGCACCCTGGCCCGCTACGCGGTGGTGAAGGAACAGGCCAGCGACGCTTGTTAAGCGAAGCGCGTCAGCCCAGAGGCGCAGGTGACGATGCGCGCCCCGAATTGGACTCCAGGTCGGCCATGCGCATGCCGGCCACTTCCAGGGGCGCGCCCGCAGCAAGACGCAGGCGCAGCGTCAAATCGGTTCGGTTGTCCGCGTGGGCCAGCATTTCTTCGCGGCTGATGGCACCCCGCTCAAAGAGCGCAAACAGCGATTGATCAAAAGTGCACATCCCCACCTGGGTGCTTCGTTCCAGTGCCGTGCGAATCTCGTGAATCTGGCCCTTCTGCAGCAAATCCGCGACGAAATTGGTCAGCAGCAGGAGCTCCACCGCCGGCACTTGGCGGGTCTGTAGGCCCGGCAGCAAGCGCTGTGCAATGACTGCTTTCAAATTCAGCGAAAGGTCTAAAAGAATTTGCGCATGCGCCGTTTCTGGAAAGAAGTTAAGAATGCGCTGAATCGACTGGCTGGCGTTGTTGGCATGCAGCGTGGAGACGCACAAATGGCCCGATTCGGCGTAATGCATGGCGTGCTGCATGGTCTCGCGGTCGCGGATTTCACCGATCATGATCACGCTGGGCGCTTCGCGCATCGCGTGGCGCAAGGCCTCGTCGTAAGACAAGGTATCGAGCCCCACCTCGCGCTGCGTGACCAGGGACCGCTGGTGCGTATGCACATACTCGATGGGATCCTCAATGGTGAGAATGTGACCCGGAATGCGCGCATTGCGGTGATCAAGCAGCGCCGCCAATGTGGTAGTTTTTCCAGCGCCAGCGGCGCCCACAGCCAGCACCAGTCCACGCTTGAGAAAAGCGAGCTGCTGCACCGCAGGCGGTAAACCCAAGGCTTCGATGGAGGCGATGTGCGACGAAACATAGCGGACCACCATGCCGGGCTGTCCACGCTGCATGTGCACGTTGATACGGAAGCGGCCTGTCCCCGGCACCTGCAGGGCCAAATCGCATTCCTTCCGGTTTTCAAATACCTCCGCCTGCGCTGCACTCATGACCGACGCAGCAAAGGCCTGGATATCCGGCCCCGCCAGAACGGGGTGCTTGAGCGCCAGATAGTCCCCGTGGCGGCGCACCGTGGGCGGCGCTCCTGCGATCAAGAACAGGTCTGAGGCCTCCTCACGGACCATGGCCGACAGCAGGTCGAGCAGACCGGTGAAAACCGGTCCCGCTGCGCCGTGCAGAGCCTTCTCCGTCTCCCCACCCATCAAACGCTCACCGCCTCGTCCGTGACAGCCTGGGCGTAGTGCCTGACCAGGCTGAGCAATTCCTCGTCGGAGTATGGCTTGCCAAGATAGTGATTGACGCCCAGTTCGATCGCATGATCGCGGTGCTTCTGGGCAATACGCGACGTGATCATGACGATAGGTAGATCGCGCAGCGTGGCATCGGCACGGATATTGCGCGCCAGATCGAAACCGTCCATGCGCGGCATCTCGATGTCCGACAACACCACCGTGGGACGTTCTTCCTGCAGGCGTTCGAGCGCCTGCAGGCCGTCGGCAGCGAGCGCCACGCGGTAGCCTTCGCGCAGCAGCAAACGCTGCGTGACGCGGCGCACGGTGATGGAATCGTCCACCACAAGGACCAGCGGCACCTGCCCTGCTGGCGCCAATGCTGTTGTGGGAGCTGCTGCGCCCGCGCCTGGCTCGCTGACAAGCTCTGCATCCTGAAGACTGCGCAGCTGCTCTCCATACACCGTAGCCAACGCAACCGGGTTGTAGATCAGCACCACAGCACCCGACGCGAGCACCGACATGCCCGCCAGCCCGGGCAGCCGCGAGAGCTGTGGCCCCAGGTTCTTCACCACGGCTTCCTGGTTTCCCAGCACGTCGTCCACATGCATGGCGATACGCTGCGAGGCACTGCGGAAGATGACTACCGGCCGCGTCTTGCCGGCACCTTCCTGACTGCGCCTGGACGCCTGCAAAAGCGCCCCCGCCCAGAAGAAGGGAATACTCTCGCCCGACACGTCAAATTGACCTGTTTGGTAGGCCGCCTCGATATCTGCTACAGGCACCCGACGCACGAGTTCGACGACATTGGCCGGAACGCCAAATGCAAGCTCGCCAGCGCGCAGCATGACCACCTGCGTCACCGCCGTTGTGAGCGGAAGTACCATGCGGAAGGCGGCACCAGCACCTGCCTCGCTGTGGGTTTCGATGCGACCACCCAAAGCCTGGACTTCGGCACGCACCACGTCCATTCCGATTCCGCGGCCTGCCAACTCTGTGATTTCACTTGCCGTAGTGAAGCCGGGCATGAAAATCAAGTTGGCCGCTTCCTCGTCGCTGGCATCGGACGGCGAGGCGATAAGTCCTTGCGCAACTGCACGGTTGCGGATGGCCGTCAGATCAAGCCCTGCACCGTCGTCCCGGAACTCAACTGAAACGTCGTTGCCCTCGTGGCGCAGACCCACACTGACCGTGCCCATGGCTGGCTTGCCGGCGGCTGTGCGCACATCGGGCGATTCGATGCCATGGGCTACACAATTTCGCAGCAGGTGCTCGAAGGCAGGCGTCATACGATCCAAGACACCACGGTCCATTTCGATGGAGCCGCCCGTAATATCGAGCTTGATCTGTTTGCCTGTTTCCTTCGACGACTGGCGCACCACTGCGTACAGTCGCTCCGCGATGCCCTCGAACTCCACCATGCGGGTGCGCAGCAAATCGCGCTGCAGCTCCCGTGCCTGCCGCCCCTGAGCGATCAAATCATCCTCGGTCCCTTCCACGACCCGCTGCAGGTTGCGCTGCACAGTGGCCACGTCATTGACTGATTCAGCCATCATTCGGGTCAGCTCCTGCACCCGCGTGAAGCGATCGAATTCAAGAGGGTCGAACCCCGCTGCGCTGTCTTTTGACAGGGCCAGACGCGACTGCATCTGCGATTCGGACTGCACTTCAATGTCGCGCAGTTGTTGGCGCAGTCGGTCAAGGTTGATGGAGAGGTCGCCCATCGAACCTTTGAGCAACCCCAGCCGCGACTCCAGCCGCGAGCGGGTGATCATGACCTCGCCGGCCTGATTGACCAGTCGGTCAAGCAACTGGGCGCGCACACGCACCGATTGCTGGGACGCCGCACGCGCCGCCGACGCCTTGGGAGCGCCGAGGGGACGCACAAGGATTGAAGGCTGGACGCGGCTGCTCGGGGTTTCGGTGTCCTGCGAGGCTTGGCTAGGCAGCGGGCTTGTGGTCGCGAGCAGCTCTGATGCTGCGTCGTCCTTCAACTCACCGTCGACAGCGCGCAGTACCCGGAAGTTCGCCTGCAGTGCATCGAAGCTCCCCAGCAGCGGTTCGATCTCGTCGGAGCGAACGGTCTCTGCATCCAGGGCCTCGATGGCAGACTCGAGGCGGTGGGCCATTTCTCCAAGTCGCATTGCCCCGGCAAGACGAGAACTTCCCTTGAGCGTGTGCAATGCCCGCAGCACTTCGCTGCGCGCACCCAGGTTGTCGGGGCGCGCAGCCCACTGTCGCAAGGCTCCGCCCAAATGAGGTAATAGCTCGGCTGCCTCTTCTTCGAAAATGGGAAAAAGGTCGGGATCAATGACGTCGAGGGCATCAATGTCGTCATCAAGATCCGACCCGAGGCTTACGGCCCGGGAGATTGCATCATCGAGCTGCTGATCGTGATCGCGCACCGGTACAGAAAGCGCGGGAACGACGGTACCCGCCAGAGGTCCCGCAGACATGGTTGGGGCAATCGCTTGCACCTGCTCCGGCCCGTCCAGCTCATCCAGGTCTTGCGACTCCTGATGCGTTTCCGGTGCCTTAAGCGCGTCGTCCTGCGACTGCGGCTCTTGGGCTTCTTGCTCCGTCTCCGTACGGTCCTCAGCTTGCACGTCTCCATCGGGCAGCGAGGGCGAAAGCGTGGTGCTGATCTCGGTTTCCAAAATATCACGCAGATCTTGCAGCACCTGTGCGTCGGCTTCCTTGAGAAAACCTGCGGCAAACTGGTGCAAAAGACGCCGAACCTCTTCGGCCGCGCGAAGAAACACCGCTGCCTGCTCTGGCTCCCCCATAGGCTGCAGTTGCACATGCTCAAGCGCATGCTCGAGCACCCGAGCGGTTTGGGACAATGCATCGAAGCCCACTGTGGCAGAACTGCCAGCAAGCGAGTGCGCCAGCGCGACTGCCGTGTCAGGCAAGCGCTCGTGAAGTTCCAACTCCCATTCCTGAAGACAGGTGGTCAACCGACGCGACCATTCGTCGGCTTCGTTGAGATAGACGTTGTAGAGCGGGATGCCGATAGTGAGGTGGCCAATGACCTTGACGTTGTCGTCTGTGCTGACCACATCACGTTGAGGCAACTGGTCCGCTGATATCTCTGGGAACGGTTCTGCGGCCTCAGCGACGGCGTCGCTGTCTGCCTCGTGTGGCGCTTCAGCGCGTTCCACGGGCTGCAGCTCTCCCATCTCTTCACCGGAGAGCAAATCAGAAGCTGGCCCATTGCCTTGCACAAGGTCTTCGTCACGCACCGCCCCATCCGACGCGCTCAACAATTCGGATCCTTTGTCACCCTCTGCCTCCGAAGCCTCCAGTGCGGCTTCAAACTCGGCGAAATCGATGTCGCTGCCGGAATCCAGAGCTATCTGCTCTTCGGAGAAATTGCTCGCATCCGCCGTATCGGCAGACACGCGTGCTTCATCGTCAGCGACAATCTGGCTGGATGCAAGCTCGGGCAATTCGTCGAATTGCGCTGCAGGCTCAGCGTCTGCCGCTTCAAGCACGTCCGCCGTGGGCGGGAGATTCTCGAGCACCGCAGCCGACTCTTGAGCGGCTCCCACCTCAGGCGGCTCAAGCAGCTCACTGGCGCCTTCGGCACTGTCGCGTGCAGCCGGCAGGACGAGGGGCAGCACATTTCCGTCCAGCCGCATGGCCTCGGCCACGCTGCGAAAGGCGTTTGCATCCCAGGCTGAGTCGTCGCCGGCGGCAATATCCAGTGCCCAGCGACCAAAACCGTCCAGGGCTTGGCGTGAAGTCTCCAGCAAAGGAGGCTCCATCGGCTTTTGCTCTGCAAGCCAGCCATTGAGCAATTGCTCCATAGACCAGGCCGCCTCACCGAAATTGTTCAGCCCCACCATGCGCGAACTGCCCTTGAGGGTATGGAACGCACGGCGCAGGGTGGTTTGCTCGCTCAGGTCGCCAGGCGCGGCCTGCAAAGCGGCCACTGCATTGAGACCGTTCTCCACCACCTCGCGCGCCTCCTCAAGAAATATCTCAAGCAGCTCATCCTCGACTTCAGGCCCGCGCACATGAATCTGGGCCGCATCCGGTTCGACTTCCATTTCGGCCGACCCCTCAGCGAGCGGCTTCTGGCTGTCGTCCACAAACGGCTCTGGCTCTGGCTCAACTTCAATCGGCGGCACTTCCAAAGAGACTTCTGCAACGATTGCTTCAGAAAGTGCTTTCGGACCAAGCCGGGGAACCACATCGGGCAGGGGCACCGCAGCGCGCTCTTCCACCTTTTGCGCGACATCTTCCGCATCGACTGGGCTGTCGGTAGCACGCGTGCGTGCACGCCCAGCAATCAATCGAAGCTCGCCCAGCTCCTCGTCATAGACAAACAGTTTGCGCGCCATGGCACGCTGGTAACTGAGCATGTCGATCATGAAGCCCAGAGCGCCCAGGCTGTTGCCCAGCTTCTCAAAAAGTGCTTTGCGCTCGTCGGCGTCGACCACATCGCCAATCAACAGGCGCTCGACCGTATCGCGCATCCGCAATACAGCAAGCGATGCCTGGTCGAGTCCAAGCACCGAGAGCACGCCGCGCATCTGCGCCAAGCGGCCCGGCACCGCTGCCAGCGGCGCAGTGTCTTCAGGATTGCGAAAGAACTGGTCCATGGAGCGTTCCGCTTCGCCAAGCGTGACACGCAATTCATCGACCACACTGCCCATGGTCTGGTGATCGCTGACACGGCGATACAGATCCTCCATCCAGGGCTCCAGAGGCTCTGGCTCCTGTCCCGCACTCACGCGGTCCAGGCGCTGCGCCAGATGCCCTGCGCGTGCAACCAGTTGATCGTCGGCCGTATCCGTCTCGTCGAGTGCAGCCTGCAAATAGAGGACCGAGGTCGCGACCTCCATAGCCAACGCGGCTGAGGGCGGCTCGGCCGAGCGCACTGTCTGATCCAGCGTGCGTGTCAGTGCCTGCGCGAGACTTTCGCTATTGCGATTGAGTTTGCGCAGGGAATCGCACACCAGGCTGAACTGATCAGCTGCAGGCTTGAGCTTGTTGCGATCCCCGCCAGCCAACGCTGACCAAGTTTCAGCCGCTGCCGCGATGCGCTTGCGCGCCTGAGCAAGAACTGCAGGATCGAAGCGTCCAAAGCGGCGAGCTTCGTAGTCCACCGGCTGAAAGCGTTGCAGCCCAAAGGACTGGCGCACTGCAGCCAGAAGCGGCAGCGACTCTCCCTCGCTCGGTCTGGCCTGGGCGCAGAAGAACAGGAGGTCCTGCACCAAACGGTCTGCAATCGCGCTCTCCCCGCGCGCCATTGCCGCGTACTGCATGAGGACGCGCGATGCGACACGCTTGACGTACACATCGGCCACAAACATGCCGCGAGAAAAAGCGTCGAAAAAAGCCGCACATATCTTCCAGAAAGCGCGGCCCTGACGATCCTCCTGCGAGGCAGCAAGCCCCAGTGACAGATCGGCCAAGTCACGGGCCGCATCGAAATCACCGTCCTTGACGATACGCAGTACCGCCTGGTCGAGCCGGCTTCGCGTTTCGGGACTATAGGCAACAGGTGGCTGCGAAATCGCAAAATCGGGCTCGCGGAAACGTCGCTCGGCTGGCCACAGATCGGCGGGATGCACCCGCTCGGCCCCAGTCAGCGCTTGGACATCGCGGTACTGAGGAAACAGTGCGACGGGAGACACCGCCTTGCCTGCCAACACAATTTCAAGGTACTCGCTCAAGGCAAAGCTGGCGCGTTCAATGGCCCCTGCGGCGTCGTCCGAGCAAAGTTCGGGGCGCTGCACAAAGCGCTGCACGGCATTTTCCATGGCACGCAGCAACAGGGCGGGGGCCGTCATGCCGACCATTTCCAGCGCACCGCTGGCTTGGTGCAGCTGCTGGCGTGCCATGCGCAACGTAGCGGCGTCCAGGGTGGCGAGATCGGACTCACGCGCAATCTCCGCGTCATAGACGAATCGCCGCAGCGCTTTGACGGCACCGTCGAGCGACTTGCGCAATTCGTCCAGCACCCAGGCCAAAGGCCCCAGATCCAGCTCGCCGTGCCCACCTTCGGCTACGGCAACGTTGGCGACATCATTTGGCAACATGGATTCGTTCCCGGCGGCGCGCGGCCTGTTCAGTAATCAGACAGAGATCAGGCGATCTTGAAGCGTGCAACAGACTGACGCAGCTCCTCCGCCATCGTGGAGAGCTCGCGCACCTGTTGGGCCGTCGTCCGGGTGCCTTCGCCTGTTTGCTCGGTCACGGCAAAAATGTGCTGAATGTTGTCGGCCACCTCGTTGGCCAGCGTGGCTTCACGGGAAGTGGAAGAGGAAATCGACTCGATCAGCTCGGCAAGGCGTCGGGACACCCGATCAATCTCTGACAAGGCCGTGCCGGCGCTGTCGGACAGTCGAGCCCCCTCCACCACACCCTGCGTAGACCGCTCCATGGCGGCCACGGCGTCCTGTGTGTCGGTCTGAATGGCTTTCACAAGGGCAGAAATCTGTCGCGTGGCATCGCCTGATCGCTCAGCCAAGCGCTGCACTTCTTCCGCCACCACCGAGAAGCCTCGTCCAGCTTCACCGGCGGATGCCGCCTGAATGGCGGCATTCAGGGCCAGCACGTTCGTCTGCTCGGTAATGTCTGAAATCAGCTCAGTGATTTCGCCAATCTCCTGCGACGACTCGCCCAGGCGTTTGATCCGCTTGGAGGTGTCTTGAATCTGATCACGGATGGAGTTCATACCGCCGATGGCATTCTGCACAGCCTGCAGACCCGAATCAGCAGCCTGCAGCGACTGACGCGCCACTGTGGCCGATTCCTGCGCCTGGGTGGAGACCTCGTTAATGCGCGAAGCCATGTCCAGCACCGAGCGACCTGTTTCACGAATTTCGCGCAGTTGTTCCGTCGAGGCAGCGAGCAGTTCCGTAGACGTGTTGTCAACCAGCGCCGTGGTCTGTGCCACGCGTGTTGCCGTGTTTTGCACGCTGCCCACAATTTGCCGCAGCTCTTCCACGGTGTAGTTGACCGAATCGGCAATAGCGCCTGTGATGTCTTCGGTCACGGTGGCTTCCTGGGTCAGATCGCCTTCAGCGACCGACTGCAGTTCATTCATGAGTCGCAAAATGGCCGCCTGGTTGGCATCGTTGATCCGCTTGGCCTCATGCTCCTGGCGCTGTGCGTCCCGGTGCTGCGCTTCCGCAACCTGCTGGCGACTGCGGCTGTCAAGCAGTTGCACACGGGAAATACCCACGCCGCACAAAATCACGAAAAGACCTGCCAACACCAGTGCGGCGAGTTGCCCGGCCCCCATGCCGGTCTGGGCCGTGAGGCGGTTTTGGAGGGCTTCGAGTTGGCGACGCAGTGGTTCGCTGTCGCCAATGATGGCAGTTTGCGCTTCGCGCGCCGAAACCAGGCCTTGCAGATTGCCAAGAATGGCGCTGGCCTGTGTCCGGGTTTCTTCATACAGCTTGATCAACGCAGTAAGTTGCTCGCGCGTTTGTGGATCGCGCGTCGCACTCAAGCGCAGCTCCGGACTTCCATCGAGCAGGCCCTGCGCGATTTCCTTGAACGAGTTCAAGTCCTTGCCCAGAAGAAACACCGCCTCCGGGCTCACGCCTTCAGTCGTTTGAAACTCGTTGGCAGATTTGCCGATACGCTGCGTCAGCATCACAAGCTGTCCGGCCGCTGAAATTTCTGAAGCGGGTGCGTTTTGCTGCAGCTTGAGCGACGAGACGGTTTCCGCAATCTCAAGCAAATCGGACGACTGTCGATTAATGGTGCGCAGCGCATCACCCACCTGGGTCAAAATTTTCTGCTGCCCCATCACGACACTGGCATTGCGCTCGGCCCGCTCCATTAATGGCTGGATCGACTGGAGGTCGGACTGGTAGCTTTCACCCAGCTCCTGCACGCCCAGTTCGCTGTCGCCGGCCTGCAGAGCGCGCACGTTGCGAGCCAGCACCCCCGAGCTTTCCACCACGTCGGGAAAGGCCTGGGGGCTTCCCACCAAGGCCTGGGACACAGATTTGGCAAGTCGCTGCGACTGCATCAGCGACTGTCCGGTGGCCGCCAGCTGCTGCGCCGACCGCTCCGACTGACGCAAGACCCAGCCGGCAATCAGTGCCAGCAGCACCACCCCCAATGCCAGAAGTGTCAGCAATCGACGCTGGTGCGCCGCCGCTGTGGCCTCTCCCAGCAAAGGCAGGGAGATGCGATCAATGGACGACTCCGGCAACGCCGCATCGGCCGGCTCTGGACTTCCTTGCACGCTGTTGAGCGCATCGCCCGGATAGTGCTCACGCAGCGGATCACTCATGAGAGGCCCCGCAGCACCTTGCTCAGCGGACAGTGCACCATCGTCGGTAGCAGCCGGAGTGCGATTGAACAGTTTTCCAAAATTTTGAGCGACAGACATGGAGCAGCCTTACAGAGAAATTCAAGCACTGATGCTCAGAAATGCGGGGTGCTGCGAGAGCACCTGCAAATTGAGCTCCTGCCAGCGAGCGCCGCCAGCGTCAATATAGGTAGTCCCAAAAAAATCGGGGGCATCCCCGGCGGGAGGCTCGGAGTTCACAAACACGTCGGTGCTGCGCAGCCCCGCCAACCGATCGACGAGCAATGCTGCGTTGACTTCCAACGCAGCATTCAAGGCAAGCAGACTCGATTCACCCAGCGCCTGCTCGCTGCGCACTGTGCCGTGACCCAACAATCGCGCCAAGTCCACCACGCCGGTGAGGCCGCCCCGCAAGTTGGCCACCCCCAGAAACCAGTCGCGCGTGTAAGGCACGGCTTGCACAGACGTCCACGGGAATATCTCGCCAGCCTGCGCCAAAGGCATCAAATAGTTCTGGCCGGCCGATTCCACAGCCAGCCAGGAAGAAACGGACAGATTTTCACTGCGCGCCGCCTGCAAACGGCTGGCCAGACGAATTTGTAGTTCGCGGAGTGCTTCACGATTTGCCATAGAAACTCGGCGCCGCCTAGTTGAGCGCGTCGATCTTGGCCTGAAGCTCCACGGGATCCACAGGCTTGGTGATGTACCCGCGCGCACCCTGGCGCATACCCCAGACCCGATCGGTTTCCTGATTCTTGCTCGTGCACATGATGATGGGCACATCGGCATACTGTGGATCGCGGCTGATGGCGCGCGTAAGTTGAAAGCCGTTTTGTCCCGGCATCACTACATCCATCAAAATGAGATCAGGCTTCTCCTCGGCCAATCGTCGGAATGCCTCTTCGGCATTTTCCGCAGTCCGCACCTGCATGCCCTTTTTCTGCAGTAAATCCGTGAGGAACATCAATTCAGTCTTCGAATCATCGACGACCAGTACTTTCTGAATAGCCATCACATCGCTCCTTGGGAAACACTGGCAAATTGCTGCACTGCCTGCAGCAATTGATCTTTGGTAAACGGTTTGGTCAGATAATCCTGGCATCCAACCATCCTGCCGCGCGCTTTGTCGAATACGCCGTCCTTTGACGACAGCATGACGACTGGTGTTTGCGCGAAATTCGGATTTCTCTTGATGATGGCGACAGTCTGATAACCGTCAAGCTTGGGCATTAAAATATCGCAGAAAATCACCTGAGGATGATAATCGTTGACCTTTGCCAAGGCATCGAATCCATCATCGGCAAGAAGCACTTCGTGCCCACCTTGCTTCAGAAAAATCTCGGCACTTCGCCGAATGGTATTGCTATCGTCCACCACGAGCACTTTGAAGGAGGCACCGGTTGTAGTCAATTGTCACTGCTCCGATGGAAAATAAAACACGTGAGAAAGAGCCCGTAATTCAAATCTGGACCATCTCAAAATCCTGCTTGCCGGCCCCGCATTCAGGACACAGCCAGCTGTCTGGAACCTGCTCCCATGGCGTGCCCGCAGGTATCCCTTCTTCGGGATAACCCTTGACCTCTTCATATAGCCAGCCACAAATCAGACACATCCAGGTTTTTGGTTCGATCACAGCTTAAGGGGGCTTCACATAGAATGCAACGATTGTATCCAGGCAAAACGACAGCCTGCCGTTTTTGCGCCACCTTCCCCTGCGTCTTTAGGGCTCATGACGGACAACTCCCATTTCGTTCCCCAGCCTGACCTGGTCGCCAAGCTGGGGCAGACCCGCACTCCAGCCTGCGTGATGCTGATCAATGCCAACGACCCGAGCGGCGCCGCAGGGCTCACGGCCGACATTGCGACGACGGCCTCGGTGGGGGACATCCCGTCGCCGTAGTGGCGGGAACCTATATACGCGACACAGCGCAGATCTTCGACTATTACGCACTGGATGACGAAGCGGTAATGGAACAGGCGCGGGCAGCCCTTGAAGATCTTCCGGTGCAAATCATCAAAATCGGTTTTGTCGGCACGCCAGAGAACCTCAGCGCCTTGGCTGAACTGATGTCCGACTACCCAGAACTGCCCGTGGTCTCGTACATGCCCAACCTGTCTTGGTGGGAAGAGGAGCGCATCGATCTCTATCTGGACGCATTCAAAGAACTTGTGCTACCGCAAACCACAGTGTTGGTAGGAAACCACAGTACGCTGTGGCGCTGGCTGCTTCCGGACTGGGACAAGGACGCCAGCCCCGGCCCGCGCGATCTTGCTGCGGCAGCGGCGGAAGTGGGCGTGCCCTACACGCTGGTGACCGGAATCGCGCTGCCAGAACAGTTTGTGGACAATGCGTTGGCCTCGCCCGAAACCGTTCTCTGCAGCGGGCGCGTTGAATTGTTTGACGCTACGTTCACTGGCGCGGGCGACACGCTGTCTGCCGCGCTCGCCGCCCTGCTAGCGACCGGCTGCGATCTGTCTGAAGCCTGCACCGAAGCCCTGGGCTACCTCGACGGCTGCCTTGAAGCGGGGTTTCGGCCCGGCATGGGGCATGTGGTGCCTGACCGCATGTTCTGGGCCGAAGCCGATGATTCCGACGAGCCCCCACCTGACAACGAAGAACCGCCAACCCCAATAGAGTTTGGCCTACCCCCGCATGACACAAAACACTGACTACAACCTTTCACTTTTCGAGCGCGCCAAGGCTGTGATCCCCGGCGGCGTCAACTCGCCTGTACGCGCCTTCAAGGCCGTGGGTGGCACGCCGCGCTTTGTCAAGCGTGCCCAGGGCGCCTACTTCTGGGACGCCAACGATCAGCGGTACATCGACTACATCGGGTCCTGGGGTCCGATGATTCTTGGCCATGGCCATCCCGCCGTGCTGGGGGCCGTACAAAAGGCCGCGCTTGACGGTTTTTCCTTCGGCGCGCCCACCGAGCGCGAAGTGGAGCTGGCCGAGGCCATCATTGAGCGGGTGCCGTCAATGGACATGGTGCGGCTGGTCAGCTCAGGCACCGAAGCCGGGATGAGCGCCATCCGCCTGGCGCGCGGTGCCACCGGGCGCAGCAAGATCCTGAAGTTTGAAGGCTGCTACCACGGCCACGCCGACGCACTGCTGGTCAAGGCCGGCTCGGGCCTGGCCACCTTTGGCAACGCCACCAGCGCCGGGGTGCCACCCGAGGTGATTCAACATACCTTGGTGCTCGAGTACAACAACGTGGTGCAGCTGGAAGAGGCCTTCGCCCTGCACGGCCGCGAGATTGCCTGTCTGATGATGGAGCCCATCGCCGGCAACATGAACTTCGTGCGCGCCAGCGTCCCATTCACCCGCCGCTGCCGTGAGCTGTGCACCGAATACGGCGCACTGCTGATCTACGACGAGGTCATGACCGGCTTTCGCGTGGCGCTGGGCGGCGCGCAAAGCGTCTACGCCCAGCACATTCCAGGGTTTGCACCCGACATCACGGTCATGGGCAAGGTCATTGGCGGTGGAATGCCGTTGGCGGCCTTTGGCGGCCGGCGCGAGGTCATGGAGCTGCTGGCGCCATTGGGCGCTGTGTACCAGGCGGGTACGCTCTCGGGCAATCCGGTGGCCACGGCCTGCGGGCTGGCGACGCTGAAGGAAGTCTCCAGACCGGGTTTTTACGACGCACTGGCAAGCCGCACGCGGGCACTGGTCACGGCGCTGGAAGCGGCAGCGGCTGACGAGGGCGTTCCCTTCTGCGGCGACAGCGAAGGCGGCATGTTTGGCTTTTTCTTGCTGCCCGAACTGCCGCAGAACTACGCGCAGGTGATGCGCACCGATGGCGCGCGCTTCAATCGCTTGTTTCACGGTCTGCTCGATCGCGGCGTCTACATCGCGCCAGCGCTGTACGAGGCCGGGTTTGTCAGCGCGGCCCACACGGACGAGGATATCGCTGCTACCGTAGCGGCCACCCGCGAAGTGTTCAGAACGCTATAAATTACATAGCTTCCAGCGATTTACATATAAGCGCTGGAGGCCAAAAACACTTAACTTTCTTCTGGCACGTCCATCCATGTCTGCTGCGTTCAAGTTTCTTTTTGCCACGTTGGTTCTTGCCGTCAACACCCTGGTTCTGGTGACCTCCATGATTCCGGTCGCCCTCGTCAAGTTGGTGCTGCCCGTGCAGGGCGTGCGCCGGGCCTGCGACCGCGCGTTGATGGGTATTGCTGCCTTGTGGATGGACATCAACGGTTTCTGGCTGGGCGCTGTGAACCGCGGCCACTGGGACGTCTCCGGGGTGGACGGGCTGGACCCGCGCGGCTGGTACCTGGTAGCCAGCAACCACCAAAGCTGGGTTGATATCGTGGTGCTGCAGCGGGTCTTCAACCGCCGCATTCCGATGCTCAAATTCTTTACCAAGAAAGAGCTGATCTACGTACCGGTGATCGGCTTTGCCTGGTGGGCGCTCGATTTTCCTTTCATGCAGCGCAAAGGCGGCGCCAGTGCACGGGCCGACCTGGAAGCCGGACGCAAGGCCTGCGCCAAGTTTCGGCTGGTGCCAACGTCGGTCATGAGCTTCGTCGAGGGAACGCGTTTCACCCCCGCCAAGCACGCAAAGCAAAATTCGCCCTTCCGCCACTTGCTCAAACCCAAGGTGGGCGGCATTGGCATGGCGCTGGAATCGCTGGGCGATGCGTTCACGGGCTTTCTTGACGTCACCATCGTCTACCCGCAGGGCACGCCCACCTTCACCGACGCCATGGCAGGGCGCATGGGCGATGTGGTGGTTCGCGCCCATCTGCGTGCCATCCCACCGCAAGTGCTGCCGCCCGCAGGCGAGCCCGTCCCCCGCGCTGCGGTGCAGGCCTGGGTGAACGAGCTGTGGCAGGCCAAGGACGGAGAGATCACGCAGCTGCTTGCCCCCGGCAAAGATCCAACCGCCTGATCGGTTTCGCTCGAGCCCAACAAAAAAGCGGCCTCAGCCGCTTTTTTTGTTGAAGCCCTCGCGAACTCAATGGCGGAAGTGCCGCACGCCGGAAAACACCATGGCCACGCCGCGCTCGTCGGCAGCGGCTATGACTTCCTGATCGCGCATGCTGCCACCGGGTTGGATGACGCAGCTCGCTCCTGCATCCACCACCACGTCCAGGCCGTCGCGGAAGGGGAAGAACGCATCGCTCGCCACCGCCGTGCCTTGCAGACTCAAACCCGCATGCTGCGCCTTGATGCTGGCAATGCGCGCGGAATCGAGCCGGCTCATCTGCCCGGCACCGACGCCCATGGTCATACCGCCCTTGCAGAACACGATGGCGTTGCTTTTGACGTATTTGGCCACCTTCCAGGCAAACAGCAGGTCTTCCATCTCTTCGAGGGTGGGCTGCTTCTTGGTCACCACCTTGAGGTCGATGAGCGAGATCTCGTGGTTGTCCGCTGTCTGCAGCAGCAGGCCCGAGCCAATGCGCTTGGCATCCATGGCGTTGCGGCCACGCTCCCAATCGGTCTTGCCGCCGTGCGCAGGCAGTGCAATCTTGAGCAAGCGCACATTCGCCTTGGCTTTGAACACCTCCAGCGCCTCCGGGCTGAAGTCCGGCGCCATCAGCACCTCGACAAACTGCTTGCTGATTTGTGCCGCCGCTGCGCCATCGAGCGTCCGGTTGAGCGCGATGATGCCGCCAAAGGCGCTGGTGGGATCGGTCTGGAACGCCTTGGTGTAGGCACCAAGCGCGTCCAGACCCACAGCCACGCCACACGGGTTGGCGTGCTTGACGATGACGCAGGCTGCGGCCTCGAACGTTTTGATGCATTCCCAGGCGGCATCGGCGTCGGCGATGTTGTTGTAAGAAAGCTCTTTGCCCTGCAGTTGCACGCCCGTCACCAGTGAGCCCGGTGCCGGGTAGAGGTCGCGGTACAGCGCAGCCTGCTGATGGCTGTTCTCGCCATAGCGCAGGTCTTGCACCTTGGTGAAAATGCCATTGCTCTGCCCGGCAAACAGGCTGCGCTGAGGCACATAGGTTTCCGACAGTTGTTCAGCTTCGAACGTGACCGACGACAAATAGTCACTGATGGCGCCGTCGTACTGGGCTACCCGATTGAATGCGGCCACCGACAGCGCAAAGCGCAGCTTGTCGGACAATTTTCCGTTCGCTTTCAATTCTTCCAGCACAGCGGGGTACTGCGAGGCATCGGTCAGCACACCCACGTCCTGCCAGTTCTTGGCAGCGCTGCGCACCATGGCAGGGCCACCGATGTCGATGTTCTCGATCGCGTCGGCGAGCGTGCAGCGGGGCTTGGCCACGGTGGCTTCAAAGGGGTAGAGGTTGACCACCAGCAGATCGATGGTGTCAATGCCGTGCTCCTTGAGCGCCGCCATGTGCTCGGGCAGTGCGCGCCGGGCCAGCAGGCCGCCGTGCACTTTGGGGTGCAAGGTCTTGACGCGGCCGTCCAGCATTTCGGGAAATTGCGTGACTTCGGCCACTTCCGTGACGGGCAGGCCCGCTTCCTGCAGCAGCCTGGCGGTGCCGCCAGTGGACAGGAGCTTGATGCCCAGCGCGTGCAAGGTTTGGGCGAATTCGACGATGCCGGTCTTGTCGGAGACGGAGAGGAGTGCATTCATGGCTTGGGCCGCAGAGTTTTGAATAAAATTCGGCTCCAGCGCTTATCCAGCAAGCGCTAGCAGCTACAAATAAAAGAGCGCTTTTAAAGCAACTTGTGCTCCAGCAGCTTTTTTCGCAGGGTGTTGCGGTTCAGCCCCAGCCATTCGGCTGCGCGCGACTGGTTGTTGTCGGCGTGGCTCATTACCACTTCCAGCAGCGGTTTTTCAACAGCGCGCACCAGCATGTCGTACATGCCGTCGGGCGCCTCGCCGTCCAGATCCTGAAAGTAGCTGTGCAGACTCTCGCGCACGCATGCATCAATGTGTTGCCGGCTCATACCGCCCATCCCTCTGTTTCTTGTAATTCATCTCTGGCTGTCGCGCCCATCTGCGGCAGTCGGTCCATCTGCCTTCCCAGCATCTGCAGGAATTGCGCCACCGCACGGTGTTGCGCAGCGCTGTCGTCCAAGCCATTCATGCGCTGGCGAAAGGCCTCTCCGCCAGGAAGCGCCCGCAGATACCAGCCAATGTGCTTGCGCGCACTGCGCACGCCGGTCTCTTCTCCATAGAGGCGGTAGTGGTCTTCCAGGTGCGCCAGCAGCACGCGCTCCAGCTCGGCGATCAGCGGTGGCGCAAGATGTTCTCCGGTCGCCAGAAAGTGGCCGATTTCGCGAAAAATCCAGGGCCGCCCCTGCGCCGCGCGCCCGATCATCAAGGCATCGGCACCGGTAGCGGCGAGCACATCGCACGCTTTCTGCGGTGAATCGATGTCGCCATTGGCCACTACGGGAATAGACACCGCCGCCTTCACGGCCGCCACCGTTTCGTATTCGGCGGCGCCGCGGTAGCCCTGCTCACGCGTTCGACCGTGCACGGTGAGCATCGCGATCCCGGCCGCTTCAAACCGGGTGGCCAGCGCCACGGCATTTTTGTGCTGCTGGCACCAGCCGGTGCGCATCTTGAGGGTGACAGGCACGCCGCGCGGGGCGCAGGCGTCCACCACGGCGCGCGCAATGGAGACCGCCAGGGCTTCGTCCTGCATCAGCGCCGAGCCGGCCCATTTGTTGCACACCTTCTTGGCTGGACAGCCCATGTTGATGTCGATGATCTGTGCGCCGCGCTCCACGTTGTGGACGGCGGCCTCGGCCATCATCGTGGCGTCGGTGCCGGCAATCTGCACCGCAATCGGGCCCGGTTCACCGCTGTGGTCGGCACGGCGTGAGGTCTTCAGGCTGTTCCACAGATCGCGCCGCGAGGTCACCATCTCGCTGACCGCGTAGCCCGCGCCAAGCGACTTGCACAGCATGCGAAACGGCCGGTCGGTGACGCCCGCCATGGGCGCGACAAACAACCGGTTGGGCAGCAGGAAAGACCCGATGTGCATGAAAATCTGAGAGCGCGCAGGAGAGAGAGGCGGCATTGTAGCTGCTCAAAATTTCAGCAACCTGACCGGCGCTGCGTGCGCCGGGAGCAAGCCCTTCCCAAGCGCTCAGTGCGCGGCGATCTCAAGCACGAACGGAGGAGTCGGCTCGGACTGGCGCCTATCGGCGGACACCGCTTCGAGTCGGTGGCGCAGCAGTGCCGCGCGCAGCCAACTGCGGTTGTAGAGCACGTCGGGCGAGAGCTCCGCGAGAGCGGCTGCACCAGGCGCGTCGCCCATGTCCACGTGTTCACCATCGGCCAGCGGCCCACGCAGCACCTGGCTGGCGCGGGTCGAATCGAGAACGAGCAGTTGCACCGTCCGGTCAGCGGGCGGCCGTGCACATCGGACCTCCAGCGCCAGGCCCTGTGCGTGCAGATCGGCCGCCAGAGCAAGCCAGTTCGCTTGCTGCTTGCTGGCAGCGAGGCAGCCGCTTGACTGCGCACCCAAGGGCAAGGCGCCTGCAAAGGACTGCGGTCCCTGAATGCATCCAGCAGCCAGAATCGCCGCCAGCACACCCAGGGCACTGGCGTACGCAAATCGGAACGTTGAACTCATGGGTGCCCCTTGCGCTCGCGCTTGGTTGAGAGAAGCCCAACGATACAAAGTTGGCGCGTGGCAGTCTTGGGAGTCCGACGCAGAACGCCGTAGGACAGCGCCGCGCGGCAAATGGCCGACCCGCCGTCCCGCCTACACTCGCTCCCCTATGGAAGCTTGGTCACAGTTGCTGGAATGGCTCGCCCTGCCACAGTTCGGGCTCAGCACCGTGCTGGTGGTGTCTTTTGTCTCCGCCACGCTTCTCCCGCTGGGTTCCGAGCCGGCCGTCTTCGGGCTGATTCAGCTCAACCCGGAGCTGTTTTGGCCAGCCATTCTGGTAGCTTCCACTGGCAACACCCTGGGCGGCGCAGTCAGCTGGTGGATGGGCCGGGGCGCACACCAGGTGACAAACCGGTTGCGCGGCAGGAAGACCGAATCGCAGGCGCTGGCATGGCTTGAACGCTTTGGTCCGCGTGCCTGCCTGCTCAGCTGGTTGCCGGTGGTGGGCGATCCTTTGTGCGCTGTAGCTGGCTGGCTGAAGCTGCCGTTTTGGCCCTGTGTTTTCTACATGGCCATCGGCAAGTTTCTGCGCTACCTGGCTATGACAACGGCCTTGCTGGCCATGGTGCCTGGAAAAAGCGAGGGGCTCGCTCAAATGCTCTGGTTTTGGTAGCTACGCAGGGGCGCTGAATATGCGCCAGGGGGCAAATCATCAGACATTGCTGAGTGGAGCGCGACTGCTTTCGATGAGTCCGGCTTCTTCAAGAAGCAGAAAATCTTCGTCGGTGCCTTCTCCCGCGTCTTCGCTCAGCACGTCGCCGGTGGCAGCAAAATCGGCATTCTTGCTGCGCTCGACCGGCTCCTCAACAACGACCTGATTGCGTCCGCCTTCCTTGGCCAGATAGGTGGCGGTGTCTGCGCGCGAGAAGAATTCAAGCACCGATTCGCCGTGAACGTACTGCGTCACGCCAATCGAAACCGTCACCCGGCAACGCATGCCGTCGGACCATACGTGATCCTCGACCTGGGCGCGCACGCGCTCGCAGGTGTTGAGTGCCGGCAGCAGCGAGGTACCAGGGAAGATCAGCAGAAACTCCTCGCCCCCGTAGCGGCCAAAAATGTCCTCGTCCCGCACGCTTTGCTGGGCCACGCGCGAAAAGGTGCGCAGCACTTCGTCTCCGCCCAAGTGCCCCATTTCATCGTTGATGCGCTTGAAATGGTCGAGATCCAGAATCGCAATGCACAGCGGCATACCGAGCTCGTCAGCCAATTGCTTTTGCTCTTCCAGCGCCGCCACAATGTAGCGTCGGTTGTAGCAGCCCAGCTGCGTATCGCGCCGCGCGTCCGCCTCGATGGTGCGAATCTTTCGGCTGGCCTGGTTGAGCACCATGTGCAACAAAGGCACCTTTCCAGTCAAATACACAAAGCCAGGAAGCGCCACAGCCAAGGCGGCAAAGTGCATGGCTTCAAGCTTGAACAAGGCGAGGTTTTGCTGCTCGAAATAGTGCAAGGCAATCACACCCGCGTAACCCAGCAATTCGGCACCGACCAGCACGAACGCCGTGTTGCGCGAAATCCGGTACATGCCGTACGCCAGAGCCACGAAAGTAAAAGGAGCCAGCAGGATCTGCATCGCCGGGTCCAGATACACCAGCCCCAGCATGCCAGCGAGACAGCACACAACGATAGGGAGCTTCAGACGCTTTTCACGAAACTTGAGATGCAGCCCCGTGCGAAACAGCAGCAGGAACGCCACCAGACCGACAGCGACCATACCCAGCAAGGCCAGCAGCGTACGCATCTGCACATAGCCCAGCAGATGAACCAGCAGTGTCACGGCCCCAAAGCCGCCAATGAGTGACAACACGATCACCCATTTTTGCGCGTTGGAGCGTTGGCGACGCAATCGAACGGCGTCCGACTGCCGGCGTGAAAACTGACCCGAATGATCTGCGGAGTCGTTAAATCCCGAGGCCATGGTGTCGGACAGGGGAAACCCTTCGCTCATCGCGAAACCAACGTCCCGGCGCGCCGAGAACATGGAGCGGAAACCGAATGCACCCATGACATTTGCCGCTGAATGAAAGCGGAAGAGTTACGGAAACGCTTGAGCGGCGCCTTTGCAGGGACCGGAGGGAACCAGACCGAAGATAACAGCTTGTGGGGGATTAGTACGGATTGTTACAAGCCATCGGACGGAGATTTTGCCACTGATCAGACGTTGAATAGAAAATTCAGCACATCCCCATCTTTTACGACGTATTCCTTGCCTTCGGCGCGCATCTTTCCAGCGTCTTTTGCGCCCTGCTCGCCTTTCAGTGCAATGAAGTCATCGAACGCAATCGTCTGCGCCCGGATGAAGCCCCGCTCGAAGTCGCCATGAATGACGCCAGCGGCCTGCGGCGCAGTGTCGCCAATGTGGATGGTCCAGGCCCTCACTTCTTTGACTCCGGCGGTGAAATAGGTCTGAAGGCCAAGCAACTTGAAGGCGCCGCGGATCATCCGTGCCAGACCGGGCTCACTTTGCCCCATCTCTGCCAGGAACATGTCGCGGTCTTCGTCGCTCATTTCAGCCATTTCGGCTTCGATCTTTGCGCAGATCGCAACCACCGGTGCATTCTGGCCGGCGGCATATTCTTTGAGGCGATCCAGATAGGGGTTGTTCTCGAAACCGTCTTCGCTGACGTTGCCGACAAACATGGCAGGCTTGGCGGTAATAAGGCAAAACGGCTTGAGAAGCGGCTGCTCTTCCTTGCTCATCTCGACCGAGCGCGCCGGCTTGCCTTCGTTGAGCGCCTCCTGGATGCGCGTGAGCAGGGTCACCAGTTTGGCCGCTTCCTTGTCATTGCCCGACTTGGCTGCCTTGCTGTAGCGGTTGAGCGCCTTGTCCACCGTCGTCAGATCGGCCAGGCACAGTTCCGTCTGGATGACCTCGATGTCCGAAATCGGATCAACCCGACCAGCAACGTGGATCACGTTCTCATCGTCAAAACAGCGCACCACGTTGACGATGGCGTCCGTTTCGCGGATGTGCGCCAGAAACTGGTTGCCCAGGCCCTCCCCCTTGCTCGCTCCAGCAACCAGGCCTGCAATATCGACAAATTCGACAATTGCCGGAACGATACGTTCGGGTCGAATGATCTCGGCGAGCTGCTGCAGGCGCGGGTCTGGGACCTCCACCACCCCCACATTGGGCTCAATGGTGCAAAAGGGGTAGTTCTCGGCCGCAATGCCAGCCTTGGTCAGGGCATTGAAGAGGGTGGACTTGCCAACGTTGGGCAGGCCCACGATGCCGCATTGGAGGCTCATGAAAAATCCTTGTGGTGAGATCGCGCGCCGCGAAGAGAGGTTGCCGCGCTGCGGGCGGCCATCTCGTGCCGCTCCGGCAGGCTGCTACGGGAAAGCCCATGATTTTAGCCGCCAGGGCGTTGAGGAGCAGGCTCCTACAATCCCCTCATGGCCAAGTCCTATGACATCTGTATCCGCGGCGCAGGCATTGTGGGCCGCACCTTGGCACTGCTGCTGGCGCGCGAACGCTTCAGTGTTGCTCTGGTCAACGACCCCTCCACTTCGGGCACCGGGCATGCCGACATCCGTGCCTATGCGCTCAACGCAGCCTCTCACGCCCTGCTCGACTCGCTGCGTTGCTGGCCCGAGCCTGAACACGCCACTGCCGTACTGCACATGCACGTCTGCGGAGATCGCGGCGGGAAAGTGCATTTCGACGCTGCAACCCAGCAGGTGCCGGCGCTTGCGTGGATCGCCGATGTGCCTGCTTTGGAAGCCCGCCTGGCCGAGGCGGTGCGCTACCAGCCGCGCGTCGAGCAGGTGGCGAGCCCCGTCAACGCACCTTTGACCGTGGTTTGCGAGGGGCGTGCCAGCCGCACGCGCGAGGAACTCGGCGTTCAATTTGACGTTTCGCCCTACCCGCAAACGGCCATTGCGACACGCATCGTCTGCACGCTGGAACACCAGCAGACGGCGCGGCAATGGTTTTCAACCGATGGCATTCTGGCTTTTCTGCCGCTCGGCGGCGCGCAGGGCAAGGAAGTCGCGGTGGTCTGGTCCGTCGCGCCCGAACGCGCCCGCGAACTGCTTGCGCACAGCGATCAGGTCTTCGCCAGCGAACTCGCACAAGCCAGCGGCGGCGTCCTGGGCACCTTGCAAGTGCATGGTGAGCGCCGCGCCTGGCCGCTCCAACTGGCCCGTGCCAAGCGCTGGTGCGGACCGATGGCAGACGCCGCAGGCGCTGGGCAGGCCTGGGTGCTGGCAGGAGATGCTGCCCACACGGTGCATCCCCTCTCGGGGCAGGGGCTCAACCTGGGCCTGGGCGACGTGCAGGCGCTGGCCCGGCTGCTCACTGCGCGCAGCAGTTGGCGCAGCATGGCCGATCTGCGGGTCATGCGCCAGTACGAACGCGAGCGCAAAAGCGCCTTGCTGCCCATGCGCCTGACCACCGACGCCCTGGCACAGCTGTTTGGGCGCGTTGAGGCGCCTTTGCAAACACTGCGCAACTGGGGCATGCAAGGTTTTGACCACAGCGGTCCGCTCAAGCACTGGATGGCACGCCAGGCCATGAACACCGACCCGGCTGCAAGCTTTGCAGCAGCATTTCAAGGAAACACTGCCCCATGAAGACTCTCCATTGGCTGCTGGCCAGCGCGGCCCTGGCCACCAGCTTGTTCGCATCTGCACAAGAAGGCGCCATTCGAAAAACCCTGGCCGAACGCATTCCGCAGCTGGAAAAAATTGACGAAATCCAAAGTACGCCGATGCCCGGCTTGTACGAGGTACGCATCGGAACCGATGTGTTCTATACCGACGCCAAAGGCAACTACCTGATTCAGGGCGAGTTGATTGACACCAAGGCGCGCCGCAACCTCACCGAGGACCGCATTGCCAAGCTGAGCGCTGTCGATTTTGCCGCCCTGCCGCTGGCCGACGCGTTCACCGTGGTGCATGGCAACGGCTCGCGCAAGCTCGCCGTGTTCGAAGACCCCAACTGCGGCTACTGCAAGCGTTTCGAGCGCGATTTGCAGAAGGTGCAGGACGTGACGATCTACACCTTCCTCTACCCCATTCTCAGCCCCGATTCGGCCGAAAAGTCGCGCAACATCTGGTGCGCCAAGGACCGCGTGGCCGCCTGGCAAGACCACATGCTTCGCGAGAAAGTCACGCCCCCGGCCAGTTGCGACACCAGCGCGCTGCAACGCAACCTGGCGTTTGGCAAGAAGCACAAGATCACCGGCACGCCGACGCTGATCTTTGTCGATGGCAGCCGCGTGCCAGGGGCCATCAACGACGTAGAAGTTGAAATGCGTTTGGCGCAGGCGCAATCGTCCGCGAAATGAGCGCCCGCCGCAGCCCGCCGGTCGCGCTCACCCACAAGCCTGCATCGGGCGTGCATTTCCGCGTTGAGCTGCGCGATCTGCACGCGCACCTCTTCGCCATCACGCTGCACTTGCCGCAGCCGCAAGCGAAGCAAACGTTCCAGCTGCCCGCCTGGATTCCCGGCAGCTATTTGCTGCGCGAATTTTCCAAGCATCTGCAGGGACTGCAGGCTTGGCAAGGCGGCCAACCCATCACCCTGACGCAACTGGACAAATGCACCTGGCGCACCGATGGCGCCAGCAATGCCGCCCTGGAATTGCGCTACGAGGTCTACGCGGCCGACACCTCCGTGCGCAGCGCGTGGCTGGACGCCTCACGTGCTTTTTTCAATGGCACCAGCGTGTTCTTGCGGGCGCTTGGGTTTGAGCAAGCGCCGCACACTGTGGAGATCGTCGCACCGGCTGGAAAGCCAGATTGGCGCCTGGCCACGGCGCTTTGCGCTGAAAAGGTGGACGGCAGCGGATTTGGGCGTTACAGCGCCGGCAACTACGACGAACTCGTGGACTGCCCCGTGGAGATAGGTCCGTTCTGGGAAGGAGCGTTTGACACCGGCGGAATCCACCACCGTTGGGTAGTAAGCGGCGCCGCGCCGTCCTTTGACGGAGCGCGGCTGCTGGCCGACGCGCAAAAAATCTGTGCTGCAGCCATTGCGTTCTGGCACGGCGCGGAGACCCCGCCGCTGTGCGACTACGTCTTTTTGCTCAATGCCGTGGACGACGGCTACGGCGGGCTCGAGCACCGCAGCTCCACGGCATTGATCGCCGCCCGGCGCGACCTCCCGCGCAGCCACGGCGACGGCGAAGCCACCTGGAAACCCGGCGACGGCTACATCACACTGCTCGGCCTCATCAGCCACGAGTATTTCCACACCTGGAACGTCAAGCGCCTGCGGCCCAGCGAGTTCGAACATTACGACTACGCCCACGAGAACTACACCCAGCTCTTGTGGTTCTTCGAAGGCTTCACCAGCTACTACGACGACCTGCTGCTGGTGCGTGCCGGCTTGGTGGACGCCGCCGGTTACCTCAAGCTGCTGACCAAAACCATCAACCAGGTGCTGCAGACGCCTGGACGCCTCCAGCAAAGCGTCGCCCAGGCCAGCTTTGACGCCTGGGTGAAGTACTACCGTCAGGACGAAAACACCCCCAACGCCACGGTCAGCTACTACACCAAGGGCGCTCTCGTGGCCTTGTGCCTGGACCTCAGCTTGCGGCGCGAAGGCCACACCACGCTGGACGCGGTGATGCGCGCACTGTGGCAGCGCTGCCAAGGTGGCCCGATGCAGGAATCCGATGTGCTGGCGGTGCTGCAGGAGCTTTCGGGGCGCAGCTACGCCAGTGAGATCAAGGTCTGGGTCCATTCGATGGACGAACTACCACTTAGCGAACTGCTTGCAGCACATGGGGTGCAGATGCAGGCCGACGCAGCGCAGCCGGCACAACGCCTGGGGCTGCGCGTGGTGCCGGGCGATGGCGTGCGCATCAAGACCGTGCTGCGCGGCGGCCTGGCCGAGCGCGCCGGGCTGGCCGCGGGGGACGAATGGCTGGGCATTGAAACGTCTGCCGGAGCCTGGCGCCTGTTGCGCCTGGACGATTTGCCGCTGTATGCGCCGCCCGACACGGCACAGGTGACGGCCCTCGTTGCACGCGACCAGCGGCTGCTTCGCCTGCCCCTTGAGCTCTCGGCCGGTCCGGACGCTGCAAGCGACACCGTGCAGCTGCGATTGACCGACCCGAACTTGGCGGCACGCTGGCTTTCGGCGAGCTAGGGGCGCGCCCGCCCTTTCGGTATAGTTTCCTGTTTGGCATTGATGGGAGAAATAGTATGTCCTACACCTCGATCGAAGTGCGCACCGAAGCCGAGAAAGTCGGCGTGATCACACTCAACCGTCCCAAACAGCTCAATGCGCTCAACGACCAGCTCATGGACGAGCTGGGTGAGGCCCTGCACATTTTTGACAGCGACGAGGGCATCGGCTGCATCGTCCTCACCGGCAGCGAGAAGGCTTTTGCCGCTGGCGCGGATATTGGCGCCATGGCCAAGTTCAGTTTTGCCGATGCGTACAAGGGCGACTACATCTCACGCAACTGGGAAACCATCCGTTCCATTCGCAAACCGGTCATCGCCGCCGTCAGCGGCTTTGCGCTGGGGGGCGGCTGCGAGTTGGCGATGATGTGCGACTTCATCATTGCCGCTGACAACGCCAAGTTTGGCCAGCCCGAGATCAAGCTGGGCGTGATTCCCGGCGCCGGAGGCACGCAGCGCCTGCCGCGCGCAGTGGGCAAGTCCAAGGCCATGGACATGGCCCTCACCGGCCGCATGATGGATGCCGTGGAAGCCGAGCGCTCCGGACTGGTCAGCCGCGTCGTGCCGCTGGACAAACTGCAGGACGAAGCCTTGGGCGCTGCGCTGGTCATCAGCGATTTTTCGCGCATTGCCGTGATGGCGGCCAAAGAATCTGTCAACCGCGCCTTCGAGAGCGGCCTGTCGGACGGCGTGATGTTTGAGCGGCGCCTGTTCCACGCGCTGTTTGCCACAGCAGACCAGAAGGAAGGCATGGACGCCTTCGTCAACAAGCGCAAGGCCGTGTTCACGCATCTTTGATAGCGCGTTCCAAGATTTCACCCGGAAATCTGTTCTATAATTTTGCTCTCGGTGATATAGCTCAGTTGGTTAGAGCGCAGCATTCATAATGCTGATGTCGGTGGTTCAAGTCCACCTATCACCACCAGATTCAACCCCTTGCAGGCTGCCTGCAAGGGGTTTTTGCTTTGTCTGCCGCAAGCTTGCAAGCCTAGAATCCTTCTTTTCAGCCCCTGGATAGACCCATGACCCGCTGCAGCCGCCCCCGCGCGTTTCGCCGTCCAACCCTTGCCGTGTTGCTCACCCTGTGTGCGGCAGGCCTGCTGCCCGCCGCCCCGGCGCTGGCCCAAGTGCCCGGCGACTTGGGCGGCTCGCGCACTTTCCCCGATCAGGCCAAGCGCGGCACGCTTACCGTTTTGTCCACCGTGAATGCGGAAATCGACGATAAACCCGTGCGCATGGCGCCGGGCATGCGGCTGCTCAGCCCGCAAAATTCGCTCATCATGCTGCACACCGTGATCGGCAAGCAGTACGTGGTGAACTACCGGATGGAGCCCAGCACAGGCATGCTCCACACCGCCTGGATTCTGAACAAAGCCGAAATCGCCCTGCCGCGCCCCGGCAGCACAGCGCAGCGCAACTTTCGCTTTGAGAGCGACGCCGATCCGCGATAAACCGCGGGCATTTTTTGAGCTGTGCCAGGGCTGGCGGCGGCTTGGGGCATGGCCCTGCGAGATTTCTTCATGAGCAAAAAAGTCTTTATCAAAACCTTTGGCTGCCAGATGAACGAGTACGACTCGGACAAGATGCTGGACGTGATGCGCGCTGCGGAAGGCTACGAACCGACACAGGACGTTGAAGAAGCCGACCTGATCCTGTTCAACACCTGCTCGGTGCGCGAAAAGGCGCAGGAAAAGGTGTTTTCCGACCTGGGCCGGGTGCGCCACCTCAAGGAGCGCGGCGTGCAAATCGGTGTGGGCGGCTGCGTCGCCAGCCAGGAAGGCGCGGAGATCATCAAGCGCGCGCCGTATGTCGACATCGTGTTCGGGCCGCAGACCTTGCACCGTCTGCCGCAGCTTCTGGAGCAGCGCCGCGTGCAGGCCCGCCCGCAGGTGGACATCAGCTTCCCCGAAATTGAAAAATTCGACCACCTGCCGCCCGCGCGTGTCGAGGGTGCATCGGCCTTTGTCTCCATCATGGAAGGCTGCAGCAAGTACTGCAGCTACTGCGTGGTGCCTTACACCCGCGGCGAAGAAGTCAGCCGACCGTTTGACGACGTGCTGGTCGAAGTGGCGGGCCTGGCCGACCAGGGAGTGAAGGAAATCACCCTGCTGGGCCAGAACGTCAACGCCTATCGCGGGCCCATGGGCGACACGGCCGAAATCGCCGATTTCGCCTTGCTTCTGGAGTACGTGGCCGAGATTCCCGGCATCGAGCGCCTGCGCTTCACCACCAGCCACCCGAACGAGTTCACGCCGCGCCTGATCGAGGCCTACGCGCGCATTCCCAAATTAGCCAACCACCTGCACCTGCCTGTGCAGCACGGCTCGGACCGCATCCTGATGGCCATGAAGCGCGGTTACACGGCCATGGAATACAAGAGCACGGTGAAGAAGCTGCGCGCCATCCGGCCTGACCTGGCGATGAGCAGCGACTTCATCGTCGGCTTCCCCGGTGAGACCGAAGAGGATTTCGCCAAGATGATGAAGCTGATCGACGACATTGGCTTCGACAACTCCTTCAGTTTCATCTTTAGCCCCCGCCCCGGCACGCCCGCCGCCAACCTCCACGACGAAACGCCGGGCGACGTGAAGCTCAAGCGTCTGCACCAGTTGCAGGCCGTCATCAACACCAACATCAAAACGATCAGTGAGCAACGCGTCGGCACGGTGCAGCGCATTCTGGTGGAAGGCGCATCCAAGCGCGACGCGGACGAGCTGATGGGCCGCACCGAGTGCAACCGCGTGGTGAACTTCGCCGGCCAGCCAAGGCTGGTGGGGCAGATGGTGGACGTCACCATCACCGAAGCCAAGGCCTACACCTTGCGCGGCGAAGTGCTGGTGCGCGAGGCGGCGTAGAACACCGAAACTGCCCCTGAAGCACGAACAGGGTCAAGTGCCGTTTTGCTTCTATTTTTATAGCTTCTAACGCTTATCCAATAAGCGCTAGAGGCCTAAAATACTTGAAATCTAGAAGGGCATCTTGGGCATTCCACCACCGCCCATGCCCTTCATACCGCCCATCTTCTTCATCATCTTCATCAGGCCGCCGCCCTTCATCTTCTTCATCATGCCCTGCATCTGCTCGAACTCCTTGAGCAGGCGGTTGACTTCTTGAACCTGGACACCGGCGCCGTTTGCGATGCGCTTCTTGCGGGTGGCCTTGATGAGCTCGGGCTTGCGGCGCTCCTTGGGCGTCATGCTCTGGATGATGCCTTCCTTGCGTTTGATGTCCTTCTCAGCCCGGTCCATGTCCACCGCGCCGGCCTTGGCCATCAATTGCGAAGGCAGCTTGTCCATCAGGCTCGACAAGCCGCCCATTTGCTTCATCTGCTGCAACTGGCCGAGGAAGTCGTTCAGGTCAAAGCCATCGCCGCTTTTCACCTTGGCGGCAAGCTTCTGCGCGGCCTCCATGTCGACGCCAGCCGACACCTGCTCGACCAGGGCGACGATGTCGCCCATGCCCAGAATGCGGCCGGCGTGGCGCTCGGCGTCGAACACCTCCAGGCCATCGAGCTTTTCCGACACGCCGGCAAACTTGATCGGCGCGCCCGTGATCTGGCGCACCGACAGTGCCGCGCCGCCGCGCGAGTCACCGTCGAGCTTGGTCAGGATGATGCCGGTCAGCGGCAATGCCTCCTTGAAGGCCTTGGCCGTGTTGATGGCGTCCTGGCCCTGCATGGCGTCCACCACAAACAGCGTTTCCACCGGTTTGATGGCAGCGTGCAGGTCCTTGATTTCCTGCATCAGCAACTCGTCAATGGCCAGGCGGCCGGCGGTGTCCACCAGCAGCACGTCAAAGTAGTGCTTCTTGGCGTAGTCAAGCGCGGCGCGGGCTATGTCCAGCGGTTTTTGGTCCGGCGTGCTCGGAAACCATTCGGCGCCTGCCTGGGCAGTGACGGTTTTGAGCTGCTCAATGGCCGCTGGCCGGTACACGTCGCCCGAGACGGTCAGCACCTTCTTCTTGCGTTTTTCAATCAGGTGCTTGGCCAGTTTGGCCGTTGTCGTCGTTTTGCCCGCGCCCTGCAGACCGGCCATCAGGATCACGGCCGGTGGCTGGGCATGGAGGTTGATGTCGGCGACACCTTCGCCCATGGTGGCCGCAAGCTCGCGGTTGACAATTCCCACCAGGGCCTGGCCGGGCTTGAGCGAGCCCAGCACGTCCTGGCCCAGCGCCTTTTCCTTCACGCGGGCAATGAAGTCGCGCACCACGGGCAGCGCCACGTCGGCTTCCAGAAGCGCCATGCGCACCTCGCGCAGCATGTCCTGCACGTTCGATTCGGTGATGCGGGCCTGGCCACGCATCTCTTTCACCAGGCGCGTGAGTTTGTCGGTAAGGGCGGAGGCCATGATAGGGAAATTCCGGGTAAGCGCTCGCGGCTGCGAGCTGTGGGGCGCCAGGATGCGTGCCTGGGCGAAAGGTAAACTGCGCCCATGATTTTAGCTAGTAGCTCTCCCTCCGCCTTGCTGCTGGGGATAGCGGCCGCAGCAGCCTACGCGTTGCCTGCAGCGTTTGCATCACGCCTGGGCGAAACCGGCGCGCGCCTGGCACTCTGGCTGGCCTGGGCGCTGCACGGCGCCATGCTGGCCGCAGGCATGCTGCAAAGCGCCCCACGCTTCGGTTTCGCACCCGCGCTGTCGGTGACGGCCTGGCTGGTGCTGACGGTGTACGCGATCGAGCGCGAGCTCTTTCCCAAGTTGCGCACCCGCTGGGTGCTGGCTGCATTGGGCGCGCTGGCGGTGGTGCTGGCGCTGGTGTTCCCTGGTCAGCCGCTGCATGTCAGCGCAACCGCCTGGCTGCCGCTGCATCTGGCACTGGGCATCTCAGCCTACGGCCTGTTTGGCGCTGCCGTCGTTCATGCGGCGTTGATGACGCGTGCGGAAAAGCGCCTTCGCCTGGCGGAAGATACGCACAGCGGCATGCCGCTTCTGACGCTTGAACGCCTCACGTTTCGCTTTGTCACGGCCGGCTTTGTGTTGCTGACCGCGACGCTGGTCGCCGGCGTCCTGTTCAGCGAAGTGCTCTATGGCCGCGCCTGGCGCTGGGACCACAAGGCGGTGTTCTCGGTCCTCTCGTGGTTGACCTTTGCCGCTCTTCTCCTTGGGCGCCGGCGCTTTGGCTGGCGCGGACGCAGCGCCGTGCGCGTGCTGTACGCCGGCGCCGTGCTGCTGCTGCTGGCCTACGTGGGTTCGCGCTTCGCGCTGGAAGTCGTTCTGGGACGTGCACCATGAAATTTCTCGTCCTGCTGGCAGTCCTGTTCGTAGCCTACCTCGTTTGGCGCGGCAAACGGGTGAAGAAGAATCCGCCACGCCCGCCAGCGCGGGCATTGCCTGCGCCGCAGGACATGCTGGCCTGCGCGCGTTGCGGTGTCCACGTGCCGCGCAGCGACGCCTGGATAAGCGACGGGCGCAGCTATTGCTGCCGCGAGCACCAGCAACAAGATGGCCGCTGACGTCGGGACGCCCAGCACGCCGATGCCGCCCCGACGCCGGGGGGCGGGACAGGACGCGGCCTTCCTGCGTCTGTGGCAAGGCTTCCTGACCGGGCGGGTGGTGGTAGCACTGGCGTTGCTGACGCTCCAGCTCGCCAGTCAGATGCTCAACCAGAATGCGGAGCTGGTGGTCGTTCTGGTGTGCATGTTGTATCTGGGCGCCACGGTGGCAGTGCGCCTGGTGGCGGGCAACGTAGCGCCTTCTCCCGAAGCCGGCGTGCATTGGCTGTCCTCGATCGGTGTCGATCTGGCCTTGGTTTGCGCGCTGCAGCTCTTGCACAACGGCAGCATGAGCTTCACCCCCTTGTTTGGGCTGCCCATCCTCATGGCTTCCGTGCTGGGCACGCTCACGCTGGCGATGGGAACCACCGCAGCCGTCACGCTGCTGCTGCTGGCATGGGCCTGGTGGTTCGGTGATCCCAGTGGCAGCGAGGCTACGCAACGCTCGCTACAGGCTGCGCTCACAGGCACCGGCTACTTCATCGTCGCCTTCATGGTGCAGCAGTTGGCGCTGCGACTGGTGCGTGAGCAGCATATCGCCCAGAGCAGCCAGGCGACAGCTCTGGTGCAAAGCCAGGTCAGCGAGCTGGTCATTCAAAACCTTACCGAGGGGGTTCTGGTGGTGGATGAAGCTTTCGAGGTGCGAACAGCCAACCCTGCCGGGCTGCTGATGCTGGGCTCGCAAGCCGGCCTGAACCCGCCGTTCGCCTTGCAGTCACGGCTCGCCTGGCAAGCCCTTGCCGCGCTGGCGCGGCGCAGCTTTCGGCAAAGCATGCCGCAGGTGGCGGACATCAACCTGATCAGCGAACACCAGAACCCGATCGGCCTGCATGTGCGCACCTGGTTGACGGCGCCGCTTGCGTCTGTCTCCGATGCACCAGGGCAGCGCCTGTGCGTGATGTTTTTACACGATTTGCGCGAACTCGAAGCGCGCCTGCGGACAGAAAAACTCGCTGCCATGGGCCGCATGTCGGCCGCTGTGGCCCACGAAATCCGCAACCCATTGGCGGCCATCGTGCAAGCCAATGCTTTGCTGGACGAGGACCTGCACGAGCCATCCCACAAGCGCCTGGCGCAAATGATTGGGCAAAACGCAGACCGGCTGGCGCATATTGCAGAAGAAATCCTGGACATCGCCCGGGTGCAACACCAAATGGACCATGCGCCCGCCGCCACCGTAACGCTGGACGAATCGGTGGCTCAGATCTGGCGCGATTGGCAAGCCCATGCGCCCGCCCAGCGCGAGGGCCTGCTGCGCCTGGGTGCCCCCGCCATACAAGTGGAGTTTGACGCCGAGCATTTGCGCAGGGTCTTGGTGAACCTGCTGGACAACGCCTTGCGCTACCGTTCTGGCAGCGTGGAATCGCTGCAACTGCACACACGCATGGAGTCACCTGGGCAGGCCAGCGTGCAGGTCTGGAGCAACGGTCCACCCATGGACCAATCGGTGGAGCGGCATTTGTTCGAACCGTTTTTCTCTTCAGAGAGTCGTTCCAGCGGGCTCGGGCTGTACATCTGCCGCGGCTTGTGCGAGCGCCACGGGGCCAGCATCAGCTACCAGCGCCTGCAACGCAATATCGCCGAGAGGGAGTGCAGCGGCAATGCGTTTACCGTGCGCTTTCGCAGTACCGGTATCCTGCCCCCGCCGGACGCCTCTCTTTTTGATACCGTTGTGGTTTGACTCCCTCCCGCCTGATGAACTCCCAGCCCGCATCCATTTTGGTGGTTGACGACGAGCCCGACCTGCGCACGCTGTATGAACTGACGCTGCTGCGCGAGGGCTATCGCATCGACACGGCCGGCACTGTCGCGCAAGCGCGGGAGCTGCTTGCAACCCACAGCTACGACGTCGTCATTACCGACATGCGTCTGCCCGATGGCTTTGGCATGGAATTGCTGCACGATCTGCGCCAGCAGCAGCGGCCCGAACGCTGCCTGGTGATGACTGCTTACGGCTCCGCCGAGAACGCAGTGGAGGCTTTGCGTGCCGGTGCCTTCGACTACTTGACCAAACCGGTGGATCTCAAACAGTTCCGTGCCGTGGTGGCCTCTGCCGTTCAGGGGACAGAGGGCGTCCAGCCTCCCCGCGCTGCGACGGGCCGACCCGGCGCGCCAGGCACAGCCAGCCGCATCGGCGGCACTGCGTTGGAGCGCTTGGTAGGCGAGTCCGAAGCCATACGCAATGTCAAGCAGCGCGTAGCCAAGGTGGCACGCGGCATGGCGCCAGTGCTGGTGCGTGGCGAGTCGGGCACGGGCAAGGAGTTGGTAGCGCGTGCCCTGCATGAAAACAGCCAGCGTGCTGCCGGACCGATGGTTGCTGTCAACTGCGGTGCGATCCCGGAAGCCCTGCTGGAAGCCGAATTCTTTGGCGCACGCAAAGGCTCCTACACCGGTGCCACGCAGGACCGCGCCGGTTACTTCCAGGCCGCGCAAGGCGGCACCCTTTTTCTGGATGAAATTGGCGACCTGCCACTTGCCATGCAATCCAAACTGCTGCGCGCGATCCAGGAGCGCAGCGTGCGCCCGCTCGGCGCCACGCAGGAAGAGCCGGTGGACGTGCGCATCGTGAGCGCGACCCACCGTGACCTGGCGGCTGACGTCCAGGCGGGACGCTTCCGACAGGATCTGTACTACCGCCTCAACGTCATTGAAGTGGTGATCCCCCCGCTGCGTGAGCGCCGCGAAGACCTGCCCGCCTTGTGCCGCGCCCTGCTGACACGCATCGCCCATGAGTCAGGGACCACTGCACCCGAATTGACCGACTCCATGGTGCAAGCCATCGCAGCCCATCCATTGACCGGCAACGTGCGCGAACTGGAGAACCTGCTGCACCGAGCGGTGGCGCTGGGCGACGGCGACGAATTGCATGTGGACTGCGCGGTGTCCAGCGTTACATCGCTGCCCACGCTCGCGGCCACCGCACCGCTGGAGGCCTCTGCCCCTGCCGCAGCTCTTGTGCCGGAGCCCCTGCCGCGCGATCTGCAGGGCTGGCTGGATCAGCAGGAACGCAGCATTCTCGTTCGCGCGCTGCAAGAAAACCATTTCAACCGCACCGCGACCGCAGCGCGCCTGGGCATCAGCCTGCGCCAGATCCGCTATCGCATTGCACGGCTCAACATCAGCGCGCCTGGCGACAACCATGCCGACGAGGACGCCTGAAGGCCCCGATCTCTGGCAGGACGACTGGTACCGCCCTGCCATCGCCCTGGCATCACCCCATTGCGACCCCCGACCAGCGGACGCCCAGACCGATCTGATCGTGGTGCATTCCATCAGCCTGCCACCAGGGCACTACGGGGGAGACGAGGTGGCCGCGCTGTTTCTTGGCACGCTCGACTGCGCTTCCCATCCCTACTTCGAGCGCTTGCGCGGCCTGCGCGTTTCGGCCCATTTTTTTGTCCGACGATCAGGCACCGTGGTGCAGTTTGTCGGTTGCAATCAGCGCGCCTGGCATGCTGGCGAATCACACTACCGCGGCCGCAGTCGATGCAATGACGACTCGATCGGCATAGAGCTCGAAGGCCTGGAGGGCGAAGCCTTCGAACCCGCCCAATATGCCGCGCTCACGCAGCTGTGCCAGGCACTTGCCCAGCGCTATTCCATCGCCTTTATTGCGGGGCACGAACACATCGCCCCCGGCCGCAAGGCGGACCCCGGTGCTGCGTTTGATTGGCTGCTGCTCCAGCAGGGGCTCGACCTGCCCAGCCTGCACTTTCCCGCTCGCTGACCGGCGGGCGGCAGCGTGCAAGAAGTTTATTTGCGAAGGCGACTTGCAGGCGCCACGCGGCTTCGCGGGCCAAATTCATCGGCATGGCGCAGGACGACTTGGATATGCGCTGCGGCAGCAGTCTGACGACCCCATCTGGGAAACACGGCCTGCGTGAAGAATTTTGTATTTGAAAACACTACCTATAGTGCATTGAAATTTATTCAAACACTATATATAGTAATAACACCTTCAAATTCTTCGGACTCAGAACCCATGCCGCCCACCATCGTCGCTCCCCATCTTGGCCAGAGGCCGCCGCTTCCGCCATTCAGCGAGCCCGTGCGACAAGACGCACCCCGTGACTTGGCGCAGTACCAAATCATCCGCCGCAACGGCTCCGTCGTGCCTTTCGAACCGCAGAAAATCACAGTGGCCATGCTGAAAGCCTTTCTGGCCGTGCGCGGCCCGCAGAGCGCCACATCGGCCAGCATTCGCCAATCCGTAGAGGCACTCACCCAGACCGTGGTGCGTGCGCTGCAGCGTTCACGCCCCAGCGGTGGCACCTTTCACATCGAGGACGTGCAGGACCAAGTCGAGCTGAGTCTGATGCGCGCAGAGCAGCATGACGTCGCGCGCGCCTACGTGCTGTACCGCGAGCAGCGATCCCAGGAGAGAGCGCGCCAGCACCCCGCTCAAGACCACGCTGGCGCCCCAGTACTGCATGTCCTGCACAGCGGGGAACGCGTGCCCCTGGACATGGACAAGCTCCGCGCGCTGGTGAACGCCAGTTGCCACAACCTAGGAGATCATGTCGCGGCAGAGCCTATCGTGCAGGAGACCTTGCGCAACCTCTACGACGGTATTGCGCTGGACGAGGTCTTCAAGGCTGCAATTCTTGCCGCGCGCACAAGGATCGAAAGAAACCCGGACTATAGTTTCGCGACGGCACGACTGCTGCTGCACACCATTGCACGCGAGGTTCTGGGTAACGAAACGTCCATCGATCAGCATGATGCCGTCTATCGGCATGCATTTTCAGAACGTCTGCATGAGGGCGTGAACCACGGCCTGTTGGACGAGCGCCTGTTGCAGTTCGATCTGGAGCGACTGGCGGCTGCGCTGCGCCCGGAGCGCGATCTGCAATTCGATTACCTTGGACTGCAAACCTTGTACGACCGCTACTTTTTGCACGTGCAGAAACGTCGGATCGAAATGCCGCAAAGCTTTTTCATGCGGGTAGCCATGGGCCTGGCACTGAACGAAATCGATCGCGAAGCGCGCGCCATCGAGTTCTACGAGTTGCTTTCGGCCTTCGATTTCATGTCGAGCACACCCACCTTGTTCAACAGCGGAACCCGTCGCTCACAACTCTCCAGTTGCTACCTGACTACGGTGCCTGACGATCTCGATGGCATCTACGAGTCGATCAAGGAAAACGCCCTGCTTTCCAAATACGCCGGAGGCTTGGGCAACGACTGGACCCGTGTGCGAGCCCTCGGTAGCCACATTCAGGGAACCAATGGCGAGTCGCAAGGTGTCGTGCCCTTTCTCAAAGTGGTGAACGATACAGCCGTCGCCGTCAACCAGGGAGGAAAGCGCAAAGGAGCCGTATGTGCCTATCTCGAAACATGGCACCTGGATATCGAGGAGTTTCTGGATCTGCGCAAAAACACGGGCGACGATCGACGCCGCACGCACGACATGAATACCGCCAATTGGATCCCGGATCTATTCATGCGGCGCGTTCTGGAGAAAGGAAGATGGACATTGTTTTCGCCATCGGATGTTCCCGATTTGCACGATCTTTTCGGTACGGAGTTCGAAGCAGCGTATGTCGAATACGAAGCGAAAGCGGAACGCGGAGAAATTCCCCAATCTCGCTCGATAGAGGCCACCGACCTGTGGCGAAAAATGCTGACCATGCTGTTCGAAACCGGTCATCCCTGGATTACGTTCAAGGACGCCTGCAACCTGCGGTCCCCGCAGCAGCACGTGGGGGTGGTGCATTCCAGCAACCTGTGCACCGAAATCACGCTCAACACAAGTGATACCGAAACCGCTGTCTGCAACCTGGGTTCGGTGAATCTGCTCAATCACCTTGCACGGGATGAGCGAGGCGTTCTGGCGCTGGACCACGCGAAACTGCGCCGCACGGTGACCACAGCGATGCGCATGCTCGACAACGTCATCGACATCAACTATTACGCAGTGAAGAAGGCACGCGACGCCAACCTGCGTCACCGCCCTGTCGGGCTGGGGCTAATGGGTTTCCAGGACGCGTTGTACGCGCTGCGCATCCCGTACGCCTCTGAGGAGGCCGTGTTGTTTGCCGACGAGTCTGCCGAGGCGCTGTGTTACTACGCCTACGAGTCCTCGTCGAATCTGGCAGTGGAGCGAGGACGCTACAGCAGCTTCAATGGATCGCTCTGGGATCGCGGAATTCTTCCGCTCGACACGCTCGACTTGCTAAACAACGAACGCCGCGGATATGTCGAAGTCGATCGCTCATCGCGCCTGGACTGGGAGGCGCTGCGCAGCAAGATCGCGCGCGACGGCATGCGCAACTCCAACTGCGTAGCCATTGCGCCGACAGCCACCATCTCCAACATCATTGGAGTCGACGCATCGATCGAACCGTGCTTTGGCAATCTTTCCGTGAAGTCCAATCTCTCAGGCGAATTCACCATCGTCAATCATGGGCTGGTGCGAGACCTCGAGCGTGCAGGCATCTGGGACGAGGTGATGCTCATGGACCTCAAGCACTTCAAGGGTTCGCTCCAGTGCATTGACCGGGTCCCCCAGGAACTCAAGAACCTCTACGCAACGGCTTTCGAGATCGCGCCGCACTGGCTGGTGGAAGCGGCTGCGCGCCGGCAGAAGTGGATCGATCAAGGACAGAGTCTGAACATTTACATGGCCGGAGCCTCCGGTAAGACGCTTGATGAAACCTACAAACTCGCCTGGATACGCGGCCTCAAAACCACCTACTACCTGCGCACGCAATCGGCCACCCATGTGGAGATGAGCACCGTGCATTCGCGGCAACTCAACGCCGTATCCAGCCAAGCAGACGAGATACCCGTTAGGGACACGTCGATGTCTGGCAGTGATGTTGCGTTCTGCGCCATCGACAGCCCCGAGTGCGAGGCTTGTCAGTAGGCGCAGAGAACACGCCAACCTGCTTGTTCTTGTGCTGTGAAGCAACAGAAACCGCGTCGCGCCGCGCTTGCGCGCTTTTCATTTCGGAGCAGTGCTCTCATAATGCGAGCACTGGAAAAACCATGCTGACCTGGGACGACGAAGTCACAACGCTTTCGCAAATTTCTACCGACCGCGGAGCGCACGCTGCGCCGCAGTCTGCCGCAGCGTCGACGACGCAAGGCGCTGCAATGCAAGCCGGTGCAGCTGCGGCGGTCACAACAGTGCCCGGCGCGCGTCGCATGAACGCCACCGACAAGCGCATCATCAACGGCAAGACCGACGTCAACCAGTTGGTGCCATTCAAATACCAATGGGCCTGGAACAAATACCTTGCCAGCTGCGCAAACCACTGGATGCCGCAGGAAATCAACATGACACGCGACATTGCCCTGTGGCGCGATCCCCATGGATTGACCGAAGACGAGCGACGCATCGTCAAGCGCAATCTGGGTTTCTTTGTGACCGCCGATTCGCTGGCTGCCAACAACATCGTGTTGGGCACCTACCGGCACGTCACCGCACCTGAATGCCGCCAGTTTTTGCTGCGCCAAGCGTTCGAAGAGGCGATCCACACCCACGCCTACCAGTACATCGTCGAATCCCTGGGGTTGGACGAAGGCGAGATATTCAATGCCTACAACGAGATCCCCTCGATCCGGGACAAGGACGAATTCCTTATTCCGTTCATCGACGTGATCATGAATCCGGCATTCAACACCGGTACGCCACTGGCCGACCAGACACTGCTCAAGTCGCTGATCGTCTTTGCATGCCTGATGGAGGGGCTTTTCTTCTACGTCGGTTTCGCGCAGATTCTTGCGCTCGGACGGCAGAACAAGATGACCGGCGCTGCCGAGCAGTACCAGTACATCCTGCGTGACGAGTCCATGCACTGCAATTTCGGCATCGATCTGGTCAACACGATCAAGCTTGAGAATCCGCATCTCTGGACCTCTGCTTTCAGGGACGAAATCGAAGCGCTGTTTCGCGAAGCCGTTGCGCTCGAATACCGTTACGCTGAAGACACCATGCCGCGCGGCGTGCTGGGCATGAATGCCTCCATGTTCAAGGGCTACCTGCGTTACATCGCCAACCGCCGCGCGTCGCAGATCGGCCTGGAAGCGCTGTTCCCCAACGAGGAAAACCCCTTCCCGTGGATGAGCGAAATGATCGACCTGAAGAAGGAACGCAACTTCTTCGAAACACGCGTCATTGAATACCAGTCGGGCGGCGCACTGGCCTGGGACTAAAACCCGCCTTGCCATCCTCTTCAATGAACACATTTGATGCATTCCTCCGCGCTTCAGGCTGGCAAGCCGATGCGGCAGGCGTGCCCCAGCATTCATGGCCTGGAGCGCCGCTCCGGGTCCGTGAATCTCTCCGTGTCCGATGCAGGCGTGGAGTGCTCTTTGCTCATTGACCCAAGGAGAACATGATGGCAACTACGAAGAAGCCGGCCGCCAAGGCCGCAACCCCCGTGAAGAAAGCTGCGCCTGCCAAGACTGCCGCAGCAAAAAAAGCACCTGCAAAGGCCGCCGTAAAAAAGGCTGCTGGACCAGCAAAAGCACCGGTAGCAGCGAAGAAAGCTGCGCCCGTGAAGAAGGCTGCCGCACCAGCGAAGAAGGCTGCTCCGGCGAAGAAGGCTGCTCCAGCGAAGAAGGCCGTGCCAGCGAAGAAGGCCGCGCCAGCGAAGAAGGCCGCGCCAGCGAAGAAGGCCGCGCCAGCGAAGAAGGCTGCTCCAGCGAAGAAGGCTGCTCCAGCGAAGAAGGCCGCTCCAGCGAAGAAGGCCGCTCCAGCGAAGAAGGCTGCTCCAGCGAAGAAGGCTGCTCCAGCGAAGAAGGCTGCTCCAGCGAAAAAGGCTGCTCCAGCAAAGAAGGCTGCTCCCGCGAAGAAGGCCGCTGCGCCAGCCAAAAAGGCCGCGCCAGCTGCAAAATCACCGCCAGCAAAGAAGCCAGCGGCCAGCAAGGCTCCCGAGGCAGCCCCACAGACAAAGATCAACCCGCAAGCGGCCTGGCCCTTTCCCACGGGCACCAAGCCCTAAGACAGATCGCGATCTTGTCTACCGGCGCCTGGCGCCGGTTTTTTTTGGGTGTTGCGCTTGGCGCCGGCCTGCCACGCAGGTCGAGGGCGAAGGCCGCTACAGCCCCCGCTTTGCGTTAGGGAACGTCGTCGAGCTGGTAGTTTTGCGGGCCGCGGCTTGCAATCTTCAGCGCGCCCATTCGGTTGCCAAGTGCTGCACATCGCGGCAACGACCAGCCCTGCTCCAGACCAAACAATAGCGCACCGCGCCAGGCATCGCCACAACCTGTCGGGTCAACCACCCGCAGAGCCCGCACCGGCTCGACAGCAGTTTTCGAGCCTGCCTCCCACACCTCGCAGCCCTCGGCGCCCAAGGTGACGACCAGCCCTTGCACGCGCTCGGACAGCTCGGCCAAATCCAGGCCCGTACGGTCACACAGCATTTTTCCTTCGTAGTCGTTGACGGTGACCCAGGTAGCAAGGTCTACGAAATGCGCCAGCTCGTCGCCTGAAAACATCGGCAGGCCTTGGCCAGGGTCGAATACAAAAGGGATTCCCGCCGCGTGAAATTGGGTGGCGTGTTCCAGCATGGCCTCGCGCCCATCCGGTGCGACGATGCCGAGGCGAATGCCATGCGCTGAGGCATGCTCAATTCGGTTGGCGTGGGCCTGCATCATGGCGCCAGGATGAAATGCCGTGATCTGGTTGTTGTCCAGATCCGTCATGATCATGGCCTGGGCCGTGTAGGCGTCGTCCACCTGGCGCACGAATGGTGTGCCAATTCCCAATGCTTCCAGCCGCTCACGGTACTCCGCCCCGTCGCTTCCCAAGGTCGCCATCGGTAGCGCCTTGCCCCCCAGCAGATTCAGGCTGTAGGCGATGTTCCCGGCACAACCACCAAAGTCTCGCCGCAGCGAGGGCACCAGAAAAGAGACATTGAGAATGTGCAACTGCTCGGCCAGGATTTGATCGGCAAAACGCCCTTCATAGGTCATGATGGTGTCAAAAGCCAGAGAGCCGCAAATCAGTACTGCCATGAAAATCAATCGTTCGAAGCCGCAGCTCCATCAAGGATAAAAAGCCAGCACCCGGTAGCCGGCAATGCGCTGTGCACCCGACCCAATGGCCATAGGAATCACGGCACTCCATTCAGCGCCAGGCAGCAGCGGGTCGGGCACGGCGAGTTCGGCCGGCATCAGTATCCGGCGCAGCACTGGCTGGTCTTCGGTGTCTGTGAGCGTCAATTCGATGGCGGGCGCTTCCACAGGCAACGCAGCGCGGTTGCGCAGTGTCAGAGCGAACTGGTAGCGCTCGCCCTGCACACGGTTGAACGAGGAGCCATCCACCACCACAGCACCCATGTCCCGGTACGCGCCCACGGTGCATTGCAAATACCCGCAGACAAAGGACCACAGCGCCCGGCTTTGCGGCCACTGGGCAGTGAGGCGGGCACGTTCATGCAAACCGATCTGTGCGACCAGACCCAGTAGCAGCACAAGCACGGTCACGAGCAATCCGGCTCGCACCCCTGTGCCAGACCAGAAGGCACGCCGTCGTGCGTGGCGGACAAAAGACAGCTCCAGATCCGACTCAACAAGCTCTTGCGGCTCCGTCACTGGCACCCCTTCTTGGCCGGACAACTGCTCTTTGAAGGGATTGGCCACCTCGGCTGGTGCTGACAAAGGTTCGTGCAGCAGATCGTCCTGCACCAATGTCCAGTCGGGATCTTCCGAGTCTGGCGGCGCTTGGTCCGGCTCGGCCTCGGAAGGCAATGGAGGCGCGGTGGGCACGGTGCGCACTTCTTGCGCCACCGATCTTGCCGCAGCCACTGCGGACGCAGCCGCAGGGGTTGCTACCGACGACGGTGGGACGGTAGCAGGCGGCGCAGACGCAGACGGGACCGCGGGTGTTGGCGCGGCCTTTCCGGATTGCTCTGTGGACCACTCGGCCACCTCAGCGATGAAGTGAGCCAGATCGGGTTCAGCAGCATCGACCCCACGTTCCTTTCGTTCCGCCTTCGTCACCAAGTCTGCTGGTGCGGCAGGCATGTCCTCGAAAAGTGCGGGCCAATCGCTGTCGGTATCCTCAATCTGAGCGCCAGGCAGCTCATAGCCGACCTGCGCTGCTGCGCGCCCTGCGGCGGGCCCGTCGGGATGTCGAACGGAGGTGCGCCAAGGGTCTTGCCAGGTGGGATCGATGCGATGGCGGGAGCCATCAGGCGAGTGCAGCACGTCCTGCGCCTTGTCGTTCGCGGCCGCACCCTGCCGTTCCTCTTGCCTGCTGAGCCCTCCCCCGTCGTGAAGCGGCTGCGCCACGGGGGGCGAAGGAAATCTGGCTCGCGCGTCAGGGGGGTCTTCAAAAACGCCGGAACATGCTCAGGAACCGCAGGGATTGGCACCGCAGGCTCCGGATCGAACGCACCGATTTGTGTGACTGCAAAACCATCGTCCAGGTCTTCGGAATCCTCAGGCTCTGAAATCTCCAAGGGTTGGGCGACAGCGCGAGAAGAGGCGCCGCCGTCGCCAACGCTGGCACTGCTGCCCCAGGCGCGCGGCTCGGACAACGGCCCCACGGCGCGTTCAACCGGCCCACGCAACCGGTCCAGCGGCATCTCAGGCAGCATGGGCTCGGGCGCCGCCGGCTCCAGGGAGATCGACGCATCAAATACCTGTTTACAGTGTCCGCAGCGCACCCAGCCATCGGAAATGCGCAATTGGTCCGCCACCACCTTGAAGCGCGTGTGGCAGGCTGGGCAGCGGGTGGTCTGGCTCATCGGCTTTCGATTGTAGAAACCGCTGCGGAAAGCGGCGTCAACCGCGCTGGGCCGTCATCAGAACCCAGCCGTCCTCGCTGTCGGCCACCGAGAGGGTCAGCCAGGGTGCGTACGCCTCCTGCAGTTCGGCTACCTGACGATCGAGTATGCCGGCCAACACCAGGTGTCCCCCATCGGCCACATGCGCGCAAAGCAGCGGCGCAAGCACCCGCAGGGGTGTCGCCAGAATGTTCGCCAGAACCACCTGGTAAGTGCCCGTCGCGCCGTCAGGCAGGCCCGATCGCAGTTGCACGCTGTTGGCATCGGCGTTGTAACGTGTTGACTCCACTGCGGCCGGGTCAATATCCACCGCGTCAATGTCGCGCGCACCGAACTTTGCGGTGCCAATGGCCAGAATGCCGGAGCCACAACCATAGTCAAGCACCCTTGCGGGAGCCATTTCACTGGCATGCGCTGCGATCCAGCGCAGACACATGCGGGTTGTGGGGTGCGTTCCGGTACCAAAGGCGAGCCCAGGGTCCAGGCGAATCACGTATCGGGCCTCGGCCGGTGGCTCGTGCCAGGTCGGAACGATCCAGAAGTCAGGGGTGATCGACACTGGCGCAAACTGCGACTGGGTCAGCCGCACCCAGTCCTGCTCGGCCAGCGGCGCCAGGCCCACGACATCGCAGTGCGAGAAAAAGTCCTGCGCGCTGAGCAAGTCCACCGCGTCTTGCGCCAGCGCCTGCGTCGCGAACAGCGCCAGCACACGGCTGCGCTGCCAGGCGTTTCGCGGCGCGGGCATGCCCGGTTCGCCAAACAAGGCCTGTTCGGCGTCAGTATGCGCATCAGCGTCCTCAACGGAAACGCTCAAGGCATCGAGGGCCTCCAGCGCGTCGCTCAACAGCTCCACCTGCTCTTGCGGACAGGCAAGGCTCAGTTCATGCATGCTCATGGTGCTCGCTGGCACGCGTCAGCGCTTGCGCTGCGACAGCCATTCTTCAAGATAGTGGATGTTGGTGCCACCCGTGACGAAGTTGGCATCCACCATCAGCTCACGGTGCAGCGGCACGTTGGTGTTGATGCCCTCGATCACCGTCTCGGACAAGGCCGTGCGCATGCGCGCGAGCGCCTGGTCCCTCGTATCGCCGTGCACAATGATCTTGCCGATCATCGAGTCGTAGTTGGGTGGCACGTAGTAGTTGGTATAGACATGCGAATCAACCCGTACCCCCGGCCCGCCCGGTGCGTGCCAGGTGGTGATACGTCCCGGTGACGGAATGAACTTGTACGGATCTTCGGCGTTGATGCGGCATTCGATCGCATGGCCGCGAATTTGAATCTGGCGCTGCGTGAACGGCAGCTTCTCTCCAGCAGCCACCATGATCTGGGTGCGCACGATGTCCACGCCCGTAATCCACTCGGTCACCGGGTGCTCCACCTGCACGCGGGTGTTCATCTCGATGAAATAGAACTCGCCGTTCTCGTACAGAAACTCGAACGTACCAGCGCCGCGGTAGCCGATTTTTTTGCAGGCTGCCACGCAACGCTCGCCAATTTTTTCGATCAGCTTGCGCGCAATGCCAGGCGCGGGCGCCTCTTCGATCACTTTTTGGTGGCGCCGCTGCATGGAGCAGTCGCGTTCACCCAAGTACACCGCATTGCGGTGCTTGTCGGCCAGCACCTGAATTTCAATATGGCGCGGGTTCTGGAGAAATTTCTCCATGTACACCGCCGGATTGCCGAAGGCCGCCCCAGCCTCCGCCTTGGTCATCTGCACCGCGTTGATCAGTGCCGCTTCGGTGTGCACCACCCGCATGCCGCGCCCGCCGCCGCCGCCCGCCGCCTTGATGATGACGGGGTAGCCCACGCTTTTGGCAATGCGGCGAATCTGCACCGGGTCTTCCGGCAGTTCCCCTTCCGAGCCCGGCACACATGGCACGCCCGCCTTGATCATGGCCTGCTTGGCCGACACCTTGTCGCCCATGGTCCGGATCGACTCCGGCGTCGGGCCGATGAATTGGAAGCCGCTTTTCTCCACACGCTCGGCAAAGTCGGCGTTCTCGCTCAAAAAACCATAGCCAGGATGGATGGCTTCTGCGTCTGTCACTTCGGCTGCCGAGATGATGGCAGGCATATTGAGGTAAGACAGCGGCGAAGGGGCCGGCCCGATGCACACGGCTTCTTCGGCCAGCTTGATGTATTTGGCGTCGCGATCGGCCTCGGAATACACCATCACTGCCTTGACACCCAGTTCATGGCAGGCACGCTGGATACGGAGGGCGATCTCCCCCCTATTCGCAACCAGAATCTTCTTAAACATGGGCCCCCTTCCGGCACAAGGCCGTCGCGTTCGTGCTCATGGGAACCTTACTCGACCACAAAGAGCGGCTGGCCATATTCGACGGCCTGCCCGTTTTCACCAAAGATACGGGTCACCGTACCCGACTTGTCCGATTCGATCTCGTTGAGGATCTTCATCGCCTCGATAATGCAGATCGTCTCACCCTCCTTGACGACACTGCCTACTTCGACAAAGGCCTTGGCTCCCGGGCTGGAGGCGCGGTAAAAAGTACCAACCATTGGTGACTTTACGATATGCCCTGCCGGCTCCTCAGGGACGGGAGCCGGGGCCGGCAGTCCGGGTACCGCAGCCACCGCCGCAGGTTGTGCAGCAGTGGCAGGCGCAGTGGCCGGTACCATCTGCTGAACCACAGTGCCGCCGCTCTTGACGATGCGCACTTTCCCTTCGGCCTCGGTGATCTCAAGCTCCGAGACGTTGGATTCGGAGACGAGGTCGATCAGGGTTTTGAGTTTTCGAAGATCCATGGAAGCTCCCGCAGCTGATTCAGAACAGGGGGCGAATTTACTCTAATTTCCAACTATTACATGCAATTTCGCGTTTTCCCACGCAATTTCTGTCAACTCGCAGCCAGCAGGACCGCCGTTTGCATTGAGAAATCAGCGGACCGTCGCGGTCCAGGCCTGCAGATCTTCTGGCTTGATCTGCCCCATTTTACGGTGCACCACCCTGCCATCGGCGGCAAACACCACGCTGAACGGCAGTCCGCCTGCCAGGTTGCCCAGCGAACGCGAGAGTTCTGTACCGCTCAGACCCGCCATACCTATGGGAAAGTCCACCGGACTGCGCTCGAGGAACTTGCGCACTGCAGGAGCCTTGTCCACGGCCAGTCCCAGCACCTGCCAGCCCTTCGCCCGCTGCTCGCCATAGAAACCGTTCAGCAAAGGCAGTTCGGCGATGCAGGGCGGGCACCAGGTGGCCCAGAAATTGAGCAGCAGCGGCTTGCCGTGAAAGGCTGCGGCCACCAGCGGCACGCCATCGGGGGTCTCAAAACTTTGCTCGAAAAACGCCGCATCGCCCGCCGACGCGGCAGGATCGCCATGGGGCTGCAGGCGCCACCAGGCCCACGCAGCCCCCGTGGCTGCAGCGGCGGCGGCCACCCCTGCGTACAGCAGACGGCGCCGGCTCGGGTGCGGCACGCCAGGCACGTCGGCAGAGGGGCGAAGGGGTTCGGTCACGTCATTGGCTCCATCAGAAGTTTGCGCACGGCCTGTGCATTGCCGCGGGGCGCGCGGCCGTCGCTGCCAGCGCGCAGTGCGCCGCGCAGATCGTCATGATCGTAGATCAGCAGGTGCAAACCGACCCGCTCGCCGCCTGTGCTGTTGGGCAAGGCGACACTTAGCGCCTCCACGGGTTGCCCGTGCAGACCACGCACTGTGGCGGACGCATAGCTCACACCCTGGTCAATCAGCGCAATTTCCGCTGACTTTGGGTCATCGCAGAACAATTGCAGGAAAATATCGGAATGGCGGGTCGCGGTTCCTTGCCACACCGCGCCTCCCAGGTGCGGGCGGAAACGCTGCATGCGCTCCATCCATTCCAGCGCCAACACGCGCAAGGCACGCAATTCTTCAGGCTGCGTGTCGGCGCAGAACAGCGCAATGTGCTCGCGAATCGCTTCTTCCACTGCCTTGTTGTCGGGCAGTGGGGTGCGCTCGGAGGCGCCGAGTTGCTCCAGCGCACGGCGCTTGGCGCGGCCCAGTTCAAGGCCATCCTCCACTACCAGTCGGGCGGCGGTGCGGGCGACCTCCAAAGAGAAGGATGATTCGGCAGCATGCATGCTTGCATTGTCGCCGGCCAGGCAGACCGCACGCGGCAGACGGTTTTTTGGCCCCAGCGCGTCACTTGCGCTCGGCTCCACAAGTCAAAAACTATTAAAACAGTAGCATGGTCCTATTGATGCATAAGCGCCAGAGGCCAATTTCATTCAAGTTCCTGTTTACTCTCGCGCTCCACGTGCCACTAAACTTGCGCCCATGCACATTCACATTCTCGGCATCTGCGGCACCTTCATGGGTGGCCTGGCCGCACTCGCGCGCGAGGCCGGCCACCGCGTAACCGGTTGCGATGCGGGTGTTTACCCGCCCATGAGCGAGCAATTGCGCGCACTGGGCATCGATCTGATCGAAGGGTTTGGCGCTGACCAAATGGCGCTGGCCCCCGATATGTTCGTGGTCGGCAACGTCGTCAGTCGCGCCCACCTGCCAGACGGCAGTCCCAAGTTTGCGCTGATGGAAGCGATTCTGGACGCCGGCGCACGCTACACCAGCGGTCCCCAGTGGTTGAGCGAGCACATTCTGGCCGGCCGCCACGTGCTGGCGGTGGCAGGCACGCACGGCAAGACGACAACGACCTCGATGCTGGCCTGGATTCTCGAGTCCAGCGGCCTGGCACCGGGCTTTCTGGTGGGGGGCGTACCGCTCAACTTCGGCGTTTCGGCTCGCCTGGGGTCGAGCGAGCAGCCGGGAACGCAGGGTGGTGCACCGCTCTTTGTCATCGAGGCCGACGAGTACGACACGGCGTTCTTCGACAAGCGCAGCAAGTTCGTGCACTACCGGCCGCGCACCGCCGTGCTCAACAACCTGGAGTTCGATCACGCCGACATCTTTGACGATCTTGCTGCCATCGAGCGCCAATTCCACCACTTGGTGCGCACCGTGCCGGCGTCAGGCTGCGTGGTGGTGAATGGCCTGGAAGAAAGCCTGGCACGCGTGCTGCACGCGGGCTGCTGGAGTCCGGTCAGCAGTTTTGGCAGTGCGGTCAGCGACTGGAGCGCAAGTGGCGAGCCAGGCGCCTTCGACATCTTGCTGCGCGGCCAGCGCGTCGCGCGTCTGGAGTGGGCACTGACCGGCACGCACAACCAGCTCAATGCCCTGGCGGCCATCGCCGCAGCAGCGCATGTGGGCGTAGAGCCGGCAGTGGCGGCGCAGGCACTGCAGACCTTTCAAAACGTGCGCCGGCGCATGGAACTGCGCGGTACGGTGCGCGGCATTGCGGTGTACGACGACTTTGCCCACCACCCGACCGCCATACGCACCACCCTGGACGGCCTGCGCCGCAGCCTGGGCGGCCAGGCGCGCATCCTTGCGGCGTTCGAGCCGCGCAGCAATACCATGAAGCTGGGCACCATGAAGGCCCAATTGCCCTGGGCTCTGGAGAGCGCCGACCTGGCGTTTTGCCATACTGCGGGGCTGGACTGGGATGCCGACGCCGCGCTGGCGCCCATGGGTACCGGTCCAGGCGGGCGCGCCCAAACTGCTGCCACGCTGGATCAATTGGTGCAGCAGATCACCCAGGCAGCGCTGCCCGGAGACCACATTGTGTGCATGAGCAACGGGGCCTTCGGCGGCGTGCACGCGCGCCTGCTCGAAGCGCTGGCGCATTCATCTGCTACTGTTTAAATAGCGTTCAACGCTTACGTAGTAAGCGCTAAATGCCATTTTTTCTAATAACTGATGGCCATGGAAGGCAGGTCGATGCGCACCACGGTCTTGGCCAGGGCGCCGCTGGTGGCGCGCGCAAATTTCTGAAACCAGTCCGGGTCGGCCAACAATACCGGTCCGGCTGCGCGCGCCACGGTCAGCACCTTGTCGGCCAGCAGCAGTTTTCCGCTGGCGCGCAGGGGCTCGCATTCGAGGCGCGTGAATTCATCGTCCAGCCAGCGGCGCGCCACATCGGATGGCATCGCCTCGTGGCCTTCGAGGTCGAAACGAAATTCCTGGTTGCGGTCGACGGTGACCGACACTTCGCTGTGCATGGTGGGCCTTTCTTTTGAAACGAACGGGTCGGGCGCCTGCCCGGCTTCACAAAAACAAGCTTACACCGCCGCCTTGCGCCGGGTGGTGACCGCAGCCGCGAGTTCTTCCAACGTGGCCAGTGACGCGTCCCAGCCCAGGCAGGCATCGGTAATGCTCTGACCGTAGGTCAGCGCTGCGGGCTGGTCTTTGCCGGGCGTGAACTTCTGGGCACCCGCCACCAGATGGCTCTCGATCATCAAACCGAAGACGCTGCGCGAGCCCGCAGCCACTTGCGCCGCAATGTCGCGCGCCACATCCTGCTGGCGTTCGTGCTGTTTGCTGCTGTTGGCGTGGCTGCAGTCGACCATCAAGGTCGCTGGCAGTTTGGCGGCTCCGAGGTCCTTGCACGCAGCCGCCACGCTGGCGGCGTCGTAGTTGGGCGTCTTGCCGCCGCGCAGGATCACGTGGCAATCCTTGTTGCCCTTGGTATCGACAATCGCCACCTGGCCGTTCTTGTGCACCGACAAAAAGTGGTGACCGCGGCTGGCCGACTGGATGGCGTCGGTGGCGATGCGGATGTTGCCATCGGTGCCGTTCTTGAAGCCGATGGGTGCCGACAGGCCCGACGCCAGCTCGCGGTGCACCTGGCTTTCGGTGGTGCGCGCGCCGATGGCGCCCCAGCTGATCAGATCACCGATGTACTGGGGCGAGATCACGTCGAGGAACTCGCTGCCCGCCGGCACGCCCAGGCGGTTGATGTCGATCAGCAGCTGGCGCGCGATGCGCAGGCCTTCGTCGATGCGGTAGCTCTCGTCCAGGTAGGGATCGTTGATGAGGCCTTTCCAGCCCACCGTGGTGCGCGGTTTTTCAAAGTACACGCGCATCACGATTTCCAGAGTGTCCTTGTACCTTTCGCGCGCCGTCTGCAGCTTGCGGGCATAGTCCAGCGCCGCTTCCGGGTTGTGGATGGAGCACGGACCGATGACCACCAGCAGGCGATCGTCCTTGCCGGCCATGATGTCGTGGATGCTGCGCCGCGTGCGCTTGATCAGGCTCTCGGCCTTGGTTCCGCGAATCGGGAAGAAGCGGATCAGATGCTCTGGGGGTGGCAACACGGTGATTTCCTTGATGCGTTCGTCGTCGGTTTCGCTGGTTTTCTCGACGCTTCGGTACCAGGCATCGCTGGAAGGGTGTGCTGCTGCAGTCATGGAACTCTTTCGAAAAATGTAAAAAAGAGGAGATCGGAAAAACAAAAAACCGCCGGGCTTTGCAGCGTCGGCGGTTGGGTGGGAAGTGTTCAGGTGCTTGCGCGCTTGCCTCTCATCCGCCAGGGACCGAGAACCAAAACCAAAAGTAGAAAGCGCTGCGCAAATGCATGGGCGCGAATGTATCACAGCGCCGGTGCGTCATTTGCCAGTTTATTTTCTTCTGCGGCGCAACCAGGCCAGTGCACGCTGCCAAGCGCTGCCGGGCTTGGGGCGAGAAGCCGGCTCGCTGTGCACGTTCTCGCCCTGCTCGTACATGTCGATCAGTAGCAGCCCCTCGCCCAGGGTCCGCCAGGACAGCAACTCCACACGATCAAACGCTGGCCCCTCCAGCGGGCTGCGTTGCGCCAACGCATGGTGCCAGGCCTCGACGGCACGGCGCAGGCTGCGCAACGCGAGCTGGTAAGAACCCATCTCGTACAGCGCGTGCCAGGCCGAGCCCATGCCGGTCACGAACAACTGGTGCTCGCGCACGCACTTCATCAGGTTGGCCGCCTGGCGCGTGATCTCCGGGGTGTCCGGCACGGCCGGCGCGGTTGGCGCCGCGCGGCGGGTAGTGATGGCGTCGTCTATCTGCAGAGCCAGTGCACCGATGCTGTCGCGCAGCTGGCGCGACTCTTCGTCGGCCACGCCCGAGCGCAAAAAGCGGCTGACGTCGCCAAACGACTGGACGGTGAGCTGCGAGCGGGAACGCGATGCGACCATGGCCGCATTGTGCGCGAGGCTGCTGCGGCTCGGACCTTGGTTTACGCGGTTCCGCCCACCGTCAGCCCATCGATGCGCAGGGTGGGCTGGCCAACGCCGACAGGCACGCTTTGGCCTTCCTTGCCGCAGGTGCCGACACCGCTGTCGAGCCGCATGTCGTTGCCGATCATGCCCACGCGCTTGAGCGATTCGGGACCGCTGCCAATGATGGTGGCGCCCTTGACCGGGTATTGGATCTTTCCGTTTTCGACCCAGAAAGCTTCGCTGGCCGAGAACACGAATTTGCCCGAGGTGATGTCCACCTGCCCCCCACCGAAGTTGGTGGCGTACAGGCCCTTCTTGATGCTGGCGACGATTTCCTTGGGGTCCTTGTCGCCGCCCAGCATGTAGGTGTTGGTCATGCGCGGCATGGGGATGTGCGCGTAACTCTCGCGCCGGCCGTTGCCGGTGGGGGCCACGCCCATCAGGCGGGCATTGAGCGAATCCTGGATGTAGCCCTTGAGAATGCCGTCCTCGATCAGCACGTTGCGCCCGCTGGTGTGGCCCTCGTCGTCCACGTTGAGCGAGCCGCGCCGGTCTGGCAGCGTGCCGTCGTCGAGCACCGTGACGCCCTTGGCCGCCACGCGCTGGCCAATGCGGCCGCTAAAAGCGCTGGACCCTTTGCGGTTGAAGTCGCCCTCCAGACCGTGGCCGATGGCTTCGTGCAGCAGGATGCCGGGCCATCCGGGGCCGAGGACCACCGTCATTTCGCCGGCCGGCGCCGGGCGCGACTCGAGATTGACCAGGGCTGCATTCACGGCCTCGTCCACGTACTGGGCGATTTGTTCGTCGTCGAAATACGCCAGGCCAAAGCGTCCGCCGCCGCCCGCCGAACCCATTTCGCGCCGGCCGTCCTGCTCGGCAATCACCGTGACCGACAGGCGCACCAGGGGGCGGATGTCGGCTGCCAGCGTGCCGTCGGCGCGCGCCACCAGCACCACGTCGTACTCGCTCGCCAGCCCGGCCATGACCTGCGCCACGCGCGGGTCCTTGGCGCGGGCGCGCTGCTCGGCACGCTCCAGGAGTGCCACCTTGTCGGCGCTGCCCAGGGTGCCAATGGGGTCAATGCCGACATACAGCGATCGGCTTTTTGCTATCTTTTTAGAAGCTATTCGCGCGCGTCCCTGCTGCGCGGATGCCGAAATTGACCGCACGGTTCGGGCCGCATCAAGCAGCGAGGCTTCAGAAATGTCATCGGAATAGGCAAACGCCGTTTTCTCGCCGCTGACGGCGCGCACGCCCACGCCCTGGTCAATCGAGAAGGAGCCGGTCTTGACGATCCCCTCCTCCAGGCTCCAGCCCTCGCTGCGGGTCGTCTGAAAGTACAGATCGGCGTCGTCCACGCGGTGCGCGCGAATCTCAGCCAGCGCGCGTGCAAGGTGGCTCTCGTCCAGACCGAAAGGGGTCAGCAGCAGGCTCGCGGCCAGGTCGATGCGCTCGCGCGTGGGGGCCGCGTGGGATGCGGCAGAAGGGGTACGGGTACTCATCAAGGCATTTTAGGGCGCGGCCCCAAAACCCCGCCCAGCGCGCCGCAGTTCCCACACCGGGGAACGCTCAGAGCGTCTGATCGTCCAGTGCCGCGCTGGCGGCGTTGGCCTGCACCGACTCGATGCCGCCATCGCGCGCTTTGGCGCCCGAATACATCTGGCTTTGGCCGATGACCTGGCCGTTGAGCGCCTTGAGCGTGAAGTAAGGGGAGCCGTCCTTGGCCGACAGCCGGCCGTAGCGCGTGTCGTCGGGCCCGTTTTTTCGCACCGATTCGATGCCGCCCAGCGCGCTGGCTTTGGACTCATAGGTCTCGCTGGTCAACACCACCTGGCCGTTCGCCGCCAGCAGGTTGAACACGAATTTTTCGTTCCGGGTTTTTTTCAGCTCGAACCTTGCGGCCATGCGGATCTCCTCATTGCACCAAAACGGCTTGGCCCCTGCCTTGTACCTTCCGGGAGTCGATATGGCAAGGCGCCCGCCAACGCCCATCAGCGTGCCTGGGACAGATCACGCTGCGAGCGCACGATGGACATCAGAATGCCCAGCGACAAACCCAGCGTCACCATGGCCGTACCGCCGTAGCTGATGAAAGGCAGGGGCACGCCCACCACCGGCAAGATACCGCTCACCATGCCCATATTGACGAAGGCGTAGGTGAAGAAAATCATGGAAACAGCCGCAGCCATCAGGCGGGAAAACAAGGTGCTCGCGTGCATGGCAATGGCCAAGCCGCGCCAGACCAGCAGCAGAAAGCAGGCGATAAGCACCAGATTGCCGATCAGACCGAACTCCTCGGAAAATGCGGCAAAAATAAAGTCTGTTGTGCGTTCGGGAATGAACTCCAGGTGTGTCTGCGTGCCAGCCATGAAGCCTTTGCCAAAGGTCCCCCCGGAACCGATGGCGATCATCCCCTGAATGATGTGAAAGCCCTTGCCCAGCGGATCCCGCGTCGGATCCAGCAGCGTGCAGATGCGCTGCTGCTGGTAGTCGTGCAGCACCGGCCAGCGCACGCCTTCGGCGCACAACTGCGGCTCGAACCCGACGATCAGCGCAATGCCGACGGCGCCCAGCAAGACGGGCGGCAGCACCAGCTTCCAGGACAAGCCGGCAAAAAAGATGACTGACAGGCCCGCCGCCAGCACCAAAAGCGACGTTCCCAAATCGGGCTGCTTCATGATCAGGCCCACCGGCATGGCCAGCAGCAGCCCTGCCACGGCAAAGTCCACCGCACGCAGTTGTCCCTCGCGTTTCTGGAACCACCATGCCAGCATCAAGGGCATGCCGATTTTGAGCAGCTCGCTCGGCTGGATCACCACCCCCAGGTCAATCCAGCGCTGCGCGCCCTTCTTGGTGATGCCGGCCACCGCCACGGCCACCAGCAGCGCGACACCAGCGGCGTAGATCGGCGGAGCCAACGCCATCAACCGCTGCGGCGGAATCTGCGCCACGACAAACAGCAGCGCAAGAGCAATCAGCATGTTGCGTCCATGGTCGGCAAAGCGGGTGCCGTGGTCGTAGCCGGAGGAGTACATCGCCAGCAGCCCCGCACCAGCCAGAACCAGCACCAGCAGCAGCAGCCAGCCGTCAAAGCCACGAAACAGCGGCAGGACGCGTGCCAGCAGCGTAGGTTGGTTGATCGTGGTTTCCATGGGGGGCGATTATCGCGGCCCGCCCTTTTGCGTCCGGCTCGCAGACAATCACTTGATGGAATCGCTGCATACGTCCGTCCCCACCACGCACCTGCTTTACCTGCACGGCTTTCGCTCATCGCCCCAATCGGCCAAGGCGCGCCTCATGGCCTCGTATGTGGCAGAACAGCATCCCCGCGTCCAATTCTGGTGCCCGCAGCTGCCTCCATCCCCCCGCACTGCAATGAACATGCTAAGCCAAGGCATTGCCCCCTGGCCCCACGCCAGCATGGCCGTCATAGGCTCCTCGCTGGGCGGCTACTACGCCAACTGGGTGGCGCAGCAGGCGCGCTGCCCCAGCGTATTGCTGAACCCGGCCGTGGACCCGGCGCGCGATCTGGCGCACCACATTGGGGACCAGACCAGCTGGCACGACCCGGCCGAGCATTTCTATTTCGCGCCGGAGTTCGTCGATGAGCTGCGCGCCCTGGACCTGCGGGGCCGGCCCCCGGCAGCACGACAGATGGCCATCATCGCCAAAGGGGACGAGGTGCTGGACTGGCGTGAAATGGCGGGACGTTACGCGGATGCGCAAATCACCCTGCTCGAAGGCGGTGACCATGCACTAAGCAATTTCGCGCAGCATCTGCCTGATGTAGCGCGGTTTCTGCGATTGGCCTGAGAACCACCGAAGCAGCACGAAGTCCCCGTGCAAACCTGGCTCAGTGCCGAACGGTGCACGCCACACCGGGACGCGAAGCCTGTTTCAACCACGCGATCAGGTCGGCACGCTCGGCGTCGTCCTTCACTCCGGCATAGCCCATGGCGGTTCCGGGCACGGCTTTCATGGGATCTCTCAGAAAGACGTTGAGCGACTTCTCATTCCACACCGTAGTGCTTGCGCGCATCGCCTTGGAATAGTCCGCGTACCCAGGCGCCGTCCCGGCGCGGCGCCCAAACAGTCCACAGTGCTGCGGGCCGGTCCGGTTGGCCTCAATGGCGTGGCAGGCGGCGCAGCGCGCATAGACCTGCTCGCCGCGTGCCAGCGCCGCTGCGTCCGGCGCCGCGCTGGCTGTGGTCGCTAGCAGGCTGCCTGCCAGCCCCAGAGCCAGAGAAAGCCAGCACGGTTTCATGACATGAAAGCCGAAGGCACAGGAGACTCGCCGAGCACCTGGCGCAGCACGGCCCAGTGCATGGCTTCGTCGCCCAGAATGCTGGCCGCCACTTGCGCCAGGTTGCGGTCGGCAAACAGGGGCACAGCGCCCAGGTAGGCCGAGATCGCGCCGCGCTCCAGACCTGCGGCAAAACGCAGCACATCGGCTTCCGCTTTGAGTTTTTCCACTGGAAACTGGTACTTTTCCTTGGCAGCTACAGGCTTTCCGCCGAGTTTCTCCACCACCGCGGCAATCGCGGCCGCATGCTCCTTGTGGTGGCCCTGGAACTGCACAGCCACCGGCAACACGCCTTTGCTGAGCAATCCGCTCTCGGCCCCCACCTGGTAGGCGGCAATGGCCTCCAGTTCGGCGCCCAGCGCGGAATTGAGGATGCGCACATCGGCCTCGAGCTCTTTGCCGCTGACCTTGGCGCCGGCCGCCAGCGCGTCGCGCCCGCCCAGCAAGGCCACGGCGCTTGCCGAGAGCACGGCCGCACCAGAGACCGACATGGCGCGGCGGCGCGAGAGGAACAGGGCTTGCGAAGGGACGTAGATGGAAGTGTTCTTCATGATGTTCTCCGTGGGTTGATAAAACTTGGACCCCGCATTCAGGGCCGCACAATGCGATTGCGCTGCTCCAGTTCGGCCAGCACGTGGCGCACGACCTGGTCACAGCGCTCGCCAGCAAAGGCAAAGACGCTCTCGGCATGGGATTCGATTTGCGCGCCAAGGGCATCGCGCAGCATGGAGCGGGCGCGCAGGTAGCGCGTTTTGACCACCGCATCGCTCACCTGCAGGCAGTACGCTGCTTCGTCCACGCTCATTTCCTGCACGGCGCGCAGCATGAACACGCTGCGGTAGATCGGCGGCAGGCCTTCGATGGCGGACTGCAGCAAGTTGCGCAGCTCGGTGCGCGCAGCCGCAGACTCGGGCGACGCGCTTTTGGGGGCGCTAAAAGACATCATGTGCTCCGGGGAAGGTTCGTGATCCACGTCCTGCGTGAAGTCCGTGGGCACCGATCGGCTGCGCCGGCGCAATACATCAAGCGCCAGGTTGATGGCGATGCGCGCCAGCCAGGTGCCCAGCGACGCGTTGCCTTGAAAATCCTGCAGCCGCGTGAAGGCGCGCAGATAGGTTTCCTGCACCACGTCCTGCGCCTCGGCGTCGTCGCTGACCACGCCGCGCGCCGCACGAAACAGCAGCCGGTTGTGGCGCCGCATGATGGTTTCGAACGCGCTCTGCTCGCCTTGCCGCGCGCTTGCCACCAATTGCTCGTCGGAACCCGTGGGAAGTGGTTTCAGCAGGGCGCTGGAAAGAGACGAGGGATGCATGGTGAAGCTCGCTGTTTTGGAAGGTTGTACTCATTGGACGCTGGCCATGCAGAAAAGGTGACAGGCCCCTGCATACCTGCAATGGCCATGTGCACAAACCCAGTTTCCAGGCCGGGCCAGAATGGCACCTCGTTCAACCGAGTCAGCCCATGAAACTTGCCTTGCTCTCTGACCTGCACCTTTCGGTGCAACCCCTGGACCCACCACAGACCGATGCGGATGTCGTCGTTTTGGCGGGCGACCTGCAACGCCCGGCACAGGGCATGGCCTGGGCGCGCCAGTTCACGCAGCCCACGCTCTACGTCGCCGGCAACCACGAGTTCTATGGCTCGGACCTGGTGAGCACCATGGCGAGCCTGCGTGCAGAGGCGCAGGGCAGCCAGGTGCGCGTGCTGGAACGCGAGGAATGGCGCCATGGCGGGGTGCGCTTCCTGGCCTGCACCTTGTGGTCGGACTACCGGCTGTTCGACTCACCGGAGCAGCGGGAAGACGGCCTGCAAAAGGCGCAGGAGTTCGTGCGCGACTTCAGCCGCATTGGTCTGTCGCCGGATTTTCCGGACCGCTTTACGCCTGCTGTCTCGCAAATGCTTTTTGACCAGTCGGTCGCCTGGCTGGAAGCGCGCTTTGCCGAGCCCTTCGAGGGTTCAACGGTAGTGATTACTCACTTTGCACCATCTCCTGGCAGTATTGCACCCCAGTTTGTCGGGTCGCCGCTGAACGCCTGCTTTGTCTCCAACCTGGAAGCGCAGATCCTGCGCTGGCAGCCCCGCCTGTGGCTGCACGGCCACGTGCACCACAGCTGCGACTACCTGCTTGGCGCCACGCGCGTCGTGGCCAATCCACGCGGTTACGCCCCCAAAGGCGTGGTGGAAAACGCGCAATTCGCACCCGGCCTGCTGATCGAGGTGTAGCCCAGGCGCCCTCACGGCCCCGTGCGGCCATGGGACAATTCGGCCAATGCACGCACTTTTTGAAGATTCCGGCAAGTTCTTCGCCGGCCGCATCCTGTCAGAAGCCGAGTCCTCGGCCCAGGTTGAGCTCGATTCGGGCAAGCGGGTCAAGGTCAAGGCCGCCAACCTGCTGCTCAAGTTCGAGAAACCCGCGCCAGCTGAGCTGCTGGCCCAGGGCCAGGCGCTGGCGGAGTCCATCGACCTGCCGCTGGCCTGGGAGTTCGCGCCCGAAGGCGAATTTGGCTTTGCCGACCTGGCGCGCGAGTATTTTTCCGAGCAGGCCACGTTGACCGAGCAGGCGGCCGCGCTGTTTCGCCTGTACGAGGCGCCGCACTACTTCCGCCGCGCCGGCAAAGGGCGCTTCAAGAAGGCGCCGGCCGAGATCCTGGCGCAGGCGCTGGCCGCCATCGAGAAGAAAAAGGCGGTCCTGGCGCAGATTGCCGAGTGGGCCGAGCAACTGGGGCGCGGCGAGTGCCCGGCGCCGATTCGCGAGCAGCTCTACAAGATTCTGTTCCGGCCCGACAAGAACGCACCCGAATACAAGGCCGTGGTCGAGGCCAGCCGCGCCACGCACACCGCGCCGCTTGAGCTGCTGCAAAAGGCCGGCGCCATCGATTCGAGCTACCAGTTCCACTGGAAGCGCTTTCTGTTCGACAACTTCCCGAAGGGCACGGCCTTCCCCGCGCTCGATGCGCCGCAGCCGCCGGCCGACCTGCCGCTGGCCGATGTGCAGGCTTTTTCCATCGACGATTCGCAGACCACGGAAATTGACGATGCGCTCTCGGTCACCGGGCTCGGCACCGGCACGGTCACGCTGGGTATCCACATCGCCGCGCCGGGCCTGGCCATCGCGCCGGGCAGTGTGCTCGACCAGCTCGGCCGCCAGCGCCTGTCCACCGTTTACATGCCGGGCTACAAGCTGACCATGCTGCCCGGCAGCGTGGTGCAGATCTACACGCTGGACGAAGGCCACGACAATCCCGCCGTGTCGCTGTACTGCAGCATCGACGAGGCCACGCTGGAGATCACCGCCACCGAAACGCGCCTGGACCGCGTGCCCGTGGTAGCCAATCTGCGCCACGACCAACTCGACCACATCGTTACCGAAGACTGGCTGGGCGACGGGCAAAATTCGAACGAAAATACGCCCCAGCGCTTATCTGACCTGCGTCCGCAGCTATCGTTTTTATACCGCCTGGCCAAAGACCTCAAAGCCAAACGAGAAGTGGTGCGCGGCAAGCCCGAGAACTTCAACCGGCCGGACTACAACTTCAAGCTGGTCGGAGGCAACGCAGATGGCGGCGAGCCCGACGGCAGCGAAACGGTGCAGATCAGCACCCGCCAACGCGGCGCGCCGCTGGACCTGATCGTGGCCGAGGCCGCCATCGTCGCCAACAGCACCTGGGGCCAGTGGCTTCACAGCTTGGGTGTGCCCGGTATTTACCGCAGCCAGGCCAGCATGGCGCCGGGCGTGAAGGTGCGCATGGGCACCAAAGCCCTGCCCCATGCCGGCATGGGCGTCAAAAGCTACACCTGGGCCACCAGTCCGCTGCGCCGTTATGTGGACCTGGTGAACCAGTGGCAGATCATTGCCTGCGTGCGCCACGGCGCCACGGCAGCGCTGGCTGCGCCGTTCAAGCCCAAGGACGCCGAGCTGTTCTCCATCATCAGCAGCTTCGACGCCACTTACAGCGCCTACAACGGCTACCAGGCCGGCATGGAGCGCTTCTGGACGCTCAAGTACCTGGAGCAGAACGGCATCACCGAATTGGAGGCCACCGTCTTCAAGGAAGGCCCGGGCGGTAGTTACCTGGTGCGCGCCGACACGCTGCCGCTCGTCTTCCCGGTGCTGGGCGCGCAAAACCTGCCGCGCGGCGCGCGCTTGCGCGTCAAGCTCGGCGAGATCGACGACATCACGCTCGACCTGCACGGTACGGTGCTCGAACGCATCGACGACCCGCTGGACCCGAGCGACGACGGCCCGGTGGACGACGAAGGGGGCGACGATGGCGACGAGGCCGTGGCCGGCCCGATTGCCATTGCCGTGGACATGAACGAAACCGAAGCGGCTCCGGCCGACGCCGCTGCACCGTGAAACTGCCCGCCTCGCTCCGCACCCTTAGCACGCTGCAAATCACGCTGGTGTTTTCGGTGCTGGCGCATGCGCTGCTGCTGTCGGTGCGTTTTGTGGCGCCCGAGCAATTCGATCGGGTTTTCCAGGACACGCCGCTGGAGGTGATTCTGGTCAACGCGCGCACCAATGAGGCGCCACCCGAAAAAGCCCAGGCCATTGCCCAGCACGCCTTGGCCGGCGGCGGCGAGGCGGCCAAGGGCCGGGCCACCAGCCCGGTTCCTTATTCGGCCCTGACCCGCGTGGGCAACGATTTTGAAGACGCGCAGAAAAAGGCCGACGCTCTGCTCGAGCAGCAAACCCAGCTGCTCGCCCAGTTGCGCCGCCAGGTGGCCGCCCTGCCACCGCCCGATCCGCGCAAATCAAGCGAAAGCGCTGGCGCGCGGGCCCAGGAAGAGCGCCGCCGCCAGCTGGTGAAAATCCTGGCGGAGATCGAGCGGCGCATCAACGAAGAAAACGCCCGTCCCAAAAAGCGCTACATCAGCCCATCGACGCGCGAAGCTGCCTACGCCGTGTACTACGACGCGCTGCGCCGTAAGGTCGAAGACAAGGGTACCGAGAATTTCCCCGAGAAAGCCGGCAACAAGATCTATGGCGAACTGACCATGATCGTCACCGTCAACCACGACGGCCGCGTACTGGAGACCGAAGTGGTGCAGGGCTCGGGCAACCCGCTGCTGGACCACCGCGCCCAGGCCATTGCCCGCGCCGCCGGACCCTTTGGCCCCTTTACCGCCGAAATGCGCGCCAAAGCCGACCAGATTGCCGTGGTCTCGCGCTTCAAGTTCACGCGCGACCAGACCCTGGAAACTTCGGTGCGGTAAACCTCTCCAGCGTCCTTGGCGCCAGCCAGCCAGGGCCGCTGCGCCAGGAAGAAACACGATGACTTCATCCGCTCCATCCGTCGATTTGTATTGCGTCCTGGGCAACCCCATTGCCCACAGCCGATCGCCCTGGATTCACGCCCGGTTTGCCGAACTGACCGGCGAGCGCCTGCACTACGAAGCGCGCTTGGTACCGCTGGACGGTTTTGCCGGCGCCGTCGCGCTGCTTGCCGCCGAGGGCGCGCGCGGCTGCAACGTCACCGTGCCTTTCAAGCTTGAAGCCGTGGCCGCCGCCACCCAGTGCAGCGAACGCGTGCAGCTGGCGGGCGCAGCCAACACCTTGAGCTTTGTGGACGGCGCCATCCTGGCCGACAACACCGACGGCCTGGGACTGGTTGCCGACATCACGCGCAATGCGGGTTTTGACATTGCCGGGTGCGACGTGCTGCTGATCGGTGCCGGCGGCGCCGCCGCCGGGGCGCTGGCCCCGCTGCTGGCCGCCGGCCCGCGCCGCGTGGTGGTGGCCAACCGCACGCTGGCCCGCGCCGAGGCGCTGGTGCAGGCCCACGCGCCGCTGGCCTTGCTATACAAAACAGAGCTGTTAGCGCAATCCACACAAGCGCTAGGGCATGATTTTGATCTGATTATCAACGCCACGGCCAGCAGCCTGGCGGGCGACGCGGTGCCGGTGCCGGCACAGGTCCTGCGCCCCGGCAGCCTGGCCTACGACATGATGTACGGACCGCCAGCCCAGGGCTTTCTCGACTGGGCAACGGCCGGCGGCGCCCAGGCGCGCGACGGCCTGGGCATGCTGGTGGAGCAGGCAGCCGAGGCCTTTGCCCTCTGGCGCGGCGTGCGCCCGCCGAGCGCACAGGTGCTGCAGGAGATGCGCGCTGCAGCAACAACGGGCGCAGGGCTTCCATGAAGGCCTTGTGGCGCTGGGTGGCGCTCGTGCTCATGGCGTTTGTCGCCCTGCAGCTCTTTTTCGTCCTGCGCATTGCTGCCATGGTCGTGGTGGATCCGCAATCGACCAGCTTTCAGCGCAGCGAAATCTGGGCGCAAATGCTGTCGGTGGGGCGTGGCGGCGAGCTGCACTGGCGCCAGCAGTGGCTCCCGTACGAGCAGATTGCCGAGCCTCTGAAGCGCGCGGTGATTGCCTCGGAGGACGACGGTTTCGTCAACCACGATGGCGTGGACTGGAACGCCATTGAAAAAGCCTGGGAGCGCAACAACCGCGCCGAGGAGCAGGCCGCCAAAGCCAGCGCCCGCAAGAGCGACCGACCCGTGCGCGCGCCCAAAATTCGCGGCGGCTCCACCATTACGCAGCAGCTCGCCAAGAACCTGCTGCTCTCGGGTGAGCGCACGATGCTGCGCAAGGGCCAGGAATTCGTGCTGACCCTGCTGCTGGAAAGAATGCTGTCCAAACAGCGCATCCTGGAGATTTACCTCAACAGCGTGGAATGGGGCGACGGCGTCTTTGGCGCCGAAGCTGCGGCGCAGCGCTACTTCAAAAAGAGCGCTTCACGTTTGAGCAACCAGGAAGCCGCGCGCCTGGCCGTCATGCTGCCAGCGCCCAAGCGGTTCGAGAAAAACCCCGGCTCGGCCTACATTGCCGGGCGCACGCGCACCATCATGGGACGCATGTCGAGTGCCGAATTGCCGTAGTTCGGCTTCATGCCAATTGATGGCGCTGCCGTCCCAAACTCTCAATTTCCAGCTCCACCACATCGCCCGCCTGCAGGTACGGGAAGCGCCCCGACATCGCCACGCCCTCGGGCGTGCCCGTGAGAATGACGTCGCCGGGCTCGAGCACCAGGTACTGGGAGAGGTCGTGCACGATCTGGTCCACGTTGAAAATCATGTCTCGGGTTGATGAATCCTGGCGCGGCTCGCCATTCACCCAGGAACGGATGCGCAGATTCTCAGGCGAGACTTCATCGGGCGTGACCAGCATCGGCCCGAGCGGACAGAAGCCGGGCAGGGATTTGCCCTTGCCCCACTGCGATCCGCTTCGCTCCAGCTGAAACCGGCGCTCGGACAGGTCGTTGGCCACGCAATAGCCGGCAATGTGTGCCCCTGCTGCGGCCACCGAGGGCAGGTAGCTGGCGCGTTGGCCGATGACCACCGCCAGCTCCACCTCCCAATCCATGCGCGCCGCGCCAGGTGGCACAGCCACCGCGTCGTTCGGGCCGGCGACGGTATTCGGATGCTTGAAGAACAGCACCGGGTGCTGCGGCGCCGGCATTCCGGACTCCGCCGCATGCGCCGCGTAGTTGAGGCCGATGCACAGAAGCGCCTGAGGCCGCGCAACGGGGGCGCCGACACGCAACGCCTCGGCACCGACCAATGGCTTGAGTTCGCCGCCCTCCAGCGCCTCGGCCACACGGCGGGTGCCGCCACTGGCCCAAAAAGCGCCATCCAGGTCTTGCGTGAGCGTGCGCAAGTCCCAATACGTGCCGCCCGAGCACACTGCCGGCATCTCTTCCCCCCAGGGACCAAGTCGAAAAAACTGCATGCTGCTCCCCTTCACGTCTTGACCGGCTGTTCGGCACGCTGGAAAACATGTTTCATCACGAAATCGGGCGTGACTTCTTCGCCCGACATCACCATAGCAATCAGCTCGCCGCCGAGCACCTGGGGCGAAATCACCACGTCTGGCTGGGCCAGTTTGACGCGGCTCAGGTGCGCGGCGTCGTTCACCGCAGCAACCGTGCGCGCCTTGCCGCCCAGCTCCTTGACGGCAAGGATGACAAAGGCGTTTTCTGAATCGTCCACCATCATCGCCAGCACCGCCTGGGCGCGGTGGGCGCCTGCTTCCTTGAGCACCTCGGTGCTGTTGGGGTCGCCTACGACGATATCCATGCCGCCGTCGCGGGTCTCGGCGTCCTCGGGCGCTGAGCGCAGCAGCCGCGTAACCGGGTGGCCGCGGCGCTGCAGCTCGCGCGCCGTGTTGATGGCCAGCGACCCGTTGCCGATGACGACGAAATGATTTTCCCGTTTCATGCGCGACCCCTTGCGATTGACGATTTTCTGCAGGCTGTTGCTGACCATCGGTGCAATCACGGCCGTCAACGACGTCGCAAACACCGCCACACCAAGAATGATGATGGAAACGGTAAACAACTTCGATTCGGCCGTCTGCGGGGTAATGTCGCCATAGCCGACCGTGCTCATGGTGACCAGCGCGTAATACAAGGCAGTGATCAGATCGGTGATTTCCGGTTTGAACTCCCCGCCCAGGTAGTACGCCCCAAACGTCGCGTACATCAGCAGCATCACCACCGAAGTGACTGCAAACAGCGTGCTGGCAGCCACGCTGCTGCGGTCAAACTGCCGCCAGGCCACTGTCAGGGCCACCAGCACCAGCGCAAAATAGACCAGCAGAAGGTGCGATTGCAGGTGCTGGCCAAACAGCAGACTCGCCGCCCCGGTGATGGCCAGCAATGTGGCCATGGTCCAGGCCAGGCGCGAGCGCAGCAGCAGGCCCACCGCCATGATCAGCATGCCGCCACCAATCAACAGGGGAGGCAGCAGGCTGGCAGGCAGGTCAAAACGCCCGTGCAACAGCGCGTCAAGATAGGCGCGCGCATGGCCGCCAAAGTCTTGCTGCAGCAGCAGCAAGCCACCACCGGCCAGCGCCACGGCCAGCGGCACATGGGGGAACCACAGTTCGCCGCGCGCCAGTGCATACCAGCGGCGAAGAATGGAACGCAGTCGGTTCAGGGGAGAAATTTTCACGGCGCCTGGCCGCGTCTGGCGACGATAGTGAGCGACGTTCCATGCTAACAGCGCCGTCGAAGTGGGCATGCTGCGCTCCGGTCTCCACCCCCTGCCGCCCCTATGATGGGCGCCGCAAGGAGCACTCTCTTTCCGACTCCATATTTCAAGAAAAATTGGCCTCTAGCGCATATGCAACAAGCGCTATTAGCTACTCAATCAATAGCACATGCGCATTCTTGGTATCGACCCCGGCCTGCAAACCACGGGCTTTGGCGTGGTGGATGTAGACGGCCACCAACTCGCCTACGTGGCCAGCGGCACCATCCGCACCACGCAGCTCGCGCTGGGCGATCTTCCGGGTCGCCTGAAGGTGCTGTTCGACGGCATCGGCGAGGTGGTGGCGCGCTACCAGCCCGACGTGGCGACGGTGGAGATCGTGTTCGTCAATGTCAACCCGCAGTCGACCTTGCTGCTGGGCCAGGCGCGCGGTGCAGCCATCACGGCGCTGGTGGCCGGCAACCTGCCTGTGGCCGAGTACACCGCGCTCCAAATGAAAAAGGCCGTGGTGGGCCACGGGCGCGCCGCCAAAAGCCAGGTGCAGGAAATGGTGCGCCGCCTGCTCAACCTGCCCGGTCTGCCCGGAACCGATGCGGCAGATGCGCTGGGTATGGCCATCACCCATGCCCACGCCGGGGCCGCCATGGCACGGCTGGGCGAAGCGGCCACGCTCAATCGGCGCCAGCACGCCATGTACAAGGGCGGGCGCAGCTACTGACGCTGCTAAAGCGTCGGGGCCTCGAGCACGGCAGGCGCAGAGGCCGGCTGCACAGCGCCGCCGCCCGCCTGTTTGCACAGATACATGCTTCGATCTGCATGATCCAGCAAGGCCGCAGCGTCGCTACCGTCGACGGGATAGAGCGCTGTGCCAATGCTGGGATGTATCTGCAGCACATTGCCCTCCAGGTCGAACGGATGGGAAAATGCCGCCAGTATCTTGTTTGCCACCGTGTGGGCGTGGTCCTTCTGACGCCCGCTTTCAAGCAGCACCACAAACTCATCGCCACCCAGGCGAGCCACGGTGTCGGAGGCGCGCACAGAGCCGTGCAGCCGCCCCGCCACCCGTTGCAGCAAGAGGTCGCCCATGGCATGGCCCAGGGTATCGTTGACGCGTTTGAAATCGTCCAGATCCACAAACAGCAAGGACACCAGCGTGCCATCGCGGCGCGCCCGCTCCAGGGCAATCTGCAAGCGGTCCATCAGCACCATGCGATTGGGCAAGCGGGTGAGCGCGTCGAATTGCGCCATCTGCCGCAGGTGTTCGTGTATTTGCTTGCGCTCAATGGCCGTAGCTACCTGGGTGGAGACAAACTGCAGCAATTCCTGATCGGCGCTCGTGTAGGCCCCCTCTTCGCCGTAGCTCTGCAGCACCAGCGCACCAATCACACCGCTCTCGGAGCGCAGAGGCACCCCGAGCCAGTACCTTGCCTGGGGTACTGCATCGGCAGGCGGCGTCTGCACGGACCAGCCATGGCGAGTGTCGGGGGTGATCAGCAAAGGGCTGGCGGTGCGAACCACCTCAGCGCAGCGCGAATCGCTGCAAAGCGGTGCGCCGGGCGCCGCCACACGCTCATTGACATGGTAGGCGTAGCGCAACTCACCACTGGTGGCATCGCGCAGGGCTACCGAGAAGTTGGTTGCCACCATCAAGCGTCCGATGATTTCATGGATATGCTCAAAGAGCGACACCAGGCCTTGTGTAGCATGCGCAGCTTCCGAAATGGCATAGAGCGCTGCCTGCAGGCTCTCGTGCCGCTTGCGTTCGGTGATGTCGTGCGCCACGGCCAGCCGCACCTGCCGGTCGGGCAGCCAGCGTGCGGTCCACCGAATGTGGGCAATGCGCCCGTCCTTGCGCACGTAACGATTTTCAAACTGCAACTGCAAATCGCCCGCCATGATGCTGGCGACCTGGCCCTGCGTGGCGGCCAGGTCGTCTGGGTGCAGCATGTCCAGAATGCGCCGGCCCACCACTTCCTGCGGCGTGTAGCCAAAGATGCGTTCGAAGGCGGCGCTGACGAAAACAATGCGGCTGTCTTCCTGCACGATGCACACGGCATCGAGCAGCAGGTCGATCACCTTCTGCGAAGAAATGTTGTGCATGAGGCTGTCAATATTGTTCATGACACAGTCGTGCAAAGGCTGGGTTGTAGGTGGCTGGACATTGTTGTCCATTGTGCCGCTCTGCGCTGCCCGCCCGAATTGGCCATTTGCGCCCGCCGAGCGGGCCACGCCTGATGCAACGTGATTGGCCGCGTGATTGGGGTACCGGCCGGAGTGCAGGTGCGGCTTCAACTCATGCGCTCGGACGTGATGACATGAACGCCCGGCAACCGCCGGATCGCGGCATCGAGCAAAACTTGGGCAATCTTTGGCGCCGGATTCAACCGCCATCGACGCGGCAAGAACGGGCCAAGCCACGCCAATACCGAAGCGCTCGCTCGTTCTCCTGCACGGACTTCCTGGCGGTCTCCACCGATGAGGCCGGGTCGGACATGGGTGAGGGAAGAAAACTCCAAGGTCTCCAGATCGTGCTCAAGTTCTCCCTTCACCCGGTTGTAGAAGATGCGCGACGATGCGTCGGCACCCAAGGCCGAATTCAACACGTAGGCGGGGGTTCCATGCTGCCGGGCCAGGCGAGCCGCCAGGAGCGGATAGTCATGGTCCACGCGCCGAAAGGCATCCTTGGATCCGGCTTTTGACATGGTGGTGCCCAAGGTGCAGATGATCGCATCCGCCCGCCACCATGGGGCGTCTTCCGGCAGGTGCTCGAAGTCCACAACCGGCGCCTGCAATTTCGGATGTCCGGGCAATTCCTGACGCGAAGGCGCCACCACACCGTCGATTCGATCGTCGGCCAGCGCGAGGCGCAACACATGGCTCCCTACCAGCCCCGTTGCTCCAACAAGCAGAAGTTTCACGCAGAGGCTCCTTTTTCAGTGCGTTTTCTTACCGGGATCTTGCTCTGCGAAGATCCTCCACTGTCTCCCAGCCCGGCTCGCTGGCATGAGACAGCGCGTGCGCGCGTTCATTGGCGCTGCGTCGGACCCGATGACAGCGTTGAACGTTCATTCCACAGCTCGATCATCCGCCGATCCGGGTGATGCCCTGCGAAGCCCAGCGCGCTTACCGATGCCGTGTGCAGAGCAAAGTGCTGGCCTTCGACCAGAGCCAGCCCGATCCAGCGCACGGCAAGCGCTGCACTGAACTGCCCATGCGAGAACAGTGCGATGGTGTCTTGCGTCGTGCAAAGCCGCGAAATCAGCCTGTCGGCCCGCGCGCTGACGTCTGCAGGCGACTCGCCGCCGGGGCAGCCGTCCCGCCAGATGTTCCATTCGGGGTTCTCGCGGCGGATGTCTTCCGAGCTCAGCCCTTCGTAGCGGCCATAGTCCCACTCGGCCAAATCGGGTTCAAGCTCGCTCACCTCCCCAAAGCCGGCGAGCGCACAGGTCTGGCGCGCGCGCAGGCGCGGGCTGACCAGGACGCGCGCAAACGCCAGAGGCCGCAGGCGTGGTGCCAGGGCGCGCGACTCCTCTTCACCATGGGCGGTCAGCCCAAGGTCCGTCACACCGGTGTGTTGGCCGCTGAGCGTCCAGGCGGTTTCCCCGTGGCGCACCAGGTAGATTTTCATGTCGACAGCCCGTCGCTCTCCATCCCAGGGCGCCATGTGCCCTGCGCTGCTGCACCATTGCAGCGGGCTCGGTGGAGCAGCGCTTTTTGCGCGGCGACGCGATTCACGTCGTCGCCAGCCCACAGGCCCAGCGCCGGTTGCTGCAGTGCACGCCCAAACGAGAAAGTGAGCGGCCAGGGCAGTCCATTCGCTGGCAGCGCGGTTTCCGGGCCTTGCGAGCCGGCTCGCAGGTTCATGGCATTCAAGCGAGCCGTGGCCAGCTTGGCCGATTGACCGCTGGACAGGAACGCGATGCCAGCAACGGCGGCTGGTACGCCGCGCCGCAGGCAGCTCAGCGTGGCATCGGCAACCTCTTCCAGCGACGCAGTGCCTGCGCAGGACAGTCCCGGCAGCACCATGTTCGGCTTGAGGACCATTCCCTCCAACACCACCCCCTGACGGTAGAGCTGCTCGAAGACCTGGTGCAGCACCTCGCCCGTGACCTCGCTGCACCGCGCCAGCGTGTGGCCACCGTCCATCAGCACCTCGGGCTCGACGATGGGAACGAGTTGCGCTTCCTGGCAAAGGGCGGCGTAGCGCGCCAGTGCGTGGGCGTTGACGAGCATGCAAGCCCGGCTCGGCAAGCCGTCTCCGATTTTCAGCACCGCGCGCCACTTGGCGAAGCGCGCGCCGCGCGAGGCATAGTGCGCGAGGCGCTCGCGCAAGCCGTCCAGTCCTTCGGTGACTTGCTCATCTGGATGACCCGCAAGCAATTTCGCACCCGCATCGACTTTGATGCCGACCAAGACGCCGGCGCCCTGCAAGACCTCCACAAAGGGCACGCCTTCGGCGGTGCTCTGATGCGAAGTCTCATCGAACAGGATGACTCCACTGATGGCCTCGGACAGGCCAGGTGTGGTCACAAGCAGTTCGCGATAGCGGTGGCGGTTCTCTGGCGTCTGCGCAATGCCGACTTCGGCCAGGCGCCGGTTGCACGTGCCCACGCTCTCGTCCATGGCGAGCAGGCCTTTGCCTGGCGCCATCAGGGCTTGCGCCGTGGCGACCAAGGGAGCAAGTGAAGCGTTCATGGTGCGGTTTCCTTCCAGCGCCAATGGCGCACTTCCGGCATATCCTGGCCGTGCTCGCGGATGTAGCGTCTGTGCCCCACCAGCTTGGCCGCCAGCCTGGCTTTCAAAGCCGCGCCCGCAGCGCCGGTTTGCGGCAGGCGATCGATGGTGTCCATGACCAAGTGGAAGCGATCCAGATCGTTCAGCACCGTCATATCAAATGGCGTGGTGATCGTGCCTTCTTCCTTGTAACCGCGAACATGCAGGTTGTCGTGGTTGGTGCGCCGGTAGGTCAGCCGATGGATCAGCCATGGGTAGCCGTGAAACGCGAAGATGACCGGCTTGCCCTGTGTGAACAGCGCGTCGAACTCTGCGTCCGAGAGTCCATGCGGGTGCTCACTTGGCGGCTGCAGCTTCATCAGATTGACGACATTGACGACCCGGATCCGCAGATCGGGAAGTTCGGTGCGCAAGATGGAGACTGCGGCCAGCGTCTCCAGCGTGGGTACGTCCCCGCAGCAGGCCATCACCACGTCGGGATCGACCTTGGGCGCGCCTTCCGGCGCTTCGTTGCCGGCCCAGTGCCAGGCGCCGATCCCTGCAGCGCAGTGCGCGGCTGCGGCATCCATCGTCAGCCATTGCGGTGCCGGATGTTTGCCCGCGACTACTACGTTAACGTAGTGCCGACTGCGCAGGCAGTGGTCCATCACAGACAGCAGGCAGTTGGCGTCGGGGGCAGGTAGACGCGCACGACTTCGGCCTTCTTGTTGACGACATGGTCGATGAACCCTGGGTCCTGGTGCGTGAACCCGTTATGGTCCTGGCGCCAGACATGCGAGGCCAGCAGGTAGTTCAGCGACGCAATCTTGGGCCGCCAGGGCAGCTCGGCGCTGACCTTGAGCCACTTGGCATGCTGGTTGAACATCGAATCGACGATGTGGATAAAGGCCTCGTAGCAGTTGAACAGGCCGTGCCGCCCGGTGAGCAGATAGCCTTCGAGCCAACCCTCGCACTGGTGTTCGCTGAGCATCTCCATCACCCGCCCCTGGGGCGCCAGCCACTGGTCGCCGGCAGCAGTGGCGGCGTCCCACTGGCGATTGGTGGCTTCGAATACGGCAGCCAAGCCGTTGGAGACGGTCTCGTCTGGCCCGAAGATGCGGAAGTTCCGCTCGGCGTCGTTCAGCTTGGCAACGTCGCGCAGGAATGGGCCGAGCACGCGTGTATCGCCGATGCCCGGAGCGCCCGGCACGGGCACCTCGGCTGCGTATGCGCGGTAGTCGGGCAGATGCAGGTCGCGCAGCAGCAGGCCGCCGTTGGCGTGCGGATTGGCGCCCATGCGCCGCAAGCCGCTCGGTGCCAGCGCGGCGATTTCAGGCTTGAGGCGCCCGTACTCGCCAAAGAGTTCTTCTGGCCGGTAACTGCGCAGCCAGTCTTCCAACTGCTTCAAATGACCGGGGTGATCGGCCGGGTGCAGTGGCACCTGGTGCGAACGAAAATTTCCCTCGTTCGGCTGACCGTCCACCTCCTTCGGACCGGTCCATCCCTTGGGGGAGTTGAGCACGATCATGGGCCAACGGGGGCGCTCCACCACGCCATGTTCGCGTGCTTGGCGCTGCATGTGCTGGATGTCTGCCACGGCTTGGTCCAGCGCTGCGGCCATCAGGGCATGCATCGCCTCGGGCTCATGCCCTTCCACGAAGATGGGCGTCCAGCCGCAGCCGCGAAAAAACTGCTCCAGCTCCTCGCGCGTGATGCGCGCCAGCACCGTTGGGTTGGCGATCTTGTAGCCGTTGAGGTGCAGGATGGGAAGAACTGCGCCGTCGGTCGCCGCATTCAGAAACTTGTTGGAATGCCAAGCGGTGGCGAGCGGGCCGGTCTCGGCCTCGCCATCGCCGACCACGCAGGCAGCGATCAGGTCCGGGTTGTCGAAGACAGCGCCGAATGCATGGCTCAGCGAGTAGCCCAGTTCGCCACCTTCGTGAATCGAACCAGGACACTCGGGCGAGGCGTGGCTGGGTATGCCGCCAGGAAACGAGAACTGCCTGAACAGCTTCTTGAGGCCGGCTTCGTCGCGGCTGATGTCGGGGTAGATCTCGCTGTAGCTGCCCTCAAGATAAGTATTGCCGACCACCGCTGGACCACCGTGGCCCGGGCCCGAGATATAGATCATGTTCAGATCCCCGGCCTTGATCACGCGGTTCAGGTGCGCGTAGATGAAGTTCTGTCCCGGCGTGGTGCCCCAATGCCCGAGCAGCATGGGTTTGACGTCGGCCAAAGTCAGTGGGCGCTTCAGCAAAGGGTTGTCCCACAGAAAGATCTGGCCGACCGACAGGTAGTTGGCGGCGCGCCAATAGGCATCCAACAGGCGCAACGAGGTGCGGTTTTGTTTGTCGTTCATAGGCCCATGCTACGCCCCGCTGGCGGCCAATGCTCATTACCGCATTTGGTAACACGGGAACACGAGAGACCAGCCGCGAAGCGGGCCCAGCCGATGGCACTTTGATCGTCAGCGCAAAGTAAATTGTTCAGAACTTGAGGGTTTTACCAAATTTTATTTATTTGGAAAGATCGGCTATCAGGCCCTTCATTTCCTGAATTTCTTTTTCTTGCGCTTTGATAATTCCGCGCGCCAATTCCCGCACGCGTTCATCCTGAATTTTCGCGCGAGTGCTGGTAAGGATGGCGATGGAGTGGTGAGGAATCATGGCGCGCATATAGGCCACATCCCCTATGGTGGCCTGGCTCCGCACCAATGCGAGCCCGGCAAGAAATAAAACCGCTGCAACGACCAGCACGCCCACGTTTGCGCCCCGGCTCGGATACATTTTCCACATAAACAACATCATTACAGCCGTCATGATGCCTCCCATGATCATCGCCATAAAAAATCTTGTCCAGCTAAAAAAGACGTGACCGATTTCGTAGGTATTCAGATACATGGCACCAAAGCCAATGACCGTAGAGGCACTGACCATGGCCCAGAAGCGCAAGTAGCTTGCTTGGTGGTTTCCTTGATTATTCATGCTATCTCCAATCTTGGTGCAGGGTTGCGCGCCAACCGCCGTGCATTGACGCTACTGCTACAAGCGTTCGGCAACTGTAGGACTTGGTCCAGTGTTGGCCGGCATGCTTCAAAGTGGAGGCCAATCTTCTACATCCGGTGCTCGCGATACACAATTCCATTGGCGAGCTGCAACTCGCGCACGTAGCGCACGATTTCGGCTATTTCACGGTCGCTTGCTTGAGGTTGCGAGGGCATGTCGCCAAAGTTCCAATGGTGGCGGCGGACGCCTTGGCGAACCGCGGAGACAAACGCTCCATCGGGGTGATGGCCCGGGTTGTAAATTTCGTGGAGCAACGGTGGCCCTTTGTCCGTGCCAGTGCCGTTGCTGCCATGACAACGTGCGCAAGTCGCCTCAAACGTGACGAGCCCGGCCCGTGCCATCATGGAATATTCAGGTACTTTAACGGCCTGGGTTGCGTTGGTGGACGTGGCTTGTGAATGCCGTTGGGTCTGCATCCAAAGAAGTGCGGCGCCGCCAGCCAGGGCGGCCACTAGAACGAAGAGCAGCCCCTTCTTGAATGACGAAGTGCTGAAGTTCATATCGTTCTTTCTCTTTAGATTGTATTGATGCAGTCGAAAATGACTGGGCTTAAACCTAGATATATGAGGAGCTGAAGATAATTACCTTCAGCCCCAACCAGTTACTGCTTTCAGTTCACGTAGGTTTCCGAGAAAACCACATGCTCAGTAGCAGAGTGCTGATACTCCGGTTTAGCGGTTTTGTGAGAAATACTGTCGGTGTGGCGAAGTTTTCCATCGGCAACTGTATAGGAGTGTCGCGGCTCCAGATAGCCGGCGTCTCCGCCCAGCTGAATTCCGCTAGAACCATCGACCTTACTTTGAAGGGACAATTGATAATCCTGCATCACCTTTGCACGTGTGACGGTGCTGGGGATATTGTGTTCAATAAATCCAATCTCACCTCCCACCCAATGAAGAGACTGAGAGGCGAAGACTGACGTTGCGGATGCACTTGCGAAAAGCGTAGCGATGGCGAGGTTACGAATATTCATCTTAGATTCCTTATCGAGTTTTATGGACGCATGCTTTCATCCTGAAAGCAGCGGGTGATGTCAAAAATGAATCACTGAAACTAATGTAGAGTCAAAGCACCGACATTCAGATATCCAACAAATTACACTTCGGTAAGGCGCGCATCGAGCCTAGCGGGGCCCATGGAAAATCATTCCGGAAACATGAAATCCGGCATCCACATGCAGCACTTCGCCGGTGATGCCCGATGCGTAGTCGCTCGCCGGCATCAGCACTGCGCGGCCCACTTCGCCGGCATCGACCACCCGCCGCAGCGGCGCCCTACGTACAGACTCGTTAAGCAATTCGTCAAAGTGCCCGATGCGGCGCGCGTTTGGACTGCGCTCGCAGAAAGGGCATTGACGCGAATGTTGCTTCCCTGAGTTCGTGGGGCCGTATAGCGCACTGAGCTTTCAAGGGCGGCCTTGACAGGTCTCGCACTCGCTTCTCAAAACTTGTCCACCTTCGCGCTGCGCAAGCGCAGTGCATTCGTGATGACCGAAAACGAGCTCAGGCTCATTGCCAGCGCGGCAATCAGCGGCGACAGCAGCCAGCCGGTCAACGGGAACAGCACCCCTGCCGCCAGCGGCACGCCAAGTGCGTTGTAGATGAAGGCAAAGCCCAGGTTCTGCTTCATATTCGCCACCGTGGCGACCGACAACGCCCGCGCTGTGGCGATGCCACGCAAGTCCCCCTTGACCAGGGTCAGCTGAGCGCTGTTCATCGCTACATCGGTTCCGGTGCCCATCGCAATGCCGACGTCGGCACGTGCCAGCGCCGGTGCGTCGTTGATGCCGTCGCCAGCCATGGCGACGACACCACCTTCCTTCTGCAGCTTCTCGACGAGTGCCACCTTGTCTGCCGGCTTGACCTCACCATGTATCTCGTCAATGCCCAGGCGTTTGCCGACCGCACGTGCCGTGGTCAAGCCGTCGCCGGTGGCCATCACGATGCGCAACCCCGATTTGCGCAGCGCGTTCAGGGCGTCAAGTGTCGTCGCCTTGATCGGGTCGGATACCGCCAGCAGTCCCGCCAATTGCCCATCAACCGCCAGGTGCATCACGCTGGCGCCCTGTGCGCGCAATGCTTCGGCCTGCGCCTTCAGTGCATCCACCTTCACGCCGAGTTGATCCATCAGCGCGGTGTTTCCCAAAGCCAGCGCCTTGCCTTCCACCGTACCGCGCACGCCAATACCAGATTCAGAATCGAACTGCTCGGGCTTGGCCAGCGTCAAGCCTTGGTCTCGCGCCGCAGCGACGATGGCTGCAGCCAGCGGATGTTCGCTGCCTTGGTCAAGGCTGGCCGCCAGGCGCAGGACCTCGTCCTCCTCGTGCCCCTGCGCGGCAACGGCGCGCTCGTAGGTCGGGCGCCCCTCGGTCAGCGTACCGGTCTTGTCGACAATCAGCGTATCGATCTTGCGCAGATTCTCGATCGCCGCAGCGTCGCGGAACAGCACTCCACTTGTTGCGCCTTTACCGGTGGCAACCATGATGGACATCGGCGTGGCCAGGCCGAGCGCGCAGGGGCAGGCGATGATCAGCACCGCCACCGCATTGATCAAGCCGTAGACCCAACCCTGCTCGGGTCCGAAGAGACCCCAGGCGAAAAAGGTCAGCACGGCGATGGCGACGACGGCCATGACGAAGTAGCCAGCGACCATGTCGGCCATGCGCTGCATCGGTGCGCGCGAGCGCTGCGCCTGCGCGACCATCTGGACGATTTGCGACAGCACGGTCGCCGAGCCGACATGTTCGGAGCGCATCACCAGTGCGCCACTGGTGTTCATCGTTGCGCCGATCAATTTGTCGCCGGCGCGCTTCCTCACTGGCATGGGCTCGCCGGTGAGCATCGATTCATCGAGTGCACTGCTGCCTTCGACAACGATGCCGTCGACCGGCACTTTTTCTCCCGGACGCACACGCAGCAGGTCGCCGACATGCACATGGGCAAGCGGGACATCTTCCTCGGTACCGTCGGCAGCAATGCGCCGTGCCGTCTTGGGTGCCAGGCCCAGCAGCGACTTGATTGCGGCTGAGGTCTGCGAGCGCGCCTTCAGCTCCAGGATCTGGCCCAACAAGGTCAATGAAATGATGACCGCCGCCGCCTCGAAATACACCGCAACGATGCCATTGGTGACGAAGGTCGCCGGAAAGATATGCGGTGCGACGGTCGCCACCACGCTGTAGACGAAGGCGACGCTGGTGCCCAAGCCGATCAGGGTCCACATGTTGGGACTGCGGTTGATCACCGACTGCACGCCGCGCACGTAAAACGGCCAGCCAGCCCACAAGGCGATAGGCAAGGTCAACACCAGTTCAATCCAGGGCTGTGTGCCTGTGGGGAACAAACCGAGCCGGTGACCGCCCATGGCCAGAAAGGTCACGACCGCCGTGAATGGCAAAGTCCACCAGAAGCGGCGCGTAAAGTCGACCAGCTCCGGGTTTTCATCGTCATCCAGCGTCGGCATCTCCGGCTCCAGCGCCATGCCGCATTTGGGGCAACTGCCGGGATGGTCCTGCCGAATCTCGGGGTGCATCGGGCAGGTATAGATCGTGCCGGCAACGGCTGGAGCGGCATCCACCGGCGCTGTCGAGGCAAGGTACTGCAGCGGGTTCGCCGCGAACTTGCCTTGGCACTTGGCGCTGCAGAAGTAATAGGGCTGCCCTTCGTGCTCAAGGTGATGCTCGGACTGCTCCGTCACCGTCATACCGCACACGGGGTCTTTGAGGCTTGCTGGGTTTGATGTCGGCGGCGGGCTATGGTGCTTGTTCCCCTCGTGTGCATGGCTTGTGAGCGTGTTCATGGCGTTATTCCTTCTTATTGGTGAGATCGGCGGGCGGTGCGGCGTGACCACCGTGCCCGCCGTGACCGTGGAACAAATGCATCAACGGGCACGCCAGCAGCAGCAGGTAAATCCAGTTGCCGGCGACATGGCTCCAGTGCTCGCGCAGGAGGTAGAAACCGCCGACCAAGGCAACCATGACCAGTGCAAGCTTGAAAGGCCGGCCCAGTGCGATGCCTTTGTTCCGCACGCTCCGGTGCGTGCCCGGCAAACGGTCTTCCGAATTCCTGTCAGACAGCTCTTGCGTGTTGCCAAGGTGCTCGTGGTGGGTGCTGTGCATGTCGTTAGCTCCTTCCTCGACAGCCGAAACGATTGGCGTCGGTCTATGGTGTCTAAGATAAGCCTTGACATCATGTGAATGTCAAGGCTTCTTTGGCGCCGTACTCAGGCCTTTGGATCGGCGTCGCGATCGAGCAGTTGCTTGCGTTGCTCGTACTCGTCAACTGAGACCTCGCCGTTGGCAAGGCGCCGCTTCAGCACCTCGTGTGGCGACTCGGGCGGGCTGCCGCGTTGGTCGTCTGACCGCCCCCACCCGTAGAACACGAAGACGCCGATCAGCGCGAGCCAGAAGAGCCACCAAAACCAATGCATGCCCCCCATGTGGGTGCCGTCGTAAAACATGTGCACCTCCTTGGGCCTCAGTTGCCGGTCGTCGCAGGCGCGGTCAACAGGGCTTTGACGCGTTGCAGTCGCTCGTGCACCTCATGGGCGACTTTGGCGACTTCGGGGTTGCTGGTCATCTGCAGCACGGCCACCGGGTCCATGAAGCCGACGACCAGGCCCCCGTCAGCCTCTTCGCGAACGACGACGTTGCACGGCAGCAGCAGGCCAATATCAGGTTCGGCGTCCAGCGCGCGGTGCGCCAGTGGTGGGTTGCAGGCGCCGAGGATGCGGTACGGCCGCCCCTCGATGCCGAGCTTGCTCTTCATCGTGGCCTGCACATCGATTTCGGTCAGGATGCCGAAACCTTCGGTCTTCAGCGCTTCGGTAACGCGGGCGACCGCTGCCGCAAAGTCCTTGTCGCCGATTGCGCAATGAAAGCCGTAGGCGACTGCTGTCGGCTGTGCAGGGGTGTTGGGTGAAGGTTGCATGGTTGGCCCCTTACTTCGTTGCCGGGACCGATGGCATGCGGTCCATCATCATCTGCATCATGGACTGCATCATGTCCATGCGCTGTTCCAGTATGCCCCGGCGCGCGGCCATGTCGGCAGGGTTGCCGGCTGTGGCACCGGCACCCATGCTGCCCATGCTGCCCATGCCGCCCATGCTGCCCATGCTGCCCATGCTGCCCATCATGTTCATGCCGCTCTGCATGAGCTTCATGTGTTCGGCCATCAAGGCATTGCGCTCGTCGGGCGTCTTGGCGACCATCATCTGCTCGTGCATCTGCTGCATGGCTTTCATCTGATCGGCACCGCCTTGCATGGGCGCCATTCCACCCATTCCTTTGCCAATACCAGGAGTGCTGGGACTGGCCTGCGTGACTTGCTCACTCGCTGCCGATGCGGGGTGGTGGCTGTCGTGCTGCTCGTCGTTGGCGGCCCACGCGGACGTGGTCATCGTGATGGCGGCAACAGCGGAGAAGATTGAGATGGTGCGAACGAAGTTCATTTGAGGCTCCTGGTCATGGGGATCGACGGTAGGAAATGCATCGGTTGGGATGCGGTAAGAGTTGTCCAGACTCCGGCTAAATGCGCGGACTTTTGCTCCGCACTCAGGCACAGAGTCGATTCAATGAAAGGTTGACTTGCTGCGGATCGAAACTGGAGGGAGGGTTCAATGGACCTCCACCGTTCCGACCATGCCGGCCTCCTTATGGCCCGGCACCAGGCAGGCGTAGGTCACCGTTCCTGCCTTTCCAAATTGCCAGACAATGCCGCCGCGTTGTCCCGGAGCCAGAGTGATCTGGTTCGCCTCCTTGTGCGCCATGCCGGGCATTTTTTTCATCATTTCGGCGTGCTCAGCAATCTCTTCGGACGTGCCAATCACCATCTCATGCGGCACCTTGCCCTTGTTGACGATGAAGAAGCGCACGGTCTCACCGGCTTTGACACTCAGGTCGCCTGGCGTGAAGCGCATCGTGTCGTCCATCTCAACTGCAATCGTCCGACTAACCCTGGACGCATCACCCGCCATGCCAGCCAGCGATGCATGCATGTCGTTGTGCATCTCCTGCATACCAGCCATGGCGTGGCCAGCCGCCGGCGCAGTGCCTGCTTTCGCATCGCCATGCGAGCCGTGGTCCCCGGCGGCGAATGCGAAAGCCGGCAGCGCTGAGAGGGCCAGCGTACAGATCAATTTATTCATTTAGAAATTCCAAGTTAAAGATTTAGCGTTCTGCCAAGTGCGTGTTGGCGGTTGTATGGCTTGTCGAACCTAAAACCAGAACCGCACGCCAGCGACGTACCGGGTGTTTCGTGTTTGCTCGCCTGCAGCGCGGGCAAGGTCTGCGGTTTGACCAAAGCGATTGGCCCATTCCACACCGACATAGGGGGCGAACTGACGCGTGAACTCATAGCGGACGCGGATGCCGGTGGTCACGTCCGACAAACCCTTTCCAATATCGCGGGCCACATCGCTCTTGCCGTAAAAGTTGGCTTCGATGCGTGGTTGCACGATCAGACGCTGGGTCAGCAGTAACTCGTAGTCCGCACTAAGGCGCAAGGCAGTGCGACCGCCGGATCCAACATACGCTGCAGCGTCAACTTCAAACCAGTAGGGGGCAAGCCCCTGTATGCCCATGGCCAGCCAAGAACGGTTGGGGCCGATGCCGCTGTCATGACGCAAACCAAGCTGGGCATCCCAAAACGTAGCGACGGCATGGCTCCACAGTGCCTCGGTGCGGGCTTCTTGAAGTTTCCCGCTAGCAACTTCGCCTTCGGCCTTAAGGACAAACTTGTTGTAGTCACGACCGAAGCGACCCAGGATGTCGTACGAGCCCGAAGTCTTTCCATCGCTGCGCACGGCTTCCAAACTATCGAATAGGACCGATCCAAAGGACTTTTCGTCAGCCAGGCGCAGTCTCTGATAGCCATTCATCGCATAGGGCCCAGACTGCAGGGTGAAGCCTCCGGAGTACGCATGGGGGTCGCGCGCGTCGGACGGCGCAGAACCTCCTTGCATCTGCATGTCCATAGAGCCGTGGTCCATCTCTGGAGTCTTTGCATCTTTGGCACCGGATGTGCTCATGGAATGATCCATCTGTTTCGCGGCTTGGGGCATTTCGGACGCCGCCATGGCTGAGGCGCCGGTAAATAGAAATGTTGTTGCCACAAGTACGTGGTTTCGCAGTTTTTTCATTGTTTTTTGCCCTGATATGTCTAGGTGTTTCACGAAATCACCACCTCGCGGAACATGCCTGCGTCCATATGGAAAGCGAGATGGCAATGCCATGCCCACCGGCCCAGTGCGTCGGCGGTAACCAGGAAACTGATGCGCTGCGCTGGCTGCACAGGGATGGTGTGGCGGCGCGCCTGGAAACTGCCGTCTGAATTTTCCAGCTCACTCCAAACGCCGTGCAGGTGCATGGGGTGGGTCATCATCGTGTCGTTGTGCAGGATGACCCGCACGCGCTCTCCGTAGCTCATATGGACGGGCGTTGACTGGCCAAATTCCAGCCCGTCGAGCGACCAGGTGTAGCGCTCCATGTTGCCGGTCAGGTGCAGCTCGATTTCGCGCTCGGCACCACGGGGGTCAAGCGGCCCCCCTACGGTGTGCAGATCTGCCAGTGTGAGCACGCGGCGACCGTTGTTGCGCAACCCGACTCCTGGATCGTCGAGGTTGGTTCGCGGCATATCCACGCGCATGTCGGTGCTGGCACCATATTCAGTGCGGGCGTGCCGAACCGTTTGACTGGGCGGCACAGACCCTTTGCTCATGCCCATGCCCGACATGGCGCTGTGGTCCATACCTTTCATACTGCCGTGATCCATGCCTTTCATGACGCTGTGGTCCATGCCGGGCATTCCCGCCATACCAGCCATCGCACCATGGCCCACTTCCGCCATCCCGCTGGACGCGCCGTGGTCCATTCCGGGCATTCCACCCATGGAGCCCATCATGTCGGCCATTGAGAGCGCGACCACGGGATCTACTTGTGGCACGGGGGCCTCCAGCCCGGTTCGCACTGACAACGTGCCACGTGCATAGCCTGTGCGTTCCATGGATTGCGCAAACACGGTATATGCATCGTCCTTGGGTTGCACGATGACGTCGTACGTCTCACCGGGACCAAAGCGAAACTCGTCGACCGTCACGGGCTCCACATTCACCCCGTCTGACTGCACAACTGTCAACTTCAAGCCCGGAATGCGAACGTCGTAAAACGTATTGGCCGCACCGTTAATGAAGCGCAGCCTGACCCTTTCACCGGGAAGGAAGGCGCCATTCCAGTTCCCTGCGGGCGTCGTGCCATTCATCAGATAGGTGAGCGTGTCCGACGACAAGTCCGACAGGTCGGTCGGGCTCATGCGCATCTCGTTCCACATCTTGCGCTTGGCCAATGCGGCCTTGGCGCCATCACGCGACACATCGCGGAAGAAGTCAGGCGCAGTCGGCTGGTTGAAGTTGTAGTAATCGCCCTGCGTCTTGAGCTTGGCGAAAACGCGCATCGGGTGCTCGTCTGTCCAATCCGACAGTTGCACCACGTGATCGCGGTCGGCACGGATGGATTCGCCGTCGCGTGGTTCGATCACGATGGCGCCGTACATTCCGGTCTGCTCCTGCATGCCGGAGTGCGAGTGGTACCAAAAGGTCCCGCTTTGTTCGACCTTGAAGCGGTAGGTGAAGGTCTCTCCAGGCGGGATGCCAGCAAAACTGATGCCTGGTACGCCGTCCATCTGGAAAGGCAAGATCATGCCGTGCCAGTGGATGGAGGTGGCTTCTCGCAATCGATTGGTGACGCGTATCGTGACCGTATCGCCTTCACGCCAGCGCAACGTGGGTGCCGGAATGGAGCCGTTGATTGCGGTTGCCACTCTCGCCTTCCCAGTGAAATTCACCGGTAGTTCAGCGATCTCCAAAGAAAATTCCGTGCCTCTCAACTCGGGGGTGCCGGACGAGGCACGCCTTTGACCGAGCAACTGGGCCGCTTGCAACCATGGGGAAGCACTGGCGAGAACGCCGCCTGCGGCGAGTCCCTGCACGAAGCGGCGACGGGAAGAGAATGCCGCTTTGATGGGCGAGAAGGGAGGGAAAAGCATAAAAGATCAGGTCTCCGTCTGAAGTAGCAGAACGAGTGACCATGATCTTCTTGCGGCCCCTATGCGAGCATGACCAGAACATTACATCTCTGTCATCTGGGACCGCGACTTCGTTGCGTCATGCGGTGCTAGTGCAGGATGGATCTGCGCACTGCGGGCGCTTTCCCGCTTTGCGCTCACCCGCCGCAGTTCACTTTGAGCCGCCGCTGTGCATCTCGCCAGCCCCGCTCAGGGGCGTGAAGCGAGCCTGTGCAGCCGCCTGACCGGCAGGCGTGATCGACACGATGGCTTTGAGGTCTGGCGTGGACGCGTACTTGCCCACGCCTTTGAGGAGGTTGCCGCCATCGGGCGTGAGCGTGACGGTGGTGCGCGTTTTTCCGGACAGCAAGATGACGCTGCCCGTGGCGCCGGCTGCGGGAATCTTCTCCCCCGCATGGTCCGTCAAGTACACGGCGACGGGTTTCTCCTTGGCGTCTGGACTCGTGCGGTCCACCACCAACTCAAAGTGGTACACGCCTGCCATGCGCAACTGGCCCCCGTGCGGGGCCTTTTGGGTATCGAGGTAGGCGTCGTCGTGCGCCAACGCACTGCCGGCAGCCAGCACGCCGCCAAGCACCAAGGCCGTGATGGAAAAGATTTTTTTCATGATGTCGCTCTTTCAGTCAGGATGCCCGGCGCACGTTGGCACCGGACGGTGGGTTAAATCAGAAGGCTTCCGGTTGTTCTTCACCAACCTTCGCGGCCAGCAGCCGCGCCAAAGGCTTTTCACCCCAGCGCCAGAACATCAGCGGGGTCAGGAACGTGTCGAGCAAGGTCGAGCTGACCAGGCCACCAAAAATGACCACGGCGACGGGGTGCAGAATTTCTTTGCCCGGCGCATCCGCCGACACCAGCAAGGGCACGAGCGCAAAAGCGGCGACCAATGCGGTCATCAACACGGGCGTGAGCCGCTCCAGCGAACCGCGCACGATGAGCGCGCGACCAAACTTCTCGCCCTCAAATGCACACAGGTTGATGTAGTGGCTGATTTTCAGAATCCCGTTGCGGGTGGCGATCCCGGTCAGGGTGATGAAGCCGACCAATGCCGCGACCGACAAGGGTTGCCCTGAAATCCACAGCGCGATGACGCTTCCCACCAGCGCGAGGGGAATGTTCCCCATGATGATGAGGGTCAGCGCGGTGGAACGGTAGCGGCTGTAGAGCACCAGGAAGATCATGGTGAGCGACAGCATCGCCAGCATCGCGATCAGGCGAGAGGCCTGTTCCTGCGCCTGGAACTGCCCTTCCAGCGAGACCGAATAGCCTTCGGGCAGTGCCTTGGCCGCAATTTCGGCACGAATATCCGCCACCACCTTGGCCATGTCGCTGCCATCGGTGTTGGCCGACAGCACGATGCGGCGGCGCGAGTTTTCGCGGCTGACCTGGTTGGGTCCGTCGCCGTCCTCAATCGTCGCCAGGCTGGAAAGTGGCACTGCGCCGGTGGGGGTCTCAATCATCAGGTTCTGCAGCGCATGCAGACCGCGGTCTTTCTCGGGCAGACGCACCACCAGATCAAAGCGCCGATTGCCTTCGACAATCTGCGTGACGCGCTCGCCCTCGACCATTTGCTGAAGCGAAACAAGCAAGGCACCGGGGGCCACGCCATAGCGTCCCAATTTGTCGTAGTCCAGGTGGATCTTGATCTGCGGAATCAGCACCTGTTTTTCAATCTGAAGATCGGTCAAGCCGTGAACCTGGGCCAAGCGGGTGCGCAGATCGGCGGCCAGCGTGCGCAAGGTGTCCAGGTCGTCGCCGTAGACCTTGAGTGCAATCTGCGCCCGCACACCCGAAAGCAGGTGGTCGAGTCGGTGCGATATGGGCTGCCCCACGTTGCTGGCTGCGGGCAGTACGCCCAGCCGCGTACGAATGTCCTGGATGATGACGCTGCGGCTGCGCTCGGAGGCCTTCAGGTCCACGTCCATTTCGGTGTAATGCACCCCCTCGGCGTGCTCATCGAGTTCGGCGCGCCCGGTGCGTCGCCCAACTTGGGTCACTTCCGGAACGCTGGCGACGATCTGCTCCGCAAGCACCCCAATGCGATTGGATTCGGCCAACGATGTGCCTGGGTTGAGCACGACGTTCACCGTCAGCGTACCTTCGTTGAAATCCGGCAGAAAGGAGCGTGGAAAGAACGGGATGGTGGCTGTTGCCAACACCACCGCCAGTACCGCCGTGAGTAACAGAGCTCCGGTATGACCAAAGGACCAGTGCAGCAGTTTTGCGTCCCAGCGTTTGAGATGCGACACCAGCCAGCTGTCGCCATGGCCCATCTGTTTCATACGCGGCAGCAGGTAGTAAGCCATCACCGGCGTCAGCGTGACAGACACGATCATGCTGGCCAGAATGGACACGATATAGGCCACCCCCAGCGGTGAGAACAGCCGCCCCTCAATGCCGGGCAAGACAAACAGCGGCACAAACACCAGCACGATGATGACGGTGGCATACACGATGGCGGAGCGCACTTCGAGCGTTGCGCTGGCGATGACCTCAGCTACCGGGCGCGGGACCGCCAAGGCACTGTTGAGCTTGAGCCGCCGCAGGACGTTTTCCACACCGACGACAGCGTCGTCCACCAGTTCGCCAATCGCAATCGCCAGACCCCCAGCGTCATCGTGTTGATGGACAGGCCGAAGTAGTGAAACACCAGCGCCGTCGCCAAGAGCGAGACGGGAATGGCGGTGAGCGAAATCAGCGTGGTGCGCACGTTCAACAGGAACAGGAACAGCACCACAGCGACCAGAATGGCGCCGTCGCGCAGGGCCTCTTGCACGTTGCGCACCGAGTTTTCAATGAAATTCGCCTGCTTGAAGAGGAACTGGGGCGCTTCGATGCCTGCAGGCAGGCTCTGTTGCAGTTCCGCTATGGCATGTTCGACTTCGCGGGTCAGCGTCACGCTGTCGGCGCTGGGTTGCTTTTGCACCGACAGAATGACCGCCGGCTTGCCGTTGTACCCGGCATCGCCGCGTTTGAGCGCAGGGGCAATCTTCACGTCGGCCACTTGGCTGAGCAGGATGGCTTGCCCGTTCTTTACACTCACCACGACGTTCTGGAGATCCTGCAGGCGGCTGGTGCGACCGATCTGTCGAATCAGGTATTCACGTCCCTGGGATTCGAGAAAGCCGCCGCTGGTGTTGGCCCCGAAATCGCGCAGTGCGCCTTCGAGTTTTTCGCGCTCGACACCCAAAGCCTGCAGCTGCGCCGGGCGGATCTCAACGCGGTACTGGCGCACCTCGCCACCGATGGGCGTGACCTGGGCGATGCCGGGAATGGTCAGCAGCCGAGGGCGCAAGACCCAGTCGGCGTACTCGCGCACCTGCATGGCGCTGACCTTGTCCGGGTCGGCCGGCAAAGCGATCAACAGGATTTCGCCCATGATGGAAGAAATCGGCCCCATTTGGGGCACGACGCCTTCGGGCAGTTGCTCGCGCACCAGGTTCAGGCGTTCGCTGATTTGCTGGCGGTTGCGGTAGATGTCCGAACCCCACTCGAACTCCACATAGATGATGGACAAACCAATGCCGGAGACCGAACGCACCCGTGTGACGCCTGGCATGCCGTTCATGCCCGATTCGATGGGGAAGGTGACGAGCTGCTCGACCTCTTCAGGGGCCATGCCGCCGGCCTCCGTCATCAGCGTCACCGTCGGTTTGTTCAGGTCGGGGAAAACGTCTACCGGCATCTGGCGCGCCGTCAGGACGCCATAGACGACCAGCAGCAGCGAGATACCAAGGACGATCAGGCGCTGCCTGATGCTGGTGCGAATCAAATAGGCGAACATCTCAGCGCACCTGGGCCAGCAGCCCTGCTCCGTCCGTTACAACTCGATCGCCTTGGCTCACGCCTTGCGTCACGACCAGTTCGGTGGCGCTCAGAGGCGCTGCCGTCACTTTGCGCTGCACGAACCGCTCTGCCTCGGTATGCACCCAGACAGCAGTCTCGCCAGAGGCCATTTTGATGACCGCCGTGCGCGCAAGTGCCGCGCCTTGGACGCTGCGCGTCGTGCTGGCTTGCACGGTTACAGGCTGCCCTACTGCAACCGCCGCGCTGCCCGAACGCACGCTGAACAACAGCACCAAGGCCTGCTCGCGCAGTTGCCGCCCGGTGCCAACATAGCTGAGATCCAGGGCGCCCCCGGGCACAGCAGCGCTTGCTTTGGCAGCGATACCAGCGGTGAGAGCCGGGTCGTACGCCAGTGCTTCCACCGACAGACGGGACGGATCCACCACCTCGAACAGAACTTCCTTCGCGTCGACCACCTGTCCTGCGACCACATGCGACGCGCTGATGACACCCGAAATTGGAGCACGCAGGGCTTCCGCCCCATTCAAGCCGCCGTGCAGTGCGCCGCGACGCCTGCGCAGCGCGTCGCGCTCCAGGCCTGCCGCATCGATCACCGACTGAGGCACCGCGCCTGCGAGTTCCGCGTAGCGTGCCACTTTGCGTTCGGCAATGGCGAGTTGGGCGTCGATCTCGGCAAGCTGCGATTGGCTGGCGCCGCGCTCCAGGCTGTTGATCACCGGCTGCAACCGAGCCAACACTTCGCCCTTGCTAACGACCTGACCCAGAACGGGCAATGATGAGCCCGCAGCTTCCACGCGCCCCGCTTGCCCCGCCTGCACCAAGCCGCCGGCATTGGCGTTGGCAACGACCTTGCCCGCAAGTTCAAGCGAAGCCGGTACGTCCTGCACTTTCGCGACGCGGGTGCGCAGACCCAGCTGACGCTGCACGGCCTTGGGCACAAACAGGCTGCCATCGGCCAACCGCTGCGGCGCTGCGCTTCCGGGTTGCGCCAAGGTTCCAGTGCTGCTTACCGTACCTGCTGCGGGAGCCGCAATGGCGGGTGGACTCGCACTGTGGTCTTCGTCGCCGTGAGCGAGCGCTTGGGTTGAGAGGACGAGCAGCGCGCTGCCAGCCGCGAGGACTATTTTCAGGGTTTTCATCGAAGAAGGCCTTGTTCAGGAGGGAGCGGTTCTGCGTCGACGCAGCCAGGCGATGGCGATGAAGGCGAAGACCAGCACGGCGCCCGCAAGCATCCAGAGGGAGCGGCCGGCCGGCAAGCTCGTGCCAGCCTTTTCAGCGGGAGCGGCAGCCGCAGGGATGTCCAGCGAGGCGCTAAGCAGATCTGCCGTATCGGCGGTCTGCACCGAAATGGTCAGCGCGTGCGTGCCCGGCAGCGTCCACGCACCGCCAGCCACGCGGTAGGTGCCAGGGCCGACCTCGGTGGCAGTGGCTTGCAAATCGCCGCTTTGCACCTCCACCTGGGCCCCGGTCACCGGCTCGTTGCTCGCGAAGTTGTCCAGGAACAGCAGCAAAGAGGGGCCTTCCTGCGCGACCACCAGTTCGAAATCGCTCGTCTGGGCCTCTGCACGAGGGGTGGAAGCAGCCGTCGGCAAAGGCGCTGGCGCGTCACCGTGATCTTCGCCCTCATGCGAGAAGCCGGTGACGGGCACGGCCAGAGCCAAAGCAAAACAAAGAATGCGCAGTAATTTCAAGGAAGGACTCCCAGGGATTGATTCAAACGGGACTGCCAGGCGTAGAGCGAGATTTCTTCGCGAGCAAGCGCTACCTCGGCGTCCTGAGCGGCGGCCCTCGCCCGCAGCAGGGCAGGAAGATCGGACTCACCTAGAGAAAAGCTCTTTTCTGCCAGTACCAGGGTGTCGGTGGAAAGGGCCAGGCGCTCGCGGGCAAGTTGCAGTTGCTTCTGGCCAGTCGCCAGCTCGCGCCTCGCTTTGCCGGTTTCTTGCAAAAGCTTGCGCTCCTGCAGAGCGACCTGTCCTTCGGCCTGTGCAAGTTCGGCGCGCGCTGCCGCGCTTTCTTGGCGTGCACGCGGCCCCAGTGAAAACGGGATCGTGAGCTTGAGGCCCAGCGCGCTTGCATAGGACTCCCCACGGGCACCGCGCTCGCGCACTACGCGCAGCGCCAGCTCGGGGGCTTCGCGCTGCGCTGCGTCAGCGACTGCAAGGCGGTCGCGTGCAAGTTGGACCGCAGCCAGATCGGCTGCAATCTGCGGATGGTCAGCAGGCGACGCGGCGTCTGATACGGCCACACCCTCTGGAATGAGTGTTTCAGGGGCGTCCATTGCGCTGAGTGCGCGAAACGCCTCCTCTGCCTGCAGGCGTTCAGAATGTGCCGTCGCCAGTGCTGCCTGCGCGTCCAGTCGCTCACTGCTCGCCAGATTGGCGTCCACGCGTGCCAACTCGCCCGCCTTGGAGCGGCGGATCACGTCGGCCTCCAGGCGCGCGGCGGTACGCGCACGGCGCCCTGCCAGTTGCTCGCCATTGCGCGCAGCCGCCACAGCCCACCAGGCTTCGCGCAGTTCTCCGGCCAGTTGCAGGCGCAAGGCGCGCTGACTGGCACGCACTTCTTCACGGGTGCTCGCGCCGAGCGCCTTTTGTGCGTTCTGCTGACGCGGAAGCCACAGCGGCGCCGCAAGCTCAAGCTCCCACTCCTGGCTGCCACGGTTGGCGCCCAGTCGGTCGTTGAGCGTAGCTAGGGAAGCCGACAAAGGACGAGGCGTCAAACTTTCGGCCGCCTCAACCAGAGCGTCGGCCGCCTCAGCACGAGGCACGGCAGACATAGCGACGGGATGGCGCGCCAACGCGCTCTCCAAGGCATCGGCCAAGGTTTGTGCGCCTGCAGGCAGAACCGCACATAGCCCTAGTACAAGGGCACTCAAGGTTTTCATCAAAGGGTTTCCAACTTGTGGTTCGTCGCGCTGTCCATCGGTCCACAGGCAACAGAGCTGCATTCAGAAGTGAGCGCGATGGTGCCCACACCCCGCCTACACGCAGCTTTCCGCCACATTACAAATTCGTAATGTGGGCGTTTCGCGGATGCTTCCCTGCACAATTGCCCCATGAAAGTTCTCATCGTCGAAGACGAACTCAAGACGGGGGATTACTTGCGCCAGGGGCTGGTCGAAGCGGGTTTTGTCGCCGACTTGGCCCGCACGGGCACGGATGGACTGCACCTCGCGCTGACGGGTGACTACGACCTGCTGGTGCTCGATGTCATGCTGCCGGGACTCAACGGTTGGCAGCTCTTGCAATCCCTGCGGCGCAGCGGCAATGCGCTGCCGGTGCTGTTCCTCACCGCGCGCGATCAGGTCGAGGACCGTGTCAAAGGGCTGGAACTCGGAGCGGATGACTACCTGGTCAAGCCCTTCGCGTTTTCGGAGTTTCTCGCTCGGGTGCGCACTTTGCTGCGGCGCGGCAAGGCAAGCATTGAACCGACCGTGCTGCGGATTGCCGACCTGGAACTCGATTTGATGCGACGCCGGGCACAACGTGCTGGCCGGCGTATCGATCTCACTGCCAAGGAATTCGCGCTGCTGGAACTCCTGCTCCGGCGCCAGGGAGAAGTGCTGACGCGTTCGCTGATTGCATCGCAGGTATGGGACATGAACTTTGACAGCGACACCAATGTGATCGAAGTGGCCATGCGCCGCCTGCGGGCCAAGATGGACGACGACTTCGAGCCCAAGCTGCTGCGCACGATACGCGGTATGGGGTATGTACTGGAGACATCGGACTGATGGGCTCGCGCCTGACGCTGACTGCGCGACTGACACTTCTGTTCACCGTCGGTTCGGCGGTGGTTCTACTTGCCTTCGGCGCGCTGGTCATGGCTGCAATTGCCTCGCACTTTGACGAGCTCGACCGGGACGAACTCGCGGGCAAGCTGGACTATGCCGCTCAGCTGGTCGCCACCATGGATCGCCCACTCAGCAAGGAGGCCGTGGCAAAGGAGCTTGCGTCCTCTTTTGCCGGCCACCATGAACTCGTGATGCAAGTGCGCGGCCCGAGTGGAATGGTCTGGTTTGCGTCCCCCGGCGTGGAATTTCCAGTGAGTTTGGTCACCGCCCCCCATCTTTCTCATTGGCGTTCAGGCGGGCGAACGTTTCACGGACTAGAAAAGACTTTGCTAGTCGGCGCGACCGCTGGCGGCGCTCTTACCCTGGTCTTGGCATTGGATACTGCACATCACGAACGATTTTTGCAGAGCTTTCGCGTCACGCTTTGGCTATTTGTTGCCTGTGCCGTAATGTTCATGGGCCTACTTGGCTGGGTTTCGGCGCGGCGGGGGCTCGCTCCCTTACGGGCCATGCGCGAGCGCGCCGCCACGGTGACAGCACACAGTTTGGACCGCAGGCTTCCCGTGCAGGCTGTGCCTCCGGAACTGGCCGAGCTGGCCATCACGCTCAATGAAATGCTGGAGAGACTGGAAGATGCATTCAAGCGGCTCTCCGATTTCTCGGCCGACCTTGCCCATGAACTGCGCACCCCCGTGAGCAACCTGATGGTGCAGACGCAGGTCGCATTGTCTCTACCGCGAGATGCAGAAGGCTATCGAGCCATCCTCGAATCCAACGCAGAGGAATACGAGCGCCTGGCACGAATGATTTCCGACATGCTGTTTCTGGCAAAAGCCGAAAACGGACTCGTACTGGTGCACGAAGAGCTCGTTGATGTGGCCCACGAAGTACGCCAGCTGTTCGACTTCTACGAGTTGTCGGCAGACGAGAAGCGCATCGACCTGCAGTTGCGTGGCGAAGGCGCTCTGCGCGGCGACCGACTGATGCTGCGGCGCGCCTTGGGCAACCTCATCTCGAACGCGCTGCGCCACACACCAGTGGGAGGAACCATCAGCGTAGCAATTGACCAAGACGCCGCGCGATTGCGCATACAGGTGCAGAACACGGGCGAGCCTATCGCTGCGGCCCACTTGGCACGGTTTTTTGAGCGGTTTTACCGCGCCGATCCCGCGCGCCAGCACGAAGCAGGCGAAGGCATCGGTCTGGGGCTTTCCATTTCGCAAGCCATTGCGCATGCGCATGGAGGCGAAGTGGCGGCTGCATCAAACGACGGCCTGACCATTTTTTCCCTCACTTTCCCCAACTCAAGATAGGGCTTACCAAGCCACTGCGTGGGAACCGCAGATTCGCAATAGAAGTCCGGGCTGCGACAACGAGGCACACGATCCCGGCCGCTCCTCTACAGGAGCAGCAGGGCATCCAGATCCAGAATATCGATCTTGCGTTGACCGGATTGGGCGATCCAATGGGCTTCTTCGAATTCGGCAAACCGACGACTGATAGTCTCTGGCGTCGTACCCAAATAGGAGGCTAGGTCTTTTCGACTCATGGGCAAGGTAATGCTTAGGGAGTTGGCCTTTTCAGAAAGAGACGCGAGGTAAAGTCCAATGCGTTCGTTTACTGGCGTAGTCGCAATGACTGCAGTTTGGGTTTCACTGGCACCTAGCCGCAATGCCAGCTCGGCCATTACGTGCAAGCCAATGGCGGGATACCTTAGCACGAGTTTATTAAAATCCTCACGTCCGATAACGCAGATCGCTGATTGCTCCATCGCCTCCGCATAGGAGTCATGCCGTGAATCACAAAATAGTGCAAGTTCGCCCGTGAATGCTCCAGGCTCGAGAATGCGCACCAACTGTTCTTTGCCGCCCTCTGACAAGCGATATACCTTGACCCTGCCTCGATGAATGATGAAAAGTTGATTCGACTCGTCGCCAGCATGGTGGATGAATGCACCACGCTCGAAGACACGCATTTTTGACTTACCCGCGATACTTCGCAACTCATCGGCGGGCAGATGATTAAAGATCGGCACCCGAGACACACAGAGCGATTTGGGCGCTCTGATGATGCTCGTATCTGACGCCGCAGCGTTAGGATAATTCATATTTTTGATCCTGTTGCAGCATCGATCAGCATACTGGTTAGCCGCCGAGATTCAATGCAGGGTTTACAAGTTTGGCTCTTATACCATGCTTGCCCTTATAGCGAATCAGTCGAACTGCATTCAATATCACGAGCAAAACACTGATCTCATGAATCAGCATGCCTGAGGCCAGAAACACCTTTCCAAGCACCACGCCGACCAGCAAAATAATCACGGTACCTACTGCAAAGAATGTGTTTTGGAGCATATTGCCAACCGTGGCCTTGGCCAGCGCATGGGCGTGGGCAAAATGGTCCAGGTTGTCGGACATCAGCACGACATCTGCCGTCTCCATCGTGATATCTGCGCCGCCCGTTCCCATGGCCAGGCCCACATCAGCGGTGGCAAGCGCGGGCGCATCGTTGATTCCGTCGCCCACCATGGCAACGCGATAGCCCTGCGCCTTGAGTTGCTTGACCCAGCTCACTTTGTCCTCCGGCAACAGTTCGGCGTGAACCGCATCCAGCCCCAGTTCATCCCCCACCAATTGCGCGGTGTGCCGGTTGTCTCCCGTCAGCATGAACATTTTCTCGACGCCTTGGGCGCGTAGCTGCGCGATGGCGCGCTTGGCTTCGGGCTTGATCTGGTCGGCAATGGAAATCAATCCCTTGATCGCCCCGTCAATCGCCACAAAGATCGCCGTATTGCCCGCCTTCTCACGGGCGATGGCATGCGCTTCCTGTTGGGGTGCAATGTCTATGCCTTCGGCACGCATCAGCTTGCGGTTGCCGATGACAAAGCGCTGGCCCGCCACCACCGCGGTCATGCCGTTTCCTTTGATGATGTCGGCGTCCTCGGGCTTGTCGGTCAGCGCGAGCGAACGCTGGCGCGCCTCACTCACGATGGTTTGGCCCAGGTGGTGCTCGGACGCCACTTCGACCTGGGCCGCCAGGCGCAAGAGCTCGTTTTCGTCCCCCGTCCAGGCCATGACCTCGGTGACCGTGGGCCGCCCTTTGGTTAGCGTGCCGGTCTTGTCAAAGAGCACCAGGTTGACCTTGGCAAGCTTTTCCATGATTTCGCCGCCCTTGATCAGCACGCCATTGCGCGCGCCGTTGCCAATGCCTGCCACCATGGAAACCGGTGCAGAAATGACCAACGCTCCCGGGCAAGCAATCACCAGAAACGTCAGCGCCAGCTCGACGTTGCTGGAAAACACGTACACCAGCACCGACAGCACGACAATGGAAGGCGTGTAGATATTGGCAAACCGGTCGAGAAATTTTTGCGTTTTGGTCTTGGATTCCTGCGCGTCTTCCACCAGTTCAATGATTTTGGCAAACGTGGTGTCGTCACCCACACGCTCGACCAGCACCTCGATATAACCGTTGTCGATGATGGTGCCGCTAAAAACATGGTCCCCCTCAGCTTTGGCCGCAGGCACGGATTCCCCCGTAATGGCGGCTTCGACGATGGTTGCGCGGCCAGAGATAATTTGGCCGTCGGCGGCAATTTTTTCACCCGAATGAATCAGGATGCGATCGCCCTTGATCAAGTCCTCGGCAGGCACCTTGATATTACCCTCAGCGCGGATGACCGTGGCCTCAATCGGCGTCATGTCGATCAGCGCCCTGAGCGAAGACCGTGTTTTCTCCAGCGTTCGCGTCTCCAGATAAGCGCCGAATATGAACAGGAAAGTCACCGCCGCTGCTTCGACATACTCACCGATGATCAGCGCGCCCACCACGGCAATGGTGACAAGCAGCTCAATGCTAAAAGCCTTCATCCGCAAAGATTTAAAGGCCTTGATCGCAATAAAGTAACCGGCAACCAGCGTTGACGCAATCAAAACCGCATGCTTGGCGTCGGTGAGCGCCAGCCAATGCAATACCATGGCGGCAAGCAACAAGCTGCCGGTTACCATGGCAATATGAAAGTTATTAATTCTGTTCATTTAAGTCACCTTGCTTGACTGAACGGGATAACCAAGGCGGTTCAATGTATTCTCCAAGGCCTCGGCATTGGCTACCGCGCTGTCAAACTCGACACGCACCCGGCCAGAGTGAAAGAGCACCTTGGCGTCACGCACACCATCCACTTTGAGCAGCGTGGTTTCAATTTTCTTGATGCACGATGGGCAGCTAAAAGGCTCCATATTAAAGACGGCTTTTTTCATTTCTATCTCCTCGTATAAATATGTAAAAACAAATTCATGATAAGAGACAGTGGAATTTGCGTCATTGACGCCCATCAAGTTTAAAATTTTTTAATCGACTATGGAAAATTCAAATTTCAAGCATTTTTATTGCCAACGATGCTCTGCATAACCCTTGCGAGAATGCGTATTTCCGGATCGGGATGGGCCGCAAGGCGTCTATTGGCGGTCAATCGCGGGTTGTTCGAATGAGGCGCAACGAAGCGGACCGCCTGAGACCGTGCTGACACAGTCCTCAGGGAGTTCCAAGGCTGCAGCACGCGCTGTCAGAAACGTGTTTGGGCCTCGGCAGCGCTGCGGAAGTCACACGCAGAGCAGTCCAGGTATGGACCCTGCCCAGGGCTTTGTGGCGTCCGCTGGCAGTGCGCCGGTTCAGTCAGTGCTGTGCAGTCAAAAAGCTAGACCCGGCGCTGGGCTTGTGACCGTGGGTTTCAGTGGCAAGACAAGGTGCCAGGCTATGAGGAGCAGGGCCACAGAGCCGATGCTGTGGCGACACAGCTTCTCACGCCACGGGATTAACTCCTAATTTTGTAGCTGCTCGCGCTTTCGTATCAAGCGCTACAGGCTGATTTTTCGATATTTTTCAGTGCTACGCCTGGAATTTCCCCGATCCAGGGCAAAGGGAAAGGCCTGACTCTTGCATTGCCTCCAGACGGCGATCGACAAGATCGACAAATCGATCGACCACCTCCGGAAAACCAAAGACACGCTGCTTTACACCCACCGCGACCTTCGCCTGGCAAAGGACAAGTTGCAGGAGGTGACGATCAAAAAGCTGACCGGGGCAACCCGGCGATGGCGAGCCAGTTTTCCGAGCTGAAGAAAGGTGGTGATTCCGATGCGGCTTGAAACACGAAGCGAAAGCCATCCGATCCAAACGAAGACTTGGCGTGGCTTGGGCACCGCTGCTGCGCGCCGCCATCATGTGGAGGTGGCGCTCTTTGCCAATCCAGTCAGCTTGTGCCCTTACGGATTCCAGGCCACCCGCCTCACCCCGTGATGCCTTCTGCGTCGAAGCTGGGCGGGCGCAGAAGGTCTGAGTCAATCCCCATGACCGCGCTGGCCCGCTCAACCGCCTGCCAAAGCGGCGCAGGCATTTTCAGGATGTCTTCGGGCGAGTCGGCTTGGGCAATCCAGGCGCTGATTTGTTGGTACTGCTCAGTGGTCAGCAAGGCCAGGTGCAGCATCTCGTCTATGGTTTTCATGGGGGCTTGGGTCAGGTTCAGTCAGGTCTTGGCAGGTGCGCCTCGGCGATCTGCGCGAGGTCGGGCGCCACCATGGGGCGAGATACGGGTGACAGCGCAAGAACCTCGCGCTGAACGACTTACAGGACGTACTGTATGTGCAGCGCCATCGCGTTATTGCAAGCGCTGCAACAGGTCCAGGCTAGGGTAGCCGTCGGCCGGCAAGCCCAGGCTGCGCTGGTATTGGCGCACGCCGCTGCGCGTGGCCGGGCCCATGACGCCGTCGGGCGTGCCGCTGTCGAAACCGCGTACGTTCAGCGCCGTCTGCAAGGCCTTCAACTGGCTGCTGGTCAGCGCCTGCAAATCGCGCGGCCACGGTGTCTGCACGGCAGGGCCGCCGGCAAGCTGCTGCGCCAGCAAGCCGACTGCAAGCGCATAGCTGGTCGAATTGTTGTAGCGCAGGATCGTGCGGAAATTGGGCCCGATCAGAAAGGCCGGCCCACCTGCACCGGCCGGCAGCAGGATGGAACTATTCTCCAACGCGGGCAGCGGCGCGCCGTTCATGGCCTGCACGCCCTCGCCCGCCCAGAGGGACGCCGATTGGCGCACATCGGCGTCGGCGCGCGCAAAGTCGAACCCCGGCGGCAAGCGCACCTCAAGCCCCCACGGCTGGCCGGCTTGCCAGCCGGAGCGTGCCAGGAAGTTGGCGGTGGATGCCATCACATCGGCGACGCTGCCCCAAATGTCGCGCCGGCCATCGCCGTCAGCATCGACGGCGTACGCCAGAAAGTTCGAGGGCAGAAACTGCGTCTGGCCCATGGCCCCGGCCCAGGACCCGATCATCTGCGCGCGGTCGATGTCGCCGTTCTGCAGAATCTTCAAAGCCGCCAGCAACTGGCCACGCGCCCACTGCTCGCGCCGGCCTTCAAAGCCCAGCGTGGCGAGGGCGTCGATGGTGGGAATGTCGCCCGTGAAGCCGCCGTAATTGCTCTCCATGCCCCAGATGGCGACCAGCACTTCGGCCGGCACGCCGTAGCGCGCGGCAGCGGCATTCACGTCGGGGCGCACCTGCAGCAGCTTGTCTTGCCCACGGGCGATGCGCTGTGCAGACACGGCGGTGTCGAGGTAGTCCCACACAGTGCGGGTGAACTCGGGCTGGGCGCCGTCCAGCTCAATCACGCGCGGCAGGAACTGGACGCCATCGAAAGCGCTATGCAGCGTTGCCTCAGCAATGCCGGCGGCGCGTGCGCTGGCGCGGAACTCTTCAACCCAGCGGGCAAACTTCTGGTTGTGTTCCGCATCGTCGGAGACGGGGGGCAAGGCGGGCAACGGGGATACAGCGGAGGCCGGCGTGGTTGCTGTGGGCGGAGCTGGTGCCTTGGGTTCGTCCGGCGGTGCAGAGACGCAGCCTGCCAGGGCGAGGATAGCCAGCAAACCGGGAACCAACCAGCAGCGAGAGGGTGCTGGGAAACGGGATGGTGTTTGCATGGATGCCATTCTCGATGTTCTTTTGGCCATTCAAGCCGGGCCGTGCGGCACAGGCGGGATACTTCGCCGGTAGAGTTCGAACCACGCCATTCCCGACGGCTCATGAATGATCTGGAATGTCCTTGCATGGACGTTCCAAGGGGATCCAGGGCGATTCAGATGGACTGACGGACGACGAAGAGCAAGGGCAATGGCACCCCATTTCGCGCCGGCAGCACGGCGGCTGCGCCTAACGGGCGACCCCAGATCAACGGAGAACCCACCCATGGACATTGAACTCAACGCCTACTACACGATGATCCTCGCCACCCTGGTACTGCTGCTGGGGCGCCTATTGATCGTCAAGATCAAGTTTCTGGCGGACTTCAACATTCCAGAGCCGGTGGCTGGCGGGTTGCTGGCCGGGGTCATCGTGTTCGTGCTCAACGCGCTCTTCGGCCTGACATTCCAGTTTTCGACGCCGCTCCAGACCGGGTTCATGCTGATGTTCTTCTCGTCCATCGGCCTCGGTGCCGACTTCGCGCGCCTGAAGGCGGGCGGCAAGCCGCTGGCCGTGTTTCTGGTGGTGGTGGCTGGCTTCATCGTGGTGCAGGACGTGGTCGGCGTGGGCCTGGCGGCGGCGCTGGGCCTTGATCCGCTGATCGGGCTGGTCGCGGGCTCGATCACGCTCACCGGCGGCCACGGCACGGCGGGCGCCTGGGGGCCGGTGCTGGAAGCCCAATACGGCATCGTGGGTGCCACCACCCTGGGTATTGCGACCGCCACCTTCGGCCTGGTGGCGGGTGGCCTGATCGGCGGGCCGGTGGCCAAGCGCCTGCTCAAAAAGATCGACCACCAGAGGCTGGCTCCCATCGGGCAGCAGACCCCGGTGGAGGCAGCGGCCGCGTCCCAGTCGCTCTACAGCACGCGCCACACCGAGGCCGGTGACGCGCCGGACAGCGCCATGTTCGACAAGCCCGACGAGATCCGGCTCATCACCGCGTCGTCCACCATCGAAACGCTGGCGTTGTTTGCCGCCTGCCTGGCCTTTGCCGATCTGATGACGATCGCGGCCAAGGGCACGGCATTCGAGTTGCCGACCTTTGTGTGGGCGCTGGCGGGCGGCGTGGTCATCCGCAACGTGCTCACTACCTTCTTCAACTTCGAGATGTTCGACCGCGCCATCGATGTGTTTGGCAACGCCTCGCTGTCGTTGTTCCTGGCCATGGCGCTGCTTTCGCTGCGCCTGTGGGAGCTGACCGAACTGGCCTTGCCGGTGATGGTGATTCTGCTCGCGCAGGTCGGCGTGATGATGCTGTACGCCAGCTTTGTGACGTTCAAGGTCATGGGTGCCAATTACGACGCCGCAGTGCTGGCAGGCGGCCACTGCGGCTTCGGCATGGGCGCCACGCCCACCGCCATTGCCAACATGCAGGCCATCACCGACCGCTATGGCCCTTCGTACAAGGCGTTTTTGATTGTGCCGATGGTCGGGGCCTTTTTTGTCGACCTGGTGAATGCCGCTGTGCTGCAGTTCTTCACGCAGTTGCCATTCCTGCAGTAAACCGACCTGGAAACCGCTGGGCGGCCGTACTGGCCCTCGGCGTCGTTGTCGATGGCAGGCAGGCGCTGCCTGCAGCTTCCGTTGCAGGAGCCCATGCGCCGCAGAGGTTCAACCATCAAGGGCGCAGCGATTGCTGCCGGTTGCCAGTCGTATGCCAGCAGCCCGCGTCGGCCACAGCCGGTTCGCCACGCTCGCCTGGCCCGACTGCCGCATCGCCGCGTCACCGGGCATGAAGCTGGGTGGTGCTCAATGCATTGGCCTGCCCAGCCGTTTGCTTGCCCTGGAGATCGCGTAGTTCACCAGGCAGTACAGCAGCGCCACCACGAGGTACACGGGCACCAGCGCGTGGTAGTTGGCGATGAGCACTTTGGCGTTCTGCATCAGTTCACCGTAGGTAACGACGTAGCCGAAAGTGGTGTCCTTGACCACAATGACCAGTTGCGCGACCAGCGCCGGGACGATGTAGCGCAGCGCCTGCGGGAAGACGATGTAGAAGAACACCTGGGCTTTGGTCATCCCCAGGCTTCGGGCAGCATTGGCCTGGCCGCGCGGAACGGCGAGCACGCCCGCGCGGTACACCTCGGCCACCACGGCGGCGGTGCTCAGGCTGATGGGCAAGGTCAGCATCCAGTAGGTACTCAGCTTGATGCCGGCCTGCGGAAGCACCAGGAAGCACACATAAATGAGCAGTAGCGTGGGCGTGCCGCGCAGGAACTCGATCACCGCAATGCTCGGCCAACGCACCAGCCGCAGCCGCGCCAAGCGCCCCAATAAAAGCACCAGCCCGAAGGCCAGCGCGATGACGGCGGCCATCGCCGCCGATTTAAGCGTGCCGAGCAGGCCGTTGGCCAGAAAGGCCCAGGTGGTCGGCCAGGCGAAGAAGTTCCAGTAGCGGGCGTCGAGCTGCCCTGCGCTATAGAAGCGCAGCACGACACCCGCAGCCAGCAGCAGCAGCGCGCCCGCCGTGAGCGCGCTGAGCGCCCGTGTGACGGCCCTGGCTCGCGGGCTGGGCGCACCAAACAGTGCTTCTTCCAAAGGGCGGCTCATCGCAGTATCCGCGCCTTCTTGTCCAGGGCGGCGCCGGCCCAGGCGATGAGCAAACCCGTCGCCACGTACATCGCAGCGGCCACCGCGAACGCGGGAATGCCGGCAGCGGAATCCGTCGCAATCTTGGACACCAGCGCGGTCAGCTCGCGGCCGGGAAACGGCACCTGCGAGGCCAGCGAGGTCGAGAGCATCAATGCAATCAGCAGCGACGTCATCGGCTGCACCACCGCGCGCAGCGCCTGCGGCAACACCACCGACCAGATCACGCGAATCGGCCGCATGCCCAGGCTGAGCGCCGCCTCTACCTGACCGCCGCCGACCGTGTTGATGCCGGCGCGCAGGTAGTCCGCCGTGAACGCCGAGCAGACCAGCGTCAAGGTCAGGATGACGCTGGGCTCATAGTCGATCAGGACGTTGAGATCGGGCAGCGCGAACACGATGAAGATCAGCAGCGCGACGCTGGGAATGTTGCGGAAAATCTCGACATAGACCGTCAATACAAAGCGCAGCGGCGGCAGCGGCAGCAGCCGAAGCACGGTCACAGCGATGCCCAGCAAGAAGCCGGGCACGAACGACAGCACGGTGAGCTTCCACGTCAACAAAAGGGCCTGCCCAAAGGCAGGCCCATAGTCGGCCAGAAGCTTGGAAACCTCACCCATCCGCCATCCGTTAGGGAATTGCGGGCGGCGTCGGAACGGCCGTGCTGCCGGTGCGCTGCCCGATGGCGATGGTCCAGAGTTTGGCCCAGGTGCCGTCGGCTTCAACCTTCTTCAGGAAGGCATTGACAAAGGCCACGCCGTCCGAACCCTTGGGCAACCCGATGCCGTAGGGGTCCTGCGCACCAAAGGGCGCGCCCGCCAACTGCGTGTCGCCAGTGCCGAGGCTCAGGGCATTGAGCAGCAGCGTGTAGTCGGTCACGTAGGCGTCCACGCGCCCCTGGCGCAATCCGTCCAGGGCTTCCTGGTGCGTCTGGAACTCTTGCACCACCGCCTTGGGCGCGAACTGCGCGAGGATTGCGGGCCCGGTGGAGCCAGCCTGCGTCGCGACCTTCTTGCCGGCCAGATCGTTGTACGACTGGATGGTCTTGTTGTTTGCCTTGACCAGCACCCCGGCCTGCGAGGTGTAGTAGGGGCCGGCGAACGCAATTTTCTCGGCGCGGGCGGGGGTGATGGAGTAGGTGGCAAGCACCATGTCCACCTGGTCGTTGATAAGCACCTGTTCGCGCGTGGAAGAAGTCACCTGTGTGAACTTGTACTTGGACCCATCGCCCAGGATGTAGCGCGTGAGGAGCTGGGCCAGACCGGCGTCGAAGCCGCGCATCTTGCCGTCCTTCTCGTTCAGCAGCGAGAACAGATTCGAAGTTTGCGTGCCGCCCAGACGCAGCGTGCCGGCCTGCTTGATCTTGCTGGCCCAGGTGCTCGACGCGATGGTGGCAGCGTCGGCGACGGGGCCCTGCGCGACCAGCGCGTCAAACTCCGCAGTGTTGATGGGCGTGCCCTGTGCAAAAAGCGGCCCGCCGGAAACAATTGCCAGTGCCACCGCAGTGGATTTCAGAATGGATTGGATGGACATGCATTCCCCTTGGATGGTGTGTGACGCAAACCAATATATAGCAGTTGTGCAATGCGAGCGCTGCTCGTGCGGTCTGTCCACCGTTGCCTATGCAATGCAGGCATGCGGCGGTTCATGGACGCCGCAAAAACGCCACCGTCATACGACTGTCACGCTCTTGGCAAGACCACGCAGGCGGTAGTTGCCGCACGGACCCGCGGGCCTTCGCGTGGCGCTACCAATGGGCCTGCGCTGCAAGCCCATCAGCCTGGCACGCCTACGGCGTCGGCGCTGACCCGCTCTTTGCCATTAAAGTCTGGGGCAAGCGCCCCCAGGGGACGGAAGCACGAATCAAAAAAATTCAGCGGCAGATGTCTGGGACGCCGCCGCTGAGACAACCAGCGCTCACACCCCTTGGGCACCGAGACCTTCAGGCTCTGGCCTTTCGGGCAGCAGCTTCACTTTTTTAACATGCCATCGTTCGAAATCATCGGCGCATTCGTTCTGGGAGGTCTCTTCTGGCTATGGTTCGAAAGCACCCGCGTCCGAGAGATCGCGGTGGCGCGTGCTCGCAGCCAATGCCATGTCCATGAGGTGCAATTTCTTGACGACACTGTCGCGCTCGCCACGATCAAGCTGGCACGAGACGAAGACGGCCACGTCGCACTCAGACGTACCTACACTTTTGAGTACAGCGACACTGGCAACAATCGACAGCCAGGCAACATCGTCATGCTTGGCCGGGTCGTTCAGTTCCTGAATTTCAGCCCACAACTGGCTGGCGCGGACATCACCTTGCATTGAATACATGGGTAGGTGGCGCATCCCGGACGATTGCCTGGACGCAAGCATGAATTGCCAAAGAACCCGCACTGCGCCATTCCTGGGATTGGGGTTTGAGCACGAGTTTCGCTGCGCTGCATCGTGATCCGACAGTTGCACTGCGCCCCCAATGCCTGCGCCACGCTCAACCCAGCCCCACTGCCGCGCAGTCGTCCCACCGCAAGCAACTGGGGCCAGCGGTAGGCTGTGCCCATCCGCGATAGGAAAGCTGCGCTGACCCACGTGCCCCATCGGACGCGAGATAGAAGCTCAGCCAAGCAAGCTAAGTCCCGTCTTTCACAACAGGACTTGGATGCGCATTCGGAGAACGCTTACCCGACCCGTTCTATCCGGCCCGTTTCGAGGTCATAAAGTCCGCCGACGACCTTCAACTGGTTGGTCTGGACCGCCTTGCTCAAGATGGGCGTGGCTTCTTGCAAACGCTGAACGTTTTGCTTGATGTTTTCAATGGTCGCTGCCTGGAGCAAGGTGCCTTTGTGGGGCCCGGCCGCAGCGGCACGTACGGCCGGCATCAACGCCGTGACGATGCCCTGGATATGGCCAGGGAATTCAGCCTGTTTTTCAAGTGCACTGACCGTCGCACCAACCGCTCCGCAACGGGTGTGCCCAAGCACCATGATCAGCGGCGTATTGAGAACCGCCACGCCGTATTCCAAGCTTGCCAGAATATCGGCCGTGACATAGTTGCCGGCCACACGTGTCACGAAAAGGTCGCCTCTTTCTTCGTCAAAACACAGTTCGGGGCTGACGCGCGAATCAGCACAACTCAAGATAGACGCATAGGGATTTTGCCCGCTGGCCAAGGCTGCACGTGTGGACGCAAAGCTTCGACTCTGGGTCTTGCCCGATGTGTAGCGTTCATTGCCTTCCATCAAGCGTTTGATGGCTTCATCCGGTGACAACACGTTGCCGGGTTTGGGTGGCGATTTTGCGTAGGCGACCCCTGCCACTGCAGACAGGCCAAGCAACGAAAACGCGCCCATCCTGCCCAAAGCGGCGCGTCTTGACGTTGATACCGAGGCCTGGGTCCTACTGTCACTGGCTTCACATACCTCACACATATCTCGTCTCCTCATGGCTACTTTTGACGTGACACCTTACACGTCGATTCCCTGTGTTGCAATCGACGTAATTCACCGTCTTGCTGACTTGGCCGTCCATGACTCGTCCCTCCTGACCTGCTGTGGCGGTCAATGCAGGTCCAACATCCATTGCAGGCAACGCTCGAATGGCGGAGCGGCGTTGGCACTGTCTTCCCGCGCGAGCTTGCTTGCGGCTGTGCTGTGGAGAGTCCGAGCAGGTGCTGGTCAGGGCCCAAAGGGAGCTGACGAAGTTCAGTAGCCGAGCAAGGCTCGTGCCTTGTGGGCTGTGTCGTAGATCATCATGGCCTCGGCCATGAGGTCGTCGGCATCGAGCAAGGTTGCAAAGACGACCACGGTCACGTCGGTCACAGGGTCATGGCGCGCCGTAGTCAAGTAGCCGGTGATCCCTCCGTTGTGCCCAAAGCCGAGGTCGGGAGGATCACACGCCAGGCCGAGGCCGTAGGAAACATGAACTTCGTTGGTCGTCTCGCACTCGCGCATGCTGGCCACCGTCTGCGCATTCAAACCCGCCTGGCCCTTGATGAGCCGACGGTTCCACCGTGCCAGATCCGACGGTGTGGTGACCACGTTGCCTTCGCCGACGCCCCATGACACATTGCGATTCGTGGTCGGCAGGAGCACGCCGCCAACCCGCGTTGTTCCCTCGAGAAACGGGACCGGAAGATTTTGTGTTCGGCCGTCATCGGGAAACGTTGTCTCCTTGAGGCCGTTGGGCACCAGGAGCTCATCATGAACAAACTGTGCGAACGTCTTTCCGGAGGCCTGTTCGACAACTTTCGCAAGGATTGAGTAACCGGTGTTCGAATAGCGATACGTCTCCCCGGGCAGACCGCCGGCGAGCTTATTTTTGGCGACAACACCAACCAGCTCGTCCAGTGTGAAGGTATGCATTTCGCCCTGGGTATCCTCGATCCAGTCGCTGTAGCGCATGCCGGCGTAGGGTGCGTTGGCCGTTGCTGGCACGTCCACGTTGCCGACGTCAAAGACGCCGGCGCGGTGTTCCAAGAGCTGCTTGATCGTAATCTCGTCTTTGTAGGGAATCGCGTAGTCAGGCGTGGCGGGTACGTAGGACCGGGTTGTCCCGGGCATGTTCGCACTCAAAACGTCATTGATGTCGAGCTCTCCCCGCTGTTGGAGCAGCATGATCGCCGCCGCAGTGAATGTCTTGGTGGTGCTGGCAGCGCGAAAATGTGAGCCAGCTGTCGCTCCGTCGAGGGTACTGGCGAAGTATTCGCCTTCTGGCGTGATGATCGCAATGGAGAGTCCACCGGGAGCCGTGGGAGAAAACTGATTCCATTGGTCGAATACCAAGCCCGTGAGTTCTGCTGTGTACGCCTCTGCCGACTTGCTATTGCCCCCACAGCCCGCGAGCAAGATTGCGCAGCTGGCTGCGGTCCCCAGAATGAGCGAAGAGAGTGGCCTGATGGAGTACTTCATGCTTTGTCACCTTTCTCGTCTTCCAAGCCTGCGCGGTCGGAGACGGGGGGAGGGGCACGGTGTGCGTCGCTGGTCGTGCGAGTGTGGCCGCACACGCCACGCGTGCTCAAATGTAGGAATGCACATAGTAAGGCACGGTTTTTTCACCGCACGAGGGTCGTCAGCGGTCACGGCATTGCCTAGGCAGAGTGCTCGCTACCAGCCTTGAAGGGGCCTTCCATTTTCCGAGTTCGGCTTTGCAGCGGAAGCGGCCCAAACCCTTGCCCCTCAGAGCTATGGGTTTACGACTTCGATTTACAAACGCACCTCATCGCAAACCTGCATGAATACGAAGGGACTTCCCACTTCCCACAAACGGTGTCGAAGCACCAAGATTGAGATCTGACCATCAATCTGCCAACTGGAAAGGGGAAGTCCATGACTGAGATTACACGAGGTGAGATCGTTCGGGTAGGGGTTGACCTTGCCAAACACGTCATACAGGTGCACGCCGTCGATCAAGCAGGCCACACCGTTGCTGTCAAACCGCTGGCGCGCGAGAAGTTCCTCGCTTGGTGCACGCTGCAACTGCCCCCAGGCTGCCTGATCGCTATGGAAACCTGCGGCGGCGCCCACCACTGGGCCCGGCGACTGCAGGAGATGGGCTTTGATGCGCGGCTCATTGCCGGCCACTTCGTGGGGCCGTACCGCATGCAAGGCAAGAGCGGCAAGAATGACGCCAACGACGCAGCCGCCATCTGCGAAGCAGCCTCGCGCCCCAGCATGCGCTTTGTGCCCATCAAGACTGCACAACAACAAGCGCTGCTGTGCGTACACCGCCTGCGCGAAGGCTACAAGGAAGAGCGCACCGCCTGCATCAACCGCATCCGAGGTCTGCTGACCGAATACGGCCTGGTGTTTGCCCAAAGCCCAGAGGCCCTACGCCTGGCGCTACCGGACACACTGGAAGACGCCAGCAACGAGCTGCCCGCACTGGCCCGCATGGCCTTGCAGCGGGCCCACCTGCACTGGACCGAGATTGAATGCCACATTGCCTGGTGCGACGAGCGCATAGCCGCGCATGTGCGCACCGACGCCCAAGCCAAAGCGGCCGCCCAACTGTGCGGCATTGGCCCCGTCACCGCCTCGGCCCTGGTCGCTAGCGTGGGCGACTTCACCCAGTTCAAGACGGGTGCTCAGTTCGGCGCCTGGCTGGGTTTGGTGCCCAGCCAGAACTCCAGTGGGGGCAGGGCCAGCCTGGGGCGCATTACCAAACGCGGCGACGACTATTTGCGAACCCTGCTGATCCAGGGCGCCAAGTCGGCCGTGATGAGCGCGCACAAACGCAGTGACCGCATCTCAGCGTGGCTGGTACAACTCAAAGAGCGGGTCGGCTGGCAAAAGGCCGTGGTGGCGCTGGCCAACAAGAACGCCAGGATCGTCTGGGCGGTGCTGGCCAAAGGCCGAATATTCGACCCCAATCACGTGTCCATCAAGCCTGGTGAGATCGTTGGTGCGGTAGTTGGCGCAGTTGCTGCGACGGCATGGGCCCCTTGAAACCCTAGAACGATTAGCTCCTAAAACGATTGATTTCTTTCTTGAAGACGTGCGTTTGAAGATGCAATACACAGGTCAGACCGGTGGCAGGTGAACTCGACTAACCCTGTGTCGCGCCCAGCGTGGCGACGACGGTGAATGAATGGAGTCCTGCCAAGCGGTTCGTATCTGGGCCCGCACTGAAAACCAAGTGCAACAAGGCCGTCTGTAGATGTGCAGTCTGTTCCATGTGGCGTTGCATCGCACCAAACGAATACCGTTTTTTAGGAAGAAGAAAGGCGGCCAGCTATCGAGAAAAAATCAACGAAACCTGTTGACTAGGTGGGAAGTCCCTGTAGGGTGCTAGGGAGGGGTTTGCGACATTATTTTCGGTTTTACGACTCTATTTACCAAAAATAATGCCCAGGCGGAGAGCGTCACGGTCATTGCGAGATTGCGCTGCTTGTAGCTGCGGCACGACCCTTCGGGCCTTCACTTGGCTGCGCCAAATGAGCCTGCGCTGCGCGCCGCAAAAGCGTCACCGTCATTCGACGGTGACGCTTTTGGCCAAGTTTCTGGGCTTGTCCACATCCGTTCCCAGCGCGCAGGCGGTGTGGTATGCCAGCAGCTGCAGCGGCACTACGTGCAGGATAGGACTGAGCGCGCCGTAGTGCTCGGGCATGCGGATGACGTGCACGCCGTCGCCATTGGCAATGCGCGTGTCGGCGTCGGCCAGCACATACAGCACGCCACCGCGCGCACGCACTTCCTGCATGTTGCTTTTGAGTTTTTCAAGCAGCGCGTCGTTGGGCGCTACCGTGACCACCGGCATGCTGCTGGTGACCAGCGCCAGCGGGCCGTGCTTGAGCTCACCGGCCGGGTAGGCCTCGGCGTGGATGTAGCTGATTTCCTTGAGCTTGAGCGCGCCTTCCAGCGCGATCGGGTAATGCATGCCGCGACCCAGAAACAATGCATTGGGCATGCGGGTGAATTCCTCGGCCCACGCGATGATCTGCGGCTCCAAGGCCAGCACCGCCTGCAAGGCGACAGGCAGGTGGCGCATCGCCTTTAAATATTCTGCCTCTTGCTCTGGCGCGAGGCGCCCCTTGGCTTGCGCCAGCGCCAGGGTCAGCAGGAACAGGCCGGCCAGTTGCGTCGTGAAGGCCTTGGTGCTGGCCACGCCAATCTCGACGCCAGCGCGCGTCACATAGGCCAGTTTGCATTCACGCACCATGGCGCTGGTGGCAACGTTGCAGATGGTCAGCGTGTGCTCCATGCCCAGGCTTTGCGCGTGGCGCAGGGCTGCGAGCGTGTCGGCGGTTTCGCCCGACTGACTGATGGTGACTACCAGGGTGCGAGGGTCGGGCACGCTGGTGCGGTAGCGGTATTCGCTGGCCACTTCCACCTGGGTGGGGATGCCGGCGATGTCTTCCAGCCAGTAGCGCGCCGTGCAACCGCTGTAGTAGCTGGTGCCGCAGGCGAGGATCAGCACGCGGTCGATCTGCTCGAACACGCGCCAGGCCGCCGCACCCGGCATGCCGTTGTGCTCGGGGCCGTCGAACAGCTCGGGGACGATGCCAGCCACGCCGTCCAGCGTGTCAGCGATGGCGCGTGGCTGCTCAAAAATCTCCTTTTGCATGTAGTGCCGGTACGGCCCGAGATCCACCGCGCCGCTGTGGGCGCGCACGGTGCGCACCGGGCGATCGTCCGAGGTGAGCGGTTTGCCGCTGCTGCCCACAATCCAGAAGCGCCCGCGCTGCAGGTCGACAATGTCGCCTTCTTCGAGGTACACGATCTGGTCCGTGACGCCGGCAAGCGCCATGGCATCACTGGCCAGAAAATGCGCCTCGCCACCCTCCCCCACGCCCAGCACCAACGGCGAACCGGCACGGGTCCCCACCACGCGGTGGGGTTCGTCCTTGTGCATCGCCGCAATGGCGTAAGCACCGCGCAGTTCGGCCGTACTGGCCTGCACAGCGGCAAACAGGTCGCCGCTGTAGTGGTGCTCAATAAGGTGGGCAATGACTTCGGTGTCGGTCTGGCTGGCGAACACATAGCCGCGTGCCTGCAAGCGCTCGCGCAATTCCTCATAGTTTTCAATGATGCCGTTGTGCACCACGGCGACGCGGCCCGGCTGCTCGGCAGCGGCGGGCGCGCTGCCGTGGCTGAAATGCGGGTGGGCGTTGTGTACCGCAGGCGCGCCGTGCGTGGCCCAGCGGGTGTGGGCAATGCCGGTGCCGCCGCTCAGGTGTTCGGTGCGAACCTGTTCCAGCAGCTCGGCCACGCGCTGGGTGCTGCGGGCGCGCACCAGGCCACCCGCAGCCGTGGGGTCCAGACTGGCAGCGTGAATGGCCACGCCGCAGGAGTCGTAGCCACGGTATTCAAGCCGCTGCAAGCCCTGGACCAGCGTGGGAACGATGTTGTGAAGCGCAACCGCGCCGACGATGCCGCACATGAAAAGCCTTTGCTATGGAAGAAACAACAGGCATGCTAGGTACAGCAACAAGAAATGTGTGAGTCTTTTTTCTAACAAATATTTCCACAAAACTCATTGATTGAGTAATATGAAATATATGGAAAATCTTAGGCTTGACGGTGTCGATTTAGATCTTCTCTCTGCCCTGCAGCAAGACGCCACACCCACCAACCAGCAACTCGCCGCACAACTGGGTATTTCGCCGCCCACCTGCCTGCGTCGGGTGCGCCGGCTGCGGGAGTCCGGGCTGATTGCGCGCCAGGTCGCCATCCTGGATTCCGAGGTGCTGGCAGGCGCCCTGGGCCATGGTCTGCAGGCGATTGGCGAGGTGTTGCTGGACCGCCAGACCGCCGAGGCACAAGACGCCTTCGAGGCCCGCGCTGTGGCCGAGCCCTGCGTGGCGCAGTGCTGGCGCATGGCCTCGGGGGCAGATTTCGTGCTGGTGCTGCAGGTGCACGATATGCCGCATTACCTGGAGCTTGCCGCGCGCCTGTTCACGCAGGACGCCAACGTGCGCAACGTCAAGCTGCACTTCGCCACGCGGCGGGCAAAATTCGAAACAAAACTGCCGATTGGGCAAGCGCAGTAAGCATTTATCGCTATCAAAATTTTCTCAATCTGAGGCACTGTCCGACTTGCAGCGCAAGGCGCTTGGCGTAGAGTGCACGCTATTGCCCTGAGCCACCCCAACCCGGAGTCCTGCCGAATGGAATTCAAGGATTACTACCAGACGCTGGGCGTAGAGAAAAGCGCCAGCCAGGACGAGATCAAAAAGGCGTTTCGCAAGCTGGCGCGCAAATTCCACCCCGATGTGAGCAAGGAGGCGGACGCAGCGGCCAAGATGGCGCAGTTGAACGAGGCCAACACCGTGCTCTCTGACCCGGAAAAGCGTGCCGCCTACGACGCCGTCAGCGCCCAGGCGGCCGCCCAGGGCGCACGCGGTGGCGGCGAGTTCCGTCCGCCCCCAGGTTGGGATACCGGGTTTGAATTTTCCGGCGGTCCGTCTGAAGGTGGCGGCGCCGATTTCAGCGATTTCTTCGAGCAGCTCTTTGGCCAGGCGGCGCGCCAGCGCGGCGGCGCGGGTGGATTTGCCCACGGCGGTGGCCACGCAACCCGGCGCGGCGCCGACCACCACGCCAAGATTGAGCTGGATCTGCTCGACGCCTACCAGGGCGGCACGCGCACGCTCTCGCTGCGCGCCGCGCGACCCGGCCCGGACGGGCGCATGGTGAGCGAGGAGCGCAATCTTGAAGTCAAGATCCCCAAAGGCGTGCGCGAGGGCCAGCTTATTCGCCTGTCCGGCCAGGGCGCACCGGGCCTGGGAGACGCAGCCGCTGGCGATCTGTTTCTGGAAGTGACTTTCCGGCCCGACGCGCGCTGGCGCAGCGTGGAGCGCGACGTGTACCAACCGCTGCCGCTGGCCCCGTGGGAGGCCGCGCTGGGCGCCAGCGTCGAGATCAACACGCCCAGCGGAACGGTGGAAGTGACGGTGCCGGCGCGCTCGCGTGCGGGGCGCAAACTGCGCCTCAAAGGTCGCGGCATTCCGTCGGCCACGCCGGGGGACCTGTACCTGGAAATCGAAATTGCGCTGCCCCCGGCCGACAGCGACGCGGCGCGCGCCGCCTGGACCGCCCTTGGCAAGGCGTTTCCCACGTTCAACCCGCGCACTCTCTCGCAAAGTCAGCAAGGAGCCTGAACCATGCCCCATGCCTTTCACCTCCCCGCCCAAATGGCCGAACTGCTGGGTGACGACAGCTTGACGCTCGAAGAACTGGCCCGCGCCTGCCGCCGCGCACCCGAATGGGTGAGCGAACACGTCGAAGCTGGCGTCATTGCCCCCCAGCCTACCGACGCAGCAAGCGCTGGCCTGGTCACCTGGCGCTTTGCCAGCACGACACTGGTCCGCGCTCGCCGCATGGCGGACCTGGAAGCCTCTTTCGATGCTGATCCGTACCTGGCAGCGCTCACGGTGGATTTGATGGAGGAAGTGGGTGAGCTGCGCCGCCAGTTGCGGCAACTGCAGCCCCCCGCTCCCGGCGCATGACAGAGCCCCCGCAGACGGCTGCGAAACACCAAGGCGCCACTGCACGCGCGAACACCTATCGCAGCATCTATCCGCTGCGCATCTTGGGAATGGGGCTGGGGTTTTGGTTGACCTGCAGCGTATTGATGCAGACTGGCGATCTGGCGCGCTTTGGCTGGGTGTCGCTCCTCACCATGGTGCTGTGGCCGCACCTGGCCTATCTGCACGCGCGCACCAGCCGCGACCCCTACCGCGCAGAAGTCCGCAACCTGCTGATCGACTCCGCCATCGTCGGCCTGTGGATTCCGCTCATGCATTTCAATCTGCTGCCCTCTGTGGTGCTGGCGGTAGTTACCACGCACGACAAGTTCGGTACGGGCATCAAGCGACTGTGGCTGTATTCACTGCCCGGCATGGCAGGCATGGCGCTGCTGGGCACACTGATCCTGCGCCCCGAGCCGGTGCTGGCCAGCTCGCTGTCCGTCATCATCGCCACGCTCCCGGTCATCGCGCTGCACAGCCTGGCGGTGGGTTTTACGAGCTACCGGCTGATTCGCACCGTGGCGCGGCAAAACCAGCAGCTCAAGGAGCTGCGCCAGCGCGATGCGCAGACCGGCCTGTTCGCCCGCGCACACTGGCAAGAACAGGCCCAGGCCGTACTGGAAGGCGCGCGCAGCACCGACCGGCCGGCGTGGCTCTTGATGATCGACATCGACCACTTCAAGCCCATCAACGATATCCACGGCCACACGGTGGGCGATGAAGCCATACGCGTGGTGGGCGAAGTCATCCGGGAATCGGTGCGCGAAGCCGACTGCGCAGGGCGCTACGGCGGCGACGAGTTTGCCGTGGTCTGCGCGGACACCGACGAAGCCCATGCCCTGGCCATTGCACAGCGCATTCGCGAACGCATCGGCGCGCTGCGGCTGCCCGAGCTGCCCGAGCTGCAGCTGACCAGCAGCATCGGCATGGCGCAGGCGCACAGCAGCCACCAGTCATTGCGCGACTGGCTCAACAGCGCCGACATGGCGATGTACCGCGCCAAGCACGGCGGACGCAATCGCGTGGCCGTTGAACCCCAGGGCAGCAGGATGCGGGCAGCGGACGGGGTGCCCGTCCTGGAGTGAGGTGCGAGAGGTATTTTTGGTTTTTACCTGACGATGTAGCTGCCTCAGAAAAGCCGAAAGACAACGATGAGAGCGCGGCTTTGATGGGTTCGCACCCCGTGGCACAGGACGGGAGCCGGGATGTGCGCCCGGCGGCGCAGTAACTTTTTTCATGCCGAAAAAAGTCACCAAAAAAGGCCCACCCTACTGTCTGCGACCCCTTCGCTGCGCTGCGGGGCAACCTGCGTCGGGGCACTTGCGGGGTGCGCCGTGGAACTCACTGCGCTGCTACGCAGCTACGTTCGAACAACCACGGCGAGCTAGTCAACGAAGCATGCGCGCACCCGCGCGCATGCCACCCCGCAAGCACCCCGACGCAGGCGCATCCACAAGGGCCTGGACCTGGACAGCCACACGGGCCGAGCGCAGAGATAGGCCCGTCCGGATGTTTGGTTTTCCGTTGTCCAAAGCCCTTGTGGCCGTGCCGAGAAGCGCAGCGGCGGGCGGATCAGGGCTCGCGTCTGTTTGAGCGCGTAGCGCGAGTTCAGCGAGAACCCGCCCGGCGTGAGCATCGCAGTCTGCCCCGTGCGCAGCACGGGGTCACGGACAGCAGGGTCGCCTTTTTTTTGGGTACTTTTCTTTGGCGACGCAAAGAACAAGTACCTCGCCTGCCGGGGCGAGACCCGGCACCCGTCCCGTGCGAAATGGCGCTCTCAAGTCTTTGTCTGAGGCCGCTAAATAGTCCGGTTAAATTGGCCTCTATCGCATACCCTATAAGCTTTGATAGCTATTTTTTCAATAGCAAATACAAGGCCGAAATCACGCCGACCAAACCACTTCCACCGTGCAACCCGCACCCGGCGCCGCCTGTGCGCTGACACTGCCGCCATGGCGCTGCGCAACGGCCCGCACGATGGCCAGGCCCGCACCCACGCCTTCGAATTCGCGCTCCGGGTGCAGTCGCTGAAACAGGCCAAACAGACCGTGGGCCTGGGCTCCGTCAAACCCCGCGCCGTTGTCCTGCACCTGCAGCGTCCATGCGCCAATCCCATCGCCATCCCCACTGCGCACCGCGCGCACCGCAATGCACGGCGCAGGTGTGTTGCGGGTGAACTTGATGGCGTTGGCCAGCAGCTCCTTGATCAACTGGCGCAGCAGCGCCTCGTCGGCCTGCACCACGCCCAGCCCAGGCCCCAGGCGCCAATCCATCGAGCGGCCGGCTGCAGAGGGCGTCAGCTCATCGACCACCTGCGGCAGCAGGCGATCGAGGTCCACCGCCTCGACGCGCAGCGCCGCTGCCTGAATGCGCGAGAGCGCCAGCAAGCCGTCGATCATGCGGCCCATGCGCTGGCCTGCCTGCTCAATGGTGGCCAGAAATTCCAGCGCCTCGGCACGCTCGGCTGCAAGCAGGGCGGCCGGCTCGACAATTTCGCGCAGCAGGGGCGTAAACGCGGTGATGTGGCGCACTGGCGCGCGCAAATCGTGCGAAATGGCGCGCAACAAGTCCTGGTGCGCCGTGCGCAGGCGTGCCAGTTCTTGCATGCCCTGTGCTTCCTCAGTTCCCTGCACGGGCGCACCGCCCAAGGCGGTGACAAACGAAAAACCTTCGGGTGCGGTGCTGACCATGCTCTCGCTCCTTCGGCACGCCACTCTCAGGGCGCGGGTTTCTTGGCCGGCCGCTTCCAGCCGGTGATGTTGGTTTGCCGCCCGCGCGCCACGCCCAGCGACCCAGCGGGTACGTCTTTGCCGATGGTCGAGCCGCCGCCCACCGTGGCGCCCGCACCAATCGTGACCGGCGCCACCAGCACGCAATTGCTGCCGATGTGCACATCGGCTTCGATCACCGTGCGGTGCTTGTTGACCCCATCGTAGTTGGCGGTGATGCTGCCGGCGCCATAGTTCACGCGCTCGCCCACCGTGGCGTCGCCCAGGTAGGCCAGGTGGTTGGCCTTGGCACCATCGGCCAGCTGGCTGTTCTTGACTTCGACGAAGTTGCCGATATGCACCGCGCGCCCGAGCTGCGCGCCGGGGCGCAAGCGGGCAAACGGCCCCACCAGCGCGCCCTCGCCCACCTCGGCGCCTGCGGCTTCGCCGTCAATGTGCGTAAAGGGGTGAATCACGGCGCCCGCTGCAATGCGCGCGTTGGCAATGCAGCAGTAGGCCCCGATGCGTGCGCCCTCGCCCAGCTCGACCCGCCCGGTGAAGATGCAGCCGACGTCGATTTCCACGTCTTGCGCGCAGACGAGTTCGGCGTGCGCGCCGCTGCGCTCGTCGTCGCGCAGGTCAAAGCGTGCCGGGTCGGCCAGGCGCACGCCCTGCTCCATCAGTTGGGCGGCGGCGCGGCTCTGGTGGGCGCGCTCCAGCTCGGCCAGTTGCGCCGGGCTGTTGACGCCTGCCACCTGCACCGCGTCGTCAATGGTGTGCGTGGCCACCGGCACGCCTTGCGCCACGGCCATCGCCACCACGTCGGTCAGGTAGTACTCGCCCTGGGCATTCTGGTTGGACAGGCGCGGCAGCCACTGCAGCAGCAGGCGCGCGGGCACGGCGAGGATGCCGCTGTAGACCTCGGTGATGGCGCGCTGGTCCTCGCTGGCGTCTTTTTCTTCGACGATGCCGCGCACCGCACCGTCCGCGCCGCGCACGATGCGGCCGTAGCCCCTGGGCTGCGGCAGGCGCACGGTCAGCAGCGCCAGCGCCTGGTCGGCACTGGCCTGCACCAGGGCGCGCACGGTGCCCGGCTGCGTCAGCGGCACGTCGCCCGAGAGCACGAGCACGGTGCCGTCATCCTGCAGCAGCGGCGCCGCCTGCTGCACGGCGTGGCCGGTTCCCAGTTGCGGCTCCTGGCGCACGAATTTCAGGTCAAATGGGCCTCCAGCGCTTACTGCACTTGCGCAAGCAGCTTCTACTTCGATAGCGCCGTGGCCAGTGATGACGATGGCGCTGCGCGCGCCCAACGCGCTCGCCTGGCCCAGCACATGCTGCAGCAGCGGGCGCCCTGCCAGGCGCTGCAGTACCTTGGGAATGCGGCTCTTCATGCGCGTGCCCTTGCCGGCAGCCATGATCACGATGTCAATGGGGTTCATGCAAATCGCGCTATTGCACCGGGCGGCGCCCGGCCTCGCGCAACATTATCGGCGCGCGCTGCAGCCAATGGCTTACAGCAATGGCAACAGACGCGGCGGTTGGTCGTAATACTCGGCGATGCGGGCCAGTGCGCGCGGGTTCAGGATGGACAAGCGCCCGTCTTCAATGGTGTGCAGCCCCAAATGCACCAGCCGGCGCAGCGTCTTGTTGGTATGCACCAACGACAGGCCCAGCGCATCGGCAATGTGCTGCTGGGTCAGCGGAAACTCAATGCTGCCCCCTTCGGCCAAACCCAGTCGGTCCAGGCGCCGGTACAGCTGCAGAAGCAGCATGGCGACGCGCTCCAGCGCGTTGCGCCGGCCGGCCGTCAGCAGGTTGTCGTCCACATTCCCTTCTTCGTGCGCAGCCAGCCAGGTGATGTCGTAGCCCAGGCGCGGATGCTCGCGGTACAGCTCCCACAGGCTGTCTCCCTTGAATACGCACAGCGCGCAGTCGGTCAGCAGCTCCACCCCATGCGCAGCGTCGTCGCCAAATTCTTGCTGCAGACCCATCAGATCGCCCGGCAGCAAGAAGTTGAGGATTTGCCGCCGCCCATCCTTCAGAGTCGAATAGCGGAAGGCCCAGCCGGAGTACAGGGTGTAGAGCTGGCTGTTGGCCTGGTTTTCGCGAATCAAGGTGCTGCCCGCGCGCCCCACCGTGGTGTGGCTGCGGGCGCGGTTGATGGCGTCCAGCGCCCCGGCCGGCAGTTCGGTAAACGCGGCGAAGTCGCGCAAGCCGCATGCGTGGCAGTTGGGTGGGCACCGGGGTTGGGGAGGCTGGGGCATGGTCCGCAAATTTTAGGGATGGTCTTAGGCGGACGTCCCTGGGCTCAGCCCTATGTCTTTTCACATTGTGCGATGCGCTCCACCGCCCTAGAGTGGCGCTCCCCTATGTCCCAGTCTCTCCTCTACCAAGTGCTCTACGTCAGCACCCTCAGCCCCGAGCAGCCGCTCAGCATCGTGGCCGACATTGCCCACCGCGCACGCGCAAGCAACGCCGAGCGCGGTATCACCGCACTGCTGGCCTTTGACGGTCAGCGCTTTTGCCAGATGCTGGAGGGCGAGCGCAAACCCGTGCTCTCCCTGACCGAGCGCATCCGCAACGACGCGCGGCACACGGGTGTGGAAGTGCTGTACCACGGGCCGCTGCAAGCGCGCCGCTTTGGCGATTTCCAGCTGGCATTCACCAGCGGCGAGGAAGAAACCTCGTTCGAGCAGCTCGAAGCGCTGGACGGCAGCGCCGCTTTGGCCGCCTTCGAGCGCCTGCGCCTGGCGCTTCCCGGCTAGCCCTCAGCAGCAAGCCGCCGCATCCTGCGCCTCGCACGCACCGGCCCCGCGCCGCCGCCGCAGCTGGCGCGCCGTGGCGTCGGCGGCTTGCCAGACAAAGCGCAGCTCCATGCCGCGCGCCGCCTCGATCACGGCGCGCGTGCCCGCCGGAACGCGCAGCAGCTGCCCGGCATGGACAAAGGTGTCGCCCGCACGCATGTCGGCGCGACCCATGCCATCCACCGGGCCTCTGCCCAGGGTCACCCATGCGCAGCCCGAATCGATGCGCAGCACCTGCGCACGCCGCGCCAGGAGCGTGATCACGCCGCCGGGGGGCAGGCGCTGCAGCGCCGCAGCACCCGGCAGACGGGGCAGGTCGCGTGCGGCAAACAATGAAGGCGGGGGAGCTGAAGACATGGAAACCTCCTGAGAAAAATACCTTGCGATGCTTGCTATGGTCGGGCTGCGGGCAGGCTGCGTCCAATGAAAACGCGGCCCGCGATTGATGCTGGTTTCGCATCAATAAAATAGCACCCCATGGCCACTGCAGCATCCGCATCCGCGCCCCGCCCTCCGCTGCGCACCCGTCCGGTCGGTCTGGGCCATTGGCGTGCCTTTCTGGCCGTTGCCGAGCACCTCAACTTCCGCGCGGCGGCCGAGTCGCTCTCGCTCACCCAGTCGGCTGTCAGCCGGCAGATTCAGGCGCTGGAAGACGAAATTGGCCTACCGCTGTTTCTGCGCCATACGCGCGCCGTGGAACTCACCGGCGCCGGCGCACAGTTGCTGCGCAGCTGTGCGCCGGCCATCGAGAGAATCGACACCGCCGTGCTCCTGGCGCGCCAGAGCGCCGGGCGCAAAAGCGTGGCCATCACCACCTGGGCCAGCTTTGCCTCGATGTGGCTGATTCCGCGCATGGAGGATTTCCAGCGCGAGCACCCGGACATCGACATCCGCATCGACGCCAGCGACCTCACCGTGGACCTCGACACGTCGGACGTGGACCTGGCGCTGCGCTACGGCCGGCCCGGCCACCGCATGCAGGGCGGCCAGCGCTTGTTCGGCGAGCAGCTGGCCGTGGTGGCCAGCCCCTGGCTGCTCAAGGCCAGCGGGACGCCGCAGACCACCGGCGATCTGGCGCACTTCACGCTGATCGAGGCCGGGGACGCACACCGCAGCGCCAACCTCGAATGGCTTTCGTGGCGGCGCTGGTTTGATGCGCAAGCTGGCGGCCAGCTTCAGCCCAAGCGCTGGCTGTATTTCAACTACGCACACCAGATCGTGCAGGCCGCGCTGGCCGGCCAGGGCCTGGCGCTGGCGCGCATGCCGCTGATTGCCGACGCACTGGCGTCGGGCGATCTGGTGGAGGTGATGCCGGGACACCGACTCGATTCGCCCTTGGCGTATTGGCTGCTCACCGGCCCGCGCAGCGGCCAGCGGCCTGAAGTTCAGGCCTTTTGCGCCTGGCTGGCCCTGGAAGCCGAAAGTACCCGCCGCGCCATTGGCGATGGGCCTGACCCAGACACCCTGGCCACGCCCGATTGACGCTATATATTCAATAGCTGTCAGCGCTTACTGAATAAGCGCTAGAGGCTATTTTTTATTGAAATTCAGGCCAATGTCACGCGGGCGAACTTGCGCTTGCCCACCTGCACCACGTAGCTACCCGCTGCGAGCTTGAGGCCCCGGTCGCTCACCGCGCTGCCGTCCACGCGCACGCCGCCACCGTCGATGAGGCGATTGGCCTCGCTCGACGAGGGCGCAAGGTTCGCCTGCTTGAGCAAAGCGCCAATGCCCAGCGGCGCGCCCGCGAGCTGCACTTCGGGGATGTCGTCGGGCACGCCGCCCTTGCTGCGGTTGGTGAAATCCTGCTCGGCCGCGTTGGCCGCCGCCGCGCTGTGAAAGCGCGTGGTGATCTCCTTGGCGAGCAGCACCTTGGCGTCCTTGGGGTTGCGCCCGCCGTCCACCTCGGCCTTGAGCTGGGCGATCTCGGCCAGCGAGCGGAACGACAGCAGCGTGAACCAGCGCCACATCAGCGTGTCGGAAATCGACAGCACCTTGGCGAACATGGTGTTCGCAGGCTCGCTGATGCCGATGTAGTTGTTCTTGCTCTTGCTCATCTTCTCGACGCCGTCGAGCCCTTCAAGCAAGGGCATGGTCAGGATGCACTGCGGCTCCTGGCCGTATTCCTGCTGCAAATGGCGGCCCATCAGCAGGTTGAACCTTTGATCCGTGCCGCCGAGTTCCAGGTCACTCTTCAAGGCCACCGAGTCGTAGCCCTGCATCAGCGGGTACAGAAACTCGTGCACGCTGATCGACTGGCCGGTGGAAAAGCGCTTGTGGAAGTCGTCGCGCTCCATCATGCGGGCCACGGTGTACTTGGCGGCCAGGGCAATCATGCCGCTCGCGCCCAGGGGCTCGCTCCACTCGCTGTTGTAGCGGATCTCGGTGCGCGCAGGGTCGAGCACCAGGCTGGCCTGGCGGTAGTAGGTTTCGGCGTTTTCCTTGATTTGCTCGGGGGTGAGCGGCGGGCGCGTGCTGTTGCGGCCCGAGGGGTCGCCAATCAGGCTGGTGAAATCGCCAATGAGGAAGATGACCTGGTGGCCCAGATCCTGCAGCTGGCGCATTTTGTTCAGCACCACCGTGTGGCCGATGTGGATGTCGGGCGCCGTGGGGTCCAGCCCCAGCTTGATGCGCAGCGGCTGGCCGGTGGCCTCAGAGCGCGCGAGCTTTTGCACCCACTCCTGCTGCGGCAGCAGTTCATCAGCCCCGCGGAGCGACACTTCCAGCGCTTGTCCTACAGCGTCGGTGACCGGATAAGTTGTAACAACTGAAGTTTTCATAGGGGTTTTCTTGGGTGTCCAGGCGAGCAGGTTCGCTATACTTCGGCGCACTTCGCAGTCGCGGATTCTAGTAGGCCCGGTTTTCCTCCACCCTGCCTTGCTCCCCCGGCTGCCATCCTGACAGTTTGTGCGCCTTGGTAAGCCCTCGACCGCCCGGTCGCCCGCCGTGCCAGACCCACGCCACCCTGGGGACAGAATTTTGAACAATGGCTTGACCGATGCCAGCCGCGCCCTGCTGGGGAACGTAACCCGCAGCCTGCGCAACCACCCCAAACGCCTTACAGCCGCCCTGGCGTCCCTCTTGCTGACTGCAGGGGGCGGTGCCTTCGCCGTGGCCTCGCTCGGTCCCGACGCCGCCGACCTGCCACAGCAGCGCATCGCCATGCCGGTTCAGTCTCTGGCCAGCGACGCCACCTTGGCACAGCTGACCGAGCAACCGGCATTCACGCTCTACCGCAGCGAGCAGCTGCGCAGCAGCGACACCGCCGAATCCTTGCTGCAGCGCCTGGGCGTCGCCGACCCGGCAGCCGCCGCTTGGCTGCGCAAAGACAGCAAGGTGCACCAAAACCTGCTCGGCCGCACCGGACGGGCCATCACGGCCGAAACCACTGACGACCACCGCCTGGTGCGCCTGACCGCGCGCTGGGCCCCGGACGACAGCGGCCAGTTCAAGCGCCTGGTGGTCGAACGCGTGGGCGAAGAGTTCAGCTCCCGCCTGGAATCGGCTCCGCTCACCGCGTCCAGCCGCCTCTCCGGCGGCGTGATTCGCAGCTCGCTGTTTGCCGCGACGGACGACTCCAACATCCCCGATGCGGTGGCCGTGCAAATCGCCGAGCTGTTTTCGGGCGAGATCGATTTCCGCCGTGCCTTGCGCAAGGGCGATCGCTTTTCCGTGGTGTACGAAACCCTGGAAGCCGATGGCGAGCCCCTGCGCACTGGCCGCGTGCTGAGCGCCGAGTTTGTCAACAACGGCAAGAGCCACGAGGCCGTGTGGTTTGTCGAGCCCGGCAGCAAGGGCGCCTACTACAGCCTGGCGGGCGAGAGCCTGCGCCGCGCCTACTTGAGCGCGCCACTGGAGTTCTCGCGTGTCTCCAGCGGTTTTGCGATGCGTTTTCACCCCATTCAGAAAAAGTGGAAAGCCCATTTGGGCACCGACTTTGCCGCCCCCACCGGCACCGCAGTGCGGACTGTGGGCGACGGCGTGGTCGAGTTTGCCGGGGTGCAGAACGGCTTTGGCAACGTTATCTTCGTCAAACACCGCAAAGAGCATGTCACGGTGTACGCGCACCTCAGCCGCATCGACGTGAAAAAGGGCGAGTCGGTCACGCAGGGCGAAACCATTGGCGCCGTGGGCTCCACCGGCTGGGCCACCGGCCCGCATCTGCATTTTGAGTTCCGCGTGGACGGCAAGCAGCAAGACCCGATGACCATTGCCAAGTCCAGCGAAGCAGCAGCCCCCATCTCTACGGCTTCGCGCCCGGCCTTCGAGCGCATGGCCGCACTGATGCGCACCCAACTCAGCGCCGCCCAGCTGATTCAGCAGGCTAGCGCCGAATAGGGTTGGGGCGGCGGCGCTCCAGCCTGTTCGCCCGCGCATCCTGAACTCCTTCGTGCCCTCACCCGAGTTCTACATAGGCCTCATGTCGGGCACCTCGCTCGACGGGGTGGATGGCGTTCTGGCCGACTTTTCTGACTCAAAATGCCGGGTAGCGCACTACCAGTCTGCGTCGCTAGCTCCTGAATTAAGAGCGGAATTGTTGGCACTGAACACTCCGGGTGCCAACGAACTGCATCGCGCCGCGCTGGCCGCCAATGCCCTGGCAGGCGTGTACGCCGAAGTCGTCCACGCCCTGCTGGCCCACAGCGGCTTGAGCGCATCGGCGGTGCATGCCATCGGTGCCCACGGCCAGACCGTGCGCCACCAGCCCCAGGTCTTTGATGGCACCGGCTACACCTTGCAGCTCAACAACCCGGCGTTGCTGGCAGAGTGCACCGGAATCACCGTGGTGGCCGATTTCCGCAGCCGCGATGTCGCTGCCGGCGGCCAGGGTGCGCCGCTGGTGCCGGCTTTTCACCAGCAGGTGTTTGCACAGCCGGGGCAGTCCTCCTGTGTGCTCAATGTCGGCGGCATGGCCAACCTGAGCGTGCTCGGCGAGAATGGCACGGTGCTGGGCTTTGACTGCGGTCCGGGCAACGCGCTGATGGATCTCTGGTGCCAGCGCCACACCGGCGAAGCGTTTGACAAGGATGGTGCGTGGGCCGCGTCCGGCAAGGTGCTGCAACCGCTGCTGAACGTGTTGTACGCCGAGGCATTTTTCGCAGTGCCACCACCCAAAAGTACCGGACGGGATCTTTTTCATTCCCGGTGGCTGGAAGAAAGACTGGCCTGCGTTCCCGGCGCGCGAGCGCAAGACGTGCAGGCGACACTCACCGAATTGACCGCATTGGCCTGCGCGGAATGCGTCAAACGCTACGGTGATGGCAGTCGGCGGCTGGCCGTATGCGGAGGCGGCGCACGCAACGCCACGCTGATGCGGCGACTGCAGGTTTTTCTGCCGGACGTGGAGGTCATCGCCACCGATACCCTGGGGCTACCGGCTCAGCAGGTCGAGGCGGCTGCCTTCGCCTGGCTGGCCCGCCAAGCACTCGCTGGACTCCCCGGCAACCTGCCCAATGCAACGGGCGCCCGAGGCGCCCGTGTGCTCGGGGCGATCTACCCCGCTTGAAAGGCGCCCGCAGGGGGCGGCTTTTAAGAAAAACTGGAACCGCAGCCGCAGGTGGACGTGGCCCCTGGGTTCTTGATGACGAACTGCGCGCCCTGCAGATCTTCCTTGTAGTCGATCTCGGCACCCACCAAGTACTGGAAGCTCATGGCATCGATCAGCAGCGAGACACCGTTTTTGGTCATCACGGTGTCGTCTTCGTTGGTAATTTCGTCAAACGTAAAGCCATACTGGAAGCCCGAGCAGCCCCCGCCCTGCACAAAAACGCGCAGCTTCAGATCTGGATTGCCTTCCTCGGCAATGAGATCAGCCACCTTGGCCGCCGCACTCTCGGTGAAGATGATCGGATCGGGCATTTCGGTCGGCAAGGTCTCGACAACAGCATTCATGGCTAACTCCAAATCGCATATTTGAGGGAAATACTACTGCAGTCTTCGTGGGAATTCTTTTCACTGCGCGCTTGACGCTAGCTTGAGTGGGGGCTTTTCCTCCAGCACGGCGTCCGTAGGTGTCATGCTTCCGCAGATGGTGGCACCCTGGTGCATTTCCAAGGCTTTGTAGTGCACATCGCCGGTAATACGTGCCTTGGGTTGCAATTCGAGCAGCTCGGTCGCGTGTACGGGTCCGACCACCTCGCCATTCACGATGACATGCGCGGCATGCACCGCACCCTCCACCCGGGCCAGCGCCGATATCACCAGCAACCCCGATTGCCCGCCTTGCGCCCGCACGTCGCCGTGCACCTCGCCGTCAATGCGAAGGCCATCGGCAAAATGCACGTCGCCCTCGATGCGGCTGCCTTGCGCGATCAGGCTTTTGATGGCGGGTTGCTTGTTGCGTGAAAACATGGGAATGCTCCTGTAGCTGGGAAAGAGTTCAAGAATGGTCGTTACGAACCGACGTCAGTGGTCTGCGAAGCGCGAACCCGCCCCTCATGCAGAATTCTGGCGGTCAGGGTTTTGACCAAAACATGCGGCGGCAGCCGGGCGATGCCTTCGAGCCGCTGGTACTGGCGCAGTTTGAAGGCTTGCCCATCGCCTGCAAAGCGCTGACTCCAGGGTTTGCCTTCCCGCATCCCCGAAGCAACCAGTTCCAGCTGCCCGGAAAACTCTGCGGCATTCTTCACGGGTCGCATGACGAGCACCTGCCAACGCAGCGTGGCGTCGGCTTGCTGCTCAGCCTGCAAACCACGAATGGCGAGGTCATCTCCTGAACTGCTGCTGGGAATGAGCTTCTCAAAAAACCCCAGGTCCTCTCGCAATGAGCGGTTTTCGCTCTCGAGTTGCTTGAGCTGCAGCTTGAGCTGATCCAGGGCAGAGCGTTCCGCCAGCAGCAGGCTGCCCGAGGTATTGGCTATGGTCTGGTTCTGCTGGGCATCGATGCGCAGCCGGGCCAGCTCACCGCGCAACTGCACCAATTCTTCGCGACTGCCCGCGTCCAGCCCTGCCAGCGAGCGCCCAAACTCAAACGCCCAGAGCGCCACGGCCGCACTCAGGCCGAGCACCACCGCAAACACCAGCCACCGCAGCGGCCAAGGCAGCGCACTGCGCACCGCTACCCGCGGTGCGCTGATAGTGAGGCGGCGACGCAGCAATCGAAAACGCATTCTTCTCCTTGGCCGGCCCGGCAAGGCGCCGCCCCTATGCAAAAGGGGCGATTGTGGCCCACAAGCGCTCAACTGCAAATGAAAAAGCCGCACGCGGCGAACCGGTGCGGCTGGTATGGGCAGAACAGGAAGTGCGGATTAACGCTTCGAGAACTGCTTGGCGCGGCGTGCAGACCGCAGGCCGACCTTCTTGCGTTCGACTTCGCGCGCATCGCGCGTCACGAAACCGGCCTGGCTGAGCGCTGGCTTGAGCGTGTCGTCATAGTCGATCAGGGCGCGGGTGATGCCGTGGCGGGCTGCGCCGGCCTGGCCGGATTCACCGCCGCCGTGCACATTGATCATCACGTCGAAGGTTTCGGCGTGGTTGGTCAGCATGAGCGGTTGCTTGGCGATCATGATCGAGGTCTCACGGCCAAAGTAGGACTGGATGTCCTTGCCGTTGATCGTGATCTTGCCGCTGCCTTTTTTCAGAAACACGCGGGCGACGCTGGATTTGCGACGGCCGGTGCCATTGTTCCATTCACCAATCATCTCAAGGCTCCTTACAGTTCCAGCACTTTGGGCTGTTGGGCGGTGTGGGGATGCTCAGCACCACCGTACACCTTGAGTTTCTTGATCATGGCGTAGCCAAGCGGACCCTTGGGCAGCATGCCCTTGACAGCCTTTTCCAGCGCGCGGCCGGGATGCTTGGATTGCATGTCGCGGAAGTTCGTCGCGGTGATGCCGCCGGGATAACCCGAGTGGCGGTAGTAGATCTTGTCGGTCGACTTGGCGCCGGTGACCTTGAGTTGCGCTGCATTGATGATGACGATGAAGTCACCGGTATCGATGTGAGGCGTATAAATGGCTTTGTGTTTGCCGCGCAGGCGGTGGGCAACTTCGCTGGCTACCCGGCCGAGCACCTTATCGGTGGCGTCAATCACAAACCACTCGTGCGTCACATCAGCGGGTTTGGCGCTGAAGGTTTTCATGAGTTTCTCTTTCGAGGGTTTGACCGGCCTACAACAGGGGCCGGCGTCCTTTGGGCTCTTTTCCACGGTCGGCGTTTCTCTAAAGCGGAAACCTCTTAGGTGGTACTTGCAGCATCGGCGCGAACGCCAAGACCACACTTCGCCGCGGAGCACGCAAGCGCTGCGAAGCCCGCCATTATACAAAGCCGGTACTGCGCGTGAACATTTTTCGCTTCGCCCTCCCACCGCACATCAAGACGCGAGGCGCTGACGCAACACGCGCACGGCGCTCTCTGGCGTGGTCAGCACCGGCAAGCCCAGTGCCTGGCGCACGGCGGGTGCGGCGCGTGCCATGCTGAACTGTGCCAGCGCAATCACGCCGCAGGAGGCCGCTGCAAGTTTCTGCGCTGCTGCCACCACCAAGGCGTCGTGCGCTTCCACGTCGCCACGATTGAGCGCCTGCATCGCACCCTCGGCCAGCGCGCAACGCAATTCGACCTGCGCAGGGAACTCGGCGGGCATGCTCGAGAGCGTGGGGGCAAACGATGCGATCAGCCCGACGGGCCCACCATGCGCTGCCGCCTCCTGCACCATGGCCTCGTTCGGTTTGAGTACGGGAATGCCTGCATGCCGGCGCGCCACGGCCTCGATGCACGGGCCAAAAGCGGAGCAGGTAAACAAAATCGCCTGCGCCCCCGTGCCCACTGCGTAGTCCGCAAGCACCTCAAAACGCAGATGCATGGCCGCATCCAACCCCTGCCCTTGCTGCGCAAGATCGACCGAGAGGCTGTCGTCGAGCAGGTTCATACGCCGGGCGCCAGGCCAGGCGCGCGCCAGCTCGTCGTTGATGGGTGCCACCGAGTGCGCAAGCGCATGGATGAGTGCAATGCGCGTCATGCAGAGCGTGCCACCGGTTTTGGCGTGGGCGTGAACCGCCGCCGCTGCAGCGCCACGACCAGCAGGAGCAGCGCAATGGCGGGAACAAACATCCACTCCTTGTCCGGCCGGTCGGCCGCGACCTCTGCGGACACGATGCGGTAGCCCTGCTCAATGCCCAGCTTGTCGCCCACACTGCCAAACTTCACCTGCGTAATCAAGAGCTCTTTGCCCTGGGCTATCGCGCTAACGCCCGCATTGCCAAGACGTTCGCGTACCGTGCCGGGCGCGCCGAGCGGCAGCAGCACGCCTTTGCGGATGTCCTGGCCATCTAGGTTGGTGCCTTCAATCCAGACGCGCTTGCTCGCGTTCGCAGGAGCTTCTTCGATCAGCTGGCCCATCTGGGCAGCGGGTACTTCCTGAAACTCTGGGTACACCATGTCCCACCAGAAGCCCGGCCTGAACAGCGTAAACGTCACCAGCAACAGAGCGACACTTTCCCACCAGCGACTGCGCACCAAAAAGTAGCCTTGCGTGGCGGCGGCAAAAACCAACATGGCCACTATTGCGCTGATCACCGTGAGGGCGAAGTGAAACGGCCCGGTAATGCCAATCATCAGCAACTGGGTGTTGAAAATGAACAGGAACGGCAGGATGGCCGTGCGCATGCTGTAAGCGAACGCGGTGATGCCGGTTTTGATGGGGTCGGTGCGCGCAATGGCCGCTGCGGCGAACGACGCCAGGCCCACCGGCGGCGTCACGTCCGCCATCAACCCAAAATAGAACACGAACAGGTGCACGGCGATCAGTGGCACGATGAGGCCGTTTTGCGCACCGAGCTGCACCACCACGGGCGCCATCAGCGTGGAAACCACGATGTAGTTGGCCGTCGTCGGCAGGCCCATGCCCAAAATCAGGCTGATGATGGCCACCAGAAACAGCATCAACATGAGATTGCCGCCGGAGAGCAGCTCGACGATTTCTGTCATCACCAGGCCAATGCCGGTGAGCGAGACGGTGCCGACGATGATGCCGGCCGCTGCGGTGGCCACACCGATGCCAATCATGTTGCGCGCGCCTGCGGCCATGCCGTCGATCAGATCCAGCACGCCCTGCTTGGTTGCGGCCCCGAGCCCGCCTGCACCTCGGAAGAATGCCTGTATCGGCTTTTGCGTCAGCATGACGAAAATGATGAACATCGTGGCCCAGAAGGCGGAGAGGCCAGGCGACATCTGCTCGACCATCAGGCACCAGATGAGCACCACCACCGCCAGCAGGTAATGCAGGCCGGATTTGACGGTAGGCGCCGTTTCCGGCAGTTCGAATACCGGCGCTTCCGGATCATCCAGTGGCAGTTCCGGTTGCTGCGAGCCGAACCAGAGCAGGGACACATACGCTGCCAGGAGTCCGGCGCCAATGATCCAGATGGCTGCATCTCCGGCCACATTTTTGATCCAGCCTACGCCCCAGTACACCACTCCGCATAGGACAAAGAACCCGGAGATGGTCAGCGCAAGCGACAGCAGGCGCGAGCCACCCGTGGCCGTCCCGCGCCGGGGAAGGCCCACCATGTTGGCCTTGAGAGCCTCAAGGTGCACGATATAAAGCAGCGCAATGTAAGAAATGATCGCCGGCAGGAAGGCATGCTTCATGACCTCGATGTAGGGGATGCCCACGTATTCCACCATCAGGAAGGCGGCAGCCCCCATCACCGGCGGCATCAGTTGGCCGTTGACCGAGCTGGACACTTCCACCGCGCCTGCCTGGTCCGGCCGATAGCCCACGCGCTTCATCAAGGGGATCGTGAAAGTGCCCGTCGTCACCACGTTGGCAATTGACGAACCGGAGATGATGCCGGTGGCGGCCGAAGACAGCACGGCGGCCTTGGCCGGCCCACCGCGCATGTGGCCGAGCAGAGCAAAAGCCGATTTGATGAAATAGTTGCCGGCGCCCGCCTTGTCGAGCAACGAGCCAAACAGCACAAACAAGAAAATAAAGCCACTGGAGACGCCCAGCGCCACACCAAAAACGCCTTCCGTCGTGAGCCACTGGTGGCTCATGGTGCGGTTCAGTGACAGGCCGCGGTGGGCAATCATGTCGGGCATGTAGCGCCCGCCAAAGGTGTAGGTGAGGAACACGACCGCCACAATCACCATCGGCAAGCCGAGCACGCGGCGCGTGGCTTCGAGCAACAACACCATGCCGACGACAGCAGTGGTGATGTCCATATCGGTTGGATTGCCGGGGCGCGTTGCGAGCTCGCGATAAAACAGAAACAGGTAAGCGGCACAAAACGCTCCGACCAGCGCCATGACCCAATCGGTCACTGGAACGTGTTCACGCGGTGAGCGCTTGAATGCCGGGTACGACAAAAAGGCCAGAAACACGGCAAAGGCCAGGTGGATGGAGCGACTCTCGGTGTCGTTGAACACCAAAATACCGAAAGTAAACGGCAGGGGCGACGCAATCCAAAGCTGGAACAGCGACCAAGCGAGCGCGACACAAAGAAGAAAAAGTCCGACCGCCGGGCCGGGCGAGCGCCCGCCCAGATCGTTGTCGGCGACGAGCTGCTGCACGTCGACGGCTGGGGCAGCAGTAGGTTCGTTGGCGGAGGTCATGCGGGTCCTCGCAATACGTGGTTGAAACAAAAAAGCCCTGACAGATCAGAGCTTTTTTGCGGCGAATGCCGACGTTGATGAAACCGGACGGATTACATCCAGCCCTTTTCCTTGTAGTACTTCACAGCACCAGGATGCAAGGGAGCACTCAGGCCGTTTTTGATCATCTCCTTGGGGTCAAGGTGCGCGAGGGCCGGATGCAGCTTCTTGAAGTCATCGAAATTGTCGAACACGACTTTTGTCAGCTCATAGACGACGTTGTCAGGCACCTTGCTTGATGTGACCAAGGTAGCGAGCACGCCATAGGTCGGCGTCGGCTTCGGATTGCCAGCGTAGACAGCGGGAATCTCCACCTTGGCATAGTACGGCGCAGTTGCCACCAACTTGTCCACGGCCGGGCCCGTCACCGGCACCAGTTGGGCGCCACAGGTCGTGGTCGGATCCTGAATGTTGGCCGAAGGGTGGCCGACCCCATAAAGGAATGCGTCGATCTTGTTGTCACACAGTGCCGCGCCGTGCTCGTCGGCCTTGAGCTCAGACGCCAGAGCGAAGTCAGAGTTCTTCCAGCCAAGAGCCGCAATCAACTCCTCGGCCGCAGCACGGGTGCCGGAGCCTGGATTGCCGATGTTGAAACGCTTGCCCTTCAAGTCTTCGATCGACTTGATGTTGGCCTCCTTGCGCGCCAGGATCGTAATAGGCTCTGGGTGCAACGAAAACACCGAGCGCAGTTCCTTGTAGGGACCGTCTTTCTCGAACTGCTTGAGGCCCTTTTCAGCGTTGTATTGCACGTCGGACTGGGCGACGCCGAAATCGAGTTCGCCAGCACGGATGGTGTTGACGTTGAACACCGAGCCACCAGTGGACTCCACCGAGCAGCGGATGCCGTGCTTGGCCCGGTCCTTGTTCATCAGTCGACAGATGGCTCCACCCGCAGCGTAATAAACGCCGGTGACGCCGCCCGTTCCAATCGTCACGAACTTCTGCTGCGCGACGGCAGCTGGAGTCATCATCGAGGCGGCAAGACCCACAGAGGCAGCCAGCATGCTCAGGGAAAACTTTGTCTTCATCTTTCTTCTCTCCTTCAAAAAAATTGGATTGACACCATCAAGGCAGCGACGCGGATATGGACTCGGCGAGCAGGTCCACGACCTGCGCCAACTCTTCGTCGCTCGCCACGAAAGGTGGTGCCAGCAATATGTGATCACCATCGCACCCATTGACCGTTCCGCCCATGGGGTAAACCATCAAACCGCGCGACATTGCCTGTTTCTTCACCTGCGCGTGCAGGCGCAGCCCAGGGTCAAACGGCGCTTTCGAGTCCCGATCGCGCACCAGCTCCACACCCCAGAAGAAGCCGCGCCCGCGAATGTCACCCACGTGCGGATGCGCGCCCAGCACCTGGTGCAAACGCTCGCCAAACTGCACGCCTGCACTTGCCACGCGTTCGACCAGGCCGTCGCGCTCGATGACTTGCTGCACCGCCAGCGCCGCAGCGCAGGCGACCGGGTGGCCCAGATAGGTATGGCCATGCTGAAAAAACCCGCTGCCCTGCCCGATGGCCTCAACAATACGGCCTTGCGCGAGCACGGCACCAATGGCCTGGTAGCCGCCGCCCAAACCTTTGGCAATGGCCTGAATGTCCGGCACCACGCCTTCCTGCGTACAGGCGTGCAAGCTGCCTGTGCGGCCCATTCCGCACATCACTTCGTCCAGGATCAAGAGTACGCCATGGCGGTCGCATACCTCGCGCACGGCGCGAAAATAACCGGGAACCGGCACCAGCACGCCCGCAGTGGCACCGCCCACGGTTTCCGCCACAAAGGCAATCACGCTCTTGGGCCCGAGGCGCTCTATGGTTTCGTCAAGCTCATGCGCCAGGCGCAAGCCGTATTGCTCGGGAGATTCTTCGACGTGCTGCTCCCGATAGGGGTAGCAAGGCGATACATGGGTGGCTTCCACCAGCAGCGGTGCAAACGGCGCCCTGCGCCAGGCATTGCCGCCCACCGCCAGCGCGCCCAGGGTATTGCCGTGATAGCTCTGGCGGCGCGCAATGAAGTGGCGGCGCTCGGGCTCCCCAATCTCGACAAAATATTGGCGGGCCAGCTTCATGGCCGCTTCCATGGCCTCGGAGCCACCGCTGACGAAATAGGCGTGGCTGATGCCAGGCGGCGCCGTGCGCACCAGTTGGTCGGCCAGCGCTTCGGCTACTTCGGTCGTGAAAAAGCTCGTGTGTGCGTAGGCCAGTTGGTCAATCTGCCGGTGCATGGCGGCCAGCACTTCGGGGTGGCCGTGTCCGAGACAGGAAACTGCGGCCCCCCGCATGCGTCCATATAGCGGCGCCCTTCGGCATCCCACAAATAGACGCCTTGGCCCGACGCGGCGCGCGGCGGCGTTACGTGCAAGTGGCGGTGAAAGACATGCGTAGAGGGGGCGACCAACGGCGAGCGGTTCATGACAACGAGTTTAGGACCGCAAGGCACAGCGCCATATGCAAATTGCTAGCAAGCCCATGCCAAAAGCTTATGGCTTCGCCCTGCATATATTTTAGACATGGCCCCACCATACATTGGCATGCGACGCCGCCGACCGCCTGATCTAGCATGCAGGCATGAATCGAGCAGCAAATACGCAGGCAGTTGTTGTCCTGGGCGCCGGGATCGTCGGCCTTGCCAGCGCGTGGGAGCTGGCGCAACAGGGCCACAAAGTCACCGTCATCGACCGTGCGGCCAGCGGTGCAGGCGCCAGCCGCGCCAACGGGGCGCAGTTGAGTTATTCGTACGTCCAGCCGCTGGCGGACGCATCGATCTGGCGGCAGTTGCCCAAGCTGCTACTGGCCAGTGACTCACCCCTCAAGCTGCGCATCCAGGCAGACCCCGCACAGTGGGCATGGGGGCTGAGCTTCCTCGCCGCCTGCCGCAATGACGTGTCGCGGGCGACGACAGAAACTTTGCTTGCGCTCGCAGAGCGCAGCCGCGCTGCCTTTGATGCGATGTTGTCGGCCAGCCAAATCGCGTGCGATTTCTCCGCGACCGGCAAGCTGGTGCTGTACGCGAACCAGGAATCCTTCGTTGCCGCACAGCGGCAAATGTTGCTGCAGCGTGCGCTTGGCAGCGTGCAGGAGGCTGTCGATGCGCGTCGATGTGTAGAAATCGAACCGGCGCTCGAGCGCCAGGAGGCGCGGATTGCGGGCGCCATCTACACCCCCAGTGAATGCGCAGCCGATTGCTTCAAGGTCTGCGCTGGCCTGGAGACAGCGCTGCGTGCTCGGGGCGTGCGTTTTATGCTGGAAACCGAAGTCACGGGCCTGGTTTCCGACGGGCTTCAAATACGTGCAGCGCAAACCAGCACGGGCGATATCGAAGGCGACGCATTCGTTTTGGCCATGGCGACGGGTTCGGTTCCACTGGCGCGGAGCATCGGCAAGCGCTTGCCGGTCTATCCACTCAAAGGCTACAGCGCAACGGTCCGTGCAGCAACCGACCCCTTTGCTGCACCCCATGTCAGCGTCACCGACGCAGCACGAAAAATGGTCTTTGCGCGCCTGGGTGACCGCTTGCGCATTGCCGGCATGGCGGAATTGGTAGGCCATGACAACAGCGTGCCGGATGCGCGGATTGAAACGCTGCTGGCCGCTGGCCGCGAGGTTTTTCCGCGGGCCAGTGACTACGCCACCCTGGATCGCTGGGCAGGACTGAGACCCGCCACACCCACCGGGCTGCCCATTGTTGGCCGACTGGCGGGCGCGCCCGAGAACCTGTTGTTCAACACGGGCCATGGCGCCCTGGGCTTCACACTGGCTTTTGGCACGGCCCGGGCCTTGCTCAAGCCACTTCAGGAACGCCGCCGCACCTGAAAGATTCGCGCTCGCGCTTCCTTGCAGAAACTGCATTCGGGCCTGTTAACACTATACAAGGGGATCCCTTGCATAGTGTTAACAGGCCCTAGTGCAGTGCTGGCAGCTGTATCTGCGCAAGCGCCTGGCGCATGCATTCGGTGAACGCGCGTACCCGCTGCGAATGCGGCTTCGAAGTGGGACGTACCGCATGCACGAAAGTCTGCACTGCAGGCTCGAACGCCACCACATCGACACGCGACAGATCTGCTGACACGGCCGTGCAGCCCTCCACAACGGCAACGCCCACGCCGTGGTGCGCAAGCGCCAAGGCAACGTGGTAGGTCTGCACCACCATTGCCGGCTGCAAATCGGGCAGCGCATCGCTCAGGGCATTGGCCAGCATGCGGCCCACGGGATCTCTTGCGTCCAGACCAATCACTGGCAAGGTGGCCAGTTCCTGCACCTGGAGCGCACCAGCCGCCCGCTGCTGCAGCGTCAGCAAACCCTTGGGAACGATGCAGACGAGGCGCTGGCTTGCCAAGCGCTCCACGCTCAACGCGGGGTGGGATGGCGCACCAAAAAGAAAACCCACATCCGCTTCCTGCAGCACCAAGGCGTCGACGATTTGCGGAGAATGCAAGGCTTCGTGGTGAATCACGACCGATGGATGCAATGCGCGAAAGCGCTGCACTGCTGCGGGAAAGGCCGCATAGCTCATTGCCAGCACCGTGAGCACCCGAAGTGTTTTGGTACTCTCGCCTCTGCGCAGACCCTTGGCCAGACGGCGCACGTCGTCGAGATCGGAAAAGAGCTTGTCCACCAAAGGAAACAGCGTACGTGCCTCGGCCGTCGCCACCAGCCGGCCGGCGGTGCGCTCGAACAAGGGAAACCCCAGCTGAAGCTCGGCATGCTGCAGCGTGCGACTGACCGCAGGCTGGGTGACATTGATGAGCCGCGCTGCGCCGCTCACGCTTCCCGTCACCATGACGGCATTGAAGATCTCAATATGGCGCAGGCGCATGGTTCTGCAGGCTCAGGCAAGCGTTCGCCGGGATTCAGTTGGCAAAATTATTGCGCTCCAAAGGCTCGATCGCGCGGCGAAACTCTATGCAATCAGATCGGTTCGCGTTGCCCGGCTTGTTGCACTCATCACGCAGACACATGCTGCGGGTCAGCGCATTGGTGCCAGAGCACAGAGGCGGTGGAGGCGCCTTTCGCTGCACCGGCGCCGGAACGGGTGGCGGCGGTGGGGCCACTGCCGTCGGTGCAGGCGCGGGAACAGGCAATTCGGCCGGCGGCACTTCTTTCGTCCGCACCGCTCTGGCGGGCATCCGGGGCGCAGCCCGCGGATCGTTGGCCGTGACAAATGCAGGCGGCGGACCAGCGTCGATCGCCGCGTCGCTGGCTGCAGCCTCTGGTGCCTCGGACGGCAAAGCGCCAGTCAAAGTGGAGGTCTCCACCGGCGCAGTGGGCGCAGATTTGAGTTCCGTGATGATGGCGTCGGGCGAGGCGGCAGGTGCCACAGGGGGCGCAGCCTTGTGGCGCAGCCCCACGGCTGCGGCTCCCAAGACGACTACGGAGGCAGCGACACCGAGCCACAGCCACCGGGGTCGACGTGCGGGCGCTGCCGTGCGACTCTTGGACCATTGGGATTCGAGCGTCGCCGGTTCGGCCCGCGAGGGCACCGACGCACGGCCTGGCGGCTCGATTTCAGCAAGCACGCTGTCGCGCTCAAGAAATACCGTGTCTTGTATTTCAGACTCGGGGGCGCTCGGCGGGGGCACCGCCTTGGGCGGTGAAACGGCCGCAGTGCTGACCACCGGCTCCACGGCGGTCACGGTGCTACCGGACAAGGCCTTCGGGCTTGTCGAAGGTCGCTCGCCGGTAAGGTCCACGGTGGGTGCCGTGAGAGTGGCATCCGGTTGGTCCGTCGGCTCTACCCAGATATCGCCCAACTCGGCGCGAAAATCGAACTGCTCCAGGCCCAAAGGCGGGCTGGTCATGGCCATCGTGGCGAGAAAAGCGTCGATGTTTTGCGGGCGCTCCTCGGGCTGAAGCTTGAGCGACTGGGAAATCGCGGCCACAAATTCCGTCGAATAGTCCAGACCAAACTGCTTTCGTACCGTTTTGACCACGCGCGAAAAAGGCACCATCCGGTCGCGCAGTGAGCGCAGCGTGGCCGGCAGCGGCGCATCGTTGCACAAGCAGCCATGAACGACTGCGCCCAGTGAATACAGATCGCTCCAGGGGCCTTGTTCGAGTTCTAGGGAGCCCTCGCCTTCGCCGTCGGAGTACTGTTCTATCGGCGCGTAATTCACCTTCAGCACGGCGGTATGCTTGTGATCGCGGTCATTGATCGCATGGCGCGACGCACCCAGGTCCAGCAGTACCGGTGGGCCGACATCCTGCAGAAATATATTGTCCGGCGAGATGTCACGGTGCAAGGTATTGGCGTCGTGCAGCACACGCAGTGCTCCCAGCACCGACCACAGCACTTGCCGCAACCAGGCCTCGGGCGGCGGCGTGCGCATCTGGGCCCGCGCCTGTTTGAAGGTCATGCCACGGTACAGCGGCATGACCATATAGGCGGTGTTGTGCGATTCCCAGAAGCGAAACACCTTGACGAGCGAGGGGTGGTCAAACTGCGCCAACATGCGCGCCTCATCGACAAACGAATGCAGGCCGGCCTGAAACGCCGGTTCGTCGGTCGAAGAGCGCGCCCAGAGTGTTCCATCGTTGGCGCGCGCGACCAGGCTTGCAGGCAGGTATTCCTTGATTGCCACGGCCCGATGCAGTGAATGATCGAAGGCCTTGTAGACCATGCCAAAGCCACCCACCCCGAGCAGGGAAAGGATTTCAAATTCGGCCAGGCGTGTGCCCACCGGCAAGGCGTCCATGTGGCGCACTTGCGTTCGGGGCTCGGAAACAGAACTTTCGGTCATGCGTAAGGGGCGGTCTCATGCAGCGCAGCGGCGCTGGCTCAGCTGGGCATCATCATAGTTTTTGACAGCACAGGGGCGCAAAAATGACCCTGAGGGACAAAAAATCGCACAGTTTGCGCAGGCAGCATGGCTGTCTGGTGGTTTCCCCTCAGATGCAGCAACAAACATGCCACCTGTGGCGAGCGCCAGTGCAGGCATGCCGCGCTTGGTTACCATCGCTGCATGTTCAGTTACCGCCACGCCTTTCATGCAGGCAACCACGCCGATGTGCTCAAGCACACGGTGCTGATTGCGACTGTGCAATACCTCACCGAGAAAGACGCGGCGCTCACGGTGGTCGATACCCATGCCGGCGCCGGCCTGTACCGACTTGATGGCGACTATGCGCGCACCAGCGGGGAATCGGGCCACGGCCTGCTGCAACTGGCGGCAGCGCCCGCCGATGCTGCGCCGCTGGCGCCCGCGCTGCAGGCTTACCTGGATCTGGTGCGCTCGTTCAACAAGGGCGCCACGCTCAAGGTCTACCCAGGCTCACCTTTCATCATCCAGCACCTGCTGCGTGCGCACGACCGGCTCAAGCTGTTCGAGCTGCATCCGAGCGACGGGCGTTCGCTCGCCGGCAACGTGGCCCAGCTCGATGCGGGGCGGCAAGTGGCGGTGCTGCCCGAGGATGGTTTCGAGGGCTGGCGCAAATTCTTGCCTCCACCAGCCCGCCGCGCTTTGCTGCTCTGCGATCCCAGCTATGAAATGAAGAGCGACTACGGCAAGGTGTTGAACCTGGCCGTTGAGGGACTCAAGCGCTTTCCCACCGGAACCTACGCGGTCTGGTACCCCATCATTCCGCGCCCGGAGGCACACGACCTGCCACGCCGCCTGAAAACCATGGCGCAAAAAGCCGGCAAAAGCTGGCTGCACGCCACGCTGACGGTGAAGTCCAGCAAGATCATCACCAGTGCCACCGGCGAGGAGAAGCGCCCTGGGCTGCCAGCGAGCGGCATGTTTCTCATCAACCCACCGCACACGCTCAAGGCCGCGCTGGCGCCGGCACTGCCGCAACTGGTGGAGCGCCTCGGCCAGGACCGGCACGCGACATTCACGCTCGAATCAGGCGGATAGCGGGCTGGCGCGCTCCAGGCGACGGCACAGTTCAAGCGTCGCAGCACTCTGGTTCATGGTGTAGAAGTGCAGCGCAGGGGCACCGCCAGCGAGCAGTTGTTCGCACAAATGCGTCACCACGTCGAGGCCGAAGGCCTTGATGCTGGCCACGTCGTCGCCATACGACTGCAGGCGCAGGCGGATCCAGCGCGGCACCTCGGCGCCACAAGCATCCGAGAACCGCAGCAACTGCGAGGAGCTGCCGATCGGCATGATGCCGGGCACCACCGGCACCTGCGCGCCCTGGCGTGCAGCGTCGTCGACGAAACGGAAATACGCGTCGGCGTTGTAGAAGTACTGCGTGATGGCGGAACTCGCCCCGGCCTGCACCTTGGTGACGTAGGCGCGCAGGTCGGCCTCGGGCGACCGGGCCTGGGGATGCACCTCGGGGTAGGCGGCCACTTCAATGTGGAACGCGTCGCCGGTTTCAGAGCGGATGAAGGAGACCAGGTCGCTCGCGTACTGAAACTCGCCGCCCATGCCATAGCCACTGGGCAGGTCGCCGCGCAAAGCCACCAGGCGCTGGACGCCCATGGCGCTCAGCAAGGCAAGCTGCTCGCGCACCGACTGGCGCGTGGCGCCGATGCAGGAGAAGTGCGAAGCTGCCGCCACGCCTTCCTGCAAGATTTCGCGCACCGTCTCGAACGTGCCCTGCTGGGTCGAGCCACCGGCTCCGTAGGTCACCGAGCAGAACTCAGGTGCCAGCGCCTGCAACTGGCGCCGCACGGTGCGCAGCTTCTCGGCGCCTTCGGGTGTTTTGGGGGGAAAGTACTCAAAACTCACCGCAGGCGCGGCGTTTCGGGTATCAGGGTGTTTGGCAGCGTTCACGCGGCCCTCCTCGCAAAAATAAAAAATTCGTGATTGCCGTCGCCGCCATCAATGGGACTGTCCAGCCAGGCCTGCACCTTCAAACCAAGCTCGGCACAACAGGCACGAATGCGCTGCTCGACCACCACATACAGCGCAGGGTCGCGCACGATGCCGCCCTTGCCGACCTGGCCGGGCTGCAGTTCAAACTGGGGTTTGACCAGCATCAGCATCGCGCCGCCCTCGGCGAGTAGCGGCGCCAGCGCGGGAAGCACCAAGGTGAGCGAAATGAACGACAGGTCGCCCACAATCACCTCAAACTTTGGGTCAAATTGGCCTCCAGCGCTTACTCCGTCTGCGCAAGCAGCTATCAAGTCTGAAGCATCCAGCGCGCGTGCGTTGACTTGTTCGACGCAGATGACGCGCGTATCTTCGCGCAGCCGCGGGTGCAACTGCCCCTGGCCCACGTCCACGCCGACCACACGCGCAGCGCCTTGCTGCAGCAGGCAATCGGTGAAGCCACCGGTGGACTGCCCGATGTCAAGGCACACCCGCCCCGCAACTTCAAGGCCTGTAGCCGCCAGCGCCCCCTCAAGCTTGAGCCCGCCACGCGAAACGTAGCGCGCCTCAGAGCTGTCCAAGAGCTGCACCTGCGCGTCTTCGGGGACGTTGTCGCCGTTTTTCGCCACCTGCTTCCAGGCACCCTGCCCCAGGCGCCACTGCGCGCCTGCACTCAGCAGCCGCTGCGCCTGCGCGCGCGAAGCGGCAAGGCCGCGTTCGACAAGAAGTTGGTCAATTCGCATGGGTTCCGATAGTTGTGTGTACCCGCTGCCGCTTCAGCGCGTAGCGAGCGGTCCGCAGGCTAGGCGCGGGGGGCGCCGGGAACCGGAACGCAGCGGCGCTACGTGAGGATTCACGGGAGGACCCGCAACGACGCATCCGGGCCGCGCAGTAGCGCCGCCGCCGGTTAGTAGCGGTAGGTGTCGGGCTTGTAAGGGCCCTGCTTGCTCACCCCGATATACGCCGCCTGCGCGTCGCTGAGTTCGGTCAACATGGCGCCCACCTTTTTCAGGTGCAGGCGCGCGACCTTTTCATCGAGCGCCTTGGGCAGCACGTAGACCTTGCCCACTTCATACGCATCAGGCCGCGTGAACAACTCGATCTGCGCAATGGTCTGGTTGGCAAACGAGGCGCTCATCACAAAGCTCGGGTGGCCGGTGCCACAGCCCAGGTTCACCAGACGGCCCTTGGCCAGCAGGATGATCTTCTTGCCGTCGGGGAAGGTGATGTGGTCGACCTGGGGCTTGATTTCTTCCCACTCGTAGCCTTCAACGGACGCAATGTCGATCTCGTTGTCGAAGTGGCCGATATTGCAGACGATGGCCTGATCCTTCATGGCGGCCATGTGCTCGTGGCGGATCACGTCGCGGTTGCCGGTGGTGGTGACGAAAATATCGGCCTTGTCGGCAGCGTATTCCATGGTCACGACCTTGTAGCCCTCCATCGCCGCCTGCAAAGCGTTGATCGGGTCGATTTCGGTGACCCACACCTGGGCGCTGAGCGCGCGCAGCGCCTGGGCCGAACCCTTGCCAACATCGCCGTAGCCCGCCACGCAGGCCACCTTGCCGGCAATCATCACGTCGGTGGCGCGCTTGATGCCATCGACCAGCGATTCGCGGCAGCCGTACAGGTTGTCGAACTTGCTCTTGGTGACGGAATCGTTGACGTTGATGGCGCGGAACAGCAGCGTTCCCTTGGCCGACATTTCGTTCAAGCGGTGCACGCCGGTCGTCGTCTCTTCAGTCACGCCGATGATCTGGGCCGATTTGCGCGAGTACCAGGTGGCGTCAACAGCCAGCTTGGCGCGAATCGCGGCAAACAGGATTTTTTCTTCTGCGCTGGTGGGCTTGTCGAGCACGGAGAGATCCTTCTCGGCGCGCTTGCCCAAGTGCATCAGCATGGTGGCATCGCCGCCGTCGTCCAGAATCATGTTCGGGCCTTCGCCCTTGGAATCTTTCGCGCCGAATTCAAAGATGCGGTGCGTGTAGTCCCAATAGTCTTCCAGCGACTCGCCCTTGATGGCAAACACCGGCGTGCCGCTGGCGGCGATGGCAGCCGCAGCGTGGTCTTGCGTCGAAAAGATGTTGCACGAGGCCCAGCGCACCTCGGCGCCCAGCGCCTGCAGTGTCTCGATCAGCACGGCGGTCTGGATCGTCATATGCAGCGAGCCGGTAATGCGCGCGCCCTTGAGCGATTGCTTGGGCGCAAATTCTTCGCGAATGGCCATCAGGCCGGGCATCTCAGTTTCGGCGATGCGGATTTCTTTGCGGCCCCAGTCGGCCAGACCGATATCGGTAATGGCGCAGTCGGTGGAAGAAAAGGCGGGATTGCGGGCGTTCATGGTTGGCTCCAAAAGCTGTTTTTTGAAACACCACCTGCCGCGGTTGAGATTTGCAGCCCATCGCACGCAAGGTGGATGAGCGTCGTTGCACAGCGGATCTTGAGCCTGTCGAATTCGACAGACCATTCGGCCCGGCCTCCCGAGCCTCACGCCTGCTTTTGAATTGCGGGACGCTGCAACGCTCCTCGGGAGAAGAACAGCGATTATATCGGCGTGCGCCTTCGCAGGCGCAGCGCCATCGCCAGTGCGCCCGCCAGCAGCACCAGCGAGAAGGCGACCAGAGCCGGCCAGCGCCCGTGCTCCCAGAACCAGCCACCCGCCGATCCCAGCACGCTCGACCCCAGGTAGTAGGCCAGCAGATAGAGCGACGACGCATGCCCCTTGTACTGGTGCGCCAGCTGCCCCACCCAGCCACTGGCGACCGCGTGCGCGACAAAAAAGCCAAAGGTGAGCACCGCGATGCCGCCAATCACCCAGAGCAGCGGCGCCACCAGGGTCAAGAGCACGCCAGCAGCCATCAGCGCCACACCCCCCACCAGCACCGGTGCACGCCCCAGGCGATCGGCCAGCGCGCCGGCCGTAGGTGAGGCAAGCATGCCAAAAAGGTAGACGCTGAAAACAAGGCCGATCTGCGTCTGGTTCAGGTTGTAGGGCGGCAGTGCCAGACGAAAACCGGCGTAGTTGAACAGCGAGACAAAGACGCCCATCAGCGCAAAACCCGAGAGGAACAGCAGCGGCAAGCCGGGCGTACGCAGGTGCTCCATCCAGGCAGCAAGGTGGAACTGCACGCCCAGCGCGCGGCGCGGTCCGGCCACGGCGGCGCCGCTGCTGCGCGGCAGCAGCGAGACGAAGCCCAGCGCCGCCAAGAGCCCCAGCACCCCGATGGTGGCCATGGCCACACGCCAGCCGAACTGGTCGGCCAGCGCACTCATGCCGATTCGGCCCGCCATGCCGCCAAAGGCGGTGCCACCGATATATAGGCCCATGGAGAACCCCAGGCCGCGCGGGTGGATCTCGTCGGCCAGATAGGCCATGGCCACTGCCGGCACGCCGCCCAGCACCACGCCTTCCAGCGCCCGGGCCGCAAGCAGCAGCCCCCAGGTGGGCGCCACCGCCGCCAACAGGTTGCACAGCGCAGCCAAAGCCATCGACGCAAACATCAGTCGCCGCTTGTCGCGCCCTTCCGAGAGCGCACCGGCGACAAAGATCGCTGCGGCCAGGCAACCCGTGCTGACTGAGAGCGCCAGCGAACTGCCGGCGGCGCCCAAGCCGAAATGCGCGGCGAACTCCGGCAGCACCGGCTGGACGCAATAGAGCAGCGAAAAGGTCGCAAACCCTGCCAAAAACAAGGCCCCGCTAATGCGATGGTAGGCAGGCGTTCCCGCTTGCACCCAGGTGCGAGCGGCGGGCGATGAAGCGGATTCCGGCATGGGCGCAACTGTGACATGCGCCGGCCCACCCTGCTCGCCGCGCCCGCCCCCGTAAAATCAGCGCGCTTGCAGACACGCCCACGCCCTGTGCGGCCTGCTCTAACCCGATTCCTGGATCTCCTTTGTCTTACGCCTCTGAAACCCGGCGCCGCCGCACCTTTGCCATCATCTCCCACCCCGACGCCGGCAAGACCACGTTGACGGAGAAACTGTTGCTTTTCTCGGGCGCAATCCAGATCGCTGGCGCCGTCAAGGGCCGCAAGGCCAGCCGCCATGCCACGTCCGACTGGATGGAGATTGAGAAGCAGCGCGGCATTTCGGTCGCATCGAGCGTGATGCAGATGTCCTACCGCGACCATGTCATCAACCTGCTCGACACGCCCGGCCACAAGGACTTCTCGGAAGACACCTACCGCGTGCTCACCGCCGTCGATTCGGCCTTGATGGTGATCGACGCCGCCAACGGTGTGGAAGCACAAACCCGCCGCCTGATTGAAGTCTGCCGCCAGCGCGACACCCCCATCATCACCTTCGTCAACAAGATGGACCGCGAGGTGCGCGACCCGCTGGACATCCTCGACGAAGTCGAGCGCGAGCTCGGCATGCCCTGCTGCCCCATCACGTGGCCGGTCGGCCAAGGCAAGAGTTTTGGCGGCATCATCAACCTGCGCACGCAGACCATGACGGTGTTCACCCCCGGCAGCGACCGGGGGCCGAAAGACTTTGAAGTGGTGCCGCTGGCCGAGGCCGACCGGCTGCGCAAGCGCTTTGGCCAGCCCTTTGACGATGCGCTCGAGAGCATGGAGCTCGCCGTCGGCGCCTCTGCCGCGTGGAACCACGAGGATTTCCTGGCCGGCAAGCTCACGCCGGTGTTCTTCGGCTCCGGCGTGAACAACTTCGGCGTGATGGAAGTGCTGGACGCGGTGGTCGACATGTCGCCCCCGCCCGGCCCGCGCATCAGCACGCTGCTGGTCAACAAGCAGCCGGTGGTCAAGACCGTCCAGCCCGAGGACAAAGGCTTTGCCGGCGTGGTCTTCAAGGTGCAGGCCAACATGGACGCCAACCACCGCGACCGCATCGCCTTCGTGCGCGTGGCCTCCGGCCGCTACCAGCCGGGCATGAAACTCAAGGTGCAACGCACCGGCAAAGAGCTGCGCCCCACCAGCGTTGTCACCTTCATGAGCCAGCGCCGTGAGGCGGTCGAAGAAGCCTACGCCGGCGACATCATTGGCTTTACCACGCACGGCGGCGTGCAGCTGGGCGACACCATCACCGACGGCGCCAACCTGCAATTCACCGGTCTGCCGTTCTTTGCGCCCGAGCTGTTCATGACCGTGATTTTGAAAAATCCACTGCGCACCAAGCAGCTCCAGCAAGGCCTGGCCCAGTTGGGCGAAGAAGGCGCGATCCAGGTCTTCAAACCCGACGTCGGCGGCCCGATGCTTCTCGGGGCCGTGGGGCAACTGCAGTTTGAAGTGGTGCAGCACCGCCTGCGCGCCGAGTACGACGCCGACGTGCGTCTGGAAGGCTGCCAATACACCGGCGCGCGCTGGATCACCGCCAACAGCCCGGCCGAACTGCGCGCCTTCACCGACGCCTACCCCATGCGTTTGTCGCACGACGCGGCCAACGCCCTGGCGTTTTTGTGCACATCGCCGTACGACGTGCGGCTGGCGCAGGAGCGCTTCCCGGAGATCCAGTTTCATCCGCTGCGCGAGCATGCCGGACTCAGCCTCGGCAGCGCTGCCTGATGGAGCCTTCGCTGCAAACGCTGGCTGCGTGGCAGGCCCCCGCCGACTTGCTCGGCGTGTTCACCGACATCGACGACACCCTGACCACCGAAGGGGCCATTACGGCCGAGGCGCTCGCAGCGTTGGGGGATTTGAAGGCTGCTGGCCTGCATGTCATTCCCATTACCGGTCGGCCGGTGGGCTGGAGCGAGCGCTTTGCGGCCACCTGGCCCGTGGATGCAGTGGTGGCGGAAAACGGTGCTGTGGCGCTGCGCCCATCGCCCACAAAAATTTCAGGTGAAATTGGCCTCCAGCGCTTATCTGACAATCGCCAGCAGCTATCAAAAATATACCAACAAGACGCGGCTGTGCGCGCTGCCAACTTCACTGCCATGCACGCAGTGTTGGAGCGTATCGAGCGCGAAGTTCCGCAGGCTCGGCGCGCCCAGGATTCCGCTGGCCGCGAAACCGACATTGCCATTGACCACAGCGAATTTGCGCACCTGCCCCAGTCAGCCATCGATGCGTGCGTGGCCATCATGCGGGCTGCCGGCATGAGCGCGTCGGTCAGCAGCATTCACATCAACGGCTGGTTTGGCGGGCACAACAAATGGGAAGGTGCCCGCTGGATTGTGCGCGAGCTGTTCGGGCGCGATCTGGCGCAGGAGTCGGCGCGCTGGATCTATGTGGGCGATTCCACCAACGACCAGATCATGTTCGAGCACTTCGAGCACAGTGTGGGCGTGGCCAACATTGCGCGCTTTGTGCCGCAGCTGATCCATCTGCCACGCTATGTAACGGTAAACGAGCGCGGCGCCGGGTTTGCTGAGGTGGCGCGGCAGCTTCTGAAGGCCAGGGTCGTGAGTTGAAAATACGTTGAAAAACGAAAAAGGGCGAAATCGTCGTCAGGCAAGGCGCAAACCACAGCGATAGCCGCAGCTATCGCGAGGATGTGCAGCGCGGCATGGCGGCATGGCGGCATGGCGGCATGGCGGCGATTCTCAGCACTATTTTGAGACGAATTTCCAACGCACGACACTAGGGCCTGTTAACACTATGCAAGGGGATCGCATAGTGTTAACAGGCCCTAGCACTGCGAAGCAACCGCCAGACTGAGGCAACACCGCCCGTGGCGCGCGGCTGAACACCGCCGTGTGAACCCAGCCAACCCCTTGTCAAAGCAACGGCCATGCGTTTCTGTGGCCGATGTGCGCAACGAGCGTCGCCACGGTTGACACGACCCCATGACCGGTCGTTTCGGTTTCGCTGGCGCATCGCATTGACTTCTCCCAGAACCCGCTGGCCAGCGGGCGGGCCGACCTCTACCAATAGACCGGCCCAGGTGACATCGGACGGACCGTGCGCGCCCACATCCAGATAGACCACCCTTGGTTATAGCCCGTCACAGGTGGCTGTCTGTTCGCCCCCTCCTCGGTCGAATACTTTTCGGCGCACCCGTGCGACATCTGTCCAGTGCCCCAAAAGAGCCTGGAAGCAGTCAGCGAGACACCAGATTTACAAGTTTTGGGACAAAGCGCCTAGCCATGAGACGCGCGGTGCATAGCAAGAGCGGCGGTTGCCGGCAGCGCGGCCGTGGTAGCTGCGGCGCAGACGAGCCGGTGAACGCCACCGCCATTTTCGGAAAAACTTGAAAACCACGAAAAGGAGACATTCATGAACCACTTCAATGCCCGTCGCCGCATCTGGCTGGCCAGCCTCGGCGCCTGCTTGGGCATGCTCAGCATGGGTGCAGCCCAGGCGGCAGACCCGAGTTACCCCGCCAAGCCGATCCGGATCATTGTCCCCTACCCACCGGGCGGCATTGCCGATGGCACCGCACGCAATTTCGCAGCCGGCCTGGCCTCGAGACTGAAAGGAACGGTCGTGGTGGAAAACCGGGCCGGTGCCTCTGGAATCATTGGCGCCGATGCGGTGGCAAAAGCTCCGGCCGATGGCTACACGCTGTTGTTCACGGTGGTATTGCAACTGGTGGCACAGCGCAAGGACGTCAAGGTGCCCTACGATGCTTTCAAGGATTTCCGACCGATCGTGGGTGTCAGCCAGAATCCGCATATTTTGGTGGCCACGCCCGGCCTGGCCACGAATCTCCCCGATCTGCTCAAGCTGGCAAAAACGCGAAAGATCGCCTACGGCTCGTACGGTGAAGGCACCACCACACACCTCCTGCTGGAATCGCTCAGCCGGGAACGACAGCTGGACATGGTGCATGTGCCTTACAAGGGCGAGGCACCCGTGGTGACCGACCTCATGGGCGGACACGTCCAGATCGGTCTGCTTTCGCCAGGCGCGGCGCGCGAGCATCAGAAAAACGGAACGCTGACGCCGCTTGCAGTGGCCGCGCCCAAACGCAACGAATTCCTCCCGGAAATCCCTACTGCAGCAGAGCAAGGTGTCCAAGGCTTGGAGTGGACTTACGGGCTCGCTGTTTTCGCGCCTGCCGGGGTCCCCGACAAGATTGCGGAACGTCTGAGCGCAGAGGGGATGGCCGTGACGAAAGACCCTGAGTTTCAGGCGCGGGTGCGCGCAAATTCCAATTCACCTTGGTCCGCGACGCCGGCCGAGGTGGCAGCGCAGTTGAGCCTGGAAGACAAAACCTGGAAGGTCTTGACGGCCTCTGAAAAATGACCGCGCCAGCCTCTGTGGCCTTCTCAGGCCTGATGCCCGTTGCGGGTACGCGCGTGGTGGTGGCGGGCGGTTGCGGTGGCATTGGCCGCGCCTTCGTGGCCGCGGCGCAGGCGCACGCGCTGCAGGTGATCGTGCTCGACCTGGAATCGTCCATTCGTGAGAACCCCCCTCCTGCGGGCGTTCAGGCCATCGCCTGCAACGCACTGCATGAGGACGAAATCAAGCATGCGATGGCCCAGGTGCATTCGACGTGGGGCGGTGCGTGCGACGCCTTCGTCAACCTGGTGGGCTACACCCGCGAGCGCACTTTGGTGGAGCACCTTCCCAGTGCCGAGTGGGATGACATCATCTCCGGCACGCTGCGCAGCGCTTACCTGCTGTCGCGCGAAGCGATCCCACTGCTGCGCGCCGGAAAGACACCGGCGCTGGTGCACACCTCTTCGACCTTTGGCGTGCGCGTCGCGCTGCCCGGCTATGGACCGTATGCCGCCGCCAAGGCCGGCGTCATCAACCTGGTGCGCGCCCTGGCCACCGAACTGGCACCGGTGATCCGGGTCAATGCGGTGGCACCTGGTGCGGTCGAAACCGCGTTTCTGAAAGGTGGAACCAGCCAGCCAGAAAAGAGCGTGCGGATCGACGTTGATCAACTGGCACAAGCGGTACCGCTACAGCGCATTGCGCAACCGAACGACATCGTGGGTCCGCTGATGTTTCTGATGGGGCCGGGGTCCGCGTACATGACGGGCCAGACAGTGCATGTCAACGGCGGGTTCTGGTCTTGATCGAATAGCTGATAGGCACTTGCCCCAAAGCAACGGCGAACAAGCGTTCCAACTCAGGGACCGGGCTGCGATGGTTTTTGGCAGATCCGGGACCTGGCATCAGCGCGCGCAAAGCTGCGACAAATCGCTTCACATCAACAACGGGAGTCAGATGGCATGAGCATGTCCACACCTTACCGGCTGCCTGCGGTAGTCACCAGTTTCATTGACGGGCAATGGCAGTCAGCTGGCAGCCACCTGCTGCCGGTGATCAACCCCGCGAACGAAGAAACGATAGCCCAGCTTTCCGAAGCCGACGCCAACGAGACCGCTGCTGCCGTGGCAGCAGCCAGGCGCGCTCACGAGCAAGGCCGCTGGGCCGACCTGCCAGCAACTGAAAAGCAGAGGATCTTCCGCCAAATCGGCGCACTGACGACGCAACATCTGGACGAGCTCGCCTGGCTGGAATCGCTCAATAGCGGCCTGCCCCTGCGCTATGTGCATTCGCGCCAGCTGCCCCGTATCGTGAGCAACTTTTCGTTCTTCGCCGACTGGTTGTCGCAGAACACCGAAAGGGCTGGCGTACAGGACGACAGCTATCTGCGTTACGTGGTGCGCGAGCCGGCCGGCGTGGCAGCCCTGATCTCGCCCTGGAACGCACCGCTGGCTCTGGCCTCGACCAAGATCGCTGCAGCATTGGCCTTCGGCAACAGCTGCGTGGTCAAGACCGCCGAGACCACACCGCTGGCCGTGGCCCGGTTCATGGGCATCCTGACCGAGGCCGGCGTACCGGCAGGCGTGGTCAACCTGATCAATGGCCGTGGCCATATCACGGGCGATGCGCTGGTGCGCCACAAGGACGTGCGGGTCGTATCCTTCACGGGCGGCACAGCCACGGGCCGGGCCATCGCGGCGGCGGCGGCCCCTGGACTCAAGCGCGTGGATCTGGAACTGGGCGGCAAGTCCGCCAACATCATCACCGCATCGGCCAACCTGGACGACGCGCTGGAGGGTGCGCTGACGGCGATTTACACCAACAACGGTCAACAGTGCTTTGCCGGCTCGCGCATCCTGCTCGAACACTCCATTGCCGACGAGTTCCTTCGGCGATTCGCAGAACGGGCACGCACGATCCGCGTCGGCGACCCGCTGGACCGGGCGACCGAGATCGGGCCGCTTGCCAACGAGGCCCACTACGCCAGAGTCCAATCCTTCGTCGGCGCGGCCTTGAACGAAGGCGGCCGATTGCTGTGCGGCGGCCAACGGCCGGCAAAGCTGGAAACCGGTTATTACTTCGAGCCGACCGCAGTCCTGATGCCGTCCAACGACACCCAGGTATGCCAGGAAGAAATCTTTGGTCCCTTTGCCGCTTTTCAGACCTTCGACAACTTCGACGAAGCCTTGCGCATCGCCAATGCGTCGGACTTCGGCCTTGTGTCCTACCTGTGGAGCAATGACCTGGCGCAAGTCAACCAGGCCATGCGTGCCATCAAGGCAGGCGTCGTGCTGGTGAACACACCGATGACGCTGGATCTGCGCTTTCCGTTCGGTGGCTACAAGAACTCGGGCGTAGGGCGCGAGGGCATCGACGGCATGCGCCACTTCTACACAGAGGAAAAGACGGTGACGATCGCGCTCAAACGGCCGGCAATGGAACGACTAGGAATGCCCTGAGCCAGAGGCACATTCGACGCCGTGCGTCACATGGCGCAGCACCCGCAGGCCACCGACATCAGCCCGACGCGCTCGCACTGCCCGCCGGGGGCGCCAGCACCACGCGGTTGCGCCCAGCCTGCTTGCCGATGTACAGAGCCGCATCGGCACGCGCCATCAGCACGTTCAGATCTTCGCCCGGCTGCTGCTGGGCCACGCCAGCGGTGGCTGTTACCCGAACCGCCTGGTTGCCAACCGTTGTGGGCGTTGCGGCCAGCTGGTCGATGAAGCGCTGCATCACCGCACCCGCCTGTTGCACGTTGGCGTCTGGCAGCATCACCGCAAATTCTTCGCCACCGACCCGCGCAGCCATGTCGACACCGCGAAAGGAGCGCAGGCACATCTCGCCTACGGCGTTCAACACCGCATCGCCGCCGGCATGGCCGTGGGTATCGTTGACGCGTTTGAAATGGTCCAGGTCCAACATGGCCAGTGACAGGGGTTCGCTGCGGCGCTGCGCCCGCGCCGATTCGGTCGCAAAGCGTTCAGCAAGCGCGCGGCGGTTGGGCAACCCAGTGAGCAAATCCGTGGAGGCATGGCGCTCAAGTTCGTCCTGCAAAGCCACGCGCCGGGCCACTTCGTCCTGCAGCTCGCGGTTGGCGTCCTGCAGCTGGCGGCGCAACAGGTATTCCTGTCTTTCGGTCTTCTGCTGGCGCAGCGCCGCCGCATAACCCAGCACGGCCGGCAGGGCCACCAGGAAAGCCGTTCCCACCTTGACAAAGACCTCCGTGGTGGTCAGCCACACCCCCAAAGTGGCTCCGACAGCCCCGAACAGCGCCACCGGCGCCGCCAGGGTCACGCGCACCGGCACAAACAGGAACAGCATGAGCTGGATGACCATGATGGCGCCGGTATTGAACGACCGTATCTCTGGACGCAACCCGTAGAGCAGGAAAAAGAAGGGGTAGCCCAGCAAAGCCAGTCCCATCAGCAGGTGTCCGTGCAAGGCCAGCGCGGGCTTGCGCCTGAATGCCTCCACCGTGGCAAGCAACAGCAGAGCGAACACCCCGCGGTACACCGCCAAAACCCAGAAACTGGGCACGGCGCCCAAGGCAAGATAGTCGGGCACCACGAACACGATCATCAAGGCGGCCCAGAGCACCAGGCCCGTGCGCTGCTGCGACAGCACACGGGCAAGCGTGCTTTCGCGAAAGGCCTGCTCCAACGCAGCGTCAACAAACTCGCCACTCAGGGGCGACACCCGCTCGGGCAGCGGGACAACACGCGTTTCGGAATGGGCAGATGGCATGGCTCCCCACATGTTAGGCCCCTATGGAACGTCCATGGAAGACCATCCTATGGGCAATGCATGCAGCGGGGTTTCACGCCTTGTAGGTCGACAACAGAATGCTGGTTTCTGTGCCCGCAATGCCAGGCGTCAGGCGGATGCGGCCCAGCGCCGCGTCAAACGATTCCAGGCTGTCTGCCCGTACCTCGGCCACGATGTCCCAGCGCCCGTTGGTGCTGTGCAGGGTGCCCACCGCCGCCTCCCCGCGCAAGGCGCGAATCACGGCGGGGGCGCCGTTGCCTTCCACGGCTATCGACATCCAGGCGCGAATGCGCTGGGGCTCGGAATCGGGGCGCAGGCGCACCGTGTAGCCGGTGATCACGCCCGATTCTTCCAGCTTGCGCAGCCGGTTTTGCACCGTGCCGCGCGATACACGCAGCTTGAGCGCGAGAGTGGCCAACGGCGTACGGGCGTTGTCGCGCAGCAGGCCCAACAGTTGGCGATCGGTATCGTCAATTTTGCTCATAACGCCAATTATTGCTGGCAAAGCGGCCTGAGAGTCTGCCGATTTGCACGCTTTTGTCGCTATTCGTTGGCTGGGCCAGCAAAAGACAATGAATGGACAGCTTATGGAGACAAAAAAATGACCCGCCTTATCGACCTTCCCGCCCTATCGCAACTGGTGCAAGCCATGGGCCCCGCAGCACTCATCGGCCAGTTTGCACAGGCCATTGAGGCCGACTTTCTGCGTTGGCCCGAATTTGACAAATCGGCCCGCAGCGCCTGCCACAGCGAACGCGGCGTGATCGAACTGATGCCCGTGGCCGGTGCCACGCACTACGCCTTCAAATACGTCAACGGCCACCCCGACAACCCGGCCCGGGGCCTGCCCACGGTCATGGCTTTTGGCGTGCTGGCCGAGGTGGAAACCGGCTATCCGCTGCTGCTGTCCGAGCTGACGCTCACCACGGCGCTGCGCACCGCCGCCACATCGGCGATGGCGGCGCGCGCCCTGGCCCGGCGCAATGGCCGCTGCATGGCCTTGATCGGCAACGGCGCGCAAAGCGAGTTTCAAGCCCTCGCTTTTCACGCCCTGCTGGGCATTGACGAAGTGCGCGCCTTCGACGTCGATGCCGCCGCCACCGACAAGCTCCAGCGCAACCTGGCCGACTGGCCGGGCCTCACCGTCGTGCGCGCGGCTTCGGTGCAGGACGCCGTGCGCGGTGCCGACGTGGTGACCACCATCACCGCCGACAAGGCCCGCGCCACCATCCTCACGCCCGACATGATCGAGCCGGGCATGCACCTCAACGCCGTGGGTGGCGACTGCCCAGGCAAGACCGAGCTGCACCCGGATGTGCTGCGCGCCGCCCGCATTTTTGTGGAATACGAACCGCAAACGCGCATTGAGGGCGACATCCAGCAGCTCGCGCCCGACCATCCGGTGACCGAACTCTGGCGCGTGCTGGCCAGAGAGGCGCCCGGCCGCACCTCCGAGCAGGAAGTCACCGTATTCGATTCCGTTGGCTTTGCGCTGGAGGACTACGCCGCCCTGCGCGTGCTGCACCGCTTGGCGCAGGAGCGCGGCATCGGGCGCGACGTGCAGCTCGTTCCGAGCGATGGCGATCCGAAAAACCTGTTCGGCCGCACGCGCGGCATCGGCTCGGCAGCACGCCTGCGCCGCGTGGCCTGAGCCGTGTCCCTCGCTTCCCTTCAGGCGCCGGCTGCCGTGGTGATGGTGCGTCCGCTGCACTTTCACCCCAACCCGGAAACCGCCGCAGACAACGCCTTTCAGAGCCGCGCATGCCGCCAGCCGCCGGACGAGACGGCCCGCCTTGCCTATGCGGAAGTCAGCCACGCTGCGGCGCGGCTGGAGGTCGCCGGGGTGCGCGTGCATCTGTTTGACGACGACGGTGCCCGCAGCACGCCCGACAGCGTGTTCCCGAACAACTGGTTCTCCACCCATGCGGGGGGCCATGTAGCGCTGTATCCGATGTTTGCGCCCAACCGCCGGCGCGAGCGGCGCAGCGACATCATCGAGGACCTCAAGTCGACGTACCGTGTGCAGGACGTCATTGACTATTCGGGCCTGGAGCACGACGGCATGTTTCTGGAGGGCACCGGTGCCATGGTGCTGGACCATGTCGCCCGCATCGCCTACACGGCCCAGTCGAACCGCGCCAACCCGGTGGCGCTGGAGCGCTTTTGCACGCATTTCAACTTCGAGCCCATGGCCTTCGCCACGGCCGACGCCCAGGGCCAGGCCTGCTACCACACCAATGTCATGCTGTGCGTAGGCACCGACTTTGCGCTCGGCGGCTTTTACCTGATTGCCGATACGCAGCGGCGGGTCGCGGTGCGCGAGCGCCTGCGCGAGAGCGGGCGCGAACTCATTGAACTGGACGCGCAGCAGATCGGCGACTTTGCCGGCAATGCGCTGGAACTCAGCGGCCGGGGCGGCGAGCGGCTGCTGGCCCTGTCCGAACGCGCCTGCGCCAGCTTGAGCGCTGCGCAAAAGGCCGTCATCGAGCGCAGCGCCACGCTGCTGCCCCTGACCGTGCCGACCATCGAACTGGCCGGCGGCTCGGTGCGCTGCATGCTGGCGGGCATTCATCTGGCGCGGCGTTGACCCCAGAATTTCTATAGAAATATGCCTCCAGCGCTTATTCTGCAAGCGCTGATAGCTATTGATTTTGTAGCTCAGGCTGGCTCTCTGCTGCCAAAGCCCGCTCCTCCCGCAGCACCAGGGTGCGGGCCACCTGGGCCAGCCAACCTACCGCAGCGACACAGGCCAGGGCAATCAGCCACTCGCCCAGCCGGGCCTGGTCGTCCAGCAGGTAGGCATTGCAGATGCGCACCGGCGAATCGGCATACAACTGCCCGGCCACCGCCATCATGGGCAGCAGGTTTCCGAGGAAAAAGCCCTGCATCAGCAGGCCCGCCGGCGCCCAGGACAGGCGCAGCGCCGCACCCGCGAGCAGCAGCAACGCAAACTTCAGCGTCTCGATGGCCGGCACCACCAGCGCCAGATCGAGCGCGCGCGGAACCATCAACAAACTCAGAATGCCGGCCGCAGCCAGCAGGCCGGTGATTCCATAGGCATTCCAGCGCGCAACGGCCGCGCGCAGGCGCGGGCCCATGCCCCCGCCAGGCAGGCGCCGGCCAGCAGCAGCAGCGGCGCCTGCAGCAGCATGTGGCGCAGCATGCTTTGCTCCAGCGCGGCGCGAACAAAGGGCAGCGCCAGCCATGCGGCCAACAGGCATCCCATGGCCCACTGGGCGCGCGCGGGGATGGGGAGCGTGAGCGTTTTGGTTCTCATGTCCGGCCGCTCTTTGCCAGGTGGCGCGCATAGTTCAGCGCCAGCTCCTGCTCGCTGATGTCAAACACGCGCACCAGGCGCCCCTGCGCGTCCAGCACCAACAGCGCCGCGTTGTGCTCGTAGTCGCCCCGGCCGTCGGGCACCACCACCACCTGCAGGCGGCGCAGCAAGGCGGCCGCTTCGCTGGCGTCCGGCACCCGCGCAAACTGCCACAGCGCTGGGTCCGCACCCAGCTGGCGCGCGTAGGCAGCAAGGCGCTCAGGGGTGTCGTAGCTGCCGTCAAAACTGATGGACAGCAGGCGCACAGCCGCGCCGGGCACCATCGGCTCCTGCTGCAAGCGGCGCTGCATTTGCTGAAATACGCCACCCAGGCTCAGGCAGACGGTCTCGCAGCGGGTATAGACGAAATCGACCACGGTGACGCGCCCGGCCCCGCTCAGCCAAGGGACCAAGGGCTGGGCCGGAAGTCCCGGCCCTTCAATGGACACCTCTGGCACAGGCACGGGCTGCAGCGCCACCTCCAGGCGGCGCGCGCCTTCGGCGGTCCAGACCTGAAAGTCGTGCGTGAGCCAGCTCGCGCCCGCATAGCCGGCGCAGACCAGCAGCGCGGCAGCGAGCGCGGTGCGCAGCATCAGCTGGCGGGCGCGGCCGCCAGCGCCTTGAGCGCGGCGCCGCCCTCAAATGGCGTATTGCGGGGACTGGCTTTGCGCTCGGTTTCGAACAGCGCGGGCAACACCGCATCGGCTTTGTTGGACCAATTGCTGCGGATGAAGCTGGCCAATCCGGCCAGCTCGGCGTCGGACAGTTGGTGGAAAGGTGGCATGGCACCGTTGTAGCTGGCGCCTGCGACCGTGATGTCGCCATTGATGCCATGCAGCAAGATGTTGGCGAGCACGCGCGCGTCGCCCAGCACCCATTCCGAGCCGTCGAGCGGCGGGAACACGCCGGGCAAGCCCTTGCCGGTGGCCTGGTGGCAGGCGGCGCAGTGGGCGGCAAACAAGGCCTTGCCATCGACGGCGGCGCCGGGCTCGGCCGGAGCCGGTCCCGAGAGATCGGCCACCGTGCGCCGGTCGCCCAGAAGGGCATTGCCTACCGGGTCGGACAGCAGCAGGTAGACGACGCCAAACAGCACCATCACCAGGACCACGGCGGCGGCGACCAGGGGCATGGGGCGCATGCGCTCTTCGGGTTCGGCGTTCTCGCGCTCCTGCGCCAGATGCGTTTCGGACTTTTCGGGAATCGGTTCCATGGCAGTGCTTTCCAATTCAGGACGCTTTGGCGTCAGCGCTGCTCGCAGCGCCGGCCGGAGGCGGGGCCGCCGCAGGCGCCGCTTCGCCGCGCGGCTGCGGTGGCAGCACCGGGTAGGTGTGGTTCAGGCCGCGCAAGTAGCGCACCAGGTCCAGCGCCTCGGGCCGGGCCACCACCACTCGTCCATTGGGCGCAGCGCCCGGCGGCAGCTTGAGCACCACGTCGCCCTCTTCGGCTTCGGGCTTGACGTCGAACATATACGGGTAGGACGGCATGATCGACCCCGGCACATAGGCCCTGGGCTGGTACAAGTGCCCCAGATGCCAGTCCTGGCTGGGCTGGCGCGCGCCGATGTTGAACAGGTCGGGCCCGGTGCGCATGCTGCCCAGCAGGTGCGGTTTGTCGTAGATGTAGTCGCCCGGCACCGAGGCGCGGCCCCAGCCGCGTTCCGCGTCTGGTCCCAGGTTGCGGTCACGCGGCTGCTGGGTGTGGCAGTAGACGCAGCCGTTGGCGATATACACCTCGCGCCCGCGCAGCTCGGCGCTGGTATAGGGCTTGAGGCCTTCGGGCGCGTGGATGTCGCGCACCTGGATGTAGGGCAGGATCACCAGCGCTGCGGTGGCTACAGCCAGCGCCACCATGGCGCCGGCCGCCAGCTTGACTTCATTCTCCATGGAGCAACTCCTGCGCCTTGCGCGGCCAGAACAGGGCGGCGCCGGTGCGCTGCGGTCCAAAACGCAGTGCCATCGCCAAAAAGTGCCCGACAAAAATGACGTGGCTCAGCACCATCAGCGAGCCACCCACGCTGCGCCACTCCAGATAGGGAATGGTGACGGCCACCGAATCCATGAAGGGTTTGGTCGCATCCAGCATGTACAGGCCTTGCAGCCAGCCACCAATCGACAGGCCAATGAAGTAAATGCCGATGCCGATCGCCGCCAGCCAGAACTGCAGCGTGATCAGGCGCGGGTACGGCCATTCCCAGTTGAGCACGCGCGGCATCATGAAATAGATGGCGCCAAACAGCACCATGGTGACGAAGGCGTAGGCGCCCAAATGGGCATGCGCCACCGTGAAGTGCGTGAAGTGCGCCACCTGGTTGATTGAGCGCAGCGCCTCGAACGAGCCCTGCAGCGACGACAGCATGTACATGAAGCCGCCAAACATCATGAAGCGCAGCGTGGGCGAATAGCGCGCCAGGTGCATGCGCCCCCACATGGTGCCGGCCATGTTGATGGTGAAGGCCAGCACCGGAATGATCATCATCATGCTCTGCACGATGGACAGCGTGGTCAGCCAGCCGGGCACCGGCCCGCCGATCAGGTGGTGGCCGCCGACCTGACCATAGAAGAAGGCCAATGTCCAGAACCCGAGAATGGACAGGTTGTAGGAGCGCACCGGCCGCCCGATGATCTTGGGCAGGAAGTAGTAGATGGCTCCGACGCTCACCGGCGTGAACCACAAGCCCAGCACGTTGTGGCCGTACCACCAGTTGGTGGTCGCCTGCTGCACGCCGGTGTGCACACCCGGCAGCTTGGCAACGATGAACAGCAGGGCAATCCAGAGCAGTGCGGCGACGTGGTACCAGACGGTCACATAGAGTGATTCGACCTTGCGGTTCACCAGCGTGTAGAGAACCGGGCCGATGATGCAGATGAATCCGGCGACGATGAACAGGCCGATCTGCCAGGGAATCTCCAGGTATTCCATGCCGTCGGTCCAGCCCGAACCGATGGCGCCGATGGCGCTGGCAATACCGGTGTTGATCAGCGCGCCGCCCAGCATCACCCAGGCCCCGCCCATCAAAGGCGTGCGCAGCAGGCGCGGGAGCAACCAGATGATGGTGCCCAGCGCGGCGTTGGAGATCCAGCCGTAGAGCACGGCCGTGAGGTGCACGGTGCGGATGCGTCCAAAGGTCATCCAGGCTTCGCTCACCAGCAGGTCGGGCATGTGCAGCTTGAGCGACGAAGTCAGGCCCGCCACCGAGCCCAGCACCAGCCACATGCAGGCAAAGGCGATGAACATGAACACCGGAAATGCGGTCGAGCGGTCGGCCTCCACGCGGTGCAGCAGCTCGTCCGGATCGGGCGGGTGGCCCGCCTCGCCGGCCTCGGCTGCGGCGTCACGCAGCGGTTTTTGCTCATCTCCGGGAAGCGCCGGGTCATCGGCCCGGCCAATTTCCCCCGGCGCAAAGATCACCGACGCGGCGCGCGGGTTTTCCAGCAGCAAGCCCTTGCGCATCGACCAGATGAAAACAAACAGGCCGAGCAGCGAAAGCAAGAAGGCGCCGAGCAGGCTCAGGAGCGCGCTATCCATAGACAGATCCTTGTGCGGGCCGACACGCCATGTGTGTCGGCAGATTTTTTGATTTGTCGCAATGCAACCCACGCATTGCCAAGCTAGGCCAACGCGGATGGCATTCTAAGAGTCATATTCAATGAACCTTATTCCTTCTACGCATTCCCCTCCGCACAACGCGTTTATTCTGATAAAAATATGGCTCTAGCGCTTATCCAGTAAGCGCTGAATGCTATTACTTATGAAGCATCTGGATGGATTGCCTCGATCTCGGCGTCGCAACCGCTGCCGGCGGCAATCTGGCGCCTGGCCAGCGCACTTACCGCCCGCAGCAGCCAAGGACTGCGCCAGCCCGTGGCATCGGCTGGATCACTCACCAAAGCGCAGCGGTAGCGCGCTGCGGCGGCATCCCAGCGCAGCGCGGCGCATGCCCCCGTGCGCCGACGCGAAACCACCATTCCCAGCGGGCAAGGCACGCTCAGGCAGCACAGGCCGCAGCCATTGCAGGGCTGGCCGAGGGGCGGCTTGGACGGCGCGGCGGACTGTAGCCAGACGGTCCGGGTTTCAGGCGGTTTCATGACCAAACCATGGTACGCACGCGGTGCAACTGCAACAATGCCCCTTTTGCCTTACGGGTCTGCGCCATGAATTCTGCCCCGCCTTCTGCCGACGACTTTCAGACCTTGCTGGTCGGCCACCGCATCTGGGGCACGCTGGATGCTGCGGTATGGGCAAATTTTGCCGAGCAGTGGGAGCGGCAGGACACCAGCGAAGGCATGTTGCTCTTGCCGCAGGGACGTTTGTTCGGCCGCCTCGGCATGGTGGTGACTGGTGCGGTGGATCTGCTGGATCCGGATCTGGGGCATGCGGTGCGCCTGCAGCGCGGCGAGCTGTTTGGCTTTGGCGCCACGCCGGCGCGCCATCTCACGACCTGGCAGGCCACGGCGGCGACCGACGGAGCAGTGGCCTGGCTGGCGCCCGCACAATTGCAGCGGCTGTGCCAGGCACACGACGCGCTGGAATACCACTTTCCCTCGCTGCCCAGCGCCGCGGACATGGCGCATGGCGAAGGTGAAGCGCCGGGGGAAGCCGGTCTGCGGCTCAACCGCCTGGCAACCCCGGTGCGCACGCTGCTGCGCAGGCCTCCCGTCAGCCTCTCGCCGGACACCCCTATTCGCAAGGTGGCCAGCCACATGCGCGAGCAGCGCGTTTCGTCCGTGCTGCTGGTGGAGGACGGCGCACTCATGGGCCTGGTAACCGACCGCGACCTGCGCAACCGGGTGCTGGCCGAGCAGCTTGACCCGGCGCTGCCGGTGCGCAGCATCGCAACGCTGACGCCCCATACGCTGCAAGCCCACAGCCCCACCTTTGAGGCCATGCTGCTGATGGCGCGCGCCAATATCCACCATGTGCCCGTGATGGACGGGGCGCAGCTGGTGGGCATGGTCACCGCCACCGATCTGGCCGAACAGCAAAGCACCTCGGCTGTGGTGCTGGCCGGCGAAATCCACAAGCAGACCACGGCGGCGGGCCTGGCGCAGACCACCACGCGGCTCAAGGCGCTGCAGCGCCACCTGGCCGACGCCGACGCCAGCGCCTACAGCACGGGCCACATCGTCACCGCCATCACCGATGCCGTCACGGTGCGCCTGATTCAGCTGGCCGAAGAGCGCCTGGGCCCGGCGCCAGTAGATTACGTGTGGGTGGCGGCAGGCTCACAAGCGCGCAGCGAACAAACGGCGCTGTCGGACCAGGACAACTGCCTGGTGCTGGCCGACGACTACGACGAAGCTGTCCACGGCAGCTGGTTTCGGGAATTTTCCAGATACGTCTGCGACGGGCTGGCAGCCTGCGGCTACATCCATTGCCCTGGCGAGATGATGGCTATGACCGACAAATGGCGCCAGCCGCGCGCGCGCTGGGCCGAGTACTTTCGCCAGTGGGTGGATACACCCGAACCCATGGCGCTCATGCTGACCTGCGTATTCTTCGACCTGCGCGCCATCCATGGCCGCGCCGAGCTGCTGGACACGCTGCGCCACGACATGCTGGAGCGCACGCGCGGCAACAGCCTGTTTCTGGCGCACATGGTGGGCAACGCGCTCAAGCACCGCCCACCGCTGGGCCTGTTTGGCACCATTTCACGCATCCGGGGCGGTGAGCATTCAGGCACCATCGACCTCAAGCACACGGGCATCGTGCCCATCGTCGATCTGGCGCGGCTGTTTGCCCTGGCCGGCGCAGTGGCCGCCGTGAACACGCAGGACCGGCTGGAGCTTGCAGCTGCGGCCGGCGCGGCGGGTGAAGTGAGCCCGCAAAGCGCCCGCGATCTGCGCGAGGCACTCGAATTCATCTCCAAGCTGCGCATCCGCCACCAGGCCCGGCAGATGGCCGAGGGCCTGGCGCCGGACAATTTTCTGGCGCTGGAGGAACTCTCCAGCTTCGAGCGCAGCCACCTCAAGGAAGCGTTCTCGGTGGTGCAGGTGGTGCAGGATGTGCTGGGGCAGCGTTACCAGGCCGGGCGGTTTTAGTGGTTTGGGTGTTTTGCTTGGTGGGCTCATGGCTCAGCAGCGGCCGGGCAGCGGGCCCATGCCGCGCGCCGCCTTTGGATACGGAGTCAACCGTTCAGGCCATTATTGGCCTCCAGCGCTTTATACATAAGCGCTTTCAGCTATCGAAGCAATAGCATTCTCAATACTTCAACCGCGCGTAGTACGTCTTCTGCGCCGCCTCGCGCGCCTGGCGCAGGGTATGGATGCCCTGCTCGGCCAGCAGCGGGATCAGGCGCAGCCAGATCTCAGCCGTCACCAGTGCATCGCCCAGCGCCGTATGGCGCCCCAGCACCGCCACGTCGAAGCGCTCGGCAATGGCTTCGAGCCGGTGCGACTCCTGGTTCGGATGCACCACCGCCGAGAGCAGCAAGGTGTCGAGCACCGGCTGGCGAAACGCAATGCCGGTGGCCTCTTCCTGCAACTGCAGGAACTTCATGTCGAACGCAGCGTTGTGCGCCACCAGCACCGTGTCTTCGGCAAAGGCGTGGAATACGGGCAGCACCTGCGCGATGCGTGGCTGGCCCTCCACCATGTCCTGGCTGATGCCGTGGATCGGAATCGATTCGGCGGGAATGCTGCGTCCGGGGTCCACCAATTGGTCGAAGCTCTCCTGGCGCAAGAGCTTGCCGTTGACGATACGCGCCGCGCCGATCTGGATGATCGCGTCGCCCCCTGCCGGGTTCAGACCCGTGGTTTCGGTGTCGAACACGGTGTAGGTCAGCTCGGCCAGGGGACGGTCTTCCAGCGCACTGCCTTCATCGCTGGTCTGGAAAAGGTCGAAGTCGTAAAACTCGGGCCGACTGGCCAGCACGGGCGCCGCTGGCCCCCTGTCCTCGGGCTGGCTGCTGGCCAGCGGGAGCAGAAAGCGAAACAGCGCCTGGTGGCGCACCCGTTCGCGCTCAAACCACATTTCGCCGCCGTGGCGCTCGACCACGTCACGCACCGAAAGCGGCGTGCGCTCGGTGCCAAAGCGCATGGCGTCCATCTCCCAGCTCATCACGGTTTCGTTGCTCATGGCCTGGCCGCTCCAGACCAGGTCAAGCTGCGCATGCGCGCCAGCGCGCGCCAGGCGCAGCTGCAAGAAGCGCACCTCAAATTCGTCGACCAGGCGCGTGCCCAGGTAGGTCAGCGCCTGCAGCAGTGTGTAGCTGTCTACTTTGAGCCAGAGCGCCGGGTCGATGGCGTCCAGCGTCACCGGGCAGCCGCAGCGCGCCCCGAGCTGGCGCTGAGCGGCAGCGGCCAAGTCTGCGCCCAGCATGTCTTCGAGCGGCCAGCGGGTTTTGAGGCGCTGGGCGCTGCGCTGTGCAAGATCGGTGACCCGCGTGCCCATGGAGGCCACCTCTTCACGCACCACGCCCAGGAAACGCTCGCGCATCGCGGGTTCGATGTCGGGGTAGCCCAGCATGTCCACCGCTGCCTGGATATTGGCCAGCGACGCGCGGCTGCCTTCGGTCAGGCCGTGCAGCAATTGGTCACGCTCGGACTCCTCGGCCACGCTCTCGGTCACGTTGTCGAGCATCAGCACAAAGCCAGTGACCTCGGTACTTCGCCCCGACACGCCCTGGCTGGCGCGTACCGGCGCCACCTGCACGCGCAGCAACTGCCCACCGGCCACGGTGGTGACAAACTGCGCCGAGGGCCGGGCGTCGCCTTTGGTCACAGCCTGTTGAATGCGTTCGAAGGCGTGGGCCAGCACCTGGCGCTCCAGCGCCGCGTAGATGGAGCGGCCAATGCCGATCAGCTCGGCGCCATCGGCCAGCTGCGGTCCCTGCGACAGTGCGCGGAAGGCCTGGCGCGCGCGCTGGTTGTAGAGCAGGATGCGGCCGGCGTGGTTGCACACCACCACGCTTTGGTGCAGCTCGGCCATCAGCGCGGCCAGGCGGTCCTTTTCCTGCTGCACGCGCTCGCTCGCCTGCGTGACTTGCGCATCCATCTCGGCGCGCAGGCGGTCGCGCTGCGCCGCCAGCTCGTTGACGGCCACCGCCAGCGCCTGCATCTCGCGCGTGCCGCGCGGCTTGAGCAGCTGCGGCCGGCGCGCCGCCAGGACCACGCGCGTTTCCTCCAGCAAACGGTGCGGCGCGCCCACATAGCGCTGGTGCAAGACGCGCAGCACCGCCGCCACGGCCATCAGGCCCAGCACCCAGCCGACAAAGACCAGCGCGATCCGGCCCGCCAGCACCTCGCCCACGGCCTCACGCTCCGGCAGGCTGAGCGTCGACCAGACAATGGCCGACATCAGCACCAACCACAGCGCCATCACCAGGCCGGCCAGCGCAATGGCAGCCAGCAGGCGCGGGTCGGTGCGTTTCATGGGCGGTCCTTGGCCAGCATCTCGGCCACCCGCGCCACCAGCTCACGCGTGGCAAACGGCTTGGTCATGTAGTCGTCCGCACCCAAGGCCATGCCTTTGGCCAGATCGGTGTCGCGCCCCTTGGCGCTCAGCATGAGGATGCGCGTGTGCGCCAGCGCCGCATCGCCGCGCACGCTGGCGCAGACCTCAAAGCCCGATTTGATGGGCATCATCACGTCGAGCAGCACCAGGTCGGGCTTTTCGCGCTCAATCGCTTCCAGCGCCGCCAGTCCATCGCGCGCAATGCTCACCGCGTAGCCCTCGCGCTGCAACAGGTATTCGAGCGACACCACGATGTTGGGTTCGTCGTCGGCAATCAGGATTTTCTTTTGCGTCATGAGGCAATGTCTCCAGAAGGGGCCGGCTGCCAGGGCAGCCAGAAGCAGAAGCAAGCGCCGGGCAGTGCGCCTTCACCAGGCCGCTCCAGCCACAGACGGCCGCCAAAATGTTCCACGATGTGCTGGCTGATCGGCAACCCAAGGCCGGTACCGTGACCGCCAGGCATGGGTTCACCGGCCTGGTGAAAGCGGTCAAAAATGAGGCGCTCGTGGCCCGCCGGCACACCCGGACCATTGTCCTGCACACACACGGTCAGACCTTTCCGATCGCCACGGGCGTGCAGTCGCACGCGCCCACCCTGCGGTGGCACGAACTTCGCAGCGTTGGAGATGAGATTGAGCAGCACCTGGAGCAGGCGATCGGGGTCCGCGTGGAGCGGCGGCAGGCTCTCGGGCAGATCGAGCTGCATCGCTGCGCCCCGGTCACTCAGCAGCGCTGCCGTGGTGGCCATGGCTTTTTCGAGCAGATCGCGTACATCAATCTCGGCCAGCCTCCAGTCAATATGCCCGGACTCGATCTTGGCCATGTCGAGCACCTGATTGACCAGTCGGGTCAGGCGTTCGGTCTCCTGCACGATGATGTCGACAAAATGCTGGCGCTGCTGGGGCGGCAGTTCGCTGTCGTCCTGCAGGATTTCGGCCAGCGCGCGTATCGACGTCAGCGGCGTGCGCAGTTCGTGCGTCACCGAGGACATGAAATCGTCCTTCAAACGATCCAGGCTCTTGAGCTGCTCGTTGGCACTGCGCAGCTCACTGGTGGCCTGCTCCAGTGAGCGCGACTTGGTCTCCAGCGCACGCGAGTAGCTGCGCAGTTGCGACGCCTCTTCCAGCATGGCCAGCACGTCGCCTTGCGACAGCGCCTCCTCATCAGAAACCGAAGCCACCAGCACCCGCGCCGAGGCACTGCCGACCGCGCCTGCCAGTTGGGCTTCGACAAACTGCACCAGGCGTGCGTCCGGCACCAGAGCCTGGTCTGCGAGCAAGCCAGCCTCCTTGGCGTAGCTGCGCCACAGCTCGCGGGTCTTCTCCACGCCGAGGAAGCGCTCGCAAAGACGTTTGAGTTCGGCAGCGTCGGCGCGCCCGCGCCAGAACACCGGTGTTTGCGCCGTGCCGCGCCGGAACACGTCAACGAACAGCAGCGCCTGGCTGGCCTCGCGTCCGGACGGCGCACGCCAGAGCGAGACCATCACATAGGCGGCGCAATTGGCCAACAAGCTCCAGAACAGCGAATGCGTCAGGCTGTCCAGTCCCTGGAGGCCCCACAACGATTCAGGCCGCAGCCAGGCAACACCCCAAGGACCCGCCGTAAGGAAGCCTGCATCGAGCCAGCCTGATTTGGCAATCGACGGCAGCATGAGTGTGTAGACCCAGACACTGAAGCCCACGATCAAGCCAGCCAATGCGCCCACGCGGGTGCCGCCGCGCCAGTACATGCCACCCAGCAGGACCGGAGCAAACTGGGCTACGGCGGCAAAGCTGATCAGGCCAATGCTCGCCAGCGCATAAGCGTCCCCGGCGAGTTGAAAGTACATGTAGCCCAGCAGCAGCACACCCACGATGGCAGCGCGCCGAATCATGAGAAGCGAGCGCGTGAAATCGCGCGGCTGGTGGGCGGTGCCCAGCAGACGAAGCCGCAGCAGCAGCGGCAGCGCCAGCTCATTGCTGACCATGGTGGAGACCGCCACGGTCTCGACGATCACCATACCGGTGGCGGCCGACAAGCCGCCAATGAACACAAACAGCGCCAGGGTGTTCTGCCCTGCCGCCATGGGCAGGGAGAGGACGAAGTGCTCCGGGTTGTGCTCGCCACCACTGAAATAGAGCAAGCCGCCCAGGGCAATGGGCAGCACGAAGAGGTTGATCAGCAAGAGGTAGAGCGGGAACATCCAGCTCGCACGGCGCACATGGTCTTCGTGCACGTTCTCCACCACCATGACCTGGAACTGCCGTGGCAGCACCAGCGCGGCGCACAGGGCCAGCACCATCAGCCCCATCCAGCGGGCCCAGGAATAGGCCCCGCCCTGCTCGGCATGCAGCAGGGCCGCCAGGTCAGGCCGCGCCCGCGCCTGGGCAAAGATATCGCCCAGGCCACCAAACAAACCGTAGACGACAAACACACCGACGCACAAAAAGGCGGCCAGCTTGACCAGCGACTCAAAGGCAATGGCCGCCACCATGCCCTCGTGGCGCTCGGTGGTGTCGAGGTGGCGCGCACCAAATACGATGGCAAAACCAGCCAGGGCAATGGCAACGTAAAACGCGCTGTCCTGGCTCCAGTGCAGGTGCGCCGGCACCACCGCACTGCCGGAAGTCAGTAGCGCATAACCCGAAGACACAGCCTTCAATTGCAAGGCAATATAGGGAACGATGCCCACCACGGCCACCAGCGTGACCAGCGTCGCCAGCAACTGGCTTTTGCCATAGCGGCTGGCAATGAAATCGGCGATCGAGGTGATGCGGTGTGTCTTGGCGATGCGAATCATCTTGCGCAGCACGGTCCAGCCCAGCACCATCGCCAGCGTCGGCCCGAGGTAGATGGGCAGAAACCACATGCCGCCTGTCGCCGCACGCTCGACGCTGCCGAAATAGGTCCAGGCCGTGCAGTACACCGCCATCGACAGCGCATAGACCCAGGGCCTGGCAATCACCGAGCGGCGCACCGCAGCCCGGCGATCGGCCCAGTAGGCGACGCCGACGAGCAGCAGCAGATAGGCCAGCGAGGTGCCAATGACCAGCGGCGCGGGCAGCATGGTGGTCATTCGCGCGCCTGCACCGGCGCTTGTGGTTGCAGCGGCTCAGGCAAAGATGCTGCAGGCGCCTCCAAGGCGGGGCGCGATTCCATCCACCAAGCAACGGTGGCAATCGTTGCGCCCCAGATCCCGAACAGCGCCAGCGGAAACAACGGAATGCCCAACACGGTCAACTCGCTGTCCCACAGACCCACCAGCGGAAAGTTCAGCAGCAGCCAACCTGCCGCAAACAAGGCACCAAGGCGCTGGGAACGCAGCGTGTGGCTCACGGCAATCTCCGTTCAAAGGCAGTAGCGCACGGCGGGCGCGCGGCGTCCACCATTGTGGACCGGCCACTTACCGGGGACTTACTTCCCAGCGCGGTGCTGCGGTTTTGCGCCGCGCTTCATGTGCGCGTGGCGCGATATGGCGAAATCAATGAAAAACTTGCACCAGATCGTGCTCCCCGCCATGGCGGTCCAGGTGTTGTAGTCAAGCTGCCCCAGCAGCACACCAACAATCACGACCGCAGCCACGCACCCGGCCAACAGGTTCACAACCATCACATACGGTGCGACCTTTTCGGCGTTGGGCGGGGGTTCGCCGCCTTTGAGTGCGACTTCGGAAAAATCCCGGCGAAAGGCAATGCGCCAGGCACGCCGGAACCAGAAAAAGGCGATCGGGAAGAGCGCGATAAAAAGAATCCACGTCAAGGCGACGCTGACATCAAACACCATGCAAAGCTCCCGTACCCACCAACAGCCGCAGAAGCACTGCAGGTGGGCTATTCGATAAAAAAGCCCTGTCGGCTCAGCGCCGGCAGGGCCTCGATTGTGATGGCTGGTGCGCAGGCGAGCGGCCTGCGCACCCACAGGCGCTTAGTGCGAGCCCGACACCGCCTTGGAGCCGCGCGGAATGCGCACGGCTTCGACCATGGCCTGGATGTGGGCCGGCGGCTCCGCCGTGACCTTGTCCACCAGGAAGGCCACCACGAAGTTCACCATCGCGCCGACTGCACCAATGGCCTCGGGCGTGATGCCGAAGAAGCTATTGGCGCCGCCGATCACGCCCAGGTACTCGGTGCCCTTGATGAAGAAGATACCCTTGTGCGCAAACACGTAGAACAGGGTGAATGCCAAGCCGGCAATCATGCCTGCAATGGCGCCTTCCTTGTTCATCTTCTTGCTGAAGATCCCCATCATGATGGCCGGGAACAGGGAACTGGCTGCGATACCAAAGGCCAGCGCCACGGTTCCCGCCGCAAAGCCCGGCGGATTCAACCCCAGGTAGCCCGCCACCACCACAGCCACCGCCATGGAGATCTTGCCGGCGCGCAGCTCGCCCTGCTCGCTGATGTCTGGCTTGAAGATGCCCTTGACCAGGTCATGCGACACGGCAGACGAAATCGCCATCAGCAAACCGGCCGCCGTGGACAGCGCAGCGGCCAGACCACCCGCCGCCACCAGACCGATCACCCAGTTGGGGAGCAGTGCGATTTCGGGGTTGGCCAGCACGATGATGTCGGGGTTGACGCTCAGCTCGTTGCCCTTCCAGCCCGCTGCCGCCGCCTTGTCGAGCACGGCCTTGTCCTTGGTCTTGTCGTTGTAGTACTGGATGCGGCCATCGCCGTTCTTGTCTTCCCACTTGAGCAGACCCGTTTTTTCCCAACGGTTCATCCAGTCGGGCTGCGTTGCTGCTTGGATGCTGGCTTCAGGAGCGAAGAGATCGCCGCCCGCCTTGACAGCGGTATTCACCGTGGCATGCAGGTTGAGCTTGGCCATGGCGCCCACAGCAGGTGCCGTCGTGTACAGGATGGCGATGAAAACCAGCGCCCAACCGGCCGACAAACGCGCATCTTTCACCGAAGGGACGGTAAAGAATCTCATGATGACGTGCGGCAGACCGGCGGTTCCGATCATGAGCGACAGCGTGTACATGAACATGTTCAGCCTGCTGCCCGGAAGCGAGGTGGTGTATTTGCCAAAGCCCAGGTCGGTCACCACGCTGTCAAGCTTGGCCAGCAGCGTCATGTCCGTACCACGGTAGTCGCCCCCCAGACCCAGCTGCGGCAACACGTTGCCCGTGAGCGCCAACGAGATGAAGATGGCCGGCACCGTGAACGCCAGAATCAGCACGATGTACTGCGCCACCTGGGTATAGGTAATGCCCTTCATGCCACCAAACACGGCGTAAGCAAACACAATGGCCATGCCCACGTAGATGCCGGTCTCGGCGGTCACGCCCAGGAAGCGCGAGAACGCTACGCCCACGCCGGTCATCTGCCCGATGATGTAGGTCAGCGATGCGATCAACAGGCAGACCACAGCAATGGTGCTGGCCGTCTTTGAATAAAAACGGTCCCCAATGAACTGGGGCACCGTGAATTTGCCGAACTTGCGCAGGTAGGGCGCCAGCAGCATCGCCAGCAGCACGTAGCCGCCCGTCCAGCCCATAAGAAACAGCGCACCGCCGTAGCCCATGTTGGAGATCAGGCCGGCCATGGAGATGAACGACGCCGCGCTCATCCAGTCGGCGGCCGTGGCCATGCCGTTGGTAATGGGGTGAACGCTGCCGCCCGCGGCGTAGAACTCGCTCGTCGAGCCGGCTCGCGCCCAGATGGCGATACCGATGTAGAGCGCGAAGCTCAGTCCGACGAAGATGTAGATGGTGGTTTGGAGATCCATGATGGCTCAGTCCTCACTCTTCGTGCACGTTGAAGCGGCGGTCAATGTCACCCATCTTCTTGGCGTAATAAAAAATCAGCACAATAAAGACGTAGATGGAGCCCTGCTGGGCAAACCAGAATCCAAGCGGATAGCCGCCCAGCTTGATGTTGTTGAGCATGTCTGCGAACAGAATGCCGGCCCCGAACGACACGAGAAACCAGACGATCAATATCTTGAACAACAGGCTTAGCGTGGCCTTCCAGTAGGCCTGACTGCTTTTGTCTTCCTTCATGTAGTCCCCTTTTTCGTTTCAGAAATACGGCGAGAAAACCCGCCGCCCCCACGCATTCTGCGGTCCAGGCCACATGTTTGCGAGACGGACTTTTAACGGAAATCCTTACAGCCGACTGATGAAAGATCACAAACCTGCGGCGAAAAAGCGAAGACAAGGGAAAACACCGATAAATCAGCGGCGCGACACCCCGCGTTAACCCGAATTCGTTTTCGCCATGCAAAAGACCCCGGCATGCCTTGTTGGCATGCCGGGGCCCTTCTGCGTGGTAAATCAGCAGCCGGCGGGACGGTTTCCGCGCATGGGAATCACTGCGCTGACTTTGACGGTGGCGCCCGAATCGTCGCTGGCGCGAAGGATTTTTCCATTCAGAAAAATCTGATCGAGGTCGCGTCGCACCGCTGTGTCGGTGGTCTCGTCGCTGGTGTATTCCTTGCCGTCAAAAGTGAGATAAATGACGTACAGCGCGTTGCCTCCGCTTTCGTAGCGCAAGTCGCCAAACGCTTCGGCACCCGACCCCACTTTTTTCGCACCATCGAACTTGAACGAGCACAGCTCCGGTGTCGGCCCGATGGGGTTCTTGCGCTCGACATCGGTCAGATTGATCGTGCCATCGCCATAGATGCCATTGAGCCCGCTCACCGTGGCTTGGCTTACCGTCAGAACGCCAGGCTTGTCGCTGGGAATCGGGTCTTCGTCGGATCCACCGCCGCAGGCGGTCAGAAGAAGGGCAGTGGCCGCAGCAGCGGCGAGAAGGATGCGAGTGGCAGGCATAGGGGACTCCAAAAGAAGGTGTCATCAAAGAACTGCGGCAGAGAAGCTGCCGCGCATTCCCGATGCTAGAAGTGCCCTCTACAGACGTTTGTGCGCGCTCGGCCCTGACTCCCGTAGGACACCGCCACCGCCGCATCAGCGGGCGAGCACCGGCGCCAGTGCTGCGCCGGTGGGCGTACCAGCACGCACTACGTCTTCCGGCGTTCCCGCTGCGACGATGCGCCCGCCTCCGCTTCCGCCTTCTGGCCCCAGATCCAGCACCCAGTCGGCTTCGGCAATCACGTCCAGGTCGTGCTCGATCACGACCACGCTGTGGCCCGCGCCCACCAGTCGGTGCAGTACGTGAATCAAGCGGTCCACATCGGCCATGTGCAGGCCCACCGTGGGCTCGTCCAGCACGTACAAGGTGTGCGGCGCCTTCTGTCCGCGCCGCCCGACCTCGTCGCGCACCTTGGTCAGCTCGGTGACGAGCTTGATGCGCTGCGCCTCGCCGCCGCTGAGCGTGGGGCTGGGTTGGCCGAGGGTGAGGTAGCCCAGGCCCACGTCCTTGAGCAATTGCAGCGGGTGCGCAATGGCCGGCATGGCGGCGAAGAAGCCGACCGCTTCGTCGACCTCCATCTGCAATATCTCGCCGACGCTTTTGCCGCGCCAGGTGACGGCCAGCGTTTCCGGGTTGAAGCGCGCGCCGTGGCAGGCTTCGCAAGGCACTTTGACGTCGGGCAGAAAGCTCATTTCAATGGTGCGCACGCCCTGCCCTTCGCAGACCGCGCAGCGGCCCGCGCCGGTGTTGAAACTGAAGCGCCCCGGCGCATAGCCGCGCGCCTTGGCTTCCAGGGTTTCGGCAAACAGCTTGCGCACCGTGTCCCAGAAGCCGATGTAGGTGGCGGGACAGGAACGCGGGGTTTTGCCGATTGGCGTCTGGTCCACCTCCAGCACGCGGTCGATGGTTTCAAAGCCCGACAGGCCCGTGCAACCCACCAGCGCCGGCGCCCGGCCCGCATCCATGGCGTCGCGCCCGGCCTTGGTCGAGCGCTGCTGCACCCAGGCCTGGACATTGGTCAGCAGCACATCGCGCGCCAGCGTCGATTTGCCTGAGCCGCTGACCCCCGTGATGGCAACCAGGCGGCCTAGCGGCACATGGGCGGTGACGTTTTGCAGGTTGTGCAGCTGCGCGCCATGGACGGTGAGCCAGACGGGGGCTGCGTCAATTTTTGGGTGTTTTTGGCCTCCAGCGCTTATTCCATCTGCGCTACCAGCTATCGAAACAGAAGCATCTGCCTGTTGCGCTTCGCGGTACTCCGCCACCAGGCGCCGTGCCTGCAACGGGTGCCGCATGGCGTGCAGCAAATAGCGGCCGGTTTGCGAGCTCGTGGCGGCGGTGATGTCTTGCACCGTGCCCTGCGCCACCAGCGTGCCGCCGCGTTTTCCCGCGCCGGGGCCGATGTCGATGATGTGGTCGGCGGCGCGGATGGTGTCCTCGTCGTGCTCGACCACCACCAGGGTGTTGCCGTGCTCGCTCAGTTGGCGCAGCGCGCCCAGCAGCATCTGGTTGTCGCGCGCGTGCAGGCCGATGGTCGGCTCGTCCAGCACGTAGCACACGCCCTGCAAATTGCTGCCAAGCTGCGCCGCCAGGCGGATGCGCTGCGCCTCGCCACCGCTGAGCGTGGGGGCACCGCGCTCCAGCGTCAGGTAGCCCAGGCCGACCTGTTCGAGAAAGGACAGGCGCCCGGCTATCTCGGGCAGCAGGTCGCGGGCGATGGCTGCTTCGCGGGTGGTGAGGGCAAAGGCGGTGTTGGTTTGGGCGACCGCCGCATCCTCTGCGTCCAGGCTTTGCACCCAGGCGTGCATGTCCTTCACCGAGCGCTGGGCCAGATCCGTAATCGCCACGCCGGCAAACTGCACCGCGCGCGCGGTCGGGTTCAGGCGGGTGCCGGCGCAGCTCGGGCAGGCAAGGTCCTGCACGTCTTCTGCTTCGGGCTCGGCAAAGGTCTGCTCGCGGCCCTTCTGGTCGGCGGCTTGCACCGAATCGTCGAACACCTTGCGCTGCTCCTTGTTCAGCTGGACGCCGGTGCCGACGCAATCCGGGCACCAGCCGTGCTTGCTGTTGTACGAGAACAGGCGCGGGTCAAGCTCGGGGTACGAGGTGGCGCAGACAGGGCAGGCGCGCTGGGTGGAGATCACCTGCAACTGCCCGATGCCTGCCGTGGGCGCGCCGGCGCTTAACGCTTCGGAGAGGCCACCGAGATCGCTCAGCACATGCACCACGCCCTTGCCCAGCTCCAGCGCGCGGGCCAGTTGCTGGCGCAGCTGCGCTTCGTTCGCCGGCGTGATATCCAGGCTCCACACCGGCAGTTCAATGGTGTGTTCCTTGAAGCGGTCGAGGCGTGAGAACGGTGTGACGGGAACGAAGTTGCCATCGACGCGCAAATGCGTGTAGCCGCGTGGCCGAGCCCAGTCCGCCAGCTCGGTGTAGACGCCCTTGCGCGCCACCACCAGGGGCGCCAGCAGGCCGATGTGCTGGCCGCGAAACTGGCGCATCAGCTGCGCGGCAATGCGCTCGGGCGTTTGCGGCTGCACCGCCGCGCCGTCGTGGATGCAGTGCTGCGTGCCCAGCTTGACGTACAGCAGGCGCAGAAAATGCCAGACCTCGGTGGTGGTGCCCACCGTGCTCTTGCGCCCGCCGCGCGAGAGGCGCTGCTCGATCGCCACCGTCGGCGGGATGCCGTAGACCGCATCGACCTCGGGCCGCCCCGCCGGTTGCACGATGCTGCGGGCGTAGGCGTTGAGCGATTCGAGGTAGCGCCGCTGGCCTTCGTTGAACAAAATATCGAACGCCAGCGTGGATTTGCCCGAGCCGCTGACGCCCGTGATCACGTTGAAGCGCCCGCGCGGAATCTCCACCGACAGGCCTTGCAGGTTGTGCTCGCGGGCGTTCACAATTTCTATGCTGTTTTTGGCCTGCAGCGCACGCTGCGCTTTCGCCAGGCGCTTCTGATTCAGGAGCATGGACAGGGCGTCGGACACGCCGCTGCCGCCCGCCCCCAGCGCGGCGGCGTAGTCGCGCAGCGCCGCGCCGGTGTGCGAGCGCGGGTGCTCACGCACCCCATCGGGCGGCCCTTCGGCCACGAGCTCGCCGCCGCCGTCGCCGCCTTCCGGCCCCAGGTCAATCAGCCAATCGGAAGCCGCGATCACGTCCAGGTTGTGCTCGATGACGACGAGCGAGTGGCCCGCATCCAGCAGCCGCCCAAACGCGCGCATCAGCTTGGCGATGTCGTCAAAGTGCAGTCCGGTGGTCGGTTCGTCAAACAAGAACAGCGTGCCGCGCCGCGCCAGCGGCTGGCGGCTGCTGGACGCGCTTTTCGCCGCCCCCGCCAGAAACCCCGCCAGCTTGAGCCGCTGCGCCTCGCCGCCGCTGAGCGTGGGAACCGGCTGACCCAGCTTCACGTATTCCAGCCCCACTTCGACAATCGGCGCCAGGGCGCGCAGCACCTCGCGGTCGTGGGCAAAAATCGCCACCGCTTCGCTCACCGTCAGCGCCAGCACATCCGCCACCGAGAGCGAAACCGAAAAATTGGGGTCAGACTCCAATTCCTTGGTTTGATAGATGCCCCCTGAAAAATCGGAGTCTGACCCCAATTTCTGTGGCTTCTTGCGGGCGATGGTGACTTCGAGGATTTCGGGGCGGTAGCGCTTGCCGTCGCAGTCCGGGCAGCGCAGGTAAACATCGCTGAGAAACTGCATCTCCACATGCTCGAAGCCCGAGCCGCCGCAGGTCGGGCAGCGGCCGTCGCCGCTGTTGAAGCTGAATTTGCTGGCGCTGTAGCCGCGCTCGCGCGCCAGCGGGGCGGCGGCAAACAGTTCGCGGATGGCGTCCCAGGCGCCAACGTAGCTGACCGGGTTCGAGCGCGCCGTCTTGCCGATCGGCGACTGGTCGACAAACACCACGTCCGAGAGGTGGTCCGCCCCCAGCAGGCGGTCGTGTGCGCCCGGGGTTTCGGTCGCTTTGCCGAAGTGGCGCAGCAAGGCGGGTGCCAGCACGTCCTGAATCAGACTGGATTTGCCCGAGCCGCTGACGCCGGTGACGGTGACCAGGCGCTGCAGCGGGAAATCCACCGTGATGTTCTTCAGGTTGTGCTCGCGCGCGCCTTCGAGGATGAGGCGCGGCGTGGCCTCCGTCACTTTCCGCGCAAACGGCAGGCCGACCTGCTTGCGCCCGCCCAGGTACTGGCCGGTGAGCGTGTCGGCGCGGCGCAGTTGCTCGGGCGTGCCGTCGAACACAATGCGCCCGCCCCGCTCGCCCGGGCCGGGGCCGAAGTCGAGCACGCGGTCGGCGGCGAGCATGACCGCCGGGTCGTGCTCCACCACCACCAGCGTGTTGCCGGCGTCGCGCAGGCGCAGCATGGCCTCGGTGATGCGGTGCATGTCGCGCGGGTGCAGGCCGATGCTGGGCTCGTCCAGCACGAACAGCGTGTTGACCAGCGACGTGCCCAGGGCCGTGGTCAGGTTGATGCGCTGCACCTCGCCGCCTGACAACGTGCGGCTTTGCCGATCCAGTGTGAGGTAGCCAATGCCGACTTCGTCCAGATATTTGAGGCGCGTGCCGATTTCCTCGTGCAGGAGCTTGAGCGCCTGCGCGTCGCCGCTTTCGCGTGCGGCGCTGGCGGAAAGTGCGGGCACCTCTATGGCATCATTTTTTGAGCTAAACTGGCCTCCAGCGCTTATTCCATCTGCGCTACCAGCTATCAACTTAATAGTGTCTTTCGACAAACGCTCAAAGAAGCTGCGCACCCGGCTAAGCGGCAGCAGCATCAAATCGTGCAGACACAGCCCCGGCAGCGCCTCCAACTGCTCTCGGCCCCAGGCCACGCCCTGCGGCATAAACCTTTGAGCCGGCGGCAGCACCGCGTCGGCGTCCGCCTTGCTGCCGATGCGCCAGAGCAAACTTTCCGTCTTGAGGCGCGCGCCGGCGCAAGTAGGGCATTGCGTGTAGCTGCGGTACTTGGACAGCAGCACGCGGATGTGCATCTTGTACGCCTTGCTCTCCAGGTATTCAAAGAAGCGCGCAATGCCGTACCACTGCTGGTTCCACTTGCCGTTCCAGTTCGGCGAGCCGCCAATCACCCACTGTTGCTGCTCGGGCGTGAGGCGATTCCAGGCGGTGTCGCGCGGAATCCCGGCCGTCTCGGCGTGGCGCATCAGGTCGTCCTGCGCTTCCTTCCAGGCGGGGGTTTGCAGGGTTTTGATGGCGCCGGCGCGCAGCGTCTTCTTCTCGTCGGGGACGACCAGGCCGTAGTCCACGCCAATCACCCGGCCGAAACCGCGGCAGGTTTCGCAAGCGCCGGCGGGCGAGTTGAACGAGAACATGGACGGCAGCGGCTCGGCGTAGCGCAGATTGCTGTCGGGCGAGTGCAGGCCGGTCGAGAACTTCCACAGCTCGGGCTCGCCGCCCTCCACCAGCCGATAGACCGCAATGCGGCCGCTGCGCTTGAGCGCGACTTCAATGGCCTCGATGGCGCGGGATTTTTCTGCGCTGCCGATGCGGAAGCGGTCGGCCACGACGTCCAGCAGTTTCACGCCCTCCAGCTCGCGCTCGGCCTGAATCTTGGTGAAGCCGCTGGCCGAGAGCCACTCGGCAACCTGCTCAGCGCTGGTACCCGCAGGCAGCTCGACAGGAAAGGTGACCACCAGACGATCGTCGCCTTGTCCAAACCGATCCACCAGCTCGGCATAAATCGTCTCCGGCGAGTCGTGGCGCACCGGCTGTGCGGTCTGCCGGTCAAACAGCTGGCCGGCGCGGGCAAACAGGAGCTTGAGGTGATCGTTGATCTCGGTCATCGTGCCGACGGTCGAGCGCGAGCTGCGCACCGGGTTGCTCTGGTCAATCGCAATGGCCGGCGGCACGCCCTCCACCTTGTCCACCGCCGGCTTGTCCATGCGGTCGAGAAACTGGCGCGCGTAGGCGCTGAAGGTTTCGACGTAACGCCGCTGACCTTCGGCGTACAGCGTGTCGAACACCAGGCTGGACTTGCCCGAACCACTCGGGCCGGTGACCACCGTCAGCTCGCCGGTGCGCAGCTCGACGTCAAGGTTTTTCAAATTGTGCTGGCGCGCACCGTGGATGCGGATCGTTCCTTCAGACATGGGCTCTTTCAGTCGGGATGTCCTGCATAACTTTATGGGAGTGGGTGCAGTGCGGATCGGGATGGGATGCAAGGCGCGTTTCACAGCCAATAGCCGGTGATATTGGCTGTGAAACGCAACGCCGCAGACCGCCCGAGGCCGTGCTGTCACACGCCGCGAGGAGTTGTGCAGGACATCCCTTAGGGGCAAACATCATAGGAGTGGAGCGGCGTCCGTGCTCTGTCGGAAATAACGCCACTTCCATGCAGGTGGTCACGTGCTGCGTCCTGACCTAAACTCAGAACCGCATTGCCAAGGAGCACCCATGAAATTCTGGAAATTCTTCATTGCCGCCAGCGGGTTGCTGGCAGGTCTGCAGGGCGCGCTGCATGCGCAGTTATTGATTGGGCAGACCGTGGGCGTGACAGGCTCGGCTGCAGCCACGGTGAAGGAATCCATGGGCGGCGCGCAGCTGTACTTCGACGCAGTGAATGCGCGTGGCGGGGTGAACGGCCAGAAGATCGAAGTGCTGACCCTGGACGACAAATTCGACCCCAAGCTCACACTTTCCAACACACGCACGCTGATCGTCGACAAGGGCGTACTGGCGCTGTTCATGACACGCGGCACACCGCACACCGTGGGCATTCTTCCGCTGCTTGATGAATTCGGCGTGCCGCTGGTGGGCCCGTCCACCGGCGCCATGGTGCTGCACGAACCGGTGAAGAAAAACATTTTCAACGTCCGCGCGCCCTACCAGCGCGAAGTGAAAAAGGCCATCGGCCATTTGGCCACCCTGGGAGTGCAGCGCATCGGCGTGGTCCACGTGGACGACACCTTTGGCGCCGACGCACTGGCCGGCGCGCTCGCCGGCTTCAAAGACAACAAGCTCGAAGCGCTGTTCGTAGAGAAATTTGATCGCGCCAAACCCGATTTCAGCGCCATCGCGCCGGCTGTCGCCAAGCAAAACCCGCAGGCGGTGCTTATTTTCGGCACCGGCTCGGCCGTGGTCGACGGCATCAAGGCCATGCGCGCTGCCGGCGTCACCGGGCAGATCGTCACGCTGTCCAACAACGCCTCCGGCGGCTTCGTCAAAGCGCTGGGGGGCGAGTCGCGCGGCGTGGTGGTAACGCAGGTCTTCCCGTCGGAGCGGGCGGTCACCTTTCCGCTGGTGCGCGAGGCAACGGCCCTGGCGCAGCAAGCCAAAATCCAGCTCACGCCCGCCATGGTCGAGGGCTTTACCAACGCCAAAGTGCTGGTGGAAGGCTTGCGCCGCGCCGGACCCAACCCGACGCGCGCCAGCCTGCACAAGGCGCTGGAGACGTTCAACAAGTTCGACCTGGGTGGCCTCACACTCAGCTACACTGCAGACGACCACTCAGGACTTGATTTTTCCGATCTCTCCATCATCGGACCGGAGGGCCATTTCCGCCGGTGAGCCTAGCGTAGTGTTTCGCTCTTATTGGCACTTTCAGCGAGCTGCGCCTTGCCGTGAACCTTTATCGGGGCTCTGAAAGTACCAATAAGAGCGAAACACTACGCTAGCGACGGCTCCGCACCCGGAATCAAGAACGCGAGACTCAACTGAGCCAGGGCTTCTTCGAGTTCGGGGCGGTCCAATAGGGGCGATTGCTCCAGAGACGCGTATCGCACGGTGCCCATAAAGGCGCGCGTCAGCACAAACAGCTGCGCTGGCGTGGGCAACAAGGCTCCTGCACGGGCGGCCAGGCGCTGCAAGTGAAACGCCAGGCGCTCGCTGGCGCCGCGCACTGCCAACAGCATGGCCGCGCGGTAATCGATTTGCCAGGAAAGGCGAGCGAGCGAGCGCTGGACTTCGGTGCCGCCAGCAAACGCTGCAAGGTAGTGCCGCACGTACTTCCGGACCAGGTCTGCCAACGGCCATTGCTCCTGCTCACCTTGCGCCAGCAAGGCATCGAGTTCCAGCATGACCTTTTCGCAATGCCGGTCGAGCATGGCCGCAAGAATGGCCTCCTTGCTCGGAAAATATTGGTACAGAGATCCGATCGACACCCCGGCAACCTCTGCAATCCGGTTGGATGTAAGGCCCGCCTCTCCCTGGGTCGCCACGATCTGCCTGACCGACTGAAAGATGGCTTCCACCGTGAAAAGCGAACGCTCTTGCCGTGGCTTGCGGCGCGGTGCAGGTGACGAAGACGGCATACAAAAGCTGAGTGCAAAGCGAGTAGGAGAAGGCGCAAGCGCTGATTATGCTGAGCCGCATGAAAACCTCCCACCCGATGATGGATCCCCGCGTGTCCCCTCCGCCCCACACCAAAAGCCCGCAAGCTTCCTGGGAACTGCGCCTGCTGCATCGAACCAGCGCCATGCTGTTGGCAGGCTTCGTACTGATGCACCTGGGCAACCATGTGGCTGGTCTGGCAGGGGTGGGTCTGCACCTGGAGGTCATGGAGGCCCTGCGCACGCTGTACCGCCAAGGCTTCGTGGAAGCCCTGTTGCTTGCCAGCGTGCTGTTTCAGATCGGCAGCGGCGCACGCCTGCTCTGGCGCGGCCGGGGCGGGCGAAGTGGCTGGGTGGCCTGGGCACAGGCGCTGTCGGGTGCCTATCTCATGTTTTTCATGCTGGTGCATGTAGGTGCCGTGCTCGGTGCACGCCTGCAGGGCGTGGACACCAACGTCTACTTTGCCGCCGCAGGGCTGCATGTTGCACCCTGGACCCTGTTCTTCGCTCCCTACTACTTTCTCGGCGTGCTCTCGTTCTGGACCCATGCGGGCTGTGGCTTGTACTGGAACGTGCCGGTCGGCCATAGGCAAGCGGTGTTGGGGGGAATGCTGGCCGTCGGTGTCGTCATGGCGGCTGCATTGGTTTGGTGGCTGGCGGCCGGGATTCCTCTGGAGCAGATCCCGGTTCGCTACCTCACGCCGTTTGTCCCGAACGTCCACGGCGCCTGAAATACAAACGGGCGTTGCCAAACGCGCACTCACATTGCCTCTGCGTGCAGGCTATCCAAAAGAATATTTTTTTATGCCCAGAGGCTGTCCCTGACATGTGGCTGATGCCTGCCTTACACCAGCTTGCGACAAGCTAATGGCAAGCTGACAACTCGCGGGTAAACCCTGTGATTTGTCGCCACCATGCGAAACGCGGGTCTTCCGGGCCGCCCCGCTTTGGTGCATTGCAGCAAAGCAACTTGCTGCAGCGTTTTTGGCGTAAGAACTTGGTCAGTGCGCCTGCTGAGAATCCGCCGCCCGCCCGAGCTTTCGGGGCCTGGGGCGCAGCAACAGCAGGAAACCACATGACCGATCCGGTAGTAGACAAAATTCAGCGCAATCCCAAATACGCGCTTCTCAAACATAAACGCAACCGGCTGGGCATCACGCTCACCATCTTGATGTTGGTCGTTTACTACGGCTACATCGCGCTGATCGCGTTTGACAAATCGTTTCTGGCGCAGCCCATTGGCGCGGGCGTGACCTCGCTGGGTATCCCGATCGGGATGGCAGTGATCATCTTCACCATTGTCATCACCGGCATCTACGTGCGGCGCGCCAACGGCGAGTTCGACGCGTTGACCAAGGACATCTTGAAGGACGCCACGAAATGAACGTCCGCAACACACCACGCGCGGCGCTCCTGGCGCTGCTTGCCTGCTTTGCCGTGGGCGCAGCCCAGGCTGCCGGTGCCGATCTGGGGCAGGCGACCAAGCAGGCCACGAACTGGACGGCCATCAGCATGTTCGGCGGTTTCGTGCTGCTCACCCTGTGGGTCACCAAGTGGGCCGCCTCCAAGACCAAGTCGGCATCCGACTTCTACACCGCAGGCGGCGGTATCACGGGCTTCCAGAACGGCCTGGCGATTGCCGGCGATTACATGTCGGCCGCCTCCTTCCTGGGCATTTCCGCCGCCGTCATGGCGTCGGGCTACGACGGCCTGATCTACTCGATCGGCTTCCTGGTGGGCTGGCCCATCATCACCTTTCTGATGGCCGAGCGCCTGCGCAACCTGGGCAAGTTCACCTTTGCCGACGTGGCGGGCTACCGCTTCCAGCAAGGGCCCATCCGCGCCTTCGCCGCTTCGGGAACACTGATCGTCGTTGCCTTCTACCTGATCGCACAGATGGTTGGCGCTGGCCAGCTCATCAAGCTGCTGTTTGGCCTGGAATACTGGATGGCTGTGGTCGTCGTCGGCGTGCTGATGATGGTCTACGTGCTGTTTGGCGGCATGACCGCCACCACCTGGGTCCAGATCATCAAGGCCTGTTTGCTGCTGGCTGGGGTGACTTTCATGGCCTACATGGTGCTGGCGCAGTTTGGCTTCAGCCCCGAAGCGCTGTTTGCCAAGGGCGTGCAAGTGCGCACGGCCATCGCGGCCAACACCGGCAAAACACCGGAAGAAGCCGCCAAGGCAGGCCTGGCCATCATGGGCCCAGGCGGTTTCATCAAGGACCCGATCTCGGCGATCTCGTTTGGTATGGCGCTGATGTTCGGCACCGCGGGCCTGCCGCACATTCTGATGCGCTTCTTCACCGTTCCCGATGCCAAGGAAGCCCGCAAATCGGTGCTGTGGGCCACGACCTGGATCGGCTACTTCTACGTGCTGATCTTCATCATCGGCTTTGGCGCCATCACCCTGGTGCTGACCAATCCGGAAATGGCCGATGTCGCCAAGGGCGTGATCCACGGCGGCGCGGGCACAGCCAACATGGCGGCGGTGCTGGTGGCCAAGTCGGTGGGCGGCAACGTCTTCTACGGCTTTATCTCGGCCGTGGCGTTTGCCACCATCCTGGCCGTGGTGGCCGGCCTGACGCTCTCGGGCGCCTCGGCCGTATCGCACGACCTCTATGCCACGCTGGTGAAGAAGGGCCAGGCCGACAGCGCCTCCGAGCTGCGTGTTTCGCGCATCACCACCGTATGCCTGGGTATCGTGGCGGTGATCCTGGGCATCGCCTTCGAGAAGCAGAACATCGCCTTCATGGTCTCGCTGGCCTTTGCGGTGGCGGCTTCTGCCAACTTCCCGGTGCTGTTCCTGTCGGTGCTGTGGAAAGACTGCACGACGCGCGGCGCGGTGATTGGCGGTTTTCTGGGACTCATTTCTTCGGTGTGCCTGACCGTCGTCTCACCGTCGGTCTGGGAAGGCACGCTGAGCCACCCGGCTGGCTCCGCCTGGTTCCCCTACACCTCGCCTGCGCTGTTCTCGATGACCATTGGCTTTGTCGGTATCTGGCTGTTCTCGATCACCGACAGGAGCTCCAATGCTGCTCGCGAGCGCGCGGCCTTTCCGGCGCAGCAGGTGCGTTCGGAAACGGGGCTGGGAGCATCAGGCGCTTCGGGACACTGAACCCGAAAATGGGCACGAGCCCAAGGGCGCGGCCCCAGAAATCCGCGCCACTTTGCCGGGCCCTGTGCCCGGTTTTTTTATGCTCCCAGGCCGCTGGGTACTTGGGCCGACGCGCCCCAGCCCGAGCCAAACCAGGCATCGCCTTCCAGCCAGGCGCGCAGCATGGGCAGGCTGTCGAGTCCCCAGAAAAGCTTGTCGTCCACGCCAAAGGCCGGAACGCCAAACACGCCGTGAGCCGCCGCCGCATCGGTGTTGCTGCGCAGCAGGGCTTTTACCGCAGGGCCCTGTGGCTCCATCTCCGGCTTGAGCTGTGGCGCCAGTGCCTCGGCCAGCGCATCAAGCCGAGCGGGGTCGAGCGCATCGTGCCCGCCCACCCACACATGGCGCAGCAGCGTGCCCGCCACGAAGCGGTTGACGCTGCCATCCGCCGAGCAGGCCAGCGCTTGGCGCAGCAAGGGCAAGGGGTTGAAGGGATGGCGCGCCGGCATCTGCAGCGGGATGCCGAGCGAGTGGCCCAGCCAGCTCACATGCCGATAGGTCCAGTCGCGCTTGGACGGAATGCCCACGGGGCCGGGATTGCCTGATTGCTGCAACAGCGCACCCAGCAGCACCGGCCGGTATTCGACGCTGTAGCTCAGGCCTTCAAGCGCTTCGGGCAGGCGCTCGAAAGCCAGCCAGGCGTAGGGAGAGATGAAGTCGAGGTAGAAGGTGATGCGTTTCATGGCTGCTCCGTCGTGTGCAAACTCTCTGGCACGGGGGCGCCTGCACGACCTAGCAGCCGCACCCAGATGGCGCGCCGCGTGGCGTCGTCGGCCACGGACCAGTGTCGGATTTCGTTGATGGTGCGAAAACACCCCTCGCACAGGCTGCCATCGGCCGACATGCGGCACACCGACACGCAAGGCGAGGGCACGACTTCGTTGGAATCATGGTCAAAATAGCCTGCAGCGCTTAGTGTGCTTGCACGAGCAGCTATTGTCTGTATAGCAGTCATGTGCACGTGGGGGCCTCGGTGACATCCGCCAGGGGCGCGCCGGTCAGGCGCTGCAAATCGTGTGGAGACAGCGCAAAGACGGCATGCGGATGACCGGCCGCCGCCCACAGCGTGTCAAAGCGCAGCAGCTCGCGGTCAATCAAGGTCACGCCCGGCAGCGCGTGGGCAATGGGCGCCACGCCGCCGATGGAAAAACCGGTGCGCGCTTTCACGAACGCGGCATCGGCACGGCCCAGCGCCCCCACCAGCGCTTCGACCTTGGTCGCGTCCACGCGCCGGTCGCCTGAGGTGATGACCAGCACCACCGCGTCGTCCGACACGCGCCGGAAAATGATGCTCTTGGCCACCTGGCCCACGGCAATACCTAGCGCATCCGCTGCTTGTTGCGCGGTGCGGCAGGCGTCGTCCAGCATGCGCGGCGCATGCAAGTGGCCGGCCTCCTGCAAGGCCGCAGCCACGCGCTGCACCCCATCCGGCAGGGGCTTGGGTTCGGCTCCACACATGCCGTTCACCCCGCCCGCTTGTTGAGCAGCGCCGTCGCCGCGCGCGAGTTCGGCTTGCGCCCCAGAAAATCGCTGATGAACACGCCCGCGTCGATCAGCCTGTCGAGGTCAATGCCGGTGTCGATGCCCATGCCTTGCAGCATGTACACCACGTCTTCCGTGGCCACGTTGCCAGTCGCGCCCTTGGCGTAAGGGCAGCCGCCCAGACCCGCCACCGAGGTCTGGAAGTTCCACACCCCCAGCTCCAGCGCCGCCAGCGTATTCGCCAACGCCTGGCCGTAGGTATCGTGAAAATGCCCCGAGACGTCGTCCAGCGCATAGTGCTGCAGCGTGGCCTCGATGGCCCACTGCACCTTGTACGGCGTGCCCACGCCAATGGTGTCGGCCACGTCCACGCGCTGCACGCCAATGCCTTTGAGCAGCCCCGCGAGATACGCCACGCGCTCGGGTGCGATCTCACCCTCGTACGGGCAGCCCACGGTGCAGCTCATGGCGCCGCGCACCGCAATGCCCGCCGCCAGAGCCGCCTCGACCACGGGCGCAAAGCGCTCGATGCTCTCGGCAATGCTGCAATTGATGTTTTTCTGGCTGAAGGCTTCGCTGGCGGAGCCGAAGACGACGATTTCGTCGGGCTTATCCAGCAGCGCCGCCTCAAAGCCTTTGAGGTTGGGCGTGAGCACCGAGTAGCGCACGCCGCTCTGGCGCTGCACGCCCTGCATCACCGCGTGGTTGTCGGCCATCTGCGGCACCCATTTTGGCGAGACGTAGCTGGTGACCTCGATCTCTTGCAGGCCGGCTGCTTGCAGGCGGTGCACCAATTCGATCTTGACCTCGGCAGGCACAGGCGATTTCTCGTTCTGCAGGCCGTCGCGCGGGCCGACATCGATGAGGCGGACTTGGGATGGAATGGTCATGGTTTGGTTTCTACTTTGAAGGATGTTGTGAGACCGTACTGGCGACGCTCCGGCCCTGAGCTGCGCACCCCTTTTGTCCGGCGGGATGCAGGCCTGGCTGGGCCGTGACAGCGTGTACTCAAGAACTGTCGATGCATCGTGCGCAGTCTGCGTCCAACATCTCGGTCGTTATTTCTTGGGAACAAGCAGTAGATCGGGAAACTGCGTTTTCAGAAACTGCTGCGTGTGGGCCAGCAGCGCCCGGGCTTGGGTCAGGCACTCGGCGACAACGCCATCGCTGACCGGGTCGCCTTCGTAGTCGTTCAGGTTGCGCTGCTTGCGCAATGCATCGAGCACGATGATGGTGTCATTGGGCAAGCCCATGGTGAGGGGCAAGGCTTGGAGTGCAGTTTGATGATGACCGGGCTGGCTGGTAGAAGTGCGGTAGCCGCGCGCCCACAGACCCAGCATGGCGCACTGCAGGATGCATTTGTAGGCCGCGTCAAACCGGTTCTCGGCGCTGAGCTGGGCAATCTGCGCATCGGCCAGGTTGCGCACCGCTGCGGCCAGCAGGCGTTGCACGCCTTCGGGCGGGGCGTTAAACGCCAGCAGGCGCTGTATGGCCAACAAGTTGGCTAAGGTCATGGTCGGCTCCCATCAAAAAGAGCTTGGGTTTGGCGAGGATCTCGGCCAAAAAGGGGTCGCGCGCTTGCACGCGGCGCTGAAACTCTGCGGCGCTGAGCACCACGGGGTTGACTTCGCGGCCCAGGTCGGCCTGCGCGGCGTGGGTTGCGCGCACCACGTCGGCAAAGCCCAAGTCGCCGACGACCAACAGATCCACGTCGCTGTGGGCGGTTTCGGTGCCGCTGGCCACGGAGCCGAAAATCAGCGCCAAGGACGGGGCCAAGGGTGCCAGTGCCTCGGTAAGCACCTGCGCGGCGCCGGTGGTTTTGCGCAGCAGCCCGGCAAGTTCGGCAAAGACCGGGCATTCCCGGTTGGCCTGATAGCGCACCTGATTACCCTGCTCCTTGCGCAGCAGCAGGCCAGCTGCCGCCAAGCGTGCCAGCTCCTTGTGCAGGGTGCCCGGCGCGGTGCCCGTTTGGCGCGCCAACTCGCGCACGTGGTAATCCGCATCTGGCCGCAGCAGCAGCAGACTGAGTACCTTCTTGCGGTAGCTTCCAAAGAGCAGGTCGGCCAGCATATGTAGCTTTATTTGCTTTTATTGTAGCTACTTCTGCTTCATTCGGGAAATGTCACGTACCCGCTGTCGCTGTCGCAAGCGCCGCAGTGCGGTATCTGTTGGCGTCAAACGGCATAGGTGCTGTTGCAGCCTTCAGTAGCCACGCACAGGGTCCACGATGCCGGCAACCGCCTCCCCACGCTCCATGGCGGCGATCTTGCCGGCGATCTGCGCAATGGTCTCGTCCCGCAGGGTGCGCGCCGAGGCGTGTGGCGTGAGCGTGATGGCCGGGTGCTTCCAGAACGGGTGCGCGGGCGGCAGCGGCTCGGTGCGGAACACATCGAGCGCAGCGCCCGCCAGGTGGCCGCTGTCCAGCAGCGCGATCAGGTCCTGATCCACCAAATGCGCACCGCGTGCCACGTTGATGACATAGCCACCCGGTCGCAGGCGGGAGAGCCGGCGCTGGTCCAGAATGTTTTCGGTCTCCGGCGTCAGAGGCAGCAGGTTCACCAGCACACGGCTGGCGGCCAGGAAATCGTCCAACCCGCTTTCGCCATGAAATGTTTGCACGCCGTCCACCGACTTGGGCGAACGGCTCCAGCCGTTGACAGGAAATTCAAACTGCGTGAGCGCCCGCGCCACGCGTTCGCCGAGTACACCCAGCCCCATCACACCGACCGGAAAATTCTGGCGCAGCTGGGGCTTCCTGTAGATCCACTCACCCCGCCGCATGGCAGCTTCGGTCTCGCCCAGCTCCCGGAAATGCCGAATGACCGCGTGGCAGACGTATTCGGCCATTTGCACCGCCATGCCGGCGTCGTCCAGGCGCACCACGCGGCAGCCGGGCGGGAGTTCTAGCTGCAGCAGCGCGTCCACACCGGCGCCGATGTTGAACAGCGCCTTGAGGGTCGGTTGCTCGTCGAGAAACTGCTGGGGCGGCGCCCAGACTACGGCGTAGTCGGCAACGGGAGCGCCGGGCTGCCAGACGCTGATATTCGCTTCCGGCAGTGCAGCCTGCAGGCCTTGCAGCCAGGGTTCGGTCTTGGTATCGGTGCAGCAAAAACTGATTTTCATGGCGACCCAGCGTACCGCAGCATCCCTCCCCCGGCTGTCACGCAGCGGTCAGCTTGAGCAGCTCAGCGCCTTCGGTAACCTGGTCCCCCGGCGCATACAGGAGTTCGGCCACCACGCCGTCAGCCGGCGCGGCAATGGTGTGCTCCATCTTCATGGCTTCCATCACGGCCAGGGCCTGGCCCTTGCTCACCGTGTCGCCAGCCTGCACAGCAAACGACACGACTTTGCCCGGCATGGGTGCGGTCAGGCGGCCGCCTTCGTCCTGGTTTTCACCAGCATGTGCCAGCAGGTCGATTTCAATGATCTCGGTCGCACCGTGCGCCGCGAATAGGTATTCGGTCTCGCCCTGTGCATAGACGCTGACGGTCTGGCGCTGACCGGCAAACTGCAAGTCGATACTCGTGGCGCCTTGTGCCCGGAACGACAATGGCCCCGCCACCTGGGCCGCGCCCTCACCCACTGCCAGATGCAGCGAGCCATCGTGCTGGTAGGTCAGCAACGCCTGCGCAGGCGTGTCATGGAAGTCAAAGGCAAAGCGGCGCTGCACCAAGCCGTGCGAGCGCCAGCCATCACGCTGGCTAAACGGATCGACACCCGATTGCGCTGTTTCGGTCAGCAGCGTTTGTGCCACCGCCGAGGCCACCGCCAGCGCCAGGCCAATGGGCTCCTGCTTGAACAGCACGGCTTCCTCGCGCGGGATCAGGGCGGTGTCCAGCTGGGCTTTGGCAAACGAATCGGTGCGGGCCACCCGGCGCAAAAACTGCACATTGGTGGCCAGGCCGACGATGTGGGTTTGCGCCAGCGCTTCATCGAGCCGCGCCAGGGCCTGTTCGCGCGTGTCGCCATGCACGATGAGCTTGGCCACCATGGAGTCGTAGAAGGGGCTGATGGCATCACCCTGCCGCACACCGGAATCGACACGCACCGCGCCTCTTTCAAAGCTCACGCACTCGGGCAGGCCGTACACATGGAGTCCGCCCGTGGCCGGCAGGAAGTTGTTGTCGGGGTTCTCGGCACAGATGCGCGCTTCGATGGCGTGGCCGGTGATCTTCAGTTGGTCTTGCATGCACGGCAGCGGCTCGCCCGAGGCCACGCGCAGTTGCCACTCCACCAGGTCCTGGCCGGTAATGGCTTCGGTCACCGGGTGCTCCACCTGCAGGCGCGTGTTCATTTCCATGAAGAAGAACTTCATCTGCTCGGGGTGCGCGTAGCCGCCGGGCTGCTCGACGATGAATTCCACCGTGCCGGCGCCCACATAGTGCACTGCGCGTGCGGCGGCAACTGCCGCCTCGCCCATGCGTGCGCGCAGCTCGGGCGTCATGCCGGGAGCGGGCGCTTCTTCCAGCACCTTCTGGTGGCGGCGCTGCACCGAGCAGTCGCGCTCGAACAGGTACACGTAGTTGCCCAGCGTGTCACCAAATACCTGAATTTCGATGTGGCGCGGGCGTTGCACGTACTTTTCAACCAGTACCGCATCCAGGCCAAAGCTGTTGACGGCCTCGCGCTGGCAACTGGCCAGAGCTGCGGCGAAGTCTTCAGATTTCTCTACCACCCGCATGCCCTTGCCGCCGCCACCCGCACTGGCCTTGATGAGCACGGGGTAGCCAATGCGGTCGGCCTCGCGCTGCAGCAGGGCAGGGTCTTGGTCGGCACCGTGGTAGCCAGGCACCAGCGGCACGCCGGCCTTTTCCATCAATTGCTTGGACTCGGCCTTGAGACCCATGGCCTTGATGGCGGATGCTGGGGGGCCAATAAAAACCAGGCCGGCCTTGGTGCAGGCCTGGGCAAACTCTTCGTTCTCTGAGAGGAAACCATAGCCAGGGTGGATCGCCTGCGCGCCCGTGGCCTTGGCCGCCTCAAGGATGCGCTCCCAGCGCAGGTAGCTGTCCTTGGGGGCGCTTGAGCCGATATGCACGGCTTCGTCGCACACCGCGACATGCTTGGCGTTCGCGTCGGCATCCGAGTACACGGCCACCGTCTTGACGCCCATGCGCCTTGCGGTTGCAGCCACTCGGCAGGCAATCTCCCCCCTATTCGCAATCAGAATTTTCTTAAACATTCGGTTTCTCCACGACTGGCTGCGCAGAGCCGCCAAAGAACAAAAACATGCGCCGCAGAACGGCGCGCAGAAACTTGAACAGCACCACCAGCAGCAGCACGGACAGCAGCACCATCACCACCAGCGCGAAGCCAAAGGCCAACGGATGCTGAGTTGCCATCCAAACCACGCCTACGACCAGGCCGTCTTCAAACAGCGAGACCAGACCGTTGGAAAACGGCTCGGGCGAGGTATTGACTGCCGCACGCGTGGTCATCTTGGTGGCCATCGAGGTGGCGGCAAGCGAGCCGCCAAGCAGCCCGGCAACGAGGCCCATGGTGGCGTTGTCGGCGCCAAACACGCCAGCGGCCAGCAGCGCGCCACCCGGTACGCGGATCACGGTGTGCACAGCATCCCAGGCACTGTCGACCCAGGGCACTTTGTCGGCAAAAAATTCCACCAGCATCAGGCTGCCGGCCACGGCCAGCACCAATGGGTTCTCCAGCAGATGCAGCCCCGCCGGCAGCGCCAGCAATCCGGTGGAGCCCATCAGACCGACGAGAAAGACCACGGCGTACAAGCGAAAACCGCTGGCCCACCCCAGCGCTGCGGCCAGCGCCAGCAGGCTGGGCATGTCGAGCTTCTGCGTGGCCTGCGCCATGCCGCCCGCGACCTCGCGCGCGGTGCCGGCGTCCACATGCAGGCCGACCGTGTGCAGCCATTGAACGATGTGCAGCCAGAGGGCGTCCATGGGAGGGCCTTGTACCTCAAGCCGCCAGCCAGGACGGCTTGCGCTTCTGCAAAAAGGCTTGGACGCCCTCACGGCCCTCATCACTCGCGCGAATGTCGGCAATGCCATCCACCGTGGCGGCGATGAGCTGCGCATTGATGTCGCGCTCGGCCACGTCGATCACCAGGCGCTTGCAGGCGCGCACCGCGTTCGGGCTGGCGCTGGTGAGGGCCTTGAGGAGTTCTGCGACCTTGGCGTCGAGCGCGTCGGCACCGACGACTTCATGCACGAAGCCGATCCGGTGGGCCTCGGCCGCGTCAAAACGCTCTGCGGTCAGAAAGTAGCGGTGCGCAGCCCGCGCACCCATGGCGCGGATCACGTAGGGGCTGATGGTGGCGGGGATCAGGCCGAGCTTGACCTCGCTCAGGCAAAACCCCGCCGTGTCGACGGCAACCGCCATGTCGCACGCAGCCACCAGGCCCATGCCGCCCGCATACACATCGCCCTGCACGCGGGCGATGGTCGGCTTGGGGCATTCGTAGATCACGCGCAGCATTTCAGCCAGCTTGGCGGCATCCGCCAGGTTTTCCTCGCGCATGTAGTCGGCCATGCGCCGCATCCAGTTCAGGTTGGCGCCGGCGCAAAAGGCTGTGCCTTCGGCGGCCAGTACCACGGCGCGCACCTCCGCACGTCCACCTGCCTCGGTAAAGGCGGCGGTAATGTCGGCAATGACTTCGTCGCTGAAGGCATTGCGCACCTCGGGCTGGGTGAGGGTGATGCGGGCAACCGCGCCCTCGTAGGTGATTTGCAGGTGGCTCATGGTGCGGTGACCTCGGTTTGCAGGAAATAAACCAGATCAAGTTCAGGGCAGAGCTGGCCCAGCGCCGTCAGCGCTGCCGTGATCTGGCCCCGGTGGTGCGTGCCATGGTTGAACACATGCGCCAACGTGGCAGCAAAAGGCAACGATGCCGGCATACCGCGCATGGTGGTGTAGTTCAGCGTGCCGTCAAAGCGCTCGGCAGGCCAACTGGCAATCAACGGCGTCCAGCGGGCCGCGCCGGCTTGCAGGCGCTCGGCCAGCGCCACACGGTCCTGCTCCAACTCGGCGTCGAGCGCCAGTTTGGGCGACACACCTTCGTCAAAGCGGCGGAACCACAGCAGGTGCTCCCCGACCAGCAGATGGTTGAGCGTGCCGTGAATGCTTTTGAAAAACAGCCCCAGATCGCGCCGGTAGTCGGCCTCGGCTACCGCAGCGACGGCATCCAGCAGGCGCGCCGTGGCCCACTGGTTGTAGCGCGCGAGTTGGGTGAAGTGGGTCACAGGGTTCACCGACAAGCCTCCGCATAACTGCGTTGCTTGAAAGCGACCGCAGACCAGCGGCAGCCGCAGAACCGGCTTTGCCGGGCTGGTAGCTGCGCCCCCTTGAGGGGACTGATGGGTGCGGCTCCAAGCCTGCCCGCGCAGGCCTGGACACCCTGAAGTTGCACTGACTCAGGCAGTGCTGCGGCCTGCAAGGCACGTGAAGCGGCGCAGAGGTGCTTCATGTTCACATGCGGAAAAGGCCAAACTTCGTGTCTTCAATCGGCGCATTGCGCGACGCGGCCAGCCCCAGCGCCAGCACGCGGCGCGTGTCGGCGGGGTCGATGACGCCGTCGTCCCAGAGGCGCGCGGTGGCGTAGTAGGGGTGGCCTTGCTCTTCGTACTGGCGGCGGATGGGGGCTTTGAAGGCTTCTTCTTCCTCCATGCTCCAGGCTTCCTCACCCGTTTTGCCGCTCTTGCGCTCGATGCCGTCGCGTTTGACCGTGGCCAGCACGCCAGCGGCCTGGTCGCCGCCCATCACGCTGATGCGCGCGTTGGGCCACATCCACAGGAATCGCGGTGAAAAGCCGCGCCCACACATGCCGTAGTTGCCGGCACCGAAGCTGCCGCCAATGATGACGGTGAATTTGGGCACCGCAGCGGTCGAAACGGCAGTGACCATCTTGGCGCCGTTGCGCGCAATGCCTTCGTTCTCGTACTTGCGCCCCACCATGAAGCCAGTGATGTTCTGCAGGAAGATGAGCGGCACCTTGCGCTGGCAGCACAGCTCGATGAAGTGCGTGGCCTTGAGCGCCGACTCGGAAAACAGAATGCCGTTGTTGGCGATGATGCCCACCTGCATGCCCTCGATGCGGGCAAAGCCCGTCACCAGCGTGGTGCCGTAGCGCGCCTTGAACTCGTCGAATTCGCTGCCATCGACGATGCGGGCAATGATTTCGCGCACGTCGAAGGGTTTGCGCGTGTCCACAGGAATCACGCCGTACAGTTCGTCTGCTGCAAATTTAGGAGCTACTGGCGCGCTGTCCGTAAGCGCTGGAGCCTTGTTTTTATTCAAATTCTTGACCGCCATGCGCGCCAGCTTGAGCGCGTGCAGGTCGTTTTGCGCCAGGTGGTCGGCCACGCCCGAGAGGCGCGTGTGCACGTCGCCACCGCCCAGGTCTTCGGCGCTCACCACCTCGCCCGTGGCGGCCTTCACCAGCGGCGGGCCGCCCAGGAAGATGGTGCCCTGGTTTTTGACGATGATGGATTCGTCGCTCATGGCCGGCATGTAGGCGCCACCGGCCGTGCAACTGCCCATGACCACGGCGATTTGCGCAATGCCCTGCGCGCTCATGGTGGCCTGGTTGAAGAAGATGCGGCCGAAGTGGTCGCGATCCGGGAACACGTCGTCCTGGTTCGGCAGGTTGGCACCACCGGAATCCACGAGGTAGATGCAGGGCAGGTGGTTTTGCTCGGCGATTTCCTGCGCGCGCAAGTGCTTTTTGACGGTGAGGGGGTAGTAGGTGCCGCCCTTCACCGTGGCGTCGTTGCACACCACCATGCAGTCGATGCCGCTGACGCGCCCGATGCCGGCGATCAGGCCCGCGCCGGGAGCGTCGTTGCCATACATGTTGAGTGCGGCAAGCGGGGCGATTTCAAGAAACGGCGTGCCGGGGTCAAGCAGCATCTGCACACGCTCGCGCGGCAGCAGCTTGCCGCGCGCCAGGTGCTTGGCGCGGGCCGCTTCGCCGCCGCCTTCAAAAACCTTGTTGACCTGGGCGACCAGGTCGTCCACCAGCGCGCGCATGGCGGCGGCATTGGCCTGGAAGTCGGCCGAGCGGGCGTTGAGTTGGGTATGCAATTGGGGCATGGCAGTCTGGTTCTGTGGATGGGGCGTGGCGGTGCGTTCAGGCGGTTTTGGCTTCGGTCAGGCCGAGTGCTTCGATCGTGGCTTCGCGCATGCGAAATTTCTGGATCTTGCCGGTCACGGTCATGGGGAACTCGCTGACGAAACGGATGTAGCGCGGCACCTTGTAGTGCGCAATCTGGCCCTTGCAGAAGGCACGGATGTCGTCTTCGGTCGGCACTGTGCCGGGCTTGGCGATGATCCAGGCGCACAGCTCTTCGCCGTAGCGCGCGTCGGGCACACCCACCACCTGCACATCCTGCACCATCGGCATGCGGTACAGAAATTCTTCAATCTCGCGCGGGTAGATGTTCTCGCCACCGCGAATCACCATGTCCTTGATGCGGCCGACGATGTTGACGTAGCCCTCGGCGTCCATGGTGGCCAGATCCCCGGTGTGCATCCAGCCGTCGGCGTCGATGGCTTCGCGCGTCTTTTCCAGGTCGCCCCAGTAGCCGTGCATCACCGAATAGCCGCGCGTGCAGAACTCGCCGCGTTCGCCCACGGGCACGACGGCGCCGGTCTCGGGGTCGATGATTTTGATTTCCAGGTGCGGCTGCACCCGGCCCACCGTGGAGACGCGTTTTTCCAGTGGCGTGTCTGCGCTGCTCTGACAGCTCACCGGGCTGGTTTCGGTCATGCCGTAGGCAATGGTGATCTCGGACAGGTGCATGTCCCGCACCACGCGCTTCATCACCTCGGTCGGACAGGGCGAGCCGGCCATGATGCCGGTGCGCAGCGTCGAGAGGTCGAACTCGCCAAAGCGCGGATGGTCGAGCTCGGCGATGAACATGGTGGGAACGCCATGCAGGCCGGTGCATTTTTCGTCCTGCACCGCCTGCAGGACGGAAAGCGGCTCGAAGCCGTCGTTCGGATAGACGATGGTGGACCCATGGGTAAAGCAGGCCAGGTTCCCCAGCACCATGCCGAAGCAGTGGTACAGCGGCACCGGAATGCAGAGACGGTCGGCGGGCGTCAGCCGCATGCATTCGCCGATGAACAGGCCGTTGTTCAGGATGTTGCGGTGCGTCAGCGTGGCACCCTTGGGGAAACCAGTGGTGCCGCTGGTGAACTGGATGTTGATCGGGTCGGTGGCCTTGAGCGTGCGCGCCACCTGCGCCACGCGCGGGTCACCAGCATCGCCACGTGCCAAAAAATCGGAAAAACGCAGCAGGCCGGGCTCCTCCACGCCGGCGCCAGGTTCCTTGCCCGGCGCATCTATCCACACCACGGTAGAGAGATGCGGCAGGCGCTGTGCCACCAGCTCGCCCGGCTGGCCGTGCGCCCATTCCGGTGCCAATTCGCGCAGCATGCCCAGGTAGTCGCTCGTCTTGAAGCGCGCCATGGTCACCAGCAGGCGGCAGCCCACCTTGTTGAGCGCGTATTCCACCTCGGCCGTGCGGTAGGCCGGATTGATGTTGACCAGCACCAGCCCGACCTCGGCCGTGGCCAGCTGCATCAGCACCCATTCCGCGTTGTTGTGCGACCAGATGCCGACGCGGTCGCCCGGAACCAGCCCCTGGCGCAGCAGCGCACTGGCAAGCTGGCGTGCCTCAGCCTGCAGGCCGGCATAGGTATAGCGCCGGCCCTGGTGGCAGCTGACCAGCGCCTCGTGGTCGGGCTGGCGCTGCACCATGGTATCGAAGAAAGCGCCAATGGTCTGCTCGATCAGCGGCGGCTCGGTGGCGCCGGTGGTTTGGCTTTGAGTCAGCGGGGAAGCGTGCTGAGGCTGCATCTGCGGTGTCTCCTTGTGCGGGTCTGCGCGGTCCACGAACCGTACAGGATAAAAGCGACGGTGCCATCCTGCTTGCCACAATGGTTGCAAATCGTGCCACGAGCGCGGCACACTTGCACTGTGACCAAGCCAAGTTCCTCTTCCATGGGCCCTGCGCCCGCGACTGTGCGTGCCGAAACCCCGGCGGCCTTCGTCCGCGCCATCGCACACGCCTACGCGCTGCGCGGCCTGGATCCGGCACAGGCCCTGGCCCAGGCGCAGATTGCGCCCGCCCTGCTGGCACGCCCGGACGGGCGCATCACCGCCCTGCAGATGGAGCGTGTCTCCGACGCTGCGATGCGCGAACTGGACGACGAAGCCCTGGGCTGGTTCAGCCGCGCCCTGCCCTGGGGAAGCTATGGGCTCCTGGCACGCGCCTCCATCACCGCGCCGCATCTGGGACTGGCCATGGCGCGCTGGTGCCGCCACCATGGCCTGCTGACGCAGGATGTGCGCCTGGAATTGGCAGTGCAGGGCGATGTGGCCCGCCTCGCCCTGCACGAGGCACGCGACTTGGGCGTGCTGCGCGAGTTCTGCCATGTCTCGCTGCTGCGCAACGCCCTGGGCGTGGCCTGCTGGCTGGTGGATTCGCGCATTCCGCTGCTGGACGCCGCCTTCGCCTTTGACGCCCCGCCCCATGCCGACGCCTTCGCCGTGCTCTTCAGCGCCCCGGCGCGCTTCGGGGCGCCGCGCACCTGCATCTGCTTCGACGCCCGCTACCTCGCACTGCCCCTGCGCCGCGACGAGGCCGCGCTGCAGACCATGCTGGAGCGCGCCCTGCCCCTCACGGTGCTGCAGTACCGCCGCGACCGGCTGCTGCTGGCGCGCGTGCGCCAGATACTGCGCAGCGACCCGCAAGCCGCCCACAGCGCGGAGGATCTGGCGACCCGGCTGAACCTGTCCACCCGCACCCTGCACCGGCAGCTGAAGGACGAAGGCGCTTCGCTCCAAGCTCTCAAGGACACGGTGCGCCGCGACCTGGCCACCGACCTGCTGCAACGCAGCCAGCGCCCGATCAAACAGGTGGCGCTGGCGGCGGGGTTTCAGAACGAGAAGAGTTTTATGCGGGCGTTCAAGGGGTGGACGGGGATGACGCCGGGCGAGTGGAGGGAAAGGCAGCCCTGACCCGCTGACACGGGGTCTCCGGGATACGCCCGCAAAGCGGATGCACAGGGCGGCGCGTTTTCAACGTTGCCCATTCGCCGCTCCTTGCGGCGGCGGAAGCGACTGCATCAGCGCCTGGTAGCCGGGTGAGTGGCGCAGCACGTTGCCGCCGGCCTCAATCAGGCTGCTGACTTCGCCCGCCGAAATTGAGAACGCGGTCGGTATCTGCAGAAGGCGCCGCCGTGTGGTTTCGTCGGGCGCATCGCGCAGGTTTACCGCGATCACATAGATTTGCGCGTCGGGCGCAAAGGCGTCGTTGCTTCCGGGCGCCCGAGCAGACAAGGTTTTGCGCCACTGGTCAATGGTGTCGCGAAGAAATTCCTGGGTCTCACGGGAGGCTCGGGCGCCGGTGCCAAAGAGCAGCGTATCCACCACCTGCGCCATGTTGGGCACGGTGTCGTCCTGATCAATGTCCACCGAAGGATCGCGCTCGGAGTTCACGGTGATCAACACCAGCTTCTTGATGCTGCCCGGCGGCACCTGCACTTCGGTAAAGGCGCCACGCAGACCGCCACCCAGCGTGCGGTCCAGCAGGCGCTGCACGCCGAGGTTGTCTGCCAGGCCCCCATCGACCAAATGGATATAGGGCTTGCGCTGAGCATTGAGATAGCTGCGTTCGTGTGCGCGGTACAGGCGCGCTCGCGCCGTGCCGCCCTGCCCCGAGGCAGGCAGGGCCAGAGCATTCTGGCGGTCGTCGCAACTCCCCGCATAGTTCTTGAGTGTCATAGGGCTGAGCAGCAGCGGCACGGCGGACGACGCGGCCACGGCAAACGACAGCGGCACGCTGGAGAGGTCCGAGCAGATCAGCGCAAACTGGTCCCAGGTGAACTCAAAACCCGCGCCCTGAGACATATCCGTGGCGGTGATGAACAGCTGCGGGTGGCGCGGCCGGCGCTCCACATCGCCAAAGTTCATGCGGCCATAGAGTTGATCGAGCCGGCGCGCCAGCAAATGCGAGCGCCCCAGCCAGGGCGAACTCAGGTCGATGAGGTTGCTCGGGTGCAGGGCCTGCGCAATCAGGCTGTTCTGAAAGTTCTTGCGCAAAAAATCCGGCTCGAAGCGCGGCAAACCCTCGATTCCGTAGGCTGCGAAATACGCTGCCACGATGCTTCCGCCTGACACCCCGCTGACCACATCGGTGGCTTCAAGCAAGGTGTTGTCGCGGCCGTTCCAGTGAAACCGCGCCTGTTGCATGGCGCTAAGCACGCCAAACCTAAACGCCGCCGCGCGCGCCCCACCGCCTGAGAGCGTGACGGCCACCAACATGCTTGGATCGCGCGCCGCAATCATTTGCAGTACCGCCTTGCGCTCTGCGACAGGGGGCTCTTCAGCCAGCAGCGGCTGGTTGATCCAGGGCCGCACCGACGAGCAGGCTGCGAGCAGGACCGCCACAGCAAGCACGGCACTGCGGGTGAAGGCGGCGGCAACGCGCTGCTGCAGAGCCGGTCGAATGAGATTCTGGAGCCCTTGCTTGAGGCATTGCGGCGGCAAATGGGGTGGCATCAAACGTCTCCTCTGCGCGCAAGAACGCCCACAGCACGGACCTGAGTCTGCCAGCAGTCGGCCCACGACCTGGCATTTCGACACAAACCTTCTGCTCCGCAACGCGCTGCTTCGGGCTGAATTTTTTCACAACGCGACCCAACAACCCTCAAACCACAGCAACAGGTAGCGACATAAAGTCACGAATCGACGCAGCCCATGCACCAGCGCAAACCCTCGACGAAGGGAGACCGGCAGGGCGGCGCGTGCAGGTGTGACAACCACCACCGGAGCACACAAAAGAAGAGAGATGGAGAGACAAGACCGTTCCCTTTCCTGCGCCCTGCGCACCGAATTTCTGCGCCGCGTCCGGCCTTCCAGCCGGGCATGGCGCTAAGCACGGCTGCGCACTGTTCCCTGGCATGCCAAAGGGTGGACACACACCCTGCAAGCCGAATTTGCCTGTTCACTACCAACGGAGACTTTAAAAATGCGTTCTTCCCTCAAGACTCTGGCGCTGGCCGCGTCACTGACCTGCCTTGCCACTGCCGCAACCGCCCAGGAGACCGTGCGCTGGGGCATTCCCATGTCCTTCGGGTCCAACCTGACTGCGCTGGGTGACACCATGCCCTGGGTTTCAGAACAACTGAAAAAGGTTTCGGGCGGCACGGTGAACCTGCAGGTGTTCGAGCCCGGCAAACTGGTACCGGCATTGGCCATTTTCGACAGCGTGTCCACGGGCAAGGTCGAGGCAGGTTATAGCTGGATGGGTTATGAAATTGGCAAGGTGCCCGTCTCTGCCTTGTTTGGTGCCGTGCCCTTTGGCATGGAGTCGCCGCAGTTCGCCGCCTGGATGTACTTCGGCGGCGGCGACGCGCTCCTGAAGGAAGCGTACAAGCCCTACAACGTCTACCCCATCTTCTGCGGCTCGATCAGCCCCGAGGCTGCGGGCTGGTTCCGCAAGGAAATCAACACGCCCGAGGACATCAAGGGCCTGAAGTTCCGTGCGGCCGGCTTGGGTGGCAAGATTTACCAGAAACTGGGCGCCTCGGTGACCATGCTGCCAGGCGGCGAGCTGTTCCAGGCCCTTGAGAAGGGCGTGCTCGACGGCACCGAGTTCTCGCTGCCCACGGTGGACGAGCAGCTGGGCTTCTTCAAAGTGGCCAAGAACTACTACATGCCTGGCTGGCACCAGCCATCGACCAACCAGTTCCTGTATGTCAACACGGCTGCTTGGGCCAAGCTCAAGCCACAGACGCAGGCCCAGATCGAAACCACTTGCACTGCCGGCGTGACCATGGCCATCGCCAAGGCCGAAGCCCTGCAGGGTGCCGTGTTGGCCAAGTTCGAGAAGGAAGGCGTCAAGGCGCGCCAGTTCAACAAGACCATGCTGGACGCATTTTCCAAGGCCTCCAAGGAAGTCCTGGCCGAAGAGGCTGGCAAGGACCCCATGTTCAAGAAGGTGCTCGACAGCATGAATGGTTTCCAGAAGCAGAACGCACAGTGGCACAACCTGGGCTACCTGCCGCGCGACTACCCGCATTGATCGACTTGTAGGCAACTTGAAGCACTGCGCCGGCCTTGCCGGGTGCCCCGGCACCCGGCAAGGCCCAATCAATTGGAAGTCACCATGAACTCAAAAAACATGCCCGCCGATGGTCCCGTGGCAGGGCCGTCGGGGATTGTCCTGCCGATCACCGCCTTTTCCCGTGCCGTAGACCGCCTGATTGGCTGGTTCGGTGAATTCGCCTCGCTGCTCTGGACCGTCCTGGTGATGGTCATCGTCTTCCAGGTGGTGCTGCGCTACGTTTTCGGACTGGGTTCCATCATGCTGGAAGAAGTCCAGTGGCATCTGTACGCCGTAGGTTTCCTGCTCGGGCTGGCCTTTACCGAGGTGCACGAACGCAACGTTCGCATCGATGTGCTGGCCGAGGGCTGGTCCCAGCGCACGCGGCTGTGGATTGAGCTGCTTGGCATCGTGTTCTTTCTGCTGAGCTTTTCGCTGCTGGTGGTCTGGTTCTCCGTGCCCTTCGTCGCCACTTCGTGGGAGATGGGCGAGGTCTCTGCCGCGCCGGGTGGCCTGCCTTGGCGCTGGGCGCTGAAGTCATTTCTTGTGACGGCCTTCCTTCTGCTTGCGTTGGCTGGCTTGGGGCGCCTGACGCGCGTCTGGGCAGCCTTGCGCGCCCGCTGATACCACCGCCCCTCTACCGGAAAAGCACATGCCTTTCTACGAAATTCTCTTTCTGGCGCTGATGGTGACATTCATCACATCGCTGTTCCTGGGCTACCCCGTGGCCTGGCTGCTGGCCGGCGTATCGCTTGTATTCACCGCCATTGCGATCACGCTGACCACCCAGTTCGGCGTCGACACCTTTTTGCTCACGAGCTGGGTCAAGTTCTCCGGAATCATCGACCGCTTTGACGCCATCATGTCCAACTGGGTGCTGGTGTCTCTGCCCATGTTCGTCTACATGGGATTGATGCTGGATCGATCGGGCGTGGCCGACACCATGATGCGCAACTTCGTCAAGGTATTTGGCGGATTGCGCGGCGGCCTGGGCCTCACGGTGATCGTCATTGGCATTCTGCTGGCAGCGTCCACCGGCATCGTTGGGGCCTCAGTGGTGCTGCTGGCCATGCTGTCCATGCCCATCATGCTGCAGCACCACTATTCCAAGGCGCTGGCCAGCGGCATCGTGGCGGCCTCGGGAACGCTGGGCATCCTGATCCCGCCGTCCATCATGCTGGTGCTGATGGCCGACCAGGTCTCTGTCTCGGTGGGCGATTTGTTCATGGGCGCACTGGTGCCCGGCCTGCTGCTGGGCGTGTTGTACATGGCGTTTGTCGTCATCGTCGGTTTCGTGCGCCCCGACATCTTGCCGCCGCGCCCGGCCGGCGATGAAAAGCTCACGGCGCGCCAAATTGGCATTGCCTTCCTTTCCACCTTGCCCACTTTCGGCCTGATTCTGGTGGTGCTGGGCTCCATCTTCTTTGGTATTGCCACTCCCACCGAGGCCTCGGGCCTGGGCGCGTTTGGCGCCATGCTGCTGGCAGCAGCCAACCGCAAGCTCAATTGGCAGGTGATCCGCGAAGTGGGCATTGCCACCACCACCACCACCTGTTTCATCTTTGCCATTTTCATCGGCGCCACCGTGTTTGCCTACGTGCTGCGCATGATCGGCGGCGACGAGCTGATCACCGAGTTCTTCAAAGGCACGGGCCTGGGCCCCACGGGCATGGTGATGCTGGTGCTGGCGGTGGTGTTTGTGGCGGGCTTCTTTCTCGACTGGTTCGAGATCGTGCTCATCGTGCTGCCCCTGCTGGCCCCGGTCATCAAGCACAGCGGCATCGAGATGACCTGGTTCCTGATCCTGGTGGCGCTGATGCTGCAGACATCTTTCCTCACACCGCCGGTCGGGTTCTCGCTGTTCTACCTGAAGGGCGTGGTACCCAAGGGCGTGACCATCCGCGATATTTATCTGGGCGTCATCCCCTTCGTGCTGATGCAAATGGCCATGGTCGGCCTGTGCCTGCTGTTTCCGCAAATCATCCTCTGGCTGCCAGGAAGAATGTACGGCGCCGGTTGAACGTCTACGGAACGAGAAGGCCGGGCAAATCCGCCATGCTTTCGAACACGCGCGCTGCGCCTGTGGCGCGCAAAGCCTCTGCACTGCCGTGGCCGGCACCGCCCGGTGCGTAGCCCCATACCGTGGCGCCAGCCGCCACGCCGGCCGTCACACCTGTCACGGTGTCTTCAATCACCAGGCAACGCGCCGGCGCCACGCCCAGCGCGGCGGCTGCGGCCAGATACACATCGGGCGCGGGCTTGGTGGCCGGCATCTCATGGCCGCTGAACACATGGCTGCCGAAGAACTCCGCCAGGCCCACCTGGCGCAGCTGCATTTCCACCTTGAAACGATCGGCACCCGAGGCGCAGGCGATGCGCCCGCCCGTCAAGCGGTGCAGCGCACGTACCGCGTCCACCGCGCCGGCAATGGGCTGCAGGTGGCCTTCGATCTCGGCATTGCGGCGCGCGTAGAACTCGGCCATCCAGGCGTCGGTCAGCGGCTGGCCGGTGTGCGCCTCGATGCGCGCGGCTTCGCTGCGCACCGTCTTGCCGATGAAGGTGTCCATGCAGTCTTCGGGAGAAATCGCCCAGCCGGCTTCGTTCAGCATGGCGCAGAGCACACCGTTGGTGAGCGGTTCGCTGTCGACAAGCACACCGTCGCAGTCAAACAAGATTGCTTCGAATTTCATAGCTGATGACGCAATAGGAATAAGCGCGAGAGGCCATTTTCAGTAGTTTTTTACCTGCTACTGCGCCAGTTCTGGCAACAGCCGACAAGCATGCCAGGCAGCCACCCATTCTTCGTTCGTGCGCTCGACCAGCACCGGGATGCGGCTGGCAGCGCTGGAGATGCAATCGGCGTTCTGGGTGTTGGCATCCAGGTCGAGCGCCACGCCCAGGTAGGCCAGGCCCGCGCACACGCGCTCGCGAATGGCGACGTTGTGCTCACCAATGCCCGCAGTGAAAACCAGCATGTCGAGCCCGCCCAGCACCGCCGCCAGCGCGCCGACCTCGCGCACGATGCGGCGCACGTACAGCGCCAGCGCGGCTTCGATGCGCGCGTTGCCGGCCTCCTGCGTCAGCAGCACGCGCGGGTCGGACGACACGCCGGAAATGCCCAGCAAGCCCGAGCCGTGGTACAGCAGATGGCCCACTGCTTCCAGCGAGAGCTTTTCAATCTCCATCAAGTACAGCACCGCGCCGGGGTCCAGCGCGCCGCAGCGCGTGCCCATCATCAGGCCGTCGAGTGCCGAAAACCCCATGGTGGTGGCGACGCTTTGGAGATCCTGCATGGCGCAGAGGCTGGCGCCGCTGCCCAGGTGCAGGGCGATGGTGCGCCCGCGCGCCGCGTCGCCATAGCGCTCGGCCAGCGCAATCGACAGGTATTCGTACGACAGCCCGTGAAAGCCGTAGCGGCGCAGGCCGCGCTCCCAGGCGTCCCAGGACAGCGGCAGCATCTTCTCCACCTCGGGCAGGGTGTGGTGAAACGCCGTGTCAAAGCAGGCCACCTGCGGCAGCTCGGGCGCAGTTTCCAAAAGTGCTGCGATGGCTTCCAGCGCAAACGGCTGGTGCAGCGGCGCGAGCGGAATGAGTCCGCGCAGATCGTCCAGCACCCGCGCATCCACGCGCACCGGGTCGAAGTACTTGGCGCCGCCATGCACCACGCGGTGCGCTACGGCGGCGATGCGGTGGCCGCCCTGCGCCATGCGCACCAGCACCCTTGCGTGAATGTGCTCCAGCGCTGCCCGGTACGGGTGGGCAGCATCGAGCACCACCGGACCTGGAGCAACACCGGTTTCACCAAACGTGGGCGCGGCGCCGGTAATGCCGTCGACCTTGCCGTTCCACAAGGGAGCGCGCGGCAGCGGCTGGGTGCTGGTATCGAACAGCGCGAACTTGATGCTGGATGAGCCGCAATTGAGGACCAGGACCAGATCGCTCACAGCGGCGCCTCCTTGTAGTGGTGCGCCAGCAGCACCGCCACGGCGCACGAGGCCAGGCGCGTGTCGCGGGCGTCGGCCCGGCTGGTCAGCACGATGGGCACACGCGCGCCAAGCACAATGCCGGCCGTGGCGGCGTCACCCAGGAACTCCAGCTGCTTGGCCAGCATGTTGCCGCTCTCCAAATCTGGCACCACCAGGATGTCGGCGCGGCCTGCCACTTCCGAGACGATGCCCTTGGTGCGCGCGGCGGCAATGGATACGGCGTTGTCAAAGGCCAGCGGACCATCGAGCAGGGCGCCGGTGATCTGGCCCCGGTCTGCCATCTTGCACAGCGCGGCGGCGTCCAGCGTGGCCGGCATGGAGGCATTCACGGTTTCCACGGCGGCCAGAATCGCCACCCTCGGCTGCGCCACGCCGATGGCGTGCGCCAGGTCAATCGCGTTGCGCACGATGTCGGCCTTGTCGGCCAGCGTGGGAGCGATGTTGATGGCCGCGTCGGTAATGATGAAGGGGCGCGGGTAGGCCGGTGTCTGCATCAAGTAACAGTGGCTCACGCGGCGCTTGGTGCGCAGCCCGCCTTGCGAAGCCACCACGGCGCCCATCAGTTCGTCGGTGTGCAGGCTGCCTTTCATCAGCGCCTGCACGCGCCCTTGCAGCACCAGCTCCACCGCGCGGGCGGCCGCAGCGTGGCTGTGCGCCGTGTCTTCGATGGCCAGGCCGGCGATGTCCAGGCCGTTCTCCTGCGCCGTCGCCTCGATGCGCGCGCGCGGCCCCACCAGCACGGGTTCGATCAAGCCAGCGGCACAGGCGTCGAGCGCGCCGCCCAGGCTGAGCGCATCGCACGGGTGGACCACTGCGACGCGCAGCCTGCCGAGCGGACGCACATGCGCAAGCACCCGTTGCAGGCCGTCGTTGCCGGCGGTCACGTGCACTTCAGGCAGCGTGGTGCGCAGGCGTTCGATGCGTTCGGTGGGCGCCAGCACCTCGGCTTCGCCGCTGACCACGGTGGTGCCGTTTTGATTGACGCAGGTGCACGCCAACTTCAGGCGCTTCCTGGCTTCATCGCGCGCGCTGACGGTGACGCTGACGCGCAGGCGGTCGCCAATGCGCACAGGCGCCAGGAACTTGAGCGTTTGCGAAAGGTAGATGGTGCCTGGGCCCGGCAGGCGGTTGCCAAGCACGGCCGAGATCAGCGATCCACCCAGCATGCCGTGCGCGATGACACCTTGGAAACTGGTGGAGGCGGCGAAGTCGGCGTCCAGATGCTGGGGATTGAAGTCCCCGGAGAGGATGGCAAACAGCTCAATATCCTCTTTGCTGAGCGTGCGCTCAATGGCGTCGGTATCGCCCACCGCGATCTCATCGAAGATGCGGTTGCGCACGGTAGCGAGATCCTGCGGCGGCGCGCCGGGGGGCGTGGTGGACTCTGGGATATCGGGCATGAGGCTCCTGAGGGTGGATAAGCGGTTGGCGCAGCGCTCGTCTGAACATCCAAGCGAGCGGGCCTGCACAACAGCTTAACCGCCGCGTGCCGACGTTTTCCCGCAGTGCGCTGGCAGCCAGGACGAAGGGCCCGGCTCAGGCATCCTCGGATTTCTGCGCCGACGCATCGCGAACGCTATTATTTTCGTGGCGTCCGGCTATTTCTGGATAAGGGCTAGTGTCGTGAGTTGGAAGCAGGTGGGAAAAGGGAAAGGTGTCGAAATCGTCGTCAGGCAAGGCGCACACCACAGCGAGAGCCAGAGCTATCGCGCGGATGTGCAACGCGGCGTGGCGGAGATTCTCGGCAGCTTTCTGAAACGAACTTCCAACTCACGGCGCCAGAAGCCAATTTCATTGGTTTTTTTGCCCTGGCTGGTCCCCATCGACGTAAAACCATTGGCCTGCCTCGCGCGCAAAGCGGCTGCGTTCGTGCAAGCGCACCGCCCGGCCCGCCAGGCGGTAGCGGGCGACGAATTCCACCTCGGCATGGTCGGCATCGATCAAACGGTGGCGCCGCACTTCCAGCCCCAGCCACTGCGCGCCGCTCTCAAAGTCCAGCCGCGCGGGGCGCGTGCTGGCGTGCCAGGTGGCGAGCAACCAAGCGGCGTCTTCGCGCACAAAGGCGCTGTAGCGCGAGCGCATGAGGCTCTCGGCGTCGGGCACCGAGGCCGCGCGATCGATCCAGCGACCGCAGCAATGGCGCCAAGACAGGCGCCGGGCTGGCGCACCGGGGGCAGTGCGGCCGCACAGGCAGGGGGCATCGGCTTGTTGGGTCAGCATGGCGCGTTGGCAATCGGCATCGGAAAAAACCTTGGGTCAAGCGCAGGCGATTTTGTCCTGCGCACGGGCGCCCGCAACGAACCTAGACTGGGCGCCTCAAGCGCTGGAGTCTCGCATGTGGAATCTGTCTGTCCCCTGGTGGGAGTTTGTCGTGCGCGGCATCGTCGTGTACGTTTTTCTGCTCGTGTTTCTGCGCGCCACCGGCAAGCGGCAGACGGGGCAGTACGCGCCGTTTGACCTGGTGCTGCTTTTGATTCTGTCAAACGCGGTGCAGAACTCGATGAACGCGGGCGACAACTCGCTCATTGGCGGGCTGATTTCGGCCAGCACCTTGATTGGCTGCCATGTCGGGCTGTCGCAATTGACCTACCGCTTCCGCCGCCTGGAGCGCCTGATCGACGGCCACCCGCGCGTGCTGGTGCAGGATGGCAAAGTGGACGAAGCATTGATGCAAAACGAGCGGCTCTCGCCCAGCGACCTTGCTGCGGCCTTGCGGGCCGGTGGCTGCCTGCACACGCACGAGGTGGAGCGCGCCACCATCGAGGTCAACGGCAACATCACCGTGGTGCTCAAGAAGCGCTGAAAATCATACGGAAATAGGCCTCCAGCGCTTATTAGAAAAGCGCGAGCAGCTATAAAAACAGAAGCATCACGCCAGCGCGCGCTGGATGATGATTTTCTGCACGTCGCTGGTGCCCTCGTAGATCTGGCAGACGCGCACGTCGCGGTAAATGCGCTCTAGCGGGAAGTCGTTCAGCACACCGTAGCCACCCAGCGTCTGGATGGCGGCGCTGCACACTTGCTCGGCCATTTCACTGGCAAACAGCTTGGCCATGGCGGCTTCCTTCAGGCACGGCCGGCCGGCGTCGCGCAGGCTGGCGGCGTGCCAGATTAGCTGGCGCGCGGCTTCCAGCTGCGTGGCGCAATCGGCCAGCCGAAAGCCCACGGCCTGGTGGTTGAAGATGGCGGTGCCAAAGCTTTCGCGCTCTTTCGAATATTGCAAGGCCACCTCAAACGCGCTGCGCGCCATGCCCAGGCTTTGCGCGGCGATGCCAATGCGCCCGCCCTCCAGGCCGCCGAGCGCGATCCTGTAGCCCTCGCCCTCCTGGCCAATGAGGTTCTCGGCCGGAATGCGGCAGTTTTCAAAGCTGATTTGCGCGGTATCGCTGCTGTGCTGGCCCAGCTTGTCTTCCAGCCGCGCCACCACGTAACCCGGCGCGCTGGTGGGCACGAGGAAGGCGCTCATGCCCTTCTTGCCGGCGCCCTTGTCGGTGACGGCGATGACGATGGCGACATCGCCGTTCTTGCCGCTGGTGATGAACTGCTTGACGCCGTTGATCACGTACGCGTCGCCGTCTTTGACCGCCGTGGTGCGCAGGCCGGAGGCGTCGGAGCCCACGTGCGGCTCGGTGAGGCAAAAGGCGCCGAGCATCTCGCCGCGCGCCAGCGGCGTGAGCCAGTCGCGCTGCTGCTGGGCATTGCCGTAGCGCAGCAAGATGGCGTTGACCGGGCAGTTGGTGACCGAAATGACGGTGCTGGTGCCACCATCGCCAGCGGCGATTTCTTCCAGCACCAGCGCGAGCGACAGGTAGTCGAGCCCTGCGCCGCCGAGTGCTTCGGGCACGCAAATGCCGTAGGCGCCGAGCGCCGCCAGGCCCTGGTGCGCTTCTTTGGGGAAATGGTGCTCGCGGTCCCAGCGCGCGGCATGGGGCCAGAGTTCGCTTTGGGCAAAGTCGCGCACCGCGTCGCGGATCATTTCCTGGTCTTGGGTCAGCAGCATGGGCGTGTCTCTATGTGTTACGTGAGGAAGTTTTACCAATGCGCAGCGCGGCGGCCGTCGTGGTGCAACAACTGGCCTTGGTCGACATCCGTCACGCCGGCCAGGGTAGCGAGCATGCCGCGCACGCTGTCCTGCGGCGTGAGCGGCGCAGTGGCCCCGCCCATATCTGTCTGCACCCAGCCGGGGTCGATGGTGACGAGGGTGGCGCGGGGGTAGTCGTGCTGCGCCGCCGCCACCGCCATGTTGAGCGCGGCCTTGCTGGTGCGGTACAGCCAGGCGTTGCTGGCGGGCACGCTGCCGATTTGCGACATGCTCGACGACATGAAGGCGAACACGCCGCCAGCAGCCTCCACCAGCGGCGCCACCTGCGGGATGGCCTGCATGGCGCCCAGCACGTTGGCGTGCATGACGGCGTCGAAATCCTGCTGCGTGGGCGGCGTGGTGGCGCCTTGTCGGCGCATGACGCCGGCGACGTAAAACGCCAGATCAAAGCGCTCGCCGTCGAGCTGCCAGGCGAGGCCACTGACGCTGGCAGGATCGGCGACATCCACCGTCAGTACCTCGGCGCCCAGGGCTTGCAGCGCGGCGCGGGCTTCGGCGGTGCGCACCGTAGCGATGACGCGACTGCCGGCCGCCAGCAGTTGCTGCACCAGCTCCAACCCCAGGCCACGCGAGGCACCAATGATCAGCGCGGTACCAATGCTTTTCTTAGTCAAATAGGCCTCCAGCGCTTATCCCTATTGCGTAAGCAGCTACAAAATCAGGAGTTTTTCGCTTTAAACCAGCTCGACGGCCATGGCCGTCGCCTCGCCGCCACCAATGCACAGCGTGGCCAGCCCCTTGGTCTTGCCCTGCGCCTTGAGCGCGTACAGCAGCGTGACCAGGATGCGGGCTCCGCTGGCGCCAATCGGGTGGCCCAGCGCGCAGGCGCCGCCATTGACGTTGACGATGTCGTGGGACAGGCCGAGCTCTTTCATCAAGGCCATGGGAACGACGGCGAAGGCCTCGTTGATTTCCCACAGATCCACGTCGCCCGCCGTCCAGCCGGCCTTGGCCAGCGCCTTCTGCGTAGCGCCCAGCGGCGCGGTGGCGAACCACTCGGGCTCCTGCGCGTGCGTGGCGTGGCTGACGATGCGGGCCAGGGGCTTGCAACCGAGCGTGTCGGCGGTGGACTGGCGCATCAGCACCAGGGCGGCGGCGCCGTCGTTGATCGACGAGCTGGATGCGGCAGTGATGGTGCCGTCCTTCTTGAACGCGGGCTTGAGCGTGGGGATCTTGTCGAGCTTGACCTTGCCTGGGCCTTCGTCCACCGACACCACCACTTCGCCTGCACGGGTCTTGACGGTCACTGGCGTGATCTCGGCCGCAAACGCGCCCGACGTCGTGGCGGCCTTGGCACGCTCGACGCTGGTGGTGGCAAAGGCATCCTGCTGCTGGCGCGTGAAGCTGTACTTGGCAGCGCAATCTTCGCCAAAGGTACCCATCGAGCGGCCGGGCTCGTAGGCGTCTTCCAGGCCGTCGAGCATCATGTGGTCGAAGATGCGGTCGTGTCCCAGGCGGTAGCCGCCGCGCCCCTTTTGCAGCAGGTAGGGGGCGTTGGTCATGCTCTCCATGCCGCCCGCCACCATGACGTCGTGCGTGCCGGCCAGCAGCATGTCGTGCGCAAACATTGCCGCCTTCATGCCCGAGCCGCACATCTTGCTGAGCGTCACGGCACCAGCCTCTTTGGGCAAACCGCCCTTGAAGGCCGCCTGGCGTGCGGGCGCCTGGCCCTGCCCCGCCATCAGGCAGTTGCCAAACAGCACTTCGCCCACGGCAGACGGCGCGATGCCGGCGCGCTCAACGGCGGCCGCAATGGCGGCGCCACCCAGATCGTGAGCGGCCAAGCTGGAAAAATCGCCCTGAAATGCGCCCATGGGGGTGCGGGCGGCGCCGACGATAACGATGGGGTCTTGAATGGATGCGCTCATAAGAAACCTCCTTTGAATTGAAACAGGGTGGGCAGATTCAGTCGGCGTAGGCTTGGCCGAAGCGCCGCTTGGCCTCGTAAGGGAATACGTCGTAGACATGACCGGCAAGAATGCGCTCCTTGTGCGACTGCCAGAACTCAACGCCGAGCAGGTCGGCGTGGTGGCGCATGAAAACTTCGCGCACGGCGTCGTTGCCGAGCAGGAACGGGCCGAAGGTTTCGGGAAACACGTCGTGCGCATGGACCGTGTACCAGATTTCGCCGCTCATTTCCTCTTCTTCGTTGCGCGGCTCGGGAACGCGGCGAAAGTTGCAGTCGGTGATGTATTCGATTTCGTCATAGTCGTAGAACACGACCTTGCCGTTGCGCGTGACGCCGAAATTTTTCCACAGCATGTCTCCGGGGAAGATGTTGGCCGCCACCAGGTCTTTGATGGCGTTGCCGTAGTCGATGACGCTGCGCTCCATCTGCTGCTGAGCACGCTCGTCTTGCATGCCGGCGTCGAACGCTTCTTGCAGGTACATGTTGAGCGGAATCATGCGCCGCTCGATGTAGAGGTGCTTGATGATGACTTCCTGCTTGCCGTCGCCATCGCGGTCGCTGATCTCCAACTGGCTGGGGGCGAATTTTTCAATCTCTGCGATCAGCTCGTCTTCAAAGCGATCGCGTGGAAACGCCACCAGGCTGTATTCCAGCGTATCGGCCATGCGGCCCACGCGGTCGTGCTGCTTCACCAGCAGGTACTTGCCTTGAATCTTCTCCCGCGTGGTGTCTTTTTGCGGCGGGTAGTAGTCCTTGATGAGCTTGAACACAAAGGGGAACGAGGGCAGGTCAAACACCAGCATCACCATGCCCTTGATGCCGGGCGCAATGCGCAGCTTGTCGGTGGAGTGCTTGAGGTGGTAGAGAAAGTCGCGGTAGAACAGCGTCTTGCCCTGCTTGGCCAGCCCGAGCGCGTTGTACAGCTCGGCACGGGGCTTTCTGGGCATGAGGCTGCGCAGAAACTGCACGTAAGCACTGGGGATTTCCATGTCCACCATGAAATAGGCGCGCGCGAAAGAAAAAAGCATCTGCAGATCGTCTTCGCCAAACAACGCGGCGTCGATGAAGAGCTTGCGATGTTCATTGTGAAGAATGGGCAGCGCGAACGGCACTTCGTTGAAGCCGTTGATGATCTTGCCCACGAGGTAGGCGCCCTTGTTGCGGTAGAACAGGCTCGAGAGCACCTGAATCTGAAAGTTGGCGCGCAACTTGACTTTGTGCAGCCGCGATTCGAGGGCGTGCACCACATGGTTGACGTCGGTGGTTACATCGGCAAATTCGCGCTGCAGACCGTAGCTCTCCAAAATCGTGACCAGCGTTTGGCGCAGGCTGTCCTTGGATGGGTAATAGGAGTAATAGGTGGGCCGGCCCTCGAATTCGTCGTTTTCAAGGTACTCGGTGCTCATTGCCGGGCGCACAAAGATGAAGTTGTTGTGGAAGTGTGTGCGGTGCAGGATCTTGGTGGTGACCGAGTTGAAAAACGTCTCGGCCAGTTCTGGCTGATGGTGTTCGACCAAGAGCCCGATGTAGTGCAGCTTGACTTCGTGCCACAGCTCCATGGGTTGTTTGCCGGCGGCAAACTCCTTCTCCAGGCGCCGCACGCATTCCTTCACCCGCAGGTCGTAGAACTCGATGCGCTCGCGCTGGGCGCGCTGCTGGTCGTGCCAATCGGCTGTTTCAAACCGGTGCTTGGCGCGGGCCGACTCAGTGCGAAACAGGCGGTAGTGGCGGTCAAAGCCATCGCGCATCGCCTTGGCGATGTTGTACGCATCGGGCGATTCAAGGCGCTGAGGAAACATGGAGACAGAAGCAGGAGGTGGCATCGGGCCGATTCTGCGCGAAGGCCGCAGGGCGTCCTTCAGAACGCGTCAGGCAGCAGACTCCATCTCGCCCGGCGCCGGCACTTCACGCCGGTCGGCAATCACACCAGCCACTGCGGCCCGGTACAGCTCGTCGAGGCCGGAATTGCCATTCACTGTGATGTGCAGGTCATGAATCAAACCATCTTTGAGTCCATAGCACCAACCGTTGAGCGTGAGTTTCTGGCCACTTGCCCAGGCGTCTTGAATCACCGTGGTCTGCGCCACGTTGAGCACCTGGGCAATCACGTTCAGTTCGCACAGTGCGTCAAGCCGCCATTGCGGCGCCAGAGATGCGAGCAAGTCCCGATGCCGGTCGCGTACGTCCTTCACGTGGCGGATCCAGTTGTCCGAAAGCCCTACCCGCAGGTCGTCCAAAGCAGCCTGCACGCCACCGCAACCGTAGTGGCCCACCACCATCAGGTTCTGTACCTTGAGCTGGTCCACTGCGAACTGGATGGTCGAGAGGCAGTTGAGATCGGTCGGCACCACCACGTTGGCGATGTTGCGGTGCACGAACACTTCCCCCGGCTCCAGGCCGGTAATCTGGTTCGCCGGCACGCGGCTGTCGGAGCAGCCTATCCACATGTACTGGGGCTTTTGCTGCGCCATGAGGCGGGTGAAAAAGCCCGGGCGCTCGCGCTCCATTTGTGCAGCCCAGGCGCGGTTGTGTTCAAAGAGTTCCTGGATCGAATCGGTCGTCATGTGCGGCCCTTAAAAGTGAGTGAGTACAGGTTCAGCAGGTTTCCGCAAACAGCTCGCGGCCAATCAGCATGCGGCGAATTTCACTGGTGCCGGCACCAATTTCGTACAGCTTGGCGTCGCGCCACAGGCGCCCAAGCGGATATTCGTTGATGTAGCCATTGCCCCCAAAAATCTGAATACCTTCGCCGGCCATCCAGGTGGCTTTTTCGGCGCACCAGAGAATGACACTAGCGCAGTCCTTGCGCACCTGGCGCACGTGTTCGCTGCCCAGCATGTCGAGGTTTTTTGCCACGGTGTACGCAAACGAGCGGCCGGCCTGGAGCACGGTGTACATGTCGGCCACTTTGCCCTGAATCAGCTGGAACTCGCCAATGCTCTGGCCAAACTGCTTGCGGTCGTGGGTGTAGGGAATGACGTTGTCCATGACAGACTGCATGATGCCCAGCGGCCCACCAGTAAGCACCGCACGCTCATAGTCCAGCCCGCTCATCAGCACCTTGGCGCCCAAGTTGACGCCCCCGAGCACATGGTCGGCCGGTACCTCTACGTTCTGGAACACGAGTTCGCCCGTGTGGCTGCCGCGCATGCCAAGCTTGTCGAGCTTTTGCGCGATCGAAAAGCCTTTCATGCCCTTTTCAATCAGGAAGGCCGTGACGCCACGAGCGCCAAGCTCGGGTTCGGTCTTGGCATAGACGACCAGCGTATCGGCGTCGGGGCCGTTGGTTATCCACATCTTGTTGCCGTTCAGCAGATAGTAGCCGCCCTTGTCCTCGGCCTTGAGCTTCATGCTGATCACGTCCGACCCTGCGCCAGGCTCGCTCATGGCCAGGGCACCGACATGCTCCCCACTGATCAGTTTGGGCAAGTACTTGGCCTTTTGTGCGGCGCTGCCATTGCGGTTGATCTGGTTCACGCACAGGTTGCTGTGGGCGCCGTAGCTCAGCCCGACTGAAGCGCTGGCGCGCGAGATTTCTTCCATCGCAACCATGTGGGCCAGGTAGCCCATGCCAGCGCCGCCCAACTCCTCGGGCACCGTGATGCCGAGCACGCCAAGATCACCCATCTTGCGCCACAAGTCCATGGGAAACTGGTCGCTGTGGTCGATTTCGGTCGCACGTGGTGCAATCTCGGCCTGCGCAAAGTCGCGGACCGCATCGCGCAGCGAATCGACTTCATCGCCCAGTTGAAAGTTGAGGCCGGGAAGGTTGGCGGGAAGACTCATGGCTATCTCCTGTCTGAAATGAATGATCGAAATGAAAGTGGTTGGAGAGCGGCAGGTTCAGCCCGACACGCCTTCGCGCCCCTGCACGCACATCAGCGTGCAGCCCATCGTGGCGACAAGCTTCTCTTTGGCGCCAGAAATTGCGAATGCCCGGCCTTCGCAGACGATGATGGTGCGCCCTGGCTTAAGGACGCGCCCTTCGACGCGAAAACGCTCACCTCGCGCCGGAGCCAGCAAATTAATCTTGAACTCAATGGTCAGCACCGACGCGTCTGCGGACATCAGGCTGAAGGCGGCGTAGCCGCAGGCCGAGTCGAGCGCCGTCGAAAGCATACCTGCGTGCACGAAGCCATGCTGCTGCGTCAAAGCCGCAGCCCAGTCAAATTCAATGTCGACCGCGCCAGGGGTGACCTGCTGCAGCCGCGCGCCCAAGGTTTGCATGGCGCCCTGAAGCGCAAAGCTCTCGGCCACCCTCTCGGAAAAATGGGGAACTTTGGGCTGAAACAGAGCGCTTTGCATAAAAATTTTCATTGACGTTACGTAACGTCAATTATCCACGGATTTGGTGTGGATCTTCTTCAGCAAGGTTTGCGCTTCCTTCTCATGCGCGCGAACCTCGTCGAGGTTGGCCTGAAGATCGATCATCTGCGCTTCCAGTTGCTGGCGGTGCTGGGCCAGCACGGCAAGGAATTTTTCGAGCTGCACACCGGTGTCCCGCGGGCTGTCATAGAGATCAATGATCTCGCGCGCTTCAGTCAGAGACAGCCCAAGCCGCTTGGCTCGCAAGGTCAGCTTGAGTCGCGTTCGATCCCTGGCGGTGTAGATGCGATTGCGTCCAGCGGGACCCGTGCGCTCGGGCTGCAGCAAGCCCATGTCTTCATAAAAGCGCATGGCACGCGTGGTCAAGTCAAATTCGCGGGCCAGGTCGCTGATGGTGTAGGTGGTTGCCATGGTTCGCAAGCATCGTTCCGGGTCGCGCGCTTGTCAGTGGGCGCACGCATCGGTCCGTAGAATCATCCGTTTGCTGTCATTTACGTTAACGTTAACGTTAACGTCAATGCTACTCCAAGAGCCCCAATGAATCACGTTGAATCGCGCTTGCACTACCCTCTAGGCGATTTGCTACCGGCTTCCGGCTGTGCGATCGAGGTGGCACCAGGGATCAAATGGATCCGCATGGGCCTGCCATTTGCGCTGGACCACATCAACCTGTGGTTGCTTCGCGATCGATTCGACGGCCCTCAAGGGACAATCGAGGGCTGGACGGTGGTGGACTGTTGTGTTGACATCCCCGCTGCACGGGCCCAATGGAGGGCTGTTTTCGAGTCGGCGCTTGAGGGCTTGCCGATCGTTCGGGTCATCGCGACGCACATGCACCCCGATCATCTGGGGTTGGCGCATTGGCTCTGCGAGCGCTGGAGTGCGCCGCTCTGGATCAGTGCTACCGACTACTACACGGCGCTGGCAGCGAGCACGGGCACTTTGTTCCCGAGCACCGAAGCCCTGAGCGATTTCTACCGTTCACACGGACTGTCCGATGCAGAGTTCCATGCACGCCTGAAGGATCGCGGCAGCTATTACGCCGGGCTGGTCCCGAAACTGCCCATTCGTTTTCATCGAATGATGGACGGCGATCTCATTCGCATCGGCGGCCACGATTTCGAATGCATTGCAGGCTACGGCCACGCTCCGGAGCACATCGCGCTGCACTGCGCAACGCGCGGCATTCTCATCAGCGGCGATATGGTGCTTCCGCGCATCTCCACCAACATCAGCGTATTTGCGGGTGAACCGGATGCCGATCCGCTCAAACTCTTCCTGACCTCACTCAAACGCTTTGAGCCGCTTTCAGACTCGACACTGGTATTGCCCTCGCACGGCAAGCCATTCATCGGACTGGCCGAGAGGCTCCGGCAACTGCAGGAGCATCATCAGGAGCATCTCACCGTGGCACGCGCGGCATGTACGGAGCAAGCGCATTCTGCGGCTGAGCTACTTCCCAAACTGTTTCGTCGCGAACTGGATTCGCAACAGTTGTCCTTCGCTTTGGGGGAGACTTTGGCGCATCTGCACTTGCTCTGGCACGCCGGTGTGGTCAGTCGTGTCGTCGATCCGGTCGGCGTCTATCGCTTCGGTTCGAAGTAGGACGGGGGATGGCTTTCAAGCCGTGTGCTGCAAGGCCTCAAGGTCTTTTTCGCTCAGCCAGCGCCACTGACCAGGACCGAGATCCGCTGGAAGCCGGTAGTTTCCAATGGATTGACGATGCAGAGTCTCGACGCGGTTACCTACTGCTGCGAGCATGCGCTTGACTTGGTGGTACTTGCCTTCGGTCAGCGTCAGATCAATGCAAACGTTGTCCACCAGAGAGCAGGCAGCAGCACGCACCGGCTTGGGATCGTCGTCGAGCACCACGCCCTCAAGGAGGCGCTCGATCTGCTGTTCAGAGACGGTGTGCTTGGCCGTGACGCGATAAACCTTTGGCACATGCTTCTTCGGCGAGCTCATACGATGGATGAACTGCCCGTCATCGCTTAGGAGCAACAAGCCCGTGGTGTCCTGGTCAAGTCGACCAACGGCCTGCACACCCTGAATCACGCCGCGAGCGGGGCGTTGACGCAAGCACGCTGGCAGCAGCGTGTAGACCGAAGGGTAGCGCGACGGCTTTTGCGAGCATTCCGTGCCGGCTGGTTTGTGCAAGGCGATGTAGGCCTTTTCACGATACGGCCATTCGACACCTTGTACGCGAAAGCGCAGGCCTTCTTCAAGGCGGCATTCGGCCATGGTATCGGTGCAAACGGCCCAAGAGTGGCTCTTAGCATCCGAAACCAGCTCTACATGCCCCTGCTGAATCAATCCAGCACAAACCCGGCGCGTTCCGAAACCCTGCGAGTACAGAACATCTTGTAGCTTCATATAAGCACATCTCGCGAATGCAGATTTTCAAGGTGCAGAAAAATAGTTTGACAGGAAAATTACCAGAGTATCAAAACCATTTCCTGTCCAGCAAAAAAGCCGAAACCCCCTTGAACCTGAGGGATTCAAGGGGGTGTGGCAGGGCTGTAAGAGCCTGACGATGACCTACTTTCACACGGGAACCCGCACTATCATTGGCGCGAAGTCGTTTCACTGTCCTGTTCGGGATGGGAAGGAGTGGGACCAACTTGCTATGGTCGTCAAGCATAACTTTTGAGCTTTGCTGAACTGATGTGTTCAACAAGGCGAATTCATAGAGTATGGAATCAGGGGAATTTTTGGTTTGCGTCTGTTGGCATAACAAATCAGCTCTGATGGACCCGATGTGAATCGGATTTTATCAAAGTTATAGGGTCAAGCCGCACGAGCAATTAGTACTGGTTAGCTTAACGCATTGCTGCGCTTCCACACCCAGCCTATCAACGTCCTGGTCTAGAACGACTCTTCAGGGGGGTCGAGCCCCCGGCAGATCTCATCTTGAAACGAGTTTCCCGCTTAGATGCTTTCAGCGGTTATCTCTTCCACACTTAGCTACCCGGCGATGCCACTGGCGTGACAACCGGTACACCAGAGGTGTGTCCACTCCGGTCCTCTCGTACTAGGAGCAGGCTTCCTCAAATCTGCAGCGCCCACGGAAGATAGGGACCAAACTGTCTCACGACGTTTTAAACCCAGCTCACGTACCTCTTTAAATGGCGAACAGCCATACCCTTGGGACCGGCTACAGCCCCAGGATGAGATGAGCCGACATCGAGGTGCCAAACACCGCCGTCGATATGAACTCTTGGGCGGTATCAGCCTGTTATCCCCAGAGTACCTTTTATCCGTTGAGCGATGGCCCTTCCATACAGAACCACCGGATCACTATGTCCTGCTTTCGCATCTGCTCGACTTGTCAGTCTCGCAGTTAAGCACGCTTATGCCATTGCACTATCGTCACGATGTCCGACCGTAACTAGCGTACCTTCGAACTCCTCCGTTACGCTTTGGGAGGAGACCGCCCCAGTCAAACTGCCTACCATGCACTGTCCCCGATCCCGATAAGGGACCTAGGTTAGAACCTCAAACACACCAGGGTGGTATTTCAACGTTGGCTCCACATGATCTAGCGACCACGCTTCAAAGCCTCCCACCTATCCTACACAGATCTGTTCAAAGTCCAATACAAAGCTACAGTAAAGGTTCATGGGGTCTTTCCGTCTTTCCGCGGGTAGATTGCATCATCACAAACATTTCAACTTCGCTGAGTCTCTGGAGGAGACAGTGTGGCCATCGTTACGCCATTCGTGCAGGTCGGAACTTACCCGACAAGGAATTTCGCTACCTTAGGACCGTTATAGTTACGGCCGCCGTTTACTGGGACTTCAATCAAGAGCTTGCACCCCATCATTTAATCTTCCAGCACCGGGCAGGCGTCACACCCTATACGTCCACTTTCGTGTTTGCAGAGTGCTGTGTTTTTATTAAACAGTCGCAGCCACCGATTTTTTGCAACCCCTTTGGGCTCGCCTTGTACAGGTTCACCTACTTGGGGCATACCTTCTCCCGAAGTTACGGTATCAATTTGCCGAGTTCCTTCTCCAGAGTTCTCTCAAGCGCCTTAGAATACTCATCTCGCGCACCAGTGTCGGTTTGCGGTACGGTCGTCAATAGCTGAAGCTTAGTGGCTTTTCCTGGAAGCAGGGTATCACTCACTTCGTGTGCAAGCACACTCGTTATCACCCCTCATCTAAGCCCGGCGGATTTGCCTACCGGGCACGACTACAGGCTTGAACCAACATATCCAACAGTTGGCTGAGCTAACCTTCTCCGTCCCCACATCGCACTATTGATCGGTACAGGAATATTGACCTGTTTCCCATCAGCTACGCATCTCTGCCTCGCCTTAGGGGCCGACTCACTCTACGCCGATGAACGTTGCGTAGAAAACCTTGCGCTTACGGCGAGGGGGCTTTTCACCCCCTTTAACGCTACTCATGTCAGCATTCGCACTTCTGATACCTCCAGCACCCATTACCAGGCACCTTCACAGGCCTACAGAACGCTCTCCTACCACGTGCAATAAATTGCACATCCGCAGCTTCGGTAACTGGCTTAGCCCCGTTACATCTTCCGCGCAGGACGACTCGATCAGTGAGCTATTACGCTTTCTTTAAATGATGGCTGCTTCTAAGCCAACATCCTGACTGTTTTAGCCTTCCCACTTCGTTTCCCACTTAGCCAATTTTAGGGACCTTAGCTGGCGGTCTGGGTTGTTTCCCTCTTGAGTCCGGACGTTAGCACCCGGTGCTCTGTCTCCCAAGCTGTACTCGTCGGTATTCGGAGTTTGCATAGGTTTGGTAAGTCGCCATGACCCCCTAGCCTAAACAGTGCTCTACCCCCGACGGTAATACTTGAGGCACTACCTAAATAGTTTTCGGAGAGAACCAGCTATTTCCAAGTTTGTTTAGCCTTTCGCCCCTATCCACAGCTCATCCGCTAATTTTGCAACATTAGTCGGTTCGGACCTCCAGTACCTGTTACGGCACCTTCATCCTGGCCATGGATAGATCACTTGGTTTCGGGTCTACACCCAGCGACTATGTTCGCCCTATTCGGACTCGATTTCTCTACGGCTTCCCTATTCGGTTAACCTTGCCACTGAATGTAAGTCGCTGACCCATTATACAAAAGGTACGCAGTCACCCCTTGCGAGGCTCCTACTTTTTGTAAGCATGCGGTTTCAGGATCTATTTCACTCCCCTCCCGGGGTTCTTTTCGCCTTTCCCTCACGGTACTGGTTCACTATCGGTCGATGATGAGTATTTAGCCTTGGAGGATGGTCCCCCCATATTCAGACAAGGTTTCTCGTGCCCCGCCCTACTTGTCTGCAGCCTAGTACCACACGTCAACTTTCGCATACAGGGCTATCACCTGCTATGGCCGGGCTTTCCATCCCGTTTTGCTAGCTGTCGTGCTATCACTGCAAGGCTCTTGCGATTTCGCTCGCCACTACTTTCGCAATCTCGGTTGATGTCTTTTCCTCGAGCTACTGAGATGTTTCAGTTCACCCGGTTCGCCTCGCATGACTATGTATTCATCATGCGATACCTATTGCTAGGTGGGTTTCCCCATTCAGATATCTCCGGATCAATGCTTATTTGCCAGCTCCCCGAAGCTTTTCGCAGGCTATCACGTCTTTCGTCGCCTATCATCGCCAAGGCATCCACCACATGCTCTTAGTCACTTGACCCTATAACTTTGACAACTCCTTGCGAAGTTATCTCCATCACAGCGCCTGACTTGCAAGGTCTTTCACCTTGCGCGTTATGCCGTAATCGACTCCAGCTCTTTCGAGCTCTCATCGTAATTACATTTGAATTTCTAACCCAGATTTATTTCTAAACCAAAGTTTGAATATTCGTTTTGACGCAATCAAAAATTCTTGTTGCCGACGGCACGGTGCATCTTGCGATACTTTCCGTCGACAACTCTGATTCGACTCTATGAATTTTTAAAGAACAGCCGATTGATCGATCAATATCGATCAACAACAAAGCAGCCTTTCGCAAAGCCGCTTTGGTGTTGAATGCCCGATTCGTTTTTGGTTGGTGGAGGATGACGGGATCGAACCGACGACCCCCTGCTTGCAAAGCAGGTGCTCTCCCAGCTGAGCTAATCCCCCAGGAATCGCATTATTGTCGTATCGCTTCTGACTGACCAGGCCTGCAGCACTTGGTGGGTCTGGGTGGTCTCGAACCACCGACCCCCGCCTTATCAAGACGGTGCTCTAACCAACTGAGCTACAGACCCAAGTCGGCCTCTGTCAAAGCACCGCGCAACTGTCGCTGCGCGCCACTCCAGCGACTTCTTCCAACAACCGATAAGTGTGGACGTTCAAGGCCTTTGGCCAGTTTTCCAGAAAGGAGGTGATCCAGCCGCACCTTCCGATACGGCTACCTTGTTACGACTTCACCCCAGTCACGAACCCTGCCGTGGTAAGCGCCCTCCTTGCGGTTAGGCTACCTACTTCTGGCAGAACCCGCTCCCATGGTGTGACGGGCGGTGTGTACAAGACCCGGGAACGTATTCACCGTGACATTCTGATCCACGATTACTAGCGATTCCGACTTCACGCAGTCGAGTTGCAGACTGCGATCCGGACTACGACTGGCTTTGTGGGATTGGCTCCCCCTCGCGGGTTGGCAACCCTTTGTACCAGCCATTGTATGACGTGTGTAGCCCCACCTATAAGGGCCATGAGGACTTGACGTCATCCCCACCTTCCTCCGGTTTGTCACCGGCAGTCTCATTAGAGTGCCCAACTAAATGTAGCAACTAATGACAAGGGTTGCGCTCGTTGCGGGACTTAACCCAACATCTCACGACACGAGCTGACGACAGCCATGCAGCACCTGTGTTATGGCTCTCTTTCGAGCACAACTGCGTCTCTGCAGTCTTCCATACATGTCAAAGGTGGGTAAGGTTTTTCGCGTTGCATCGAATTAAACCACATCATCCACCGCTTGTGCGGGTCCCCGTCAATTCCTTTGAGTTTTAACCTTGCGGCCGTACTCCCCAGGCGGTCAACTTCACGCGTTAGCTTCGTTACTGAGAAAGTAAATTCCCAACAACCAGTTGACATCGTTTAGGGCGTGGACTACCAGGGTATCTAATCCTGTTTGCTCCCCACGCTTTCGTGCATGAGCGTCAGTGCAGGCCCAGGGGATTGCCTTCGCCATCGGTGTTCCTCCGCATATCTACGCATTTCACTGCTACACGCGGAATTCCATCCCCCTCTGCCGCACTCTAGCTATACAGTCACTAATGCAGTTCCCAGGTTGAGCCCGGGGATTTCACATCTGTCTTATATAACCGCCTGCGCACGCTTTACGCCCAGTAATTCCGATTAACGCTTGCACCCTACGTATTACCGCGGCTGCTGGCACGTAGTTAGCCGGTGCTTATTCTTACGGTACCGTCATGGACCCCCTTTATTAGAAGAGATCTTTTCGTTCCGTACAAAAGCAGTTTACAACCCGAAGGCCTTCATCCTGCACGCGGCATGGCTGGATCAGGCTTTCGCCCATTGTCCAAAATTCCCCACTGCTGCCTCCCGTAGGAGTCTGGGCCGTGTCTCAGTCCCAGTGTGGCTGGTCGTCCTCTCAGACCAGCTACAGATCGTCGGCTTGGTAAGCTTTTATCCCACCAACTACCTAATCTGCCATCGGCCGCTCCATGAGCGCAAGGTCCTTGCGAATCCCCTGCTTTCATCCGTAGATCGTATGCGGTATTAGCACAGCTTTCGCTGCGTTATCCCCCACTCTCGGGCACGTTCCGATGTATTACTCACCCGTTCGCCACTCGTCAGCCACCGAAGTGCTGTTACCGTTCGACTTGCATGTGTAAGGCATGCCGCCAGCGTTCAATCTGAGCCAGGATCAAACTCTACAGTTCGATCTTGTGTTTTTTTGCCTCTCTCGAGGCACACTCAAAATTAAGAATTGAAGTGAACTTCACTTCTCTCTCATGAGCGTTTGCGAAGTCAATGAAGACTTCTTTTGTTCCAAAGAACTTTAGGCCTAATGCCTCAAACGCCCACGCTTATCGGCTGTATGTTTTTAATGTTCCGCGCCAGCATCCGAGAGTCTTAACCCCTTCTTGCCAGCCTGCCCCGCTGCGATCAGCGAAGCCTTGAATTATAGCAGGATTTCTTGGCTCCTGTCAAAGTCAACGAAAGAATTTTTCGCCAACCCCAATCCGCCTCCATGCCTCCCCACCACCACAGCCGCACCGACTAGACCCCTTAAGATCTTCACCACATCCAGCTGAGCCTCGCATTGTAGTACGGGTTTTCCGCAATGCTCAGGACGTCGGGCACAATATTTTTCAGCGAGAGCATCAAGAGGACGGCCTGGTTCGCGCGAACGCCAGTCCATGCCGATAATCGGCACTACATGGCACTCATCACTCTCTCCAACGCCCAGCTCGCATTCGGGCATGTCGCCCTGCTCGACCACGCAGATTTTTCGCTTGAGAGCGGAGAACGTGTTGGCTTGATCGGCCGCAATGGCGCCGGTAAATCCTCGCTGCTCAGAATTCTGGAAGGAACCCGCCTTCCCGACGATGGTGTCCGCCAGGTTCAGCGTGACTTGCGTCTAGCCTTTGTTGCACAGGAGCCCGAGCTAACAGCCGATGATTCTGTGTTCGATTCGGTGTCAGCAGGATTGGCTCATGTCATCGCACTGCGGGAACAATATTTTGCAGCGACGGAGGATGTTGATCTGGATGCGCTACAGACAGAAATTGAGGCGCAGGCAGGGTGGACCTGGGAGCAGCGCGTGGAGGAGACGCTGGAGCGCCTGCATCTCGACGGTTCAGCGCGGGTGGGGGATCTTTCGGGCGGCAAGAAGAAGCGCGTAGCCCTCGCCCAAGCCTTGGTCACGCGCCCCGATGTGCTGCTGCTCGACGAACCGACCAACCATCTGGATCTTGACTCCATCGAATGGCTGGAGGATCTGTTGCGCGATTTCAAGGGCAGCTTGGTAACGATCACCCACGACCGAAGTTTTCTCGATCGGGTGGCCACTCGGATCGTCGAGCTTGATCGCGGTCAACTGCTGTCGTACCCCGGAAATTTCTCACGCTACGTGGAGCAAAAGCAGGAGCAGCTGGCGCAAGAACGCACCATAGCCGCCAAGGCCGATCGACTGCTCGCACAGGAAGAAATCTGGATCCGAAAGGGCGTGGAGGCGCGACGCACGCGCAGCCAAAGCCGTATATCTCGGCTCGAAGCATTGCGCTCGGAGCACTCAGCGCGGCGGGTGGCACTCGGCAATGTCAAGCTCGACATTTCGTCTGGAGCCCAAAGCGGCAAGCTGGTTGCAGAGTTGGAATCGGTCAGCAAGCGCTACGGTGAAAAGCAAGTGGTGCGCGACTTCAGCGCCACCATTCTGCGTGGCGACAAGGTGGGCCTTCTGGGCCCCAACGGCGCGGGAAAGACCACCTTGCTGAAACTCATTCTTGGCGAAATCGCTCCTGACAGCGGTTCGGTGCGACAAGGCTCGCGGATTCAGGTGGCCTATTTCGACCAAATGCGCGAGGGTGTCGATCTGAACGCCACACTTGAAGATTTCATCAGCCCTGGAAGCGAATGGATCGAGATTGGCCAGGAGCGCAAGCATGTGCGTAGCTATCTAGGGGACTTTCTCTTTTCGCCTGCGCGCGCACGTTCACCGGTTCGATCACTCTCGGGCGGAGAACGCAACCGACTCTTTCTTGCTCGGCTCTTTGCGCGCCCGGCCAACGTATTGGTACTGGACGAACCGACGAATGATCTGGATATCGAGACGCTTGATCTGCTGGAAGAACTGCTGCAAAACTACGACGGCACGGTGTTTCTGGTCAGCCACGACCGTCGGTTTCTTGACAATGTCGTGACGAGCACCATCGCGTTTGAAGGGGATGGAATATGGCGCGAGTACGAGGGTGGCGTGAGTGACTGGCTTGTGCAGTCCGCGCGCGCACGGGCACTGCGTCAAGCCTCTGAAATTGAGGCGCCGGCTCGACGAGAAAATATCGGTGGAAACAGCCTCCAGCGCTTATCTGATAAGGATAGCAAGCTATTGAAAAAGAAGCTTAGCTACAAGGAACAACGGGAACTTGACGACCTGCCGGGCCAAATCGAAGCACTTGAAGCAGAGCAGACCACCGTACAAATGGCCCTTGCCGATGGCACTCTCTACCAAAGCGACGCAGCGCGCGCAGTGGAGCTGCAAATGCGCAACAGCGAACTAGAGGAAGCACTGATGCACGCACTTGAGCGCTGGGAGGCGCTCTCGGCCTGAAACCAGCTTGTTAAATGCGGTGGTGCACCCGATCTCCGCTGCTGCGCAAGCGTGCCACCAGCGCTGGCGCAATCGCGTGCAGCGCCAACACCTCGTCGGCGGCGCCATGCGCGATGGCTTCTCTCGGCATCCCGAAGACCACGCAACTGGCTTCATCTTGAACAAAGTTGTAGCTGCCTGCGTCTTTCATCTCACGCATAGCGGCCGCGCCATCCGCGCCCATTCCGGTAAGCATGATAGCCAGCGCATTGCGCCCCACCAGCGCCGCACCGGATTTGAACAGGACCTCCACAGACGGCTTGTGGCGATTGACGGGCGCGCCATCGTCAACCACCGCGACATAATTTGCGCCGCTTCGACCGACATGAAACTGGGTGCCTCCAGGTGCGATATAGGCATGGCCGGGAAGGAGTCGTTCCCCGTTGCTGGCTTCTTTCACCCTGATCTGGCATAGACCATTGAGACGCGCGGCAAAGCTGGTTGTGAACCCGGCCGGCATATGCTGGGTGATGACGATCGCCGGAGAGTCGGGCGGCAGATGCACCAAAATTTCCTTGATGGCTTCGGTACCTCCCGTAGATGCGCCGATGAAAACTATCTTTTCTGTGGACAATCGTCCGAGCAGCCCTGCGGGTGATGGTGTCGACGGCGCAAGCGAGCTTGTAGCGCCCGGACCGCTCGGATGCTCACGGGGAAGGCGACGAACTTGCGCGACTGCGGCGACGCGAATTTTGTCGACGATCTGGTGCGAGAGCTCCTGCAGCCCCCCGGCAATGCCAACGCGCGGTTTGGCGACAAAATCCACTGCGCCAAGCTCAAGCGCCCTCAAGGTGACCTCTGCGCCGCGCTCCGTGAGGGTGGAGATCATCACCACAGGCGTGGGGCGCAAGCGCATCAGTCTTCCAAGAAAATCGATGCCATCCATATGCGGCATTTCGACATCGAGCGTGATCACATCAGGATCAAGTTCGCGAATCAATTCGCGGGCAACCAATGGATCGTTGGCAGTGGCGACGCATTCCATGTCTGCCTGGCGATTGATGATCTCCGACAGCAAACTGCGCACCAGCGCAGAATCGTCCACCACGATGACACGTATCTTGCTGCTCATTCTCTCACTGCGCTTTCAGAAAAGGTCCACCGAACCACCCGACGTCTCCTGCGCCACGGTTCGGGCGTTCCCGCGTTTTTCCTCAGCCACAAGCGCTTCAGGGTGTGCATGCGCCAGACGTTTCACCATGGCTTTACCGGTGACTGGAAAAAAGCAGACTTTGCGCGGATAGATATCAAGCACATCTTCGGAGACGATAGGAATACGCTCCGTCTGGAGGTAGTTGACGACAAAGGCCGTATTGCGCTCCCCTACATTCATTGTGGTGAAGCTGTGCATGACCTGCGCTCCACCAAAAATTTTGGCCTGCATCGTCTCGCGCCGGGCGCCCAGTTTGAGCATTTCATTGATCAGCAACTCCATGGCATACGAGCCATATCGGCCCGATACATCCATTGAATCGCCGTCGGGTAACATGAAATGGTTCATCCCACCCACCCTCATCCGACTGTCCCAGATACAAGCAGCGATGCACGAGCCGAGCACCGTCATGATTACCAGATTCTCGTTGGCCACGAAATATTCACCTGGCAAGACCTTGACTGCGTTGTACTGAAAATGGTGGTCGAGATAGAAAAAGGAAGCCAGACCGGGCTTGCGTGGCCGTGACTTGAGTTCTTCCAGCGAGGATTCAGGAGAGACGACGACGTTGGAGCCGTAGATCTCGGGAGCCAGAGGAGCGATACGTGGCGCGCGCCGACGATCCATCGCCGAGGGCGGGCTTACAGCAGAAGCATGGATAGATCTTGGGGGAATCATGAAGAGGCCGAGGAACGGTGAAGGGGTGCGCGGTTTTACCGCCGCTCGTACACGGTTTTTCCGCGCAAGGTGAACAGATCGCGTGATTCGCTGAAGTTTTCAGCATGCCCCACAAAGAGCATACCCCCCGGTTTGAGGACTCTATGAATACGCTCCAGGACGCGGCGCTGAGTGGGCGCATCAAAGTAGATCATGACGTTGCGGCAAAACACGACATCAAAGGGCTCCCGAAAAGGCCAATCATCCCGGATGAGATTCACGCTGATGAATTCGATGGCACGCGCCAACTCTGGCTTGACTCGTGCCAAACCGGCATTGGCGCCCTTGCCTCGAAGAAAGAACTTGTGCATACGCTCCGGGGACAAGCCTTTGAGGTTCTCGATGCGATACATCCCTTGGGCCGCCGTAGCGAGCACACGCGAGTCGATGTCGCTCGCCACCAATTCGAACGCAGCGTTCGAGCCTAGCGTTTCAAACGCGGTGATAACAATGGAATACGGCTCTTCCCCGGTGGAGGCGGCATTGCACCAGACCCGCCAAGGAGCGCCTTGCGGGCGCGATCCCAGATAGTCGGAAAAAATTTCAAAATGATGCTGCTCACGAAAGAAGGCCGTGAGGTTCGTCGTCAAGGCATTGACGAACTCCTGCCACTCTCCACCATCGTGTTGTTCCAGCCATGTCAGATACTCGGCAAAACTGGAATACCCTGTTTCACGCAAACGCCGTGAAAGGCGGCTGTACACCATGGCGTGCTTGCCATCGTGCAGGCTGATTCCAGCGCGCTGATAAATCAGTCCTTGAACACGGGAAAAATCGGCCTGCGTCCAAATAAATTCGCGCCCTTGCGCCAGTGGACCAGCGGAAGCAAGCTCGGAAACAAACGCTGGTTTCATGAAGTGACTTTCAGACGGACCACCAAGCAACCAGGATTGGACACCACAGGGAAGCAACCATAATGGAGCGCCCTGGACATGTGGCTCGATTCTCGCGTCGCTATTCGCCCACCGACACCAGGCCCATCTCGACACTGGACATCAATTTTTCGATATCGAGAAGTATCAACATGCGATCATTGACCGAACCCAAGCCATAAATACATGTGCTGTCGATGGCGCTTTCAATATCTGGTGCAGACTGAATATTTTCTGGTGCGAGTTCCATCACGTCACTAACGGAATCAACCACGACGCCAACGACACGCTCGCGCAAGTTCAGAATGATGACGACCGTAAAGTTGTCGTATTCAGCGTGCTCGCAATTGAACTTGATGCGCATATCCACGATAGGCACAATGGTACCGCGCAGATTGACAACGCCCTTGATGAACTCGGGGGCATGCGCAATGCGTGTTGGCGGCTCATAGCCACGGATTTCCTGCACTTTGAGAATATCGATCCCGTATTCCTCTTTGTCCAGGCGGAAGGTCAAATATTCCCGTGCCCCTGAAGAGACGCTGGAATCCTTTTTATCTGTGACGTTCATCGATGTCTCTCCTTTTTTGTGCAGGCACACGGACAAATCCGCAGGTTTCAATGGCGTGCGCGACGCACCAAGCTACCCGTATCAAGAATCAGCGCCACTCTTCCATCGCCCAAAATCGTTGCCCCGGAAACATTGGGAACTTTGCGGTAGTTGGATTCGAGATTTTTCACCACAACTTGGTGCTGGCCGAGCAATTCATCGACCAGCAAGGCAACCCGGCTGCCGTCAGCCTCCACGACCACCATGATGGTGCTTGATCTTTCGGATCCATTGCGCGGCACCTGGAATATTTTCTCCATGGCAATCACAGGCATATATTCATCCCGCACTTTCACCAGCCGTGAGCCCTGTGCGACCGTACTGACTTCGTCGTCTTTTACCTGGAACGACTCGACCACCGAGGACAAGGGCAGGATGTAGACTTCATCTTCCACTCCTACCGACATGCCGTCCATGATCGCCAATGTCAGCGGCAGACGCACAGAAACCCGCATCCCGTAACCTTCTGACGAGTCCACTTCCACCGTGCCATTGAGCGCTGCAATATTTCGCTTGACCACGTCAAGGCCAACGCCCCGCCCCGATACGTCGGTGACGACGTCTGCCGTAGAAAATCCTGGGGCAAAAATCAGCTGCCAGACCTCGGCATCGGTCGCGTGCTCGGATACCTCAATGCCGCGTTCGTGGGCCTTGCGCAGAATTTTTTCACGAGACAGCCCCCGCCCATCGTCCTTGACCTCGATCACAATGGATCCCCCCTGGTGGGAGGCAGACAAGGTAATCGTGCCATGCTCGGGTTTCCCCTTGGCGAGGCGGTCTGCCGGCATCTCAATGCCGTGATCGCCACTGTTGCGCACCAGATGGGTGAGCGGATCGGTGATTTTCTCCACCAACCCCTTGTCAAGCTCAGTGGCTTCGCCAAGCGTAACAAGATCGACCTTCTTGCCCAACTTATTGGCAAGATCACGCAGCATGCGCGGAAACCGACTGAACACGATGGACATCGGAATCATGCGGATCGACATAACCGACTCTTGCAGGTCGCGCGTGTTTCTGTCGAGATCGGCCAAACCGGCCAGCAACTGCTGATACACCGCAGCATCGAGATCCTGGCTATTCTGGGCCAGCATGGCTTGTGTGATGACCAATTCCCCAACCAGGTTGATCAGTTGATCCACCTTGCTCACTGCCACCCGGATGGTGGCGGATTCCATATGTGGCTGAGCCCCTGCCTTGGCGTCTGCAGTTTTCGGCGCTAGCGGTCTGTTCGTTTCTGCCTTCGCCACGCTCTGTCCAGCCGCCGCAGCTCCAGCCATGGGCGATTGACCGGGCAGACCGGGCGCATTCTGAAAAAATCCGTAGGTGGAATCACCGTCGGCATGGGCAGCGATCGGGGTTGACGACTGAGCAGAGGAAGCCACCGGCGTGATGGAGACATGCTCCTTCGCAACGTGAAAAGCGAAAAGATCGAGCAAATCCTCATCAGACGAACTTGTTTCGACGCGGAATGCGCGCATGGAAGCGTCGTCGACGGCTTGGTCAGCAATCGTGCCCAGGCCTGCAATATCCCGGAACAGCTCCTTGATAGCGTCCGCGCTTTCCACCCGCTCCAGCGGGCCAATACGGACGAGAAGCTGTCGCTGTCCCGTCGGGACTGGCGATCCCGGCGCGGCCACTGCTTCAGCGGGTGGGGGCGCGGGAACCGGCGAGGGACTGACTGCAACTGGCGTGGGCTCGGGTTCAGCCAGAGCGACTCCGGAGGCAAGTTCACTGATTCTTCGCACCAGTCCGGCGTAGGAAGGCGCTTCGTCTTGTGAGCCTGCCTGATGCCGTGCAAGCAGCACCCGGGATGCATCAGCCGACTCCAACAAGACGTCCACCATTTGCGGGACCGGCGTGATCTCGTGGCGCCGGAGTTTGTCGAGCAGCGACTCCATGTGATGCGTCAATTCGGCCACATCGGCAAAACCAAAAGTGGCGGCGCCCCCCTTAATGGAATGGGCGCAACGAAAAATTCCGTTGAGCTCCTCGTCCTGCGCGCTCTCCAGATCCAGATCGAGCAGTATCTGCTCCATCTGGTCGAGGTTCTCACCAGCCTCTTCGAAAAAGATCTGATAGAACTGGCTCAGATCAAAGTCTGCGCCGCCGCCAGCTTCCTGGTGTATGTCAGCCATGGAGCACTCCTGAGGAATGAGAATGATCTTGGCTCACTGTCATGGCATGACCTTTCGGATCACCTCAATAAGGCGGTTGGGGTCAAATGGCTTCACAAGCCAACCTGTGGCCCCTGCCGCACGACCCGCTTGTTTCATTTGGTCGCTGGACTCAGTGGTGAGGATCAGGATCGGAACAGTCTGGTACTTCGGATGTTCACGCAGCTTGCGTGTCAGCCCGATACCGTCGAGTCGCGGCATGTTCTGGTCAACCAGCACCAGATCGATTTCGTGACTTTGCGCCTTTTCGTACGCATCTTGCCCATCAAACGCCTCCACCACATGGTAGCCCGCCCCGGTCAAGGTAAATGACACCATCTTTCGCATGGACGGCGAGTCATCAACGGCAAGAATTGATTGCATGTATGTGCTCCAACTGACTTGATTGAATAAAACTGTAGTGACTGTTGGGCTTAGAACAGCTCGACGGAGCCCGCGTCCATTTCGCTTTGCGTGACCGGGTTGGGACGGTCTGGCGCCATCTGTGCCAAAGCGGCAGGCTCTTCTCCTTCTTCCGATCCCATGGCTTCAGCAGCCAGCTGGAAGGCACAACTCTGCAGCACCTTGGTGGTATGCCAGATGAGCTGCGACGCCATGTCTTGAAACTGAAGCTCGACCACCGCACTTTTCAAGGCGTTCTGCACAGCGACGAGTTCCGGCGAACTTTGCACGAGGGATTCATTGAGCGATTCATTGGCCTCGCCAAAGCGTTCCAACAAGTTGTCGGTAGCGTGACTCAACAAGCCTTCAAGGCGATGCAGATCATGCATGACGACAAGCAAGGAGTCCTGCAGTTCGGCGGCGACCATGACGGGCAGATGTACACCGGGACCTTTGGCTGACTCTGAAACTGGTTGCATGGAGACATCCTCAATCGTGGGCAACAGGGCTTCCAAACACATTGACACGTCCTGACTACTCGCATCGCGTCAGCCTATCGCCAACAATAGCCTTATTGGAGGTGAGAAGACATGTGTTCCCTACGGGGCAAACACGCTTGTTTGTTCCAATTTGTATCCTATGATAGCTCGCTTATGGTCCCTGCCGAAACTGAGTTGCCGCTACGCATTCTCCACCTTGAGGACTCGCTGGCAGACCATCGGCTGGCCACCCTCACGTTGCGCCAAAGTGGCCTTCCCGCCACACTCGAGCAGGTTGACACGCTGTCCGCGTTTTCTGCAGCGGTCGCGGACACGGTTTTCGACGTCATCCTTGCCGATTTCCAGCTGGCCGGGTTTACCGCATTTGATGCGTGGCAAATCATCTCAGCTGCGCCACTGGCCCCTCCCTTTATCTTGCTGTCAGGAGCCATCGGTGAAGCGGCGGCCGTTGACGCCATTCGGCTCGGCATGGCTGACTACGTGCTGAAAGACCAGATGTTTCGGCTTCCCCATGTGATTTCGCGCGCTTGCGAGGTCCACCGGACCCGTGCACAGAGCGCGCATGTCGCCTTGGAACTCGCTCGCTCACAGCAGACTTTGGCCCTGCTTGCCGGGCATTTGCAAGACTCTATCGAAAAGGAACGCGCTTCCATTGCCCGCGAAATTCATGACGATATCGGCTCCGCGCTGACTGCGATCCGCTTTGATCTGGCCTGGATCGAGCGCCACTGCACACAGAGCGACATGGTTCGCCATGCCCAGGCAGCGACAAAAATGCTTCAGCATGCCTTGGGAGCGAGCCAACGCATCATGAAAGACTTGCGACCACCCGTTCTCGATCAAGGCCTGGCATCTGCGGTGCAGTGGTTGGTCAAGGACTTTGAGCAAAGAACGGGGGTGAAGGCGAGCGTTCACACCAACCTCCGCATAGCCGACTTGCCTGCACAGCTGCAGTTGGTCGCCTACCGCACCACGCAGGAAGCGCTCACCAACATTTCCAAACATGCTGCAGCCGCTACAGTACGTATCGAACTGTCCGATGGTGAGGGCGTCCTCACCGTCGAAGTCTCCGACGACGGTCGGGGGATGTCTGAGGGCGCACTAAGCAAGCACCAAAGCTTTGGTCTAGCAGGCTTGAAAGAGCGGGCAAAGACGGTAGGTGGCTGGCTGGACATCAGCAGCCGCGTGGGGCAAGGTACGTCGGTCATACTTTCGGTACCCCTGGCCCCAAGTGCCTTGGCTGGAGATGCATCCTCATGATCCACATTGTTCTCTGCGACGACCATGCCGTAGTGCGCCGCGGGGTGCGCGACACTCTTGAGGAAGCTTCGGATCTCAAAGTCTGCGGCGAAGCAGGTAGCTACTCCGAATTGCGCGAGACACTCCGCACTGCGCCTTGCGACGTGTTGCTGTTGGACCTGAATATGCCCGGGCGCAGCGGACTGGAGGTTCTCAGCACGCTGCGCGAGACCCATCCTTCCATCAAGGTACTCGTGGTCTCCATGAACCCTGCCGATCAATATGCTGTGCGTTGTCTGCGCGCGGGTGCGCAGGGATACGCAAGCAAAGCCGCCGATCCCACAGCTCTGATTGATGCGGTGCGCATCATTGCTCAAGGGCGAAAATACCTCACTGCAGACGTCGCACAAATGCTCGCAGAGAGCATTTCCGAGCCAGACACTGGCGCAACGCACGCCGCCTTGTCTGAGCGGGAGCTGCAGACCCTGCTCAAAATCGCCTCCGGAAGGCGTCTCTCGGAAATCGCCGAAGAGCTGATGTTGAGCCCCAAGACCGTCAGCGTGTACCGGGCCCGCGTTCTAGAAAAGCTCAAACTCAGCAACAATGCCGAGTTGACGGTCTACGCTATTCGGAGCGGTTTGGTGTAGCGTCCAGCCAAAGTGATGCTCGTTTTCCGGTCCATCCGTAAAGCCGTCACTTCTGCAAGGCGGTGCGCAAGCGCTGCGGCCTCAGCGTTGTGACATGAACAAGTCTGTGGCCTGCTGCATCAGCGTCAACATGGGTTGCTCTAACATGGGTAAGGTCGCCGTGATGCCCAGTAGCCCGACGGTCAGGGTCACCGGAAAGCCCACCGCATAGACGTTCATCTGCGGTGCCACACGGGAAATGATCCCGAGTGTCAGATTTACGAACATCAACAAGGCAATCATTGGCAGTGCAATCCAGAGCGCACTGGAAAACAGCGACGTTCCGAGTTCGTACAGGCGCATCTGACCGATTGCCGCCAGGAAATGGCTGTCGACAGGAAATCGATCAAAGCTCTTGACCACGGCCATAAGCACCATCAAATGCCCGTTGATGACCACAAAGAACAGCGTGGCCATATGGCCAAAAAATCGCGCCACGGCACTGACCTGGGTATTGCTCGCAGGATCAAAAAACGAGGCGAAGTTCAGCCCCATCTGCAGACCAATCACTTCGCCGGCGAGTTCCACCGAAGCAAACACCAGGCGAACCGCAAAGCCAATGGCCAAGCCAATCAGCACCTGTTGAGCTACAGCGCCCAAGGCGTCTGGGCTGTTGAAAGGCAAGACGGACTGCCCTTCCAGCATTGGCTGAGAGCAGACGGCGACAAAAAATGCCAGTCCAATGCGCACCCGCACCGGAATCGCTCGCATCGAAAAGACCGGCGAGACCGAAAACAAGGCCAGTATCCGGAGGAAAGGCCAAAGAATCGGAGAGAACCACGCGACGATCTGCGCTTCGGAAAATGTGATCATGAGCCGGGACCCCTCGGCATGCGAAGGCTACAAATTCGATACCCAAAAGGCGCCACGCAATGCAGATGTATCCCCAGGGACACGTTCGCGACGGCAGCGACCATGGCTTGCCTTGAGACCCTGTCTGACGCCAATTCAGACTTCGTGCATCTTCATCCACTTCCAGACCATGGCGCTACCCGACGACCGACGGTATCGATTCAATGGTGCGTCGAATGAAATCAACCAAGGTGCTCACCATCCACGGTCCGGCGATGGCAAAAATCACCATGGCAGCCACCAGCTTGGGGACAAACGCCAACGTGGCCTCGTGGATCTGCGTAACCGCCTGAAAAATGCTCACCAACAAGCCGACGGCCATCACAACACCCAGAACGGGCATGGCAATCATCAGCAGTATGGTCAGCGCGTCGCGCCCGATGGTCAGTACGAATTGGGGAGACATCAAGGCACTCCTTCGTTGTGGGTCTGTGTGGCGAAGGCCATCTTCAAATTATCAAAAAACGTGACCGTGCATTCCGATTCTCCTGGCCGATGCTTCAAGTGACAAAACTCGCGGCTAGAGATCCAATCAGCAAGTTCCAGCCGTCAGCCAGAACAAACAACATGAGCTTGAAAGGAAGGGCGACCAAAACCGGGGAAAGCATCATCATTCCGAGTGACATCAGGATGCTGGAAACCACCATGTCGATGACCAGAAACGGGATGAAAATCATGAAACCGATCTGAAAGGCCGACTTGAGTTCACTGGTCACGAACGCCGGAACCAGCACACGGAAAGGCGCTGTTTCTGCAGTGACTGACGCATCCAAACGAGCCAGACGCGAGAACAACGAAAAATCCGACTGCCGCGTCTGTTTGAGCATGAACTGGCGCATCGGCGCCTCGGCCTTCGCCGCGGCTTCCTCAAAGCCAATCGCGTTGGTGGTATACGGCACATATGCGTCCTGGTAGACCCGGTCCAGCGTGGGCCCCATGACAAACAACGTGAGAAACAGCGAAAGCCCGATGATCACTTGGTTGGGTGGCGCAGACTGCGTTCCGATCGCCTGTCGCAACAGGGACAAGACGATCACGATCCTCGTGAATCCCGTCATCATGAGCAGGATCGCTGGCAGAAACGAGAGCGCCGTAAAAAACAGCAGCGTCTGGATAGGCACCGAATAATTCGTGCCGGAGGCGCCGGAACCAATCAAAAGCGGCAGCGAAGCACCGGCCTGGGCATGCGACACGCCATGCACCAGCAGGGCACCCACCAACGCCAAAAAGGAAGCGACGAAGCGCAGGCGCAAAGCAAGCACGCGCGTTGGATTGGAGGTCATGACAAACACCTCAGGCGTCCTTATCGGCCTGAGGCACTGGGGCCACCGCATTTGTCATCTCAAGCGAAAACGACGTGGGTGACGCCATGGAGCCCCGTCTGGCAGGTTGGGTGTGCAGGCAACGAATGCTTTGGGGCGTCACGCCAAGAACCAGCGTGGTGCGTTCTCCTTCTTCGCCTACCTCCACGGTAACCACCCGCTGGTGCGGGCCCACGGCAATGGCCGATAGGACCCGAGGTGATGCTGCAGAAGCTCCGGCCACCCCACCATGGCGCTGCTGGACCCGCCGAACCACCCAAGGAAGCGTGGCAATACCCGCGACGAAAAGCACCACAAGCAGAAGTGTCTGTGTCATCCCTGGCCTCGACTGACACGGCGCAAACGTTCGGAAGGCGTCACCACGTCGGTCAACCGGATACCGAACTTGTCATTCACCACCACCACCTCACCCTGCGCAATCAAGTAGCCGTTGACCAACACATCCATCGGTTCACCTGCGAGGGCATCCAACTCGACCACAGACCCTTGAGCCAATTGCAGGATGTACTTGATCGGCACCTTGGTGCGTCCGAGCTCAACCGACAACTGGACCGGGATGTCCAGCACCATATTGATGTCGCTTGCCGGCGCGGACGACGAGGAATCAAAAGGCCTCTTCGATTCACCGCTTAGCGGCCCCCCTTGCTCCGGGTCAGACCCTGTGCCCGAGGTTTTTTGCTCCTCAAGCGCTTCGGCCCAACCCGCGAACGGATCCGCTTCGCCTGCAGATTCCGTAGAGTTTTCACCCGCATCCTTATTGTCTTCAGTTGACATTCTTGTCCCCCATCCAGTTGACATCCGCATTGCGCAAACATTCTTCAATGCGGATTGCGTATTTGGAGTTGTGCGTACCATATTGGCACTCGAAAACTGGCACCCCGCCCACCGATGCCACAATGCGCGGCTCCCGATCCAGTTCGATGAAGTCGCCCGGCTTCATTGCAAGCAACTGCTCGACAGTGGCATCGGCACGCGCGAGCTCAGCGACCAGGGTCACTTCAGCAGCCTGAATCTCTCTCGTCAACACCCGCACCCAGCGCCGGTCCACCTCGATGGAGTCGCCTTGCGTAGACGAATACAAGACATCCCGAATGGGCTCCAGCGTCGCATATGGCATACAGATATGGATGGCGCCGGACAAATCGCCGATCTCTAACTGAAACGCGGTAGAGACAACAATTTCACTGGGCGTTGCGATGTTGGCAAACTGTGGCTGCATCTCCGAGCGCTGGTACTCTAGCTCCAACGGATAAATGCCCTGCCAGGCCTTTTTGTATTCAGCGCAAATGACATCCACCAGACGGTTGATAACGCGCTGCTCGGTCGGAGAGAAATCGCGTCCTTCAATACGCGTCTGAAATTTCCCGACCCCTCCAAACAAGGTGTCAATAATTCCAAACACCAGAGAAGGCTCACAAACAATGAGCCCACTGCCTCGCAGGGGCCGGATCGCCACGATATTGAAGTTGGTTGGAACCGCCAGTTCACGCAAAAACGCACTGTAGCGCTGCACAGCCACCATACCCACCGAGATTTCTGGGCTGCGGCGAATGAAATTGAACAGACCGATACGAAAGTTGCGTGCAAAGCGCTCGTTGACGATTTCCATCGTCGGCATGCGCCCGCGCACGATGCGCTCCTGGCTCGAAATATCGTAGTTGCGGATCTCCCCAGACTCAAAGACTTCTTGCTCAGTCTTCTGACTCTCGCCAGTGACACCTTCCAGCAGGGCGTCAACTTCTTCCTGCGACAGGAACGATTCGCTCATGAGAGTCTCCCTGGCTCGCTATTGAATGATGAATCCAGAAAATAACACCCGCCGAACCGGATTGTCCGGTACCTCGGACTTGGTTTTTTTCTTGCTCTTTTCTTTGGTCTTTGCCGCTTGCGAGCTGTCCGTACTTCCTGCTGCAGCGCTTGGCGTCTCAGGCACCGAGAATCCTAGAGGACGCGAGACCTCACGGAGAATATCGTGGGCCAGCTTTTCCTTTCCGTCACGCCGCAACAACTCGTCCGAGGTTCTCTGCGAGAGCAACAACAGCACACTGCTGCGTATGCTTGGCAGGTACTGTTTCACGCGTTCTGCCGTCTTCGCGTCGGCCAACTCCAGCGTTATACCCACTTGTGCAAACCGCTCCCCCCCGGATCCGCCAGATTGACCACCATCGTATCGACGGGCAAAAAGGTCGGAACCGGCGCCGGCTCGGCATGCTCCTGCGTGGCAGCAATGTCCTCGCCATCGTCATCAAGCGTGTGGCGCTGGGAAAGGACGTACGCCGCCCCACCGCCCGCGATCACAAGCAACAGCAAGACGACCGCCACGATAATCAGCAGCTTTTTGCTTTTGACGGGCTTCTTTTCAGGTTCAACGGTGGCAGACACGGTCCAACTTTCTTGCTAGGGCAAAAGAGGGCACGAGCGCCTGCATGAAGTCAGCGCCGTGCACAGGAACCATTATTGGCGTCCGGCCAAACCATGATAGCCAGATAAGGCCCGTTAACGGGCAACATTCCGCCCACTCAAGTCCGAGCAGTCAGACAAACAGGTCTACCGAGCGATCGGTCAGAATCCGGCGCGTCGGCATCAGCGGCTCACCTACGCTCACTGAAACCTCCTCGGTACGCTCACGGCCCGGGGAGCGGTCACTGCCGCTTTCCCCCTGTTGCCCGGCTGCCTGGGCGTCGACACTCATCCCCGAGAGAACCAGCCCCTCACCGTGCAACAGCTCGCGAAGTTGATCCATGCTGGCATCGAGAAGTTCGCGTGTCTGCGCCCGGTCACTGCGGAACGCGACATGCGCTTCGTTGCCCGTCAACGACACGCGCACATCAATCGGCTGGCCGGCATGATCAACGGTCAACTCCGCATTCTTGAGGTTCTCGCCCAACCAGTAAGTCACTTGCTCAGTAATGGCGTCTTCTGGCGACAAGGCTGCGCCGTCCATTGAGGCACCACCCGGCAGTTCCACCAGCGGCACGCCACCTTCACCGAAGGCTTGTCCGCTTGAGCTAGCAACGAATTCCCGCTGTTCAAGCCGTGACGGCGAAGTATCCCCTCGCCTGTCGGCAACCCACGAAGCCATGGCAAGCGGCGGTGCAGCCACGCTGGGGGCAAGGACTGGATCGCCAATGCTTGCTCGCACGGCCTCCGCTTTTTGTAGCATCTGGTGACGCTGTCCGGCTTCACTGCCCAGCCGCAACTCCTTGGCGATGACCTGTTTGCCCATGGCCTCCGTCTGCGCCACATGGCGCTGCACCAGGTCAGCAGTTTGCGCAAGCCGCTGCCCCTTGTCCGACGAGAGTACGGGAGCTGCCTTGCGCCCAGGCAGTGCCCGCTTGGCTGGAGAATCGCCAGCCCCTGCGGCTTCTGCATCTGCCCCTACCGCTGCGTCTAAATCCATGCGCGCGGTCTGCGCCACCAGGCCAGCTGCACCATGAGATATGCCTACTGAGGCTATGGAACCCTGGACAGCCTGCGCGCCGACCAAAACTTCTCCCGCAGCCATCGGCTGCATGGACGTGCCGCGCTGCACCAACAAACTCGGTGCTGTCTCTGCGGAATTGCGGGCAACACCCGCTGCTGCACCCGGAGCGCGCATGTTGGCGGGGACTCCAAAAGCTTTTGTCAGACCGGGATCGGGTCGATCAGACTCGACAAACGCTTTACCAATGACAGTGGTGCCCGCAGACTCAGAACCACTGCGCCTTGTTTCAAGGCCTTCGGGGCGCACTTCGTTCTTCAAATCAAAAGTGCCGGCGGGCGGTACAGCTCGTGGTAGCTGCAATGCTGATCCGACAGAATCAACGAATGGCGCACCTTGCCGTGTCGAGGGCGCTGAACCAGCAGGCGCCAGTTGCACCTGACGGGACGATGTAGAGAGTTCGTCCGAAGTAGAGAGGTCGACACCCTCTGTGGCATCCCCAACCTTTCCCGGATCGGCAGGCGGCGGCGTCCAGGAGAGCACACTGGCGTCCCAATAGGCCGGCTGCGGATCGGCCCCACCCGCTGACGAACCTGCTGACTGGGAAGACATGTCCTTCGAAACGGACGCATCCGTTTCAGCGTCGGCGACCACCTCCCCCAACCCCGAAAGCAAAGCGGAAAACGCGCCCAGCCCCTCCGGTGCGCCCTGCGCTGCCCTGTGGCGCGTGGCGTGCGTGCCGTGCGATGGCGAGGAAGAAGCAATGCGCTGGGTTTCCATGATCTGGCCCTTCAGAAAGTTCAGTGCGCGTCAAAGCGCAGGCGCAGCGCCAGCAGGGCGCGCTCATCGGTCTGTTTTTGCTCACGCCGCTGCTGCACAAGCTCCAGCTCACGCTGCCGCTTGGCCACCAGTTTTTTCAACGTGGCGAGGCGCACTTGCGCGGCCAGCAGAGCACGTTCATTGCCGGCGACGCGCTGTGCATGGTCATCAAGAACCCGCGTCTGCAATTGCATGGCATGTTCCAGTCGACCCATGAAATGCCGGTGGTGAAACAACACTTCCGGTGCCAGGCTGGCACCAGCGCGCATCCCCCAGCGCGCATCGGTTTCCGCCGCATAGGTTTCCAGTTGGGCCATTTGCTCTTGCGCTGCCAAAGCGCCGGCCTGCGCATCGCGCAAGCTGTGGCGGGCTGCGTCGCGCTGGCGCTCAGCCAACTCCACGGCAACAAGCAAGGCATTTCGTGGGTGCACGCTCATCTTGGTCAATCACTGAAACACGTCTGCCATCGCGGCCACACTCTCATTGAGCGACGACGACTCGAACATATTCTGCTGCAGGAACTGTTCCATCGCGGGCTGCATGCGGATGGCCTCATCGAGCGCCGGATCAGACCCGCTCATGTACGCACCCACCTGCACCAGATCCCGGCTCTTCTGGTAGCGCGAGTACACCGCCCGAAAATTGCGTGCCAATTCGAAGTGCTGCTGTCCGATGACGTTGTGCATCACGCGCGAGGCGGACTGCTCGATGTCGATGGCCGGGAAATGTCCCGTTTCGGCCAAGGCGCGCGAGAGCACGATATGCCCGTCAAGAATGGCGCGCGCTGCATCCGCAATCGGATCTTGCTGGTCATCTCCCTCAGAGAGCACGGTATAGAACGCAGTGATCGAACCTACTCCGTTTAAACCATTGCCACTGCGCTCGACGAGCTGCGGAAGCTTGGCAAAACATGAGGGCGGATAGCCTTTGGTGGCGGGCGGCTCGCCAATGGCCAGGGCAATCTCGCGCTGCGCCATTGCATAGCGCGTGAGCGAATCCATAAGCAGCAGCACATGCTTTCCCTTGTCTCGAAAATGCTCGGCCACTGCTGTAGCGTACGCGGCCCCCTGCATGCGCAACAAGGGGGGAGCATCTGCGGGTGCGGCCACCACCACGGCACGCCCACGGTCCTTCGCACCCAGAATGTCTTCGACGAATTCCTTGACTTCGCGACCGCGCTCGCCAATCAAGCCCACCACAATCACATCGGCAGCGGTGTAGCGCGCCATCATGCCCAGCAGCACGCTCTTGCCGACGCCCGAGCCAGCAAACAGGCCCAAGCGCTGCCCGCGTCCCACCGTCAGCAAGGCGTTGATGGCACGCACACCCGTATCGAGCGGCACGCGCACCGGGTCGCGGTCCATGGCATTGATGAGGCGTCGGTCCATCGGATCGGCCGACACTTCTTGGAGCGCACCGTCGCGGTCCAAGGGCACTCCCTGGGCATCCACCACGCGCCCGAGGAGACCATCTCCCATGGGCAGGCGCAGCACACCAAGTCTTTGCATGGGCTGCGCGGCTGCAAACAATTGGAGCGGTGCAACATAAGGCGGCGCCGGAACCACCTGGGCGCCGCTTGACAGGCCCTGGGTATCGCCCGCTGGCATCAGGAACGCGCGTTCGCCCGAAAACCCCACCACTTCGGCCAGCGTACGCTCCTGCCCCATCTCGACGAAACACTGCGATCCCACCGGGACTCGGATTCCGGTGGCCTCCAGCACCAGGCCCGCCAAGCGCGTGAGCGAACCACGCGTCTCCAGCGGCGCATGGGCAGTTGCACGACTGCGCGCCTGATCCATGAAGGCGCTCCATGCAGCGCTGACGTCAGTCGATTCCATCATCGGCTCCCGTTTGCCAGGGTGCATCGATTCCCAACGGGGCGACTGCACGCTGCCAGCGTTTTTCCAGCTTGCCATCAATCACCGTGCCGGCCTGCTCGACGAGGCAGCCGCCTGGGGCCACGTCAGCGTCAGCAATCCACTGGATCGCCGTTCCGGCGAACTCCGAACGCAGCGCAGGCCCCAGCGCGTGCTCGTCTTCGGGATGCAAGCGCACAAAGATCGGCTGGCCATCCGCTACCAGGCTGGCGATGGCCTCCTGGATCACAGGCCGCAGGGCCTCGTTGTTGCCGCGTAATTCCTGTCGGACCACTTGGCGCGCAATGTCGCAGGCCAGGTCGAGCACGCCCTGAGCCAGCATTTGCTGCGACTGCGTGAGACCGCGCTCGAAGGCCGTGGCCAGCGCCGACAGCTGCTGCGCAGCGGCCGCGCCCTGCCCTGCCAGGTAGTCGTCAAACTTTTGCTGCCACTCCAGCGCAGCGTCTGCACGGCCCTGCTCCTGGCCCTGCGCGAACCCCTCGTCTCGCGCCTCTTGCAGCAAAGCTCTTTGCTCTTCTTCGTCAATAGGTGAAGGCAGCTCGGGCGCGTCCACTTCCACGTCCTGACTGGCGCCCATGGCGCCAAATTGCCATTGCGTGACATCACCCACCTCCTCGCGCGGTATGAAGCGGGTGTAGAGCCGACTGTTAGACGAAGGCTTCGTCACCGGCGCCTCCGAGAACAATCTGGCCTTCGTCGGACAGGCGGCGCACCGTCTTCAAAATTTCCTTTTGCTGCGCTTCGACTTCCGACAAACGCATAGGCCCGCGCGATTCCAGATCTTCGCGCAGTGCTTCTCCAGCGCGCGAAGACATGTTGGAGAGGAATTTTTCGCGCAGCTCGGGCGCAGCGCCCTTGAGTGCCACCACCAAGGTTTCCGAAGCCACTTCCTTGAGCACAGTCTGGATGGATTTGTCGTCGAGCTTCATGACGTCGTCGAAAACGAACATCTTGTCCATGATCTTCTGCGCCAGGTCGGGGTCGTGGGCGCGAATATTCTCGAGCACCACGCCCTCGGTGTTGTTGCCCAGCAGGTTGATCATTTCGGCCGCCGCCTTGACGCCTCCCAATGAGCTCTTGCGTACCTTGTCGCCACCCGACAACACCTTGAACAGCACCTCGTTGAGGTCCTTCAGCGCCGCCGGCTGGATGCCCTCCAGCGTGGCCACGCGCAGCAGCACCTCGCTGCGCTGGCGATCGCCAAATTGCATCAGTACGCCAGCTGCGTGGTCGTAGTCCAGATGCACAAGAATCGCAGCAATGATCTGCGGGTGCTCGTTGCGCAGCAGCTCGGCCACCGACAGCGGGTCCATCCACTTCAGGCTCTCGATACCGGAAACGTCGCCGCCTTGCAGGATACGGTCGATCAGCAAGGACGCTTTGTCGTCTCCCAGCGCCCGCTTAAGCACCGCCCGCACGTAGTTGCTGGTATCCGAGACCAGCAGGCTCTGCTCCGCTGCAGCGCCCGAGAACTTGTTGATGACCTCGTCCAGCCGTTCGCGCGAGACGTTGCGCATGCGCGCAATGGTCTCGCCCAGCTTTTGCACCTCTTTCGGAGAGAGATGCTTGAAAACTTCCGCAGCTTCTTCCTCCCCCAGCGACATGAGGAAGATCGCAGCGTCGTTCAGACCTTGTTCGTCCATGATTCCGGCATCGTGACGGGCTTGCGGTCAGGCCGTGTCGCCATTGACCCAGCCCTTGATGATATTGGCGACAGCCATCGGATTCTCGCGCGTTAGCACGCGGGCGTCTTCCAGTCGCATTTGCTCGGCCGACGGAGGCACCGGCTCGGTAGATCGGGTGGGCGGCGGCAGCGCTGGCCGTTGCGGAGCCTCGGCCTCCAACGCATCGAGTTTTCCGCCCGCCGACTGACCGCGCCGCGGGCTACCGGCGGCCAAATTCTTGAATGCGGGCCGCACCAATCCCAACAGAACCAGCGTGCCGAACAGAAACATTCCTACGGGCCAGGCAAAGCTGCGAGCCAGATCCAGGGTTTCCGGCTGCTTCCAGAGAGGCGTCTGGTCCATGCTTTGCGTCTCCACCTGGAAAGGCGCGTTCATCAGGTTCACGGAGTCGCCTCGTTCCTGGTTGAAGCCAATGGACTCCCGGACCAGCGCAGTCATGCGCTCAAGCTGTTCGGCGGGCAGTGCCTTGGTCACCGTCTTGCCGCGCTCCACGCTGCTTTGGTAGTTCACCACCACGGCTGCGCTCAGGCGTTTGACTGTGCCGCGCCCGGCGCGCGTGACCTTGACCGTCTTGTCCACCTCGTAGTTGGTGGTGGACTCACGTTTGTGGGTACCCGATTCGTTCGCCACTTGCTGACCCGCCGCAGTGGGCGCTGGGTTGGCACCATTGATGGGTGCAGCCGATGGGCCGGGGGGCTGATTCGCAACGGCGCCCGCCGCTCCTGCCATCGTACTGGTGGTGTTGCCATTGGTTTCCATCACCTGCTGACTGCGAATGGCCGTCGCATCCGGGGTCTGGTTGGGGCGAAACTGCTCGGAAGTCGATTCCGTCTGGCTGAAATCCACGTCGGCGGTCACCTGCGCGCGCACGTTGTTGCGACCCATGATCGGTTCGAGCATCTCCATGATGCGGCGCGTGTACTGCTGCTCGACCTGCTGCACGTACTGCAGTTGCTGGGCATCAAAGGCGCCACTCTGGGCCGCGTCGGGCGAATTCGACAGCAGCTTTCCGGTGTCGTCCAGCACGCTCACCGCTGAAGGCGCAAGTTCGGGCACGCTGGATGCCACCAGATGCACGATGCCTGCCAGTTGCGCGCGGTCCAGCACACGCCCCGGATACAGGCTGATCAGCACCGAGGCCGAGGGCTTCTGTTGCTCACGAAAAAAACCGTTCTGGTTGGGCAGGGCCAAGTGCACCCGAGCGCTTTGCACCGAGGACACGGCCTGGATGGATCGGGTCAGCTCGCCTTCAAGTCCACGTTGAAAGTTCAGCCGCTCCTGAAACTGCGTCATGCCAAAGCGGTTGTTCTCCATCAGCTCAAAGCCCGTCACAGAGCCCTTGGGCAAGCCCTGGGTTGCCAGTCGCAGACGCACGTCATGCACCCGGTCCGCAGGAATGGTGATGGCACCGCCGCCTTCGGAGTATTTGTAGGGCACGTTCATCTGCGTCAGCTGCGCCACGATGGCGCCACCATCCTTGTCGCTCAAATTGGCAAACAGCACGCGGTAGTCAGACTGGCGGCCGTACAGCACGGCAGCAATGAGCACACCCACCAACAGCACCGCGCCGACGGCCAGGCGCATGCGCTGAGCGCGGTCCATCGCAGCCAGGCGCTGCATCCAGGACGGTCCGGTGGGCATATGGGCGGAATCAACGGGAAGGACTGCAGACATCGGTGTATTCCAGGTTCACAGGCAATGGCAAGGCTCTGCGTGGAATGATTATTGGACAGCAGCACCGCCGCGTTCACCCGATAAGGCGCCGCTTTCGCCATCTTTTCCCACGCATAAAGGGCGGCGGCGGCGCTAGGATTGCCCCATCCGATCACTCGCCCCCCTACCTTCACTCACCGGACACCGCCATGGACATGCGCATCACCAGCTCACTCGCCCCGTTGACCGGCGCGGGCCAGGCGCGCCGCCCGGCTGCAGCGCAGAACGAAGGCAAGGAAGTCGGTTTTGCCGGCGCACTCAAAGGCGCCCTGCAATCGGTCAGCACGGCACAAAACCACGCTGCGAACCTGCAGACCGAAGTACAGATGGAAAACCCGGCGGTGAGCCTGGAAGAAACGATGGTGGCGATTCAGAAAGCCCAAATCGGCTTTCAGGCCACCTTGCATGTGCGCAACCGCATGGTGCAGGCTTACACCGACATCATGAACATGCAGGTGTAAGCGACGCAGCGTCGCGCTGCGGCTGTGCATTGGCTTTTCTGCGCCTTTGCCGCATTCTTACCCGGAACTTCACTTTTTGTAGCTGACAGCGCTTGCTGGATAAGCGCTAGAGGCCGATTTTGCCTCAATTTTCTCGGTTATCTGGACCGCGTTCCGCCCGGTTTGCCCTGCTTTTTCCGTGGCCTGGCCTAGACAAGAAAACTATCAATTTTATAGCTGCTAGCGCTTATGCAACAAGCGCTAGAGCCCGATTTCACCAAATATTTCTGATGCCTCAGTGCATCACCAGCGGCTGCCCTTCGAACATGTGCTCAAACTGCGCCATCCAGGGCTCGGCCAGGCAGCGGATCTGTGCGTCGTTGCGCAGGATGCGCTGCATGATCACCGTCTTCTCTTTGCGGTGCTCGGGCAGCAGGTCGTGGTCTTGCGCCTTGTAGCGCAGTTCTTCGATCAGCACAGCGCAGGCGCCTTCGTAGCGCACCACGCCTTCCCAGTCGCTGGCCTGGGCAGCCTCCAGCATCTTGCGGCTGCTGTCCTCGATGGCTTTGTAGTAGTCGATCAGTACGGCGGACATCGCTCAAGCCCTCCCGGCAGGGGCCGCAGCCAGCTGGTTCCAGCCGTCGGCCACGGGCGCCACGAGCTTGAGCACCTCTTCAACCGCCGCCACGTCACCGCGCAGGTTGGCGTGCGTCAACCGGGCAATGCAGTAGTCGTACAAGGCGCCCAGGTTGGCCGCCAGTTCGCCGCCGCGCTGCCGATCCAGCCCACCCTTAAGGCCTTCTTCGAGGATGCGCACCGCACGGCCCAGTTGGCGCCCCTTCTCGGCCACATCGCCCCGGGCCATGGCGCCGCGTGCGGCGTTGAGCGACTGCACCAAGCCGTCGAACAGCATTTTGATCAGCGCCTGCGGTGTAGCGCCGTCGACACCGCTCTGAACGCCCACCTGCCGGTAAGCGGCGCTGGCGGCACGGGAATGGACTGGGGTGTACATCGACGGCTCCTTGATTTGCTTCTTGTTATTCATATCGGCAATCACGGTGGAAACTCAAGCAAATTCAGGGGACGAAAAGGGCCACTTGTGGAGCACTCTTGCAGGCTTTGAAACAGCAGGCGTGTGGGCCGCGAGCGCCCACGCACGCAAAGCCGAGTTCAGTTGTCAGACTTCTTGTTCCACATCGTGATCTGCTGGTTGACGTAGGTACTGAGCGCACTGAGCTTGCCGAGGTTGGCGTCGAGGCGGCTGTATTGCGCGAGCAGTTGCTCCTCGCGCCGGCTGGCGCGTTCGACCACCCGCTCCTGGTCGCTGGCGTTGCGCTTGACGGCCCCTTGGAGCGATTGCGTCTTGGTGGCGAACATGCCGTCCACACCGAGCATGCCGGTAGCGAAGGCCTTGATGCGCACCGCCATGCCGTCGGCCGCCGTGCCTGCTTCGTCGGCCGAGAAAAACGCCTTGAGCGCATCGGGCTTGGCCATCGCGGCGTCCAGCTTGGTGGCGTCCACCTTCAGTGTGCCGTCGGCCTGGAACTGCACACCCAGGTCGGACAGCCGGCCGAACTCACCGCCCGGCGCGCCCATGCCGCCGACCAGCTGGCGCAGCGCCGACTGCAACCCCACGGCGGTGGAGTCGCCCTGCAGCGTGCCGGCGGACTTGTCGGCCGGGTTGTACTTGGTCATCTCTGCCAGCGCGTTGTTCAGCGCGTTGTAGGAGTCTACGAACGCGGTGATGTTGTTGCGTGCGCCGGCGGTATCGCGCTTGACGTTTACTTCCACCGGCGCCGTGGTCACCTGGCCAACGGTCAGCGTCACGCCGTCGATCGCGTCGGCAAAAGTGGTGTTGCTCGATTTCACCTGTACGCCGTTGATGGTGGCCAGCGTGTCGCGCGCGGCCAGCGTGAGCGACAAGCCGTTGCTGGCGTTCTGGGGGTCGAAGGCCAGCCGCGAAAGCCCGGCGGCGTCGCTGTTGTTGCCGTCGTCGTCCAGCGCCTGGATGCGAAAGCCCGAGGCTTCGCCGGTAGCGCTGGAGCGGACCAGCAAGCGCTCGCCCGAGGCGTCGCGCAACACCGTGGCATTGACGCCGGCGCCCGCTGCGTTGATCTTGGCGGCCACCTTGGCCAGGGTGTCGTCCGCAGCGGTGATGTCTATCGACACCTCCGAGCCGCTGCCGGGCGTGAACTCGGCCGTGCCATCGTCTTCGGACGTGAAACCGCCCTTGGCCCAGGTGCCGAGTTGAATTTTGAGCGTGCCCGTACCGGGCGCCGTGCCGGTACCGAAAACGCCCGAGCCGGCGGATTGCGCCCGCGCAAGCTGGCCGACCTCCATGCTGAAGGAAGTGGGGGCGGCCGCCGAAGTGGCGGTGCCGACCACGGCGCCGGCATTGCTGGAGGTGACCGCCATGGTCTCCCAGTTCGACCCGCTGGCCAGCTTGGCGGCCTGATCCTGCAGGTTGGCGATCTGCGACTTGAGTTGCCCAAAGGCCGAGAGCTTGGCGTTCAAGCCCGAAGCCTTGACCTGCAACTGCTGCAGGGGCTGCTTCTCCAGTGCCACCAGCTTGGCGACGATGCCCTGGATATCGAGGCCGCTGCCTATGCCAGGCGATGAAATGCCCATATCTGCCTCCTGTTGCGGGTGGTACCGCTATCCGGCGTGGCGCGGCGGCAAGCCGGCGCCACGTCCGAACGCACGCTTTCCCAACAGGTCTATCGGCGCGCGCGCGCGAAACTTGAGAGTTTTGGCGCTGGCCGCTCAGCCCTGCAGGAGCTTGAGCACATTTTGCGGCAACTGGTTGGCTTGCGCCACCATGGCGGTGCCGGCCTGCTGCAGGATCTGCGCGCGGCTCAGGTTGGCCGTTTCAGCCGCGAAGTCGGCGTCCATGATGCGGCTGCGCGAGGCGGTCAGGTTTTCTGCAGTGGTTGCCAAGTTCTCGACAACGGCGCTAAAGCGGTTCTGGATCGCACCCAGGTCCGCGCGCGCCGAATTCACCGTGTTCAGTGCGGCATCCATGGCCAGGATGGCGTTGTCTGCACCCGCCGTCGTGGAAATATCCAGGTTGAGGAAGCCCGTCTGTGCCGTGCCAGGCGTCACCGTTGCGGGTCCCGCAGTCAGGCCCGTGCTGGCAGTGGTGGCCGTGCCCGACATGGCGAGGGTGAAAGCGCTGGATGAACTCAGAGTGACCAGGCCACCTGAATCTGCCGTTGCAGTGACGCCAGTCTCGACACTCATGGCGTTGATCGCAGCCGCCACGTTAGCGCCCTGGGCCGGTGCGGCGCCGCCGGCGGCCACGGCACCAATGTTGACACCGTTGATTTTGATGTCGCCGGCGGTGATTGCACCGAATGTCGTTGCCGCAGCCCCCGTCATCGCTGCCGAGGACGGCGTGGTCCAAGTACCAAGCTGATCGATGTTCGCATTGGCGATGGCAGCGATGTTGATCGTCTGGCCCTGGTTTGCACCGACCTGGAATGCCTGGCTAGTGAATGTGCCGTCCAGCAAGTTCGTGCCATTGAACGAGGTCTGTTTGGCGACCCGACCGATTTCGCCCTTGAGCTGCGAGACTTCCTTTTGAAGTGCGGCGCGGTCGTCCGCAGAATTGGTGGCGTTGCGCGATTGCACCGCCAATTCGCGGATACGCTGGAGGTTGTTGCCAATGGCGCTCAGCGCGCCTTCGGCCGTCTGGGCCAGAGAAATGCCGTCATTGGCATTGCGCGAGGCCTGATTCAGGCCACGGACCTGCGTAGACATGCGCTCGGAGATGGCCAGGCCGGCGGCGTCGTCCTTGGCGCTGTTGATACGCAGGCCCGAGGACAGGCGCTGCATGGAGGTCGCCAGCGAGTTTTGCGAAGCGCTGAGATTGCGCTGCGCATTGAGCGACTGGACATTGGTGTTGATAGTGGCTGCCATGGTGATAGCTCCTGAAATAAAGCTGCAAATCAACGCACGGTCAGCAAACGGAAGGGTTGCTTTCAGTGCTTGCGGTTTCGGGACGGCAGACGCGGACGCCATTCCTCCCTTGGGTGTTTATTTTCAGGAGCCAGGCAGCGCGCAAAGCCGCCATGAAGCACCCCATTTGCGCCTTTCTCCGGCCATCAAACAAAAAAGCGCGGGAGCCCGATGGACTCCCGCGCTGTGTGCGCCGTGGCAGGCTGAGCGCCCGCCCGCGGTTCTGCCTGCTTAGCCGCGCAGCAGGGCCAGCACGCCCTGGGGCAACTGGTTGGCTTGCGCCACCATGGCGGTACCGGCCTGCTGCAGGATCTGCGCGCGGCTCAGGTTGGCCGTTTCCGCCGCAAAGTCGGCGTCCATGATGCGGCTGCGCGAGGCGGAAAGATTTTCCGAGGTCGTCGCCAGGTTCTCCACCACCGAACTGAAACGGTTCTGCACAGCACCCAGATCGGCCCGGGCCGAATTGACAGATTTCAATGCTGCGTCCATAGCCAGGATGGCATTGTCTGCACCGGTGGTGGTGGAGATATCCAGGTTGAGGAAGCCAGTCTGGGCCGTGCCAGCCGTCACCGCCGTTGTGGCGGCAGTTAGCCCGGTGGTGGCAGTAGTTGCCGATGCCCCCGCAAAGGCGACGGTGATAGCGCTGGACGAACTCAGAGTAACCAGGCCCGCTCCATCGGCTGTTGCCGTCACGCCGGTCTCCACGCTCATGGCATTGATGGCAGCTGCCACGTTGGCACCTTGTGCGGGCGCAGCACCGCCAGCTGCCACTGCACCAATATTGATGCCGTTAATTTGGAGATCCCCAGCATCAATGGCAGTAAAGGCAGATGCCGCAGCGCCCGTCACGGTTGCGGCCGACGGCGTCGTCCATGTTCCCAGCTTGTCAATATTCGCATCAGCGATCGCAGCAATGTTGATGGTCTGGCCTTGGTTGGCACCGACCTGGAATGCCTGGCTGGTGAACGAGCCGTCCAGCAAGTTCGTGCCATTGAACGAGGTTTGGTCGGCAACCCGACCGATTTCACCTTTGAGCTGCGAGACTTCTTTTTGCAGCGCTGCGCGGTCGTCCGCAGAGTTGGTGGCGTTGCGTGATTGCACTGCCAGTTCGCGAATGCGCTGGAGGTTGTTGCCAATGGCGCTCAGCGCGCCTTCGGCCGTCTGTGCCAGCGAAATACCGTCATTGGCATTGCGCGAGGCGACATTCAGGCCGCGGATCTGGGTGGACATGCGCTCGGAAATGGCCATGCCGGCAGCGTCGTCTTTGGCGCTGTTGATGCGCAGGCCAGAGGACAGGCGCTGCATGGAAGTAGCCAGCGAATTTTGCGAAGCGCTGAGATTGCGCTGCGCATTGAGCGACTGGACATTGGTGTTGATAGTGGCGGCCATGGTGGTAGCTCCTTGAGGTAAGCCCAAACGTGCGGCATTGCTGCCGTTATCAAATGAATGCCAGCGCTAGCCGGCGGCCCAACCCGTGCAGCCTGGCCGAGGCCCGACTGTCGCGAGGTACAGGGCTTGGATTCCCTGTTGAATGTGTTATCGGACCCACATGCAACAAACTTTAGCCATACCGTAACTTTTTGTGCTTTTTTCACTTTTTCGCGGGGACTGAGTAGAGAAAATCGAGGAATTGCTACAATTTTTGTAGCTTCCCCCGCTTATTGGTAAAGCGCTAGCGCCAAAAAGGATTCGAATTTTTTGGTTTAAGACGCCCGACTTGCCGCCCGCAGCGGGGCAGTTACAGATCGATCTGGCTGTACTACATGCGATAGTTCTACGGAACAAAGCACTTTGGCTCTGCCAGAATCGCGCAACCATGAGCATCATCGTCGGCTACATCATCACCTTCGGCTGCGTGTTCGGCGTCTTCATAGTGCATGGCGGCAACATCGGCGTGCTGCTGGAGGCGCTGCCGTTTGAAATGATCACCATCGGCGGAGCCGCTCTGGGCTCGTTCATCGTCACCAACCAGCCCAAGGTGCTCAAGGCCACCTTTGGAGCGCTGCCCGGCCTGTTCAAGGGCTCGAAATACACCAAGGCGCGCTACATGGAGCTGATGGCCATGCTCTACGAAATTCTGCAGAAGGCGCGCAAGGACGGCCTGATGGCCATCGAGAAGGACGTCGAGGCGCCGCAGGAATCGGAGATTTTCAAGAAGTACCCGGCCGTGGGCGCGGACCACCACGTGGTCGAATTTCTGACCGACTATTTGCGCATGATGGTCTCGGGCAACCTCAATTCGCACGAAATCGAATCGCTGATGGACAGCGAGATCGATACCCACCACGAGGAGGCGCATGCGCCCGTGGCAGCGCTGACGCGGCTGGCGGGCGCTTTGCCTGCCTTCGGTATTGTGGCGGCGGTCCTGGGCGTGGTGAACACCATGGGATCGGTGGGGCAGCCCCCGTCGGTGCTGGGCGGCATGATTGCCTCGGCCCTGGTGGGGACGTTTCTGGGAATCTTTCTGGCCTATGGCGCGGTGGAGCCGATCGCCGGGCTGATGGAGCAGCGCATGGACGACGCCGCCAAGGAGCTGCTGTGCATCAAGGCCACCTTGCTGGCCAGCATGCAGGGCTACAACCCGGCCACGGCCATTGAATTCGGTCGCAAGGTGCTGTTCTCTACCGCTCGACCCACATTCCTGGAGCTTGAGAGCCACGTGAAAGGCCGGAAATAGCCGGGAACCACGATGGCGGAAAAAAAGCTCCAGCCCATCATCGTCAAGCGCGTGCGCAAGGGCAAACACCCTGTGCATGGAGGCGCCTGGAAGATCGCCTACGCCGACTTCGTAACGGCCATGATGGCCTTCTTTCTTCTGATGTGGCTGCTGGGTTCCACGGCCAAGGGGGAATTGCAAGGCATTGCCGATTACTTCAATTCACCACTGGCCGTTGCCATGACGGGGGGGAGCGGCGCAGGAAACAGCTCCAGCGTCATTCCGGGCGGCGGCAACGATTTGAGCAAAGTGCATGGCCAGGTGCGCCGCACCGATGCGGAGAAGAACACCAGCCGCCGCCTCGCTGCCGAAGAAATGCGCGCCGAACAGGCCAAACGCGACGCCGAGCGCATCAAGTCGCTGCGCGAGCGCATGGACGCGATCATTGCGGACAACCCGAGGCTCAATGACTTTAGCTCCCAAATTCGAATTGACGTCACGCCAGACGGCCTGCAAATTCAGATCGTCGACGACCAGAACCGGCCCATGTTTGACAGCGGCAGCGCTTTGGTGAAGCCCTACATGCGCGAAATCCTGCGCGAGATCGGCGCAGCGCTGGGCGGCGTGCAAAACCGCATCAGTCTGGCCGGCCATACAGACGCCACGCCCTACGGCAATGGTGATCGCGGCTACAGCAACTGGGAGCTCTCCGCTGACCGTGCGAACGCATCGCGCCGGGAACTGGTGGCCGCCGGCATGCCCGATGCGAAGCTCGCCCGGGTGGTAGGCATGGGGGCCAGTGACCTGCTCGATCCGGAGCATCCGCGTGCCGCAACGAACCGGCGGATCAGCATTACGGTGCTCACCCGCGAAGCCGAAGAGAGGCTGCTGGGAAGAGACGCCACCGTGCCTGCGGCACAATCGGATACACAAGCGCAGGAAAAAGGCGTTCCTGCCAGCCCGGCAGCCGTGGCGGTGAGCCCGCAGCCCCCTGCAGCCCCTGCTTCCAATGTCGGGCGCTAGTACTTTGCAATTTCCGACCGAAAGGGTCTCACGTGTCCAATGCCCTTCGCTTTTTGATTGTTGACGACTTTTCCACGATGCGGCGCATCGTCCGCAATTTGCTCAAGGAGAGCGGATTTGCCGAAGCCGACGAAGCCGAGGATGGCGTCGCGGCGATGCACAAGCTGCGCAACAGCAAGTTCGACTTTGTCGTCACCGACATCAACATGCCCAACATGAACGGCTTTCAGTTGCTGGCTGAGATCAAGGCCGACGAAAAACTCAAGCACCTTCCGGTGCTGATGGTGACGGCGGAAGCGCGCAAGGAAGACATCGTGGCAGCCGCACAAGGCGGTGCGGCCGGCTACATCGTCAAGCCGTTTACCAAAGCCACACTGGAAGAAAAGGTGACTTTGATCATCAAAAAGGCGGGACTGTAGACTGCCATGGAAGACCCAATCGCTCACCACCCCGCCCCGCCGTCCGATCTCGATGTGCACCAAAAGATCGGCTTGCTCACACGACAGCTGCACGACTCGCTCAGCGAACTGGGTTACGCAGACCAATTGCGCAACACCATGGGGGAGTTGCCCGACGCACAAAGCCGCCTGTCCTACATTGCGCGGCTCACGGGCGAAGCGGCGGAAAAAGTGCTCACCCGTGTCGAGCAGGCCAAACTGCAACACGACCATCTTTCTGCGGAAGCCATGCGCATGCGCCAGGCGCTGGTGCGCGATCCGGTCGCCGCCGTGGCCACCGGCGCGATCATGAATTTTCTGGACGATGTCTCGCGCGTCACCCAAACGGCAGATGAACACCTGACCGAAATCATGATGGCGCAGGATTTTCACGATCTCACGGGCCAGGTGATCGCGCGCGTCGTGGCCCTTGCCGCCACCATTGAGGAGCAGCTGGTCCACTTGGTCATTCAGACCGCTCCACCCAACGCAGTGGTGGCCGTGCCCGAACCCGTCAGCCACCATCTTTCGGGACCAGTCGTCAGCCCGGAGCCCACCTCCGACGTGGTTACCGACCAATCACAAGTGGACGATCTTCTGGCCAGCCTCGGTTTTTAAGCGCCTGTTCGTGCTCTTTTCGTGGTGCCCGCAAGGCAGCAAAGCGCCGCAATCAAGGCGCACGCCGCAGGCCATGCTGAACGGCCTGGACAAGGCGGGCAACGCTGAAGTAGTGGCGTTTCGCTGCCCTGCCTAGAGGGTTGCCCCACCCAGGCGGCGCCTGCGGCGTTGCAAATTCCCGCCGGGCCACCTGCCCGTCTGCGGTTTGCGCCTTGCAACCACCCCCTGGGCGGAGCAACGGGCTCCATAAAAAGACCGTGAACAGTCTCTAATCAAACGGGCGTCCGGCCCGCTTATCGCGCTTTAGATTCCAGCGTGGCTCACGACAATGGCCTGACACCACCCGTCACGCCATCATGGAATCGAGCCAGGACCGCAACCTCCCCGCCACTGAGCGCAAGCTGCAAAAGGCCCGTACCGACGGGCAGGCTGCCCGCTCGCGCGATCTCTCGCATCTGGCAATTCTGGGTGCTGGTGCCATGGTGTTGTTGATCTTTGCACCACGGCTGATTGACCATCTCCGTCTCGATATGGCGCGGCAACTGGCCTTTGATGCCAGCACCATGAAGTCGCCCGCATCGATGATTGCGCGCCTGGAAACCATGGCTGGAACGGGGCTGATTGCCAGCGCCTTTTTCGCCATACTGACTGGCGCCGCCGCGCTGCTCAGTGCCGTTGGCGCTGGTGGCTGGGTGTTCAGCGCCAAGCCGATCACCCCGGATTTCACCCGCCTCAACCCGCTCAAGGGCGCGGCAAATCTGTTTTCCAAGCAGCAGATGGCCAATGTCGCCAAGATGATTCTCATGACGGGGATCCTGGCGACCGTGGCGTGGAAGTACCTTGGCAACAGCATCGACGACATGGCGACGCTCATTCTGCAACCCTCCCCCTCGGCCATTTCGCACGTGGCCGACTGGATGACCGAGGGAATGGCCTTGTTGCTGCTGGTGGTTTTCCTGGCGGCCTTGGTGGATGTGCCGCTGCAATCGGTCTTCTTTCGCCAGCGCCTCAAGATGTCGCACCAGGAAGTCAAGCAGGAGCACAAAGAGTCCGACGGCAACCCAGAAATCAAGGGCCGCATGCGCCAGCGCCAGCGCGAGATCGCCGACCGCGCAAGCGTCTCGGCCGTTCCCAATGCCGACTTCGTCGTGATGAACCCGACGCACTATGCCGTGGCGCTGAAATACGAAGAAGGCATGGCAGCACCCCAGGTGATTGCCAAAGGTACCGATCTGATCGCCATGCGCATCCGCGATCTGGCCAAGAACCATGCGGTTCCGGTGCTGCAGTCGCCCATGCTGGCGCGCGCCTTGTATGCCAACGCCGAGCTTGACCGTCCGATCCCGGCCACGCTGTACACGGCGGTGGCCCAGGTGCTGGCCTATGTCTACCGCCTCAAGGCCGCGCTGCGCGGCGAAGGCCCGATGCCCGGCGAAGTTCCCGAGCCCTTTGTTCCACCCGAACTCGACCCCCTGACCCGCGCAACGCAGCAAGGTGAGCCCGCATGAACGCCTCCATGAAATCCGCCCAACAATGGGCAGGCAGTCGCCTCGCAGGGGCACCGGGCCTGTCGGCACCGCTGCTGGTGGTGGCGATCCTGGCACTGATGGTGCTGCCGATTCCGTCCTGGCTGCTCGACACATTCTTTACCCTCAATATCGCCGTGGCGCTGATGGTGATGATGGTGGCGGCCTACATGCTCAAGCCGCTCGACTTTGCGGCCTTCCCTTCGGTGCTGCTCCTGACCACGCTGATGCGCCTTTCACTCAATGTGGCCTCCACCCGCGTGGTGCTGCTCGAGGGCCACACCGGCCCAGGAGCAGCCGGCGCAGTGATTGAGGCTTTCGGTCACTTCCTGATCGGCGGCAACTTTGCCGTGGGACTCATCGTTTTCGCCATCCTGGTGGTGATCAACTTCATAGTGATCACCAAAGGCGCCGAGCGCATCGCCGAGGTATCGGCGCGCTTCACCCTGGACGCCATGCCAGGCAAGCAGATGGCGGTGGATGCCGACTTGAATGCGGGCCTGATTGACGAGACGGAAGCCAAGCGCCGGCGTGCCGAGGTAGCGGAGGAAGCCAACTTCTTTGGATCCATGGACGGCGCCTCCAAGTTCGTGCGCGGCGACGCTGTTGCCGGCATTCTGATCTTGCTGATCAACATCGTCGGCGGCTTTGCCATCGGCATGCTGCAGCATGGCTTGTCCGCCAGCAAGGCAGCAGACACCTACATCCTGATGGCCGTGGGTGATGCACTGGTGGCGCAGATTCCGGGTCTCTTGATCTCTGTTGCTGCTGCCATGGTGATTTCGCGTGTCGGCAAAGACTCCGATATGGGCCAACAGATCGTGCAACAGCTGTTCATGTCGCCCAAGGTTCTCGGTATCACCTCGGCCATTCTGGTGCTGCTCGGTGTGATTCCGGGAATGCCGCACATGGTGTTTCTGACCATTGGCGCAGGTCTTGGCTATCTGTCCTGGCTCATGCTGCAGCGCGCCAAAGTGCCTCCACCCGTCGAGGAAGCTCCTGCACCTGTCGGCGATGGCGAAGCCACCTGGGACGATCTGCAGCCGGTGGACCTGCTCGGTCTGGAACTTGGCTACCGCCTGATTGCACTTGTAGACAAAACGCGCCAAGGCGATCTGCTCACCCGCATCAAGGGCGTGCGGCGCAAGTTTGCGCAGGAGGTGGGCTTTTTGCCACCGCCGGTGCATGTGCGCGACAACCTCGAACTCAAGCCCAGCGGCTACCGCATCACCCTGCGCGGCGTGATGGTGGGCGAAGGCGAAGCCTTTCCGGGCATGCATCTGGCCATCAACCCTGGCGGCATCAGCACGCCGCTGATCGGCACGCCCACGACCGACCCTGCTTTCGGCTTGCCAGCGCACTGGATTGATGAGCAGCAGAAGGAAGCGGCGCAAATGGCCGGTTTTACCGTCGTTGATTCGGAAACCGTGATGGCCACGCATTTGTCACACTTGATGCAAGTCCAGGCAGCCAAGCTCCTCAGTCGCACCGAAACGCAGCAGCTGGTGGAGCATGTGGCCAAGCTGGCACCCAAACTCATCGAGGAAGTGGTTCCCAAAATGGTGTCGATTGCAACGTTCCAGAAAGTGCTGCAGCTGCTGCTGGAGGAATCCGTGCACATCCGCGACATCCGCACCATCATCGAGACGCTCGCCGAGCATGGCGGCGCCATCACCGATCCGGTGGAACTGGCACGGCGCGTTCGCGTGGCCTTGTCGCCGGCCATCGTGCAGCAGATTTACGGCCCAACGCGAGAACTCAATGTGATCGCCATCGAGCCCGGCCTCGAGCGCCTGCTGGTGCAAGCCCTGGGCAACGCCAGCGGTCCCTCGCTGGACCCCGGCGTTGCTGACATCCTCACGCAGAAAGCTGCAGAAGTGGCGCTGCGCCAGGAAGAGATGGGGCTGCCCGCCTGCCTGCTGGTGCCCGACGCCATTCGCGGCGCCATTTCCCGCCTGGTGCGTCGCGTGGCGCCGCGCCTGCAAGTGCTGGCGCACAGCGAGATTCCTGAAACCCACACGATACGCATTGGCCCCATCCTCAAAGGAGCAACGGCATGAACATCAAACGCTTCCATGCGCCCACGGCCCGCGAGGCGCTGGCCAAGGCCCGCATGGCCTTTGGCGATGGCACGCTGATCCTGTCCAACCGACCCACCCCCAACGGCGTGGAAGTGGTGGCGACGGCGGAAGAAACACTCAATGCGCTGGACGAAGTGGAGAGCGCCCCAGTGCAGGAGCGCCCGGTGGCAAAAAGCGCACCACGCGAATCGGGCAGCGCGCGAGCAGCCAGCAACCCGGTGCAACAGGACACCGAAGCATTGGCCATGAGCACACTGTCCTTCCAGGACTATGTGCGCGAGCGCATGCTGCGTCGTCGCCACGAAGCATTGGGCGAAGCGCAAACGCACCAGACAGATCGAGCTGCCCGCATGCCGGAGACGTCACCCATCCAGCGCGCCGCCGCAGCCCCCATGCCCCGCCACAATCCGCTCACCAAGGCAGCGCCCCAACCCGCAGCGCGCTCACGCCACGAACCGCCTGTGGCGATGCAGTCACCGAAGCTGTCAAATCAGGACGGCGTGATGCACGAACTGCAGGCCATGAAAGACCTCATCGAGGACCGCTTCAACACCTTGTCCTGGTGGGGACAGGCGCGCCAGAACCCGATTCAGTCCAACCTGATGCTCAAGATGATCCGGGCCGGCTATTCGCCCGCGCTGGCGCGCACGATTCTGGAGCGGCTTCCCGAAGAGCTTGGCGCGGCCGAATCGGTGCATTGGCTGATGGAAGTACTGGAGCGCAACGTCAAGACCGACGCCAGCGTCGAGCCCTTGTACGAGCAAGGCGGCACCTATGCGCTGGTTGGGTCCACCGGCGTGGGAAAAACCACCACCACCGCGAAGCTCGCGGCGCTGTGCGCGCGCATTCATGGTCCTGCCAGCGTTGGTCTGATCACGCTGGATACTTACCGCGTCGGCGCGCACGAGCAGTTGCGCAGCTACGGCCGCATGCTGGGCATCGTCGCCCATCTTGCGCACGATCAAGCAGCGCTGCAGGATCTTCTGGGCCTGCTCAGCAGCAAGAAGATGGTGTTGATTGACACCACAGGCGTGGCGCCGCGCGATCCACGTCGGCGCGACATGCTGGATGTGCTTGATCTGCCCGAAGTGCAGCGGCTGCTGGTACTTAACGCAGGCAGCCATGGCGACACATTGGAAGACACCTTGATGGCCTTCAAGACCTCGGGCGCACAGCAAGCCATTCTCACCAAGGTGGACGAAGCCGTGAAGCTCGGCCCGGCCATCGACGCATTGATTCGCCACCAACTGCTGCTGCGCGGCGTCACCAACGGACAGCGCGTACCGGAAGACTGGGAAGCCGCCGACGCCCATGCGCTCGTCGCAACGTCGATGCGCTCGCTCGCTCGTTCGGCCTTCGATCCCAAGAGCACCGAGCTGAATTTTTTCTTTTCTCACAATGCCGAGCAGCCACGCAGCCGAGGACTGATCGATGCTTGAATTCGGTTTGCACCAGGGCACCAGCCTCTACGGCCGCACGCCACAAGACGGCTTGCGCCTGATTCCCGTGGCGGGCACGCCCGGCGGAATGGGCCTGCAAGTGCTCTGGGATATCTGCACCCATCTGCAAGCGCTGGGTTATCCCACTGTGGTGCTGGACGGCTCGGAGCGCGAGACGAGCGAAGCCCCCGGACTGCTGGAGCTGCTGGACGACACATTGTGGATTGAACCTCCGGCCCAGCTACCGGGCGCTGATTCGCTGGCCGTGCTGCCTGCGGCGCGTGGATTGGCCGAACTTGCCAGCAGACGCGCTGGCGCGCCGCAAGCCTTGCTGGCGCTGCAACCCCTGCTGCGGCGCTACGCCGTAGTTTTGCTGTATGCGCCCATGGCCATGCTGGCATCGCCGCTCTTGGAAGGCTCCAGCGCATCACCACTGGTCTTGCTTGGAGACGATGGCAAGGCCGTCATCAACAGCTACCAGCAGCTGAAACTGCTTTCATTTCACACCGGTTTGATGGGAACCGTCGCCCGTTTGGTGCATGGTGACGAGGAGCGCGCGGCCGCCCAACAGCAGCTGCGCGTACTGTGCGACTGCGCGGCCAAGCACTTAGGCCGGGCGCCGCGCAGCTTGTTGCTGCACGCCAATCGCCCTGCGGACCTGCAGCGTCTGGCACTGGAATTGCTGGAAAACGCGGAAACCCTTTGCGCTTCGGGGCTGTTCGCTGCGCTACCATCTCCCAACGAGGCGCAACGCGCCACGCCCCTTGCAACGAGCCACTGACGTGACCTACACCGCAAAAGGCCAGCTTGACCGGGATGCCCTGCTGCGCCAGCACGTACCCTTGGTACGCCGGCTGGCACATCACATGATCGCCAAGCTGCCCGCGAATGTGGAAATTGACGATCTGATCCAGGTCGGCATGATCGGTTTGTCCGAAGCCTTGACGCGCTTCGAAGCGACGCAGGGCGTGCAGTTTGAAACCTTTGCCACCCAGCGCATCCGCGGCGCGATGCTGGATGAGCTGCGTGAAGCCGACTGGATGTCTCGCAGCTCGCGCAAGAGCCAGAAAGACATTGAGAAAGCGGTTCGACGCCTGGAGCAAAAGCTTGGACGCAGCCCGCTAGAATCAGAAATTGCCGAGGACCTCGACATGTCGCTGTCCGACTACCAGAGCCTGCTTGGCAAGGTTCGCGGCACGCAGCTCGTCTATCTGGAAGACATGACTCGAGGCGACGGCGAAGACGGCGAAGGTTTTCTGGAACGCCACGAAACCGACGACGCGCCCACAGACCCTATGGCCATGTTGCGCGACCAACGCCTGCGCAACGCGCTGGTGGTTGCCATCGAAGCGCTCCCCGAGCGCGAGCAGTACATCATGGGCATGTACTACGAGCAAGATATGAATCTCAAGGAGATCGCAGCGGTGCTCGGGGTCACCGAATCGCGTGTATGCCAGTTGCACAGCCAGTCCATCGCACGCCTTCGTGCCCGAATGCGCAGCCACTGAAACCCGAACCATAAAAAAGGGCGCCATGCGCCCTTTTCTATGGTTTCAGCCTGCAGATCGGTAAATACGCGCCGCGCCCGCGCTTCGCCCACTTGGCGAAGCCCCGTAGGTGGTCGATGGTGCCTGCTCAGGCACGAGGGTTCGAACCTGGCGGTCCAAAACTGCGGACATACGGGCCAGAGCGTCGCGCTGGCTGGTCAACCGCACGGACACCGTGCGCACACGCACCACCATCGCGGGTGACAGCGAAGCTGCGGAGCCCTGCAGCGCCTGAGAAAAATGCATCGCCGCCAAGCGCAGTTGTTCGCTCGCCCGCTGCAATGCGTCGGCTTCGGAGTTCTTCAAAGCCGAACCCACTCTGGCCAGACAGGCCTCGACAAGCGCTAGAGATTCCTCGACAGGGGAGAGGGTGGTCATGGGTAAACAGGTCGGTTTGCGGCGATCTCAGCAAAAAGCGCGCGCCCAGAGGCATCAACCGCGCGAGTGGGAGATGATTTCCTCGGCATTCGCCAGCATCTTGTCGGCAATCGCTCCGGCATCGACCTTGAACGTCCCGTTCTCGATAGCGCTGCGCACTGCCTTCACCCGGCCGGCGTCGAAATCGGTCTGGTTGCGTCCCGTTTGCTCAATTTCCCGCGCGGTGCGCGAAAGCGTCACCGGCACGCCCGCTGCTGCGGCCGACGCAGGCGCCTTCGTGCTCGCCTCCGCAGCCGGTGCGGCGGTCTTGGCCTGCTTGGAGGCGTTTGACTGCGCGACAGCGCTTGAGAGTTCGGGTTGTTGACCTATTTTCATTACCTTCTCCATGCCCCCTGCAAGTCGGGGACCGGTAGGAATGTTTTCGACGCCCATGCGCGAGACTTTAGGCCTAAGTGGGGAGATCGCATCAAAGGTTTACCGCTATTGTCCCGTTTTCGTCTACAACACCACTTATTACCTTGCCATTATCCATTCTGACACGCACAGTCTGTCCGACGCTACCCGCACTAAGCGCTTGCCCACCAGCGCTGACCGCATAGCCCACTCCTTGGGCCGACACCCGAACCTGGGCCCCTGCCTGGAACAATTTGGGCGCGCGCACCATGGATTGGCGCAAGGCTTGCCCTGCCTGCAAGGGGCGCGCGGCCACCTGGCCCACCCAGAGCGAGGGGTCTGCAACCACTGACGAAGCCTCCGCCGCCCAATCGATTTCGGCTTCGGTCGCGTCTGCTTGAGTCAATACCGCACCAGAGCTCACATTGCCTGTCAGCACCCAGGCGGGGCCAAAAGCCTTGACGGTGACGGGCAGAAACACGTTCCAGCGTGTCGCCCCTTCGGTGCAGCGCAGGCCCAGCCGCGTGCGACCCCACAAACGCGAACCAGCAGGCAAATAGGGTTCCACGCGGGCGCAGGGCGCCAGGCGCAGGCGGGGGTCCAGCTCCCCGACCTCCACTTCCATGCGCAGCGGCAACTGCTGGGCGCCGCCGCGCAGGCTGCTGTCGATCCAGCTTTGCGTGATCTGGGTCAGCGTGGCGGCATCTTGCGCCCAGGCACCCGAGCCGAGCAGCAGGGCAAACACCCAGGTACCGGCCACGCGCACCAGTCCCATGGGGCGCAGGCGGTCAAAAAATGGATGGGGCATGCGGATTCTCCTTGGAATGCAGGCCAGCGCTTGCAGGCCTTTTCACCCCTTGCACTATAGGCAGCACCGTGCGCCACAAAGCACCGAACTGCGCGCCAATTGCCGCGTTCTTTCCACTTTAGAAAAACGGCGGAGTTTCCATAATCAAACCACGCCGCAGGCCCTGCCCTCGGCACAGATGCACAAGAGGTGTGAGGTACGACATGCTCGACAAGATGACCAACCGGCTCGACTTTCACGGCAACGCGCTGCTGCTGCGTGCCGAGCGCCAGCGTCTTCTTGCCAGCAACATCGCCAATGCCGACACCCCCGGATATGTGGCGCGCGACATGAAGTTTTCCGAGGCGCTCAGTGCCGCCACAGGAGGCTCGCAAGGCAAGGGGGCGATGTCGGTCAGCCAGGATAGCCGCAGCGGCGACTACGGCACCGGAACGCCTGGACATATCCCGCTGTCTGGCATCTCCGAGCGCAGCACCCTCGGCTACGCCGTACAGACGCAGCCGGCACTGGACAACAACACGGTCGATCTGGACCGCGAACGCGCCGCCTTCATGGACAACGCGGTGCGCTACGAAGCGACGCTGCGCTTCATCAACGGCAATGCCAAGACCATGCTCAGCGCCATTCAGGGCCAGTAAGCAAGCGAAGTAGCCCATGTCGATGTTTTCCATATTCAACGTCTCGTCGAGCGCTATCAGCGCGCAAGCGCAGCGACTCAACGTGGTGGCCAGCAACCTGGCCAACGTGGATGCGGTGGCGGGCCCCGACGGCAAGGCCTACAAGGCCCGTCAGGCGGTTTTCGAGACCACGCCCATGGGCGGCGACGGCGCTGCTGGCGTGCGCGTCAGTGCCATTCAAGAGAGCGACACCCCCGGCCGCAAGGTGCACGACCCGAGCAACCCCATGGCCGACGCCGACGGCTACGTCACGCATTCCAACGTCAACGCGGTGGAGGAAATGGTCAACATGATTTCCGCCTCGCGCTCGTACCAGAACAACGTCGAAGTCATGAATACGGCCAAGACCTTGCTGCTCAAAACCCTGCAGATGGGTCAGTAAACCGGAGCTTTTTCCATGATCAGCAGCACCTCATCCGCTACCAGCGTACTCGACACAGGCAGTGCCCCCAAGGCCAACGCTGCGGACGATGCTGCGTCCGCGCAGGACCGCTTTCTCAAGCTCCTGGTAGCGCAGCTCAACAACCAGGATCCGATGAATCCGATGGACAACGCGCAAATGACCTCACAGATTGCGCAGATCAACACGGTCACCGGCATTCAGCAGTTGAACGAAACTGTCAAGGGTCTGGCCGGCCAGTTTGCAGCGCAGCAGCTGATGCAAGGCAGTGCCATGGTGGGTCGCAACGTGCTGGTGGCCGACAACACCCTGGCGTTCGACGCCGAGAACAAGAGCGGTGGAGGTGCCTTTGACCTGGCTGGTTCTGCCGCCGGCGTTCAGGTCCAGGTGCTGGATGCCAACAACAAGCAGGTGGGCACCGTCGAGCTGGGTGCGCTGAAAGCGGGCCGCTACAACTTCGAATGGCAGGCCGGCGACTACGAAGCCACCGGGCCTTTGCGCTTCAAGGTTATGGCCGCCAACGGCGAGGCGGCGGTAGATGCGGTCCCCCTTGCGGTGGACCAGGTCACCGCCGTCAGCATGGACAACGGCGCGCTGGCGCTGCAACTGTCTCGCGGCGGTACATCGAGCTACAGCGCCATCAAGGCCATTCTTTAAACACGCGTTCCCCACCCACCCTTTCAGGAGCACACCATGGGTTTTCAACAAGGTCTCTCGGGCCTCAACGCTGCCAGCAAAAACCTGGACGTGATTGGCCACAACATTGCCAACTCCAACACCGTGGGCTTCAAGGGCTCGCGCAGCGAGTTCGCTGACATCGTTGCCGCATCGATTGGCACCGGCGGCGGCAGCAATGCCGGCATCGGTGTCGAGGTGGCGGCCGTGGCGCAGCAGTTTTCTCAGGGCAACATCACCATCACCGGAAACAACCTGGACGTCGCCATCAATGGCGGCGGCTTTTTCCGGCTGCAGCAGCCCGATGGTTCGCCTGCCTATACGCGGGCCGGCAACTTCAAGCTCGACAAGACCGGAGACCTGGTAGCCAACGACGGATCCAATGTGATGGGATTCAGGGTGGACTCCACCACGGGCGTCGGCACTTCCGAGCCCGTGCCGCTGAGCTTTCCGACCGGGGCGCCGATTCCCGCCAAGAGGACCGAGAACATCAAGGCCGCGATCAACCTGGATGCGCGCGCCAAAGAAGCCGCCGCTCAGGTTCCGCCGACACCACGCTCGACCTACGGAACCTCGATCAACGTCTACGACAGCCAGGGCGTTGCGGTGCCCGTCAGCCTGTATTTCGTCAAGACCGGCACCTCCAATACCTGGGAGGTATACGACCAACTCGACGACCCTGCTGCCGTGCCTCCTGTCGTGGCGGCTCCAATTGGCACCATCGCTTTTGACGGCAATGGCAAGTACGACGCTGGCGCCAGTACCAACCCGTTCCTGGTGACTGTCGATCCGTCGCTGGCCAACCCCAACAACCCGCCCGCCCCCTGGCCCGTGACCATCGACCTGGCGAGCACCACACAGTTCGGCAGCAAATTCGCCGTGGCCGATCTCACGCAGGACGGCTATGCCTCGGGCGAACTCACCAGCATCAACATCTCCAACGACGGCATGGTGATGGCCAGCTATTCCAATGGTGTCACCCGTGCAGAGGCCCAGGTGGCCCTGGCCGCGTTCCGCAATCCGCAAGGGCTGATTGCCGTGGGGGGCAACAACTGGGTCGAATCGAACGATTCCGGCACGCCTGTCATGGGCAAGCCAGGGGTGGGCAATCTCGGCATGCTGCGCGCCGGCGCTCTGGAAGACTCCAACGTCGACCTCACCGCCGAGCTGGTCAACATGATGACCGCGCAGCGCACCTACCAGGCCAACGCCCAGACGATCAAGACGCAAGACCAGGTGATGTCCACCATGGTGAATCTGCGATGAGCCAACCCCCTGCGTCGCTGCGCGCCTTCCCCCTTCTCTCGCATCGCTGCGCGCTGCGGGAAGGGGGACACCGCCAGCGCGGCGGGGCGGCCCTTGCGCGGCGGTCGCTGGCACAGGCCGCGCCAGGAACGAACGTCGCGTCCCTGACTTCTTGAAGCAACGCATAGAAAAGGAAAGGCTGGACCATGGACCGCATCATCTACACCGCCATGACGGGCGCCAACGCCGCCGCGCAGCGGCAGTCGGTGCTGTCCAACAACCTGGCCAATGCCTCGACCACCGGGTTTCGCGCCGAGCTCTCGACATTCCGCGCGGTGCCGCTGCAGGGCGATGGCGCCAGCACGCGCGTCTTCGCACTGGAAGCCACCTCTGGCTACCGCGACACGCCGGGCGCTGTACAGCGCACCGGGCGCAGTCTGGACGCCATGGCCATGGGCAATGCCTGGTTTGCCGTGCAAGGTCTGGACGGCACCGAGGCCTATACGCGCGGCGGGGCTTTCGAGGTGAACGCCAACGGGCAGATGCTGACGGGCGCGGGCCTGCCGGTTCTCTCAGATGGTGGCGCGCCGATTGACGTGCCACCTGGGGCGGAAGTGTCCCTGGGTTCCGACGGCACCATCACCGCCAAAGTGGCAGGCCAGCCGCCGTCCGCCATCGGACGCCTCAAACTGGCGACGCCCACGGCGGAAGACCCGCTGGTGCGTGGTGATGACGGCCTGTTTCGCGCGCGATCCAGGGAACCGCTGCCGCAGGACGCTGCGGCGCGCCTGTTGCCAGGCGCCCTGGAAGGGTCCAACGTGAACCCGGTGGAAAGCATGGTCGGAATGATTGCCGCCTCGCGCCAATTCGAGCAGCAAATGCGCTTGCTGCAGACCGCCGAGACCAACGACAAGTCGGCCAGCCAGTTGCTGAGCCTTAACGGTTAGAGCGCGGCGCACCCAGCAGCCCAGACCTAACGCAAGGAGCCCCCATGATCAATTCCCTCTGGATCGCCAAGACCGGCATGGAAGCGCAGCAGACGCAGCTCGACGTCATCTCGCACAACCTCGCCAACGTCTCCACCACGGGCTACAAGCGCGCCAGTGCCGTGTTTGAAGACCTGATCTACCAGAACCTGCGCCAGGTGGGCAGCCAGACCACCGAGCAAAACCAATTGCCGACCGGTCTGCATCTGGGCCTGGGCGTGCGCACCGTGGCCACCAGCCGCAACTTCATGCAGGGCGGCCTGCAGCAGTCCAACAGCAATCTGGACGTCGCCATCAAAGGCAATGGCTTTTTCCAGGTGACCCTGCCCGACGGCACGGCGGGCTACACGCGCGACGGCTCGTTCCAGGTGGATGCGCAGGGCCGCCTGGTTACCGCCAGTGGTCTCCCCGTCGCCAATGGCATCACGGTTCCGCCCAGCGCCACCGCGATCAGCATCAGCGCCGACGGCGCCGTGGCCGCCTTGCTGCCAGGCAACGCCGCGCCGCAGCCGCTGGGAAACCTCGCCATGGCGAACTTCATCAACCCCCCGGCCTGGAGCCGCGCGGCGAGAACCTCTACATCGAAACCGCTGCCTCGGGGCAACCCACGCAAGGCACGCCCGGCACCAACGGCCTGGGCACCGTGGTGCAAGGCTATCTGGAGACCTCCAACGTGAACGTGGTGCAGGAGCTGGTGACCATGATCCAGACACAACGCGCGTATGAGATGAACTCCAAGGCGGTCCAGACCTCCGACCAGATGCTGGCCAAACTGGCCCAGCTCTGAAGCTTTTCAAAAGGCCACTGCCATGCGCACGTTCAAGCTTTTCTCAGCGTCTGGGCTTGCCTCCCTGGCCAGCGTAGGCTTCGCCCTGCTGCTGGGCGGCTGTGCCAGCCTCTCGCCGGCACCGCCGGTAGACATCCTTCCGACCACGCCGGTGCCCGTCGCAGCGCAGCCCATGGTGCAGGGCCCGGCCACCGGCAGTCTGTTCCATACCGCCAGCTACCGCCCGGCTTTCGAAGACCGGCGCGCACGCATGGTGGGCGACAACGTCACCGTGGTGATCGTGGAGAACGTCTCGGCCAGCCAGAAATCCTCGTCCACCGTCGATCGCGCTTCGGGCGTCGAGGCAGGCATCACCGCCCTGCCCTTTGTCGGTTCGAGCTTTACCGACAAGACCAAGCTGGGCGCCAAGTCCAGCAACACCTTTGCCGGCAAGGGCGGCACGGAAAGCGCCAACACCTTCACCGGTTCCATCACCGCCACCGTGGTGCAGGTGCTGCCCAACGGGCATCTGGTGGTGGCCGGAGAAAAGCAGATTGGCGTGAACCAGAACGTGGACGTGCTGCGCTTCTCGGGCACGGTGGACCCCCGCACGCTGCAGCCAGGCAGCATCGTCAACTCGACCCAGGTGGCCAATGTGCGCGTCGAGTCGCGCGGACGCGGCGCGCAGGGAGAGGCACAGGTCACGGGCTGGCTGGGGCGATTTTTCAACAACGTGACGCCGTTCTAGGCGCCTTCCAAACGCCCGCGAAGGCCCGCGGCAGACGCGCCAAGCTACTATTTTTTTGATAGCTTCTAGCGCTTACTGGATAAGCGCTAGAAGCCATTTTTACTTGTTTTCTTGACCCGATGGGACCGGCGCAGCAACTGCGCCAATTGGCGGGCTTTGCCGGGCTTTATCGCCGCTTCGCATCGGCGAGCCGATCGCACAATGGCTCCATGACCACCGTGCGCCCACTCCTTTTCCGCATGCCCTGGACGGCGCTCTGCGCTGGCCTGATGCTGGCGCTGGTCGCCGCCCTGCCTGCGCACGCGATGCGCGTGAAGGAAGTGGCGGCCGTGCAAGGCGTGCGCAGCAACCAGTTGACAGGCTATGGCCTGGTGGTGGGGCTGGACGGCACGGGCGACCAGACCACCCAGATGCCCTACACCACGCAGGCCATGCAGAACTACCTGCAGCAGATGGGCATCAGCCTGCCGGCCGGCGCCTCGTCACAGTTGCAGCTCAAGAACGTGGCCGCCGTGGTCGTCACGGCGCAATTGCCCGCGTTTGCCCAGCCGGGCCAGCAGATCGACGTCACCGTCTCGTCCATGGGCAACTCCAAGTCGCTCAAAGGGGGGCTTCTCATGATGACGCCGCTGCGCGGCGCCGACGGCGAGATCTACGCGCTGGCCCAGGGCAGTGTGGTGATCAGCGGTGCCGGGGCCTCGTCGGGCGGCAGCAAGGTACAGATCAACCACCTGAGCGCAGGCCGCATTCCGCAGGGGGCACAGGTGGAGCGCTCGGTACCCACCCCGCTCAATGAAGGCGACTTCATCACCCTGGGCCTCAACGCATCGGACTTCCAGACGGCGCGCGGCGTGGCCGACACCATCAACAAGCGCATGGGCGCGGGCCGCGCTACTGCGTTGGACGGGCGCACGGTGCAAGTGAGCGCACCCACCGACCCGGGCGCCCGCGTCGGCTTCATCGCCGAACTCGAAGAGCTGCAGCTGGCGGACATCGCGCCGGCGGCCAAGGTGGTCATCAATGCACGCACCGGTTCGGTGGTGCTGAACCAGGCGGTCACGCTCGGGCCCTGCGCCATCGCGCACGGCAACCTGTCGATCACCATCAGCTCGACGCCGGTCATCAGCCAGCCGGCTCCGTTCTCCAAAGGCGAAACGGTGGTGACGCAACAAAGCAGCATCAAGATCAACCAGGAGCCCGGCGCCATCATCCAGGTGCCGCCCTCGCCGCAACTGGCCGACGTGGTGCGCGCGCTCAACGCCCTGGGCGCCACGCCGGGCGACCTGCTGGCGATCTTGCAGGCGATCAAGGCCGCCGGCGCGCTCAACGCCGAGCTGGAAGTGATCTGATGTTCGCGCACGGCCCGCGAAAGGAGGACTGACATGGCTTTCTCGCTCTCCGCCACCACATCCGCCAGTACGTCCAGCGCGCTGGCCGTGGATGCCCGTTCGCTCAACAACCTCAAGTACCAGGCTGGCCAGAACAATCCTGAGGCCACCAAGGAAGCCGCCAAGCAGTTCGAGTCGCTGTTCATGCGCGAGATGATCAAAAGCATGCGCGAGGCGACCATGAAGTCGGGGCTGTTCGACAGCCCCCAGGGCGACCTGGGCGCCGACCTGCTGGACCAGCAGCTGTCAGTGCAAATGTCGGGCCGACCTGGTGGCCTGTCCGAAGCGATCTCGCGCCAGCTGGCGCAGCAGCTCATGGGCGGCGATGTGAACCTGGTCTCGCCCTCCACGCTCAGTCTGGCGCGCCCGGCTGCACGCAGCGCCCCGCTATCCACGCCGGCCGCACCCATGGGCCCGGCGCCCAAGGGACGCGACGATTTTGTGCAGTACCACCAGGATGCCGCCGAGCGCGTCGCCCTGGACAGCGGCATTCCGTCGAGCTTCATGCTGGGCCAGGCCGGGCACGAAACCGGCTGGGGCAAGAGCGAAATCAAGAACGCCGACGGCTCGACCTCGTTCAACCTGTTCGGCATCAAGGCCGGGCGCGGCTGGACCGGAAAGGTGGCCGAAATAGCCACCACCGAATATGAAAACGGTGTGGCGCACAAGGTCGTTGCCAAGTTCCGCGCCTACGACTCCTACGAAGAATCGTTTCGCGACTACGCCCGCCTGATCAACGACAACCCGCGCTACGACAAGGCCCAGGCCAGCGCCAGGACGGGATCGGCCAGCGCTTACGCAGCCGAGCTGCAAAAGGCCGGCTACGCCACCGACCCGGCGTACGCCAAGAAGCTGGGCGGCGCGATCCAGAGCGCGCTGCGCGCACAGCAAACGCAGGCCTGACGATGAAGCATCCCCTGAGTCGCTTCGCGCCTTCCCCCAAGGGGGACGCCCCCAGCGCGGCGGGGCGGCCTTTGCGCGCGGGCACGGGCCTCGGCCGCGCCACGTTGTGGGCCGCTGGCCACACAGTGGCCCAAAGTGACGCGAGGTAAGACATGAGCCTGCTCAACGTCGGATCCCGTGCCCTGCTGGCCAACCAGGTGGCCCTGCAGACGGCCGGCCACAACATCGCCAACGTCAACACCCAGGGCTATTCGCGCCAGAGCGTGGTGCTGCAGACCGTGCCGGGGCAGTTCACTGGCGGCGGCTACATCGGCAAGGGCGTGGACGTCCACACGATCTTGCGCAACCAGAGCGAACTGCTCACGCGCCAGGCCACGGCGGCCGCGTCGGTGGATGCCAGCGATTCAGCCCGCGTAGAGCGACTGCGCCAGTTGCAGGACGTTTTTTCCGGTGGCGCCACGGGCCTGGGCGCTGCCATCAACGACATGATGAACGCCTTCTCGGACGTGGTGAACAGTCCCACCGATCTGACAGCACGCAACATCGTTCTGACACGCATTGACGAAACCGCCAAACGCATGGTGGGGGCATCGGGCCGGCTCGACGAGATCGCGGCCACCGTCACCGAGCAGCTCAAGGGCGACATCAAAGCCATCAACCTGCTGGCGCAGAACATTGCGGGCGTCAACGACCAGATTGCTCGCGCCAAAGGCAACGGCCAGCCCGCCAACGACTTGCTGGACCAGCGCGACCAGTTGATTCGCAACCTCAACCAACATATCCAGACCACCCAGGTGGCTGCCGACGACGGCACGGTCAGCGTCTTCGTGGCCGGCAGCCAGCCGCTGGTGCTGGGCAACCAGGCGGCGTCGCTGTCAATGGACGACCCGCAGGATTTTGGCGCCGCCAGCGGCCAGAAGCGCTTGTACTTCCAGCAACCGGGCTCTTCGACCAAGTCTGAGCTGGGCGAGAGCACGCTGGGCGGCGGTTCGGTGGCTGGTCTGCTGCGTTTTCAGAACAGCGACCTGCAGGAGGGCTACCAGCTGCTCAACCGCATGGCGGCTGCAATCTCGCTGAACTTGAACGAACAAAATCAGCTGGGACTGACCTTGGACGGCAGCATGGGCAAGGCGCTGCTCTCCGATGTGGTTCCTGTGCAGCCCAAGCCTGCCATCACCAATACGTCTGCAGGCAGTCTGGCGCTTTCGATTGCCGACCCAAACAAGCTGCCCGCGGCGAGCTACGTGGTGGTCTTCACGGGCGGCACCGCCGGCACCATCACTGCGCAGCCCAATGGACAGGCCCAGGCTTTCGCCAACATGGGCGATCTGCAGACTTTCTTCAGCGATCGCGGTTTGCAGATCACCCCAAGCGGCCCCTTCAACGCCAACGACCAGTTTTTCGTCGATCCGCTGAAAAATGCCGCAGGAAAGATGCAGGCTCTGCAGTTTTCCCCCGGCCAGCTGGCTGCCGCCAACCCGGTCAATGCGGCCATGGGCGCATCCAATGCGGGATCGCTGCAACTGGCATCGCTCAAGGCCAGCGGTGATCCTGCACCTTTGACATTGCCCCCACCGACGGGCGTGGTGCTGAGTTTCACTGCCGGCACACCGGCCACCTTCACTCTGACAGGCAATACCGGCGCACCGTTCGACGCATCCACCGCACCGCCGACGCCACTGGTCGGCCCACCCTACACCTTCACTGCGGGCCAGGCCATCAGCATCGACGGCTGGGAGATCACGCTTGGCGGCACGCCGAAAACCGGCGACAGCGTCACCGTGGGCAATGCCACCGATCCGCAATATGGTGATTGGTACAAGCGCAACGCAGGCAATGCCGGAGCCATGATGGCTTTGCGTGATACCCAGATGTTTGACGGCGCCACACTCAGCGACGGATTTGCCGGCGCCATGGCACAGATCGGCACACGCACCCAAAGCGCACAATTTGCCGCAGAACTGTCTTCGTCCTTCGCCGCCAACCTTGAGCGCGACCGCACCGCCGTCTCTGGCGTCAACCTCGATGAGGAAGCGGCGCGCCTGATCCAGTACCAGCAGGCCTACCAAGCCTCGGCCAAGATGGTTCAGATCGCCCAGAACGTCTTCGACACCCTGATCCAGACCATGGGCCGCTAACCGCCAAGGGACCGCCAAGGAATTCGCCATGAGCAACGCACTCAACCGCCTTTCCACCGCCAACATGTACGAAAGCGCACTGCGCAACATGACGTCGCGGCAGACCTCGCTCGCCAACCTGCAGGAAAACCTCACATCCGGCAAGCGCGTCGTTCGCGCCAGCGACGACCCGGTGGCCGCAGCGCAGGCCGAGCGTTCCATGACCCGCATCAGCCGCATCCAGACCGAGCAGCGCGCGCTCGACCTGCAGCGCAACGCCGTCGCTCAGGCCGAGTCGACCTTGGGCGATGCTGTCGGGGTGATGCAGCAGATGCGCGAGTTGGTGGTCTCCGCTGGCAACGGTGTTTTCACCGCCAGCGACCGCGCTTCGGTAACCAGTCAGTTGCAGGGGCTGCGAACGCAGTTGCTCGACGTGGCGAACCGCAAAGATACCAATGGTGTCCCGCTGCTGAGCGCCCTGGGCAGCGCGGCAACGCCGTTCCTGAACGCCTTGGGCGATTTCGATGGCCTGGCCGGCCAAATGGCCGGCTCGGCGGTAGGCATTCCGAACACGCTTGATGGGGACGCCGCCTTCATGTTCCAGCCGCAGCGCGACGGCGTCTTCAATGCCAGCGTCAGCGCGGCGGCGCCGGCCACCCACGCGCTGGGAAGCAGCGCGGTCACAGCCACCGATCCGGCACAAATTGCCCTGACTCCTGGTGGCAGTGCCTATGATTACCAGATCAGCGTCAGCTACGTCACGGGCAGCGCACCGGGCACGCTGGCAGCGCAATACAACGTCACCAGCACGCCCCCTGGAGCCCCGTTGAATGGCGCCAACCCATTTACCTCGGCCGACTATGTGCCGGGTCAGCCGGCATCGATTGCGATGACTGCCATCCCGGGCCTCCGCCTGAATTTCACCGGAAGCCCCCAACTGGGCGACACGATGACACTCGCACTCAAGCCCAGCACCAGCATTTTCGACACGGTGGACACCGCCATCCGCGACATCGGCTCGGGCAGCGCCAGCGCGGCCACCCAGGCGATTGGCCAGGCGTTGGCCAATATGGATCGCGGGCTGGAGCGCCTGCAGTCGGTGCGCAGCTACGCGGGAGAACTGCTCAACCGCGCCGACCGCATCAGTGGCAACCAGGAAACGCGCGGCGTGCAGTTGGAAGCCGACCGCTCGCGCGCCGAAGACCTCGATATGATTCAGGGCATTTCCGACTTTCAGAACCAGCAGGTCGGTTACGAGGCAGCCCTGAAGTCCTATGCCATGGTGCAGAAGCTGTCGCTGTTCAACTTCATTTCTTGATCTCTGGCGTGTGCTGCACACGCCGCTCAGCGCATGGTCCAATCCGTTCTCGGCAGCCTGGTTCTCGCCTACCGCCCCTTGTGGGGCCGTGCGCGCACGCTGGCCGGCATCGAACTCAAGGTGCAAAGCGACGCTCTGGCCCCCGTGGACACGCCGCATCTGCTGCGCACCCTGATCGAGCTTTGGACGGCCAGCAGCCCGCCCTTGTTGCTGGCGCCACAAAATCGCCAACTGCTGTGCGACATGCTGGAACACGCGCCGCGCGGTACGCCCTGGATCTCCGTGCCGGGCGAATGGCTGGACGACTCGGCCATTCACGAACGCGTCACGGCCGCGCACAAGCGCGGTTTGCGCCTGGTATGGCGCGGCGAGCTCTCGCGTCTGCCCGAACCCGGCATCGCCGCATGCTTCGAAAACAGCCTGCTAAGCCTGGGTGCCGAAGACGCTGCTGCGGCCCTGCAAGCGCAGTCTGGCGCCCGCGCAGCCGCCAAAAATGAAAAACATGCGCCCACGGCCAGTCCGGTGATCGACGGGCAGATGTACGAAAACCTGCCCAGCCGCGCGCTGCTGGCGCACTGTCTGGACGAGCACAAGGCCCTGGCCATTGCCGGCTGGCCGGTAGACGACATCCTGTACTCACTGCGCCACCAGCCGGCTGCGCCTTCGCACCACATCATCTTGCGTCTGATGAAGGCCATCGATGCAGACCAGTCGCTGGAGACATTTGAAGACATCCTGAGCGAAGACCCGGTACTCGCCTACCGCTTCATGGTTTACACCAACTCGGCAGCGCTCGGACTGCGCACTGGCGTCGATTCGCTGCGCCGGGGCTTTGTGATGATGGGCTACGGTTCGCTCAAGCGCTGGCTCTCGGACCAACTGCCCCACGCCAGCATCGAACCCGACATGGAGCCGGTGCGTGCCGGGGCGGTTCTGCGCGCGCGGCTGACCGACCACCTTCTGGAAGCCGGCATTCAGAACGAATTGCGCCGCGAGGTCTACCTGTGCGGTCTGTTCCATGGTCTCGGAGACCTGCTCGGCGAGCCGCTGGGCAATGCACTGCACCGCATCCCGCTGTCCGAGCGCATCTACGACGCGGCGGTGCTGCACACCGGTCCCTACGCGCCGGCGCTGGAGATGGCGCTGGCGCTGGAGGGGGACGACTGCGCGGCAATCCGCGAGCTGAGCGAAACCTACGAAATGGGCCTGGAGGACGTCAACCGGGCTTTGCTGCGCGTCCTCTCTTCGCTGGAGGTTGTGAGAGGGAGCTAGACGCATGGGGCCGCGAGGCGAGGCGTGTTGCGGCCATCAAAACCAGTGCGGCGCATGCCAGTGCCGCCGCGCAAGGGACTCCCCGCCGCGCTGGCGGCGTCCCCCTCCCGGGTCGGGCAGCGAACCGAGAGAGGGGTGAAGGAGCGCAGCGACACAGGGGGTGTATCAGCTCATCCGCGCACCCGCTCGAACACGCGCCAGAAGGCGGCGTCCTGTGAAGTGGCAAAGTTCACGCGCATCAGCGTGCTGGGCTGGCGGCTGGCATGGAACAGCGCACCCGGAGCCAGGAGATAGCCCTCGTCGAGCATGCGCTGGGCCAGCGCATCGGTATCGACCCCCGTTTCCACCCAGCCAAACAAGCCCGCCGGCTCGGCGGCAAAGCTGCAGCCCGCAGCTTGCGCCAGTTGCACGCAGCGCACGCGGGCCTGCGCCAGGCGCCGGCGCATGCGTTCGGCGTGGCGCCGCAACTGGCCTTGTTCCATGCACAAGGCCAGGGCTTTTTCCAGAATCGATGGCGTGGTCAGCGCCGACAGCAGCTTGGTGTCGAGCAGGCGTTCGGTCAGCGCGGGCGGCGCGGCCAGAAAGCCGATGCGCCAGTTGGGCGCCAGAATCTTGGCAAAACCGCCGACATACACCGTGCGGCGCAGCCCATCGAGCGCGCACAGCCGCGTGGCGTGGTCGGGGGCCAGATGGCTGTAGCTGTCGTCTTCGACGATGTGGAAATCGTGCTTTTGCGCCAGCTGCAAGATCTGGTGTGCGCTGCCCGGCGACAGGCTGTATCCCGTGGGGTTGTGCAGCACACTCACACTGACGTACAGGCGCGGCGCGTGCACCTCGCAGTAGCGCTCCATGACGGCGAGATCGGGGCCGTCGGGGCCGCGCGGCACCGGCAGCACGCGCATGCCCAGGGCATCGAGCCGGGCGAATTCGACCGACCAGCCTGGCTCCTCGACCATCACCGGGTCGCCCGCTTTGAGCAGGGTGCGGCTCACGATGTCGAGCGCGTGCGTCGCGCCCAGCGTGGTCATGACCTGGCCAGTCTGCGCCGGAACGCTCAGCTCCGCCAACCGGTTCACCAGCATGTGCCGAAAGCCTGCGTCGCCCATGGGTTCACCGTAGCTGAACGAGGCTTCGCGCAGCGCCTGGCTGGCCGCGACTTTGCGCACCGCCGCCAGCATGAAGCGCGCATCCTCCAGCCAGGCGGCCGGAAACACACCCGCACCCGGCTGGGCCTGGCCCGAGGGCGGGTGGAACATTCCACGGATCAAGGCCGTGGCGTGAATGCGCGAGCCAGAAGGCAGGCCCGCAAACGGTGCGTTCCCTCCAGATACCCCATTCACTATATTTTTTATAGCTGTTTGCGCTCTATTCACCTGCGCTAGAGGCACTTTTTGCATCAAATCCCGGACGTAAAACCCGCGCTGCCTGCGCGCCTCGATCAGGCCTTGCGCCAGTAACTGGTCGTAGGCCGCCACCACCGTCCAGGGACTGACCTGCTGCTGGCGCGCACATTCGCGCACAGAGGGCATGCGCGCGCCCGGCGCAAGCAGGCGCGCCCGAATGCGTTCAGCAAAACGTTCGGCCAGCTGATCGGTCAGCGAACGGCGGGGAGTGCGGGTCAACATCCAAGTCTTTCAAAGCGGGACGAAGGCAGCAGGCGCAGCGGCGGGTGTGCCGATGATTTCACCAGTACAGATGATGCATTTGTACGGATAACTGTATTGGAACTGTAACGGCAAGCTCTCTACATTGGAGGGATATTTTTTGCGCCCCCTATGCCACTTACGGAATTCACCGCCCTGCTCGCCCTGGCCACGGCCTTGAGCTTTACCCCCGGACCGAACACGACGCTGTCGACCGCATTGGCGGCCAACCGGGGCCTGGGGCCTGCGATGCGTTTCGTTCTTGCCGTGCCGGTGGGCTGGGCGGCGCTCTTGCTGCTGTGCGCAGGTGGCGTGGGCGCGGCCGTGGTGGCCGCACCCATGCTGCGCCTGGCCATCAAAGCGCTGGGCATTGGCTACCTGGTGTGGCTGGCCTGGAAGCTCTCACAGACCAGCCAGCTCGCCGAAGCCGACAGCAGCCGCATGCGCGTGGGCTTCTGGCAGGGCGTGCTGCTCCAGTTCGTCAACATCAAGGCCTGGCTGCTGGCGCTGACCATCGTGGCCGGCTGGATCGCCGGGCGCCCCGACAGCCTGCAGCGATTGGCTGTCGTGCTGCCAGTGATGCTGGCGTTCGCCTTTGCCAGCAATTTCCTCTACGCCAGCACCGGCGCTCTCTTGCGACACTGGCTGGCGCGCGGCGCGCGCCTGCTGTGGTTCAACCGCACCATGGCGCTGGTGCTGGTGCTCACGGCCGTGTGGATGGTGGGCACATGAAGCTCAAGGACGAAACCCTGGGCATGGGTCTGGGCATTCTGGGCGTCGCGATCTTTGCCGTGACGCTGCCGATGACGCGGCTGGCCACCGGAACGCACGACGCACCCCAGCTCTCACCCTGGTTCGTGACGCTGGCGCGTGCCGCGCTCGCGGGCTGCCTGTCCATCATTTTTCTGCTCGCCACCCGCTCGCCCTTGCCACAGCGCCACCACTGGAAGCCGCTGGGCCTCGCCGTGCTGGGCAATACGCTGGGCTATCCGCTGCTGCTGGGGTACGCACTGCGCATCGTCACAGCCAGCCACGCCGCCGTGATCACCGCACTTTTGCCCCTGGTCACCGCAGCCGTCGCCGCCTGGGTACTGCACCAGCGCGCAAAACTGGGGTTTTGGGTCTGTGCTGTCGCCGGCAGCCTGCTGGTTGTGGCGTTCTCGGTGCTGCGGGCGCACCAGGGCGGTGCTGGCTTCGGCTTCGAATGGGCCGACCTGCTGCTGCTGGGCGCCGTATTCGCCGCCGCCATCGGCTACATCTACGGCGCCCAGGTGACACCCGCGCTCGGCGCGGAGCGCGTGATCTGCTGGGTCTGCGTGATGGCACTTCCCGTCTCCCTGCCCGGCGCACTGTGGCTGTGGCCGCAGCATGCGGTGGCCGCCTCGGCTTGGGGCGGTCTGCTGTATGTCGGCGTGTTCTCCATGTGGGCTGGCTTCTTTGCCTGGTACCGCGGTCTGGTGCTGGGCGGCGCCCTGCGCGTCAGCCAGGCGCAACTGCTGCAACCCTTTCTTTCCATCCTCGCGGCCGTGCCGCTCCTGGGCGAGGCGCTGGACGGCGTCACGCTCGCGTTTGCGGCCGCCGTCGTCGCAACGGTCGTGATTGGAAAACAATTTTCCCGCCCAGCCACCCCCGCCCACCCGGCAGGGGTGGCGACATCGCCGCTGCGCTGAACCCCGGCACCAGTGAGCGCACCTTCCCAACCCAAGGAGACTTGCATGTCCTGGACACTTGCCACGCGCACCGAAAAGATGAACCCCTCGGTCATCCGCGAAATTCTGAAACTCACAGAGAAACCGGGCATCGTCAGCCTGGCCGGTGGCTTGCCGTCTCCGCGCACTTTTCCGGTGGACGACTTTGCGCGCGCCTGCGCTGCCGTGCTGCAACACGACGGCGCGGCCTCCCTGCAGTACGCCGCCAGTGAGGGCTACGGTCCGCTGCGCGAAGCGGTGGCAGCGCAGTTGCCCTGGGACGTGGACCCGGCGCAGGTGCTCATCACTACCGGCTCGCAGCAGGGCCTGGACCTGGTGGCCAAAGTGCTGATCGACCCCGGCAGCCGCGTGCTGGTCGAAACCCCCACCTATCTGGGCGCGCTACAGGCCTTTGCACCCATGGAACCCGTGGTGCAATCGGTTCCCAGCGACGACGAGGGCGTGCAGATCGATGCGCTGGCCCGCCTGGCGGGCAGCGGCACCGACAAGGCGCGTTTTCTGTATGTACTGCCCAATTTCCAGAACCCGACCGGCCGCACCATGAGCGAAGCGCGCCGCGCCGCGCTGGTGGAAACTGCTGCCGAACTCGGCTTGCCGCTACTGGAAGACAACCCCTACGGCGAGTTGTGGTTCGACGCGCCACCGCCCGCGCCGCTGACGGCGCGCAACCCGGCGGGCTGCATTTACCTTGGCAGCTTTTCCAAGGTGCTGGCACCCGGCCTGCGCCTGGGCTATCTGGTGGCGCCGCCCGAAATCTTCCCCAAGCTGCTGCAGGCTAAGCAAGCCGCGGATCTGCACACGCCCGGTTTCAACCAGCGCATGGTGGTCGAGGTGATGCAAGGCGGTTTTCTGCATCGGCATGTGCCCACCATCCGCACGCTCTACCGCCTGCAACGCGATGCCATGCTGGCAGCGCTGGAGCGGGAAATGGACGGCCTGGACGTGCAATGGAATCGGCCCGTCGGCGGCATGTTCCTGTGGCTGCGCCTGCCCGAAGGCATGGACGCCAGCGCACTGCTGGCGTTGGCGGTGGAGCGCAACGTGGCCTTTGTTCCGGGCGCCGCGTTCTATGCCGGCCAAGCCGATCCGCGCACCCTGCGCCTGTCCTTCGTGACAGCCAGCAGCGCGCAGATTGACACCGGCATCGCCGCGCTGGCTGATGCCGTCCGCGCACTGCAGGAGCGCTCTACACTGTAGCGGTTTGGCTCTGGAGGGCGCCGCGTGACCTATCTCCCGTTTCTGCAGATTGACGTGTTCAGCGAACGCCACGGTGATGGCAATCCGCTGGCCGTGGTGCTTGACGCAGAAAACCTGCCCGAGCGCACGCTCAAACGGTTTGCCGCCTGGACCAACCTGTCGGAGACCACCTTTTTGCTTCCGCCCAGCGAAGCCGGGCGTGCACGCGGCGCCGATTACCGCGTGCGCATTTTTACGCCCAGCGGCGAGCTGAGCTTTGCCGGCCACCCTACGCTGGGCAGTTGCCATGCCTGGCTGCAGGCCGGTGGCCAGCCACGCACGCCTGGCTGCGTCGTGCAGGAGTGCGGTCTGGGCCAGGTGCAGATTCGCCAGAACGAGGGTCTGCTGGCCTTCGCCGCTCCGCCCATGCAGCAAAGCGAGCCCAACCCGGCCCTGCTGGCGCTGGTAACCGGCGCACTGGGGCTGCGGCCCCAGCAGATTCGCGCCGCCCGCGTGCTCGACAACGGCCCACGCTGGCTAGCGTTGCTGGTGGACAGCCGCGAAGCGGTACTTGGCCTGCAGCCCGACCACGCCCGTCTGCACGACCTCGGCCAGGACGTGGGCGTGGCCTATATCGCTGCCGACACATCGACCGATGGCACACCGAACTCGGCGATCCGCGCCTTCTCGCCTTCGCTGGGCACCAGCGAAGACCCCGTCACCGGCAGCCTGAACGCCAGTCTGGCGCAGTGGCTGATTCCTGAAAACCTGGCACCTGCGGCGTATCGGGTGGCCCAAGGCGAATGCCGGGGCCGGGCCGGTCGGGTGCACATTCATCAGGATGGCGATGGCCAGGTCTGGGTGGGCGGGAGATGCCTGACCGCCATTGAAGGGCGAGTGCATTTTCCGTAACCACTTCTTCAACCAGTCCATGACCACTGTTCTGCCCACGCTGTCCGACATCGAAGCCGCCGCCCGGCTCGTCTACCAGGAGTTTCCCGCCACACCCCAGTACCGCTGGCCGCTGCTGAGCGAGCGCCTGGGCGCGACTTGTTGGGTCAAGCACGAAAACCACACCCCCGTCGGCGCCTTCAAAATTCGGGGCGGGCTGACCTACTTCGACCAGCTGGCGCAACGCGGTGCCATGCCGCGCGAGGTGATCAGCGCCACGCGCGGCAACCATGGCCAGAGCATGGGCTGGGCCGCGCGCAAGCACGGCGTGGCTTGCACCATCGTGGTGCCGCAGGGCAATTCGCTCGAAAAAAATGCTGCCATGCGCGCCTTGGGCGTCACGCTCATCGAGCACGGCAGCGACTTCCAGGAGGCGCGCGAGCACGCCATACAGCTGGCCGCCGAGCGCGGCGCGCACATGGTGCCCAGCTTTCACTTTGATCTGCTGCGCGGTGTCAGCACCTACTGGTGGGAGTTTTTGCGCGCTGTGCCGCAGCTCGATGTCGTGTACGTGCCCATCGGCCAGGGCTCGGGCGCCTGCTCGGCCATTGCCGCAAAGCTTGCCCTGGGCCATGGCGTGCGCATCGTGGGCGTGGTCAGCAGCCACGCCACCACCTATGCCGACTCGGTGGCTGCGGGCCGCGTCGTGGAATCACCCGTCACCACCCAACTGGCCGACGGCATGGCCTGCCGGGTGGCCGACGCGCAGGCGCTGGCCATCATCGCGCCCCACATCGACCACATCGTGCAAGTCAGCGACACGCAAGTGGGCGCCGCCATGCACGCCCTGTTTACCGACACCCACAACACAGCTGAAGGCGCTGGCGCTGCGGCTCTGGCGGGGGCCCTGCAAGAGCGCGAACCACTGGCCAACCAGGTGGTGGGCCTGGCGCTCACCGGCGGCAATGTGGACGCCGATGTCTTTGCTGGCGTGCTGACCGCAGCCTGAGACGGGCAAGACGGGGCCAACGACCACGGAGCCGTCACCCGCGCGACAAACGGGCGCGCCCAGTTCTGGCCCACTGGGCGCATGGGAACCCTCTACCTCGTGCGCCACGGCCAGGCCTCGTTTGGCGCCGACAACTACGACCAGCTCAGCCCCATGGGCCACCGGCAGGCGCTGCGCCTGGGCGAGTTCTGGCGCGAACGCGGCATGGTGTTTGACGCGGTGTACAGCGGAACCCTGCGCCGGCACGATGAAACGCTGGCGGGCATCGTGCAAGGTCTGGGCGGCGCGCCGCAGGCCACCCGCACCCCCGGCCTGAACGAATACGACAGCCTGGCGCTGATCCACGCGGTCCACCCCGAACCGCTGGAGCGCCCCGACACTCCCGAGCGCTACCGCCACCATTTCCGCCTGTTGTGCGATGCACTGGCCCAGTGGATGGCAGGCGTGATCAGTCCAGTCGACATGCCGAGCTGGGACGAATTTGCCGCAGGCGTGCATGCGGCGCTGGACGAAATTCGCCACACCCATGCCGGCCGCAAGGTCCTTCTTGTGTCCAGCGGCGGGCCGATCTCAACCGCTGTCGGCGAGGTGCTGGGCACGGCGCCCGAAGTCACCATTGCGCTCAACATGCGCATTCGCAACAGCGCAGTGAGTGAAATGAGCATTTCGCCCAAGCGCCTGATGCTGCAGACCTTCAACACGCTGCCGCATCTCAATGACATTGAGCACGCAGACTGGCTGACGCACGCCTGAAGCGGCAGCGGCCTTCAGTCAGTGTCCCAATTGGGCGCGGTTTCTTCGCGCAGGCGCTGACGCAGCTGCGCATAGTTCGGCAACACGGCCGCCACTTCGGCCCAGAAGCGCGGGCTGTGGTCCATGACACGCAAGTGGGCCAATTCGTGCACCACCACATAGTCGAGCACTTCCGGAGCAAAGTGCATCAAACGCCAGTTGAGGCGGATTGAGCCGTCGCTGCGCGCACTGCCCCAGCGCGTGCGGGCATTGGTGAGCGCCAGGCGCTGCCAGCGCACGCCCATAGACGGCGCGAAATGATCCAGCCGCTGGGTGAAATGCGCGCGTGCGCTGCGGCCCAACCAGGCCTGCACGGTGTCGCGCATTTGCTGCGGCGTGGCACTCAGGGGCAAACCCAGGTGCAGCGTCGGCAGCGCATCGGGAAGAGCCACCAGCCGCCCCACCACCGGCGCCGCCGGGTCAAGCTGCACGCCAAGCAGTTGCCCCAGATAAGGCAGTTGCACGCCGTCGCGCCAGACGATCTGCGCATGCTGCTGGCGCCGGTTGCGCTCGCGTGTTTCACCCAACTTGCGCACAATCCAGTCGGCCTTGGCCAGCAGCGCTGCGTCGATGGCGGCCAGCGTAACCGCCTGCGGTGCACGCACAGACAACCCTTCCACCCCCACCGAAAATCCTATGCTGCGGCGGCGCGCACGCACCAGCGCATAGCCCACGATGGCATCGCCCAGACGCAGCTCGCGCTTGGCCTGGGGATGGCGGAAAACGGTGGGCGCAAACAGCGTGGCAGTGGGCGCCACCGGCACGCCAGGGCCTTGTTTTGCTCCCGATTCAGGAGCTTTCAACGTAGGTGGAATAAGCGCTAGAGGCCTATTCTGATCAAAATTTTCGTCGGGGAACGCCGAAGCAGGATCCGCAGTGGGCGCGAAAAAATCCAGGGCCAGTTGAAGCAGTGCCTGCATGCCAGCCTGCCCGCGTCAAGGAGCCGCAGGGACGGCCTGCGCGCTGGCCAGCGTTTCCTCGCGCCCCAGGTAGTCGGCAAAGGCGGACAGATCCTGGTGCACATGCGTCAGCGGCGGCAGCCCCGCTGGCAGAGGGGCACCGGACAAGGGCTGCGGCGATGCCACCGAGCGCAGCCAATGCAACTGCGCGCCGATGGCCGCGCCCGCCTGCAGATGTGCGGCGCCGCAGCCCACCACCTGCACATCGGCCGCATCCACGCCGTAGCGTTCGCAAATTTGCTCAAGCAGCCCGGGCGCCGGTTTGCGGCACAGACAATTCTCATCAGGCGCGTGCGGACAGTAGAAGACCGCATCAATGCGTCCGCCAGCGGCCGAGAGCAGGCGGTGCATCTTGGCGTGGATGGCATTGAGTGCAGCCACATCGAACAGACCGCGCCCCAGGCCAGCCTGGTTGGTGGCCACCACCGCATGCCAGCCCTGGCGATTGATGCGCGCCACCGCTTCCAGCGCGCCAGGAAGGGCATGCCAGTCGTCAGGCGAGCCGACGAACTCTTCCCCCTCTGTCAACGCGTTGAGGGTTCCGTCGCGCTCAAGAATCACGAGTTTCATGGAACGATTATCCGGCTATTGTGACGCAGGCTCCAGCCGGTCCCAGCCTGTGAGGTAGAGGCCGTAGAAGCGCCCCTGCGCGAGCTCAACACGCAAACGCTGGCCGGGCTGCCAGAGCGCCACGCGCCCATCGTTGATGCGTACCCGCTGCGGCCCGGCGCTATGGGCCAGCTCCAACAGCACCTCGCTGCCACCCACCTCGCGCAGCGTGGGCGGGCGCGGGCGCAGGCCCAGCACGCGGGCCTGCTCTGCCGGCAGCGGGGCAAGCTGCGCGGTGTTGGCGTGGGAGACCCAAAGCGCGCCGGACCCGCTCAGCCACAGCAGCGCCCACAGGGCCAGCAGCAGGCGCTGCACGGCGCGCGCGCCGCCGCGCTGCCACCACCACCACAACCCAGCCGCCAGGAGCACCAGCGCCAAAGCGGCAAGCAGCCAGGGCAGAAACAGCGCGCCGACAGAATCGGAAACCGGCAGGGGCGCGACGGAAAACGCTGGCGTCGGCGGATGCCGGCCGTCCTGCCATTCAAGCCACGCCCGAACGGAAGCGAGCCACATGGGCGGGCCCAACGCCAGGGCCAGCGCCGCCCGGCGCCTGCGGCTGCCGGCTTCCTGCAGCGCGCCGCCCAGGCTCACACCGCCAAGCGCGAGAGATCGGCGACGCGATTCATCGCCAGATGCAGGCTTTTAAGCAGCCCCTGGCGGTTGAGCCGCAGATCCATTTGCTCGGCGTTGACCATGACGTCGTCAAAGAAAGCGTCCACCGGCGCGCGCAGCACGGCCAGGGTCTGCAGCGACGCGGTGAAGTCGCCGGCCTCGAACTGGGCATTGGCTTCGGGAACAAAGCGCTGCAGCGCGGCGTACAGATCCTGCTCCGCCTGCTCCTGCAGCAGCTCGGGGTTGACATGCGGGTCGACCGGGCCTTCGGCCTCAGCCTTCTTGAGGATGTTGGCAACGCGCTTGTTGGCGGCGGCCAGGGCCGGGCTTTCGGGGAGCGCAGCAAAGGCGCGCACGGCCGCGAGCTGCTTTTCCACCAAGGCCAGGCGCTGGGGGCGCAGGGCGAGCACGGCATCCACCTCCTGCGCGCTAAAGCCCTGCTCGCGCAGGCTGCCGGAGAGGCGGTCGTAGATGAAGTCGTCAAGCTTCGCAATATTGAAGCCGAAATTGAACGCTGCATCACCACCTTGACTTACCAACCATCCATCGAACGCATTGGATCCAATCGACAGCAATCGATCGAGATTCAAAGGTAGCGCCTGCTCCACCAGCATACGGATCACACCCAGCGCATGGCGGCGCAGCGCAAATGGGTCGCGGTCGCCCGTCGGCAGGTTGCCAATGCCAAACATGCCCACCAGCGTTTCGAGCTTGTCGGCCAGCGCCACCACCAGGCCCACGGTGCTTCGCGGCAGGCTGTCGCCGGCAAAGCGGGGCTTGTAGTGGTCCTCAATGGCATCGGCCACCACCTCGCTCAGACCATCGTTGAGCGCGTAGTAGCGGCCCATGGTGCCTTGCAGCTCGGGGAACTCGCCCACCATGTCGGTCACGAGGTCGGTCTTGGCCAGCAATGCGGCCTGGTCGGCCTGTTGCACCAGCGCGCCATCGCCCAATTGCTGGGCTATCGCCTTGGCGATGGTGCGCACGCGCTCTACGCGCTCGCCCTGCGTCCCCAGCTTGTTGTGATAGACCACCTTGCCGAGGCCTTCGACACGCGAGGCCAGCGTCTTCTTGCGGTCCTGGTCGAAGAAGAACTTGGCGTCCGCCAGGCGCGGGCGCACGACGCGCTCGTTGCCGCCGATCACCAGGCTGGCGTCTTCCGGCGTGATATTGCTGACCACCAGGAACTGGTTCGTCAGCTTGCCGGCGGCGTCGAGCAACGGAAAATACTTCTGGTTGGCCTTCATCGTCAGGATCAGACATTCCTGTGGCACGCCGAGAAACTCCTGCTCAAACGAGCACACCAGCACATTGGGGCGCTCGACCAGCGCGGTCACTTCGTCGAGCAGGGCGTCGTCGTCAATGGCATGGGCGCCGTTGCCCACTTTTGCGGCCGCAGCAGCCAGCTGGCGTGCGATCTCGGCGCGGCGCTCGGTAAAGCTGGCAATCACGGCGCCTTCGTCGCGCAGTTGCATTCCATAGCTGTCCGCGTCCCTGAGCACCACGGGGGAGACCTTGGCCTCAAACCGGTGCCCTTGCGTGCGGTTGCCCGCCGTGAGCCCCAGCGCCTTGACCGGCACCACGTCGCTGCCGTGCAGCGCCACCAGCCCGTGGGCGGGGCGCACGAACTGCACGCTGCTCCAGCCGGGGAGCTCACAGTCGGTCTCCAACTGGTAGGTCATGACCTTGGGAATGGGCAGCTTGGCGATGGCCTCGTGCAGGGCCTTTTGCAGACCTTCCTGCAGCGTGGCGCCGGGCAGCACGCTGTCGTAGAACAAGGCTTCGGCCTTGCCATCTTGTGCGCGCTGTAGAGCGCCAACCGCAGCCACTGGATCAGAGACATCCGCACCCAGCGCCTGCAGCTTTTTCAGCAACGCAGGCGAGGCGGCGCCCGCGGCGTCCAGGCCCACGTTGACGGGCATGAGCTTTTGGCGCACCGCTTTGTCGGCGGCCTTGTCGGCCACGTTGGTCACCTGAGCGGCCAGTCGGCGCGGCGAGGCAAAGGGCGTGACCACCGAATCTGCGGTGGCCAGTCCTTGCGCCTTGAGCTGCTCGAACAGAACGCCCGCAAAGGCATCGCCCAGTTTTTGCAGCGCTTTGGGAGGCAGCTCTTCAACAAAGAGCTCGACGAGTAGATTTTTCGTAGTCATGAAGTGGGCTCCACCCTCAAGCGGCCTTCTGGGCCATTTGCGCGACCCATTCGCGCGGCGCCAAGGGGAAACCCAGGCGTTCGCGGCTCTCGTAGTAGCTTTGTGCCACAGCGCGGGCCAGGTTTCGGATGCGGCCGATGTAGGCGGCGCGCTCGGTCACGCTAATGGCGCCGCGCGCGTCGAGCAGATTGAAACTGTGCGCGCCCTTGAGCACCTGCTCGTACGCCGGCAGGGCGAGTTGCTGCTCGATCAGGTACTTGGCCTGCTTCTCGTGGGCGTTAAAGGCGGTGAACAAAAAGTCGGCGTCGCTGTGCTCGAAGTTGTAGGTGGATTGCTCCACCTCGTTTTGCTTGTAGACGTCGCCGTAGGTGAGCCTGGAACCGTCAGCCCCTTCGGTCCAGATCAGGTTGTAGACGTTGTCCACGCCCTGCAGGTACATGGCCAGGCGCTCCAGGCCGTAGGTGATCTCGCCCGTGGCGGGCTTGCAATCGATGCCGCCGACCTGCTGGAAGTAGGTGAACTGCGTCACCTCCATGCCATTGAGCCAGACCTCCCAGCCCAGGCCCCAGGCGCCCAGCGTGGGATTTTCCCAGTCGTCTTCGACAAAGCGGATGTCGTTTTGCTTCAAATCAAAACCCAGAGCTTCGAGCGAACCGAGGTACAGCTCCAGGATGTTGCTGGGCGCGGGCTTCAAGACCACCTGGTACTGGTAATAGTGCTGCAGGCGGTTGGGGTTCTCGCCGTAGCGACCGTCCTTGGGGCGGCGGCTGGGCTGCACGTAGGCGGCCTTCCAAGGCTCAGGTCCAATGGCTCGCAAGAAGGTGGCGGTGTGCGAGGTGCCGGCACCCACCTCCATGTCAATGGGCTGCAACAGCGCGCAGCCTTGCGCGTCCCAGTACGACTGGAGCTTGAGAATGATTTGCTGGAAGGTCAACATCGGGTGTGCTGCGCGGCACGGGCCGCGCGAGAAAAAGTGGGGCCAGGCCCTTGGCACGCCAGAGCGGCGCGCAAGCACACGATTTTACGCAGGGCCTGGGCGGCCCGGCCGATCAGGCGCCGTCCCAGCGCCGCAGCACCAGGCTGGCGTTGGTGCCGCCAAAGCCAAAGCTGTTCGAGAGCGCAGTCCGAATCGGTGCATCCACCGTGGTGCGCACCAGTGGCATGCCTTCGGCGGCGGGGTCCAGAGTTTCAATGTTGGCCGAGCCGGCAATGAAGCCTTGTTGCAGCATCAGCAGGCAATAGATGGCTTCCTGCACGCCGGTCGCGCCCAGCGAGTGGCCGGTGAGCGATTTGGTGGACGAGAAGCGCGGAATCGCGTCGCCAAACACGGCCTTGATGGCGCGCAGCTCAGGCACGTCGCCCACGGGCGTAGAGGTGCCGTGGGTGTTGATGTAATCGATCGGCTGGTCCAGCCCGGCGATGGCCTGCTGCATGCAGGCAATGGCTCCTTCACCTGAGGGTGCCACCATGTCGGCACCGTCGGATGTGGCGCCAAAACCCACGATTTCACCCAGAATGGTGGCGCCCCGCGCCTGCGCGTGCTCCAGGCTCTCCAGCACTACGGCACCGCCGCCGCCCGAGAGCACGAAGCCGTCGCGGTTCGCGTCGTAGGCACGCGAGGCCTTCTCCGGCGTGGCGTTGTAGGCACTCGACATGGCGCCCATGGCGTCAAACAGCATGCCCATGCCCCAGGTGACTTCCTCGCCGCCGCCGGCAAACATCACGTCCTGCATGCCCCAGGCAATCTGCTGTGCAGCGGCGCCAATGCAATGCGCCGAGGTGCTGCACGCCGAGGTGATGGAGTAGTTGATGCCTTTGATGGCAAAGTTGGTCGACAGACAGGCCGAGACCGTGGAGCTCATGCAGCGCGTGACCTGGTAGGGCCCGACACGACGAATGCCCTTGCTGCGCAAGATGTCGGCCGACTCGATCTGGTTGGCGGGCGACCCTCCGCCCGATCCCATGATGAGGCCGGTGCGCGGGTGCGAGACCGTCTCGGGCGGCAGGCCAGCTTCTGCGATGGCATGGCTGAGCGCAACATGCGCGTACGCCGCCGCATCGCCCATGAAGCGCAGTTGCTTGCGGTCGATCACCGCTTCCAGGTCAATCTGCGGCACGCCCGCCACCTGGCTGCGCAGGCCCATTTCGGCAAATTGCGGCATGGCTCGAATGCCCGAGCGGCTCTCGCGCAGCGACTGCGTGACCGATGCCTTGTCGTTGCCAATGCACGAGACGATGCCCGTGCCCGTAATCACCACCCGTTTCATGGAGTCTCTCCTGTCGCTTTCGCAGCGGCGGGCGCGTCGTCCTTCTTGAACAGGCCGACACGCAGGTCGCTTGCCACGTAAATTTCCTGGCCATCCGCCAACAAGCGGGCGTCACCAATGGCCATCACCAGCTTGCGTTTGATGACCCGCTTGATGTCGATCTCGTAGGTGACCAGTTTGACGTCGGGCCCCACTTCGCCCGTGAACTTGACTTCGCCCGCGCCCAGCGCACGGCCCTTGCCCGGCAGCTGTAGCCAGGTCAAGTAAAAACCGATCAATTGCCACATGGCGTCCAGGCCCAGGCAGCCAGGCATCACTGGATCCCCCTGGAAATGGCAGTCAAAAAACCACAGATCGGGACGCACATCAAGTTCCGCGCGGATCCTCCCCAGCCCATGCGCACCGCCGTCGCTATCGATGTGCGTGATGCGGTCGAACATCAGCATCGGCGGCAAGGGCAGGCGTCCGCTGTCGGGTGAAAAAAGCCGGCCTTCGCCCGAAGCGATCAGTTGTTCGTAGGAAAAAGAATCTGCCATGTAAATCGTGCTCCAGGGCTGCCCGCGCAGCGCTCATTCTGTGGGTAGTGCCCTGCCCCGCCCCGATGGCCCCGGCCGCGTGATGTAGCGCTGCCAGAACAGGCGGAAAGTGCCATTTTTAGATGATTGCGTCTAGACCCGATTGTAGAGAGGCTTTACGCAAGCGGCTTCAGGTGGTGGTTGCGAGGGCGGCGGCGCGCCCACAAACCTGCCAGCAGGCACACCGCCCCCAGAATCCACAGTGGCACCAGGCGCCAGCGCGCGGCCCACCAGGCAAACGGCGTCACCGCTCCGCTTCGGCCCTGCACCTGCGCGAGCAGGACGCCGCGTGTTGCGCGAGGCAGCAGGTGCGTGACCTGCCCGCGGTAGTCGATCACGGCGGTGGCGCCGGTGTTGGTGGCGCGCACCATGGGGCGCTCGAACTCCAGTGTGCGCATTCGGCTGATCGTGAGGTGCTGATCGATCGCCAGACCGGTGCCAAACCAGCCAATATTGCTCAGATTCAGCAGCACCGTGGGGGAGTGTTCGGGCGAACGAAATTGTGCAGCGATCTCATCGCCAAAAAGATCTTCATAGCAAATGTTCGGCGCGATGCGCTCGCCGCGCCACAGAAAAGCGGGTTGGCCCAGCGGGCCTCGTGCGAAATCGCCCAAAGGAATATCCATCATCTCGGTAAACCAGCGAAACAGGGGTGGAATGAATTCACCGAAAGGCACGAGGTGGTGTTTGTCATAGCGGTACGGTACGTCCTGTCCGGGCGCAAAGCCGAGCACCGAATTGGTGTATCCCGCTTTCATATCCCCCAGTGGAATGCCGATCAAGGCGGCTTGGTCGCCCTTTGCGTAACGCCGTGCAATGGCTTCCAGATAGCCGGGCGGCAACTGTGCAGGCAGCAAAGGCAGCGCGGTTTCAGGCGCCACCACCAGCGCGGCACTGGCGGCCGCCAGCTGGCGCGCGTACCAGGCCAGTGCCGTGGGCACGCCACTTCCCACCTGGAATTTTTCGTCCTGCGGGATGTTCCCCTGAAGCAGCGCCAGATCGAGTGGCGCATGCTCTGCGATCGCAGGTCGATTGCAGCCGCCGAGTGCGCAGTAGCGCAGCCCGCTCGCTGCGACCAATCCGGCAGCCAGGGTTCCCAGCAGCAGCCAGGCTGTGGTTCTCCGCAGGTCTGTGGCGCGCAGGCTGGCCAGCAGCATGGCCAGCAGCGCCGCCACAAAGCCGATGCCGTAGACACCAACAAGCCGTGCCAACGCCGCCAGCGGTCCATCCACGTGGGCGTAGCCCCCGGCGCCCCATGGAAATCCCGTCCAGAGGGTGTTGCGCGCCAACTCGGCCAGCAGCCAGAGCCCAGCAAACAGCAGCGCCGCGCCGAGCCGTGAGGCGGGCGCCAACAGCACGTACAGCCCGCCCGCAATGGCGTAATACGACGCCAGGAACAACGCAAGCCCCAGCACGGCCAGAACGGCCAGCGGCGCAGGCAAGCCGCCGTAGGTGTGCAATGAAGTGAAGAGCCACCAGAAGGTGCCGCACAACCAGGCCGTGGCAAACAGGCCGGCCAGCACAGCGGCGCGGAAGGGATGCGCGGTCGATCGCTGCAGTCCTGCCAGAACAGCGAGCGACAGAACCTGCAGCCACCAGAGCGGCACGCCGCTGGCTGGCCAGGCCAGCGACGCCGCTTGCGCCAGCCCCGCAGCGCACGCGAGCCCTGCGCGCGCAGCGCTGCCGAGTTCCCGCATCAATCGGGCCGCGCGAGGTCTTGCGTGGCGCCGGTCACCTTGAACCAGCGCACCGCGCCGCCCTTGGTGTGCAAAACCACGAAGTGCAGGCCGCAGAACTGGAGGTGCTCGCCACGTTGGGGGACATGGCCCATTTCGTGCGCAATGAGGCCGCCGATGGTGTCGAACTCATCCTCTGGATCGCTGCTGGCGATAGGCACGCCAAACGCTTCGGCGACACGCTCCACCGGCGTGTCGCCGCTGACCCGGTAGGTGCGGTCAGCCAGGGCAAAAATGTCGCCCTCGTCTTCCGGAATGTCGAATTCGTCTTCGATTTCCCCGACGATTTCTTCCAGTACGTCTTCGATCGTGACCAGACCGGCCACGCGGCCAAACTCGTCGATGACCACGGCCAGGTGGCTGCGGTTGCTGCGAAACTCGCGCAGCAGATCGTTGAGACCCTTGGTTTCGGGCACGAAAGTGGCGGGACGCAGCAGCGTGCGGATATGCAACTCAGGCGCGCGCTGCAGCTTGAGCAGATCCTTGGCCATCAGCACGCCAATGATGTTTTCACGCTCGCCCTGATAGACCGGAAAGCGCGAGTGCGCGGTGTTGATCACGAGGCGCAGCACCTCGTCCATGGGAGCATCGATGTCGAGCAGATCCATGCGCGGTGCGGCCACCATGACATCGCCGGCCGTGCGGTCGGCCATGCGCAGCACGCGCTCGAGCATGACGCGCGATTCGGGTCCGATGAGCTCGTTGTCTTCGGCCTCGGAAAGAATGACCACCAGTTCCTCGATCGAATCGGGCCCTGGGTGGATGAACTCAACGAGTTTTTGCAGAAAGGTGCGCTTGTCTTCCTTGTCAAGCGCGCGCGCGGGGTGCGGTTCGGACACTGCCTTCGGGTGCAGGACGTGCGGTAGTGAAACAGAGCGCTAGTGTAGTGGCGCAGCCGCTCTGCCTCCAATCTGCCCGTTTAGGCGACCGGCGGTTGTCCGTCGCCCGATCCGCCATAACGCTGCGCCTGCATGCCGCCAAGAAAGGCCCAGAACTGGTGCGCCTGTTGCTTGAAGCGGTAGTCCAGTTCGGCAAAGTGCTGCTCCACCACCTCTGCCATGCGGGTGTCGAGGCTGGCGGGCGCAAGTTCCAGAAAGGCTTCGGACTCCGAGCCTTCCCGCCGCACCACAGCACCGGCAGAGCGGGCGATGTTGAGCATGGGGGTATTTTCCGAAAGCGCATGAATGAAGAGCATGCGAACCCCCTCATTGCGTGCGTGGATGCATGCGCGCTCGAACAGACGCGCACCGTAGCCGCGTCCGCGGGCGTGTTCGAGCACCGAGACACCGAATTCGGCGCATTCACTGTGCGCCGGGCTGGGCGCGAATGCCAGGTGCGCCATGGCAATCAGTTCGAGACGGCGGTTGTAAATACCGAAGATGTCGTCGCGCTCGAAATCGAGCTGCTCGACGTAGCGCCGCACCTGATCGTCACTGGCTGAGTAGCCAAACCGCAAGTACCGGTCCGCAGGCGCAAGCTTGAGCAAGTGCTGCGCGATGCGCTCGCGGTGGCGCGGTCCGAGCGAGCGAATGGGGATCATCAGTGGGCTGCGCGAGGCATCCGAAGCCAGCGCGCCCGAAGGGCGCAAACGATCGATTCCAGCGTTCCAGGACGTCTTGAGCCAGTCTTTGGTGTCAGTCATACAAGCAATATAGGCGCTCTGACTGTACTTTCCAAGTCTTTTTTGCTGCATTGCAGCAAATTAGACTGAGAAGCCAAATTTACAAATGAAATCAATACCTTGCGATTAATCTCCGTGTAAGACAAAAGCGCGAAAATCGATCAGACAGGGACGGCGGTCGTGGCTTTGACGTGGTCGAGCACAAAGCTCGTCTTGCAGTCCTGAACGCTGGGGTGCTTGAGCAGCGTCTCCATGATGAAGCGGCTGTAATGCGCCATGTCGGCGACCACGACGCGCAGCAGGTAATCCATCTCTCCGGTCAGCGAAGCGCACTCCACCACTTCCGGCCAGGTCTGAACCGCCGCGCGAAACACGTCCATTGGATTGCGCTTGTGGCTCTCGGTAGCCTTCTCCAGACGCACGTTGAGGTAGGCGGTAAGCCCAAGACCCACAGACTCGGGCTTGACCAGGGCCACGTAGCGGTCAATGACCCCCGCTTCCTCCAGGCGCTTGACGCGGCGCAAGACCGCACTGGGGGAGAGCCCCACCTGCTCGCCAATCACGTCGTAGGTTTCGCGGCCATTGGCTTGCAGACAGCGCAGGATGGAACGATCCAGCTTGTCGAGTGCGTCTTTTGTTTGCATCGTGCAGGATTCTATCGATTCGCGCTTTTTCTGCTCAACCTGGAGCAACGCGGGTATCTCCGAATACGCAGCATTTGCCATCGCATAAATAATTCTATTCACAAAAACGAACGAGCGTTCTTTTTTGTCTATAAAACCCAGGAGACCCCCATGACCGCTTTTTTCCGCCAGTTGCGCAGGCGCTGGATATTTGCTTTGGCTCTGCTGTTTGCCGCAGCGCTTCCCGCCACTGCCGCCAGCAACTACGCCCAGACGCGCTATCCCATCGTCCTGGTGCACGGGCTTTTCGGATTTGATTCGGTTTTTGGTCTCGACTATTTCTACGGTATTCCCGGCAATCTGCGCCAGAGTGGCGCCAAGGTCTACGTGGCCCAGGTGTCCGCTGCCAACAGCACCGAAGTGCGCGGGGAACAACTGCTCGCGCAGGTGCGCAATATTCTGGCGATCACGGGTGCGGCCAAGGTCAATCTGATCGGCCACTCGCATGGCGGCCCGACGGCCCGCTATGTGGCCGGTGTGGCGCCTCAGCTTGTCGCTTCGGTCACCTCGGTGGGCGGCGTCAACCGCGGTTCACGCGTGGCCGATGTGCTGCGCGGCGTGGCCCCGGCCGGCAGTGTCAGTGAGGTGGTCGCCAACGGCGCTGCCAGCGCGTTGGTCACGCTGATCAACCTGGCTTCGGGCGGCAGCGGCCTGCCACAGATGCCCATCGCTGCACTTGATTCGCTGACCACTGCCGGCTCGGCGCGCTTCAATCAGCGCTTTGGCGCAGGCGTTCCCAGCAGTGGCTGCGGCAACGGCGCCGAATCGGTGGCAGGCGTGCGCTATTACTCCTGGACCGGCAAGAACACGCTGACCAACGTGTTCGACCCGAGCGATGCCGCCTTGTTTGCCACCAGCCTGGTGTTTGGCGAAGCCAACGACGGCTTGGTGTCCGCTTGTTCTGCACGCCTGGGCCGCCATCTGGGCGACTATCGGCAGAACCACCTGGACGAGGTCAACCAGATGGTGGGCCTGCGCGACTGGTTTTCGCCCGATCCGGTCACGCTGTACCGCGAGCAGGCCAACCGTCTGAAAAACGCCGGGCTGTGAATGGACGCGCCATCACACTGATCTGCGCAGCTGCAGTGCTCGCAGTCGGCGCGTGGCGGCTGATGCCGAAGGAAAGCGAAGACTCGGCTGCACAAAGCACCGCCCATAGCTCAGCAGGTGTGGGGCGTGCGGCGCATCAAAACGGTGAACCGCCTGCGCTCCATGGCGCGCTGACGCTGGACTCGGCTGCCGCCGACCCCTTGCTCGCCCCAGGGCTGCGCGATGAACTCGAAGCGATGCTGCTGGAAGCCGGTGAAGCGCCCGACCCACAAGCCCTCAAGCGCCGCCTGGCCGAGTTGGTCAGGCTGCGCTTCGGTGAGGCCCTGCGCACGCGCGCCCTGGCTCTGGCCGAACGCTATGTGGACTACCGCGTCGCCCTGGGCGAGCTGCAGCCCCCCCAGGACGCCACCGACCCGAGGGCCCTGCGCGATGTGCTGCAGGCGCGCGATGCACTGCGCCGCCAGTATTTCGACGAAACTGAATTTGACGCGCTGTTTGCTGACCAGCAGGCGCTGGATCGCTACACCTTGGCTCGCCTGGAGATCGAACGCAACCCCGATCTGACCCCGCAGCAGCGCCGCGTGGCACTCGCGAGTACCGAAACCGAGCTCGACCCGCAGCAGCGCGCCGAGCGCGCGCAAAGCGTGGTGCAGCAGGATGTGGGAGCACAAACCGCCGCTTTCAACGCCGCCGGAACCGACGATCGAACACGCTTTGAAGAGCGCAGCGCGCGCTTCGGCAATGACGCAGCCCAGCGCCTGGCCCAGCTGGACGCACAAGACCGCGATTGGAACGCGCGGCTGGACGGCTACGCTCGCGCGCAGGCGAGCCAGACCGACGCCCAAGCCCTGGCGCTGCTGCGCGATCGCAGCTTCACACCCCAGGAGCAATTGCGACTCGACGGAGCGCTGGCGCTGCGCGCTGCTTCGATCCGCTGAACAACGCCTTGGCGCCACGACGGCGCAGGACATATTGCACAGTGCTGCGCGTTGACATATCGCAACTCCATTGAATAAACCTGCGTAATATCGCAACAATTCGCCTAAATATTGATGGAAATGCCCTCTACAGTGCAAGAGTTCGTTCGCAACGGCGCGGCCGCGCCGCATCCTGGCTTCGCGAACCAGCGCCAAGAACCTTCCACAAGACGGAGACAGCATGCACCCCACCGAGATTCTTGCGTCCGCCGACGCCCATGCCGCCTGGGACAACCCCATGGGCACCGACGGCTTTGAATTCATTGAATACGCCGCGCCCGACCCAACCGCCATGGGCCACGCCTTCGAAGCCATGGGCTTCCGGCCAGTGGCACGCCACCGCCACAAGAATGTCACTCTCTACCGCCAGGGCACGATCAACTTCCTCATCAACGCCGAGCCTGACAGCTTTGCCCAGCGTTTTGCGCGCCATCACGGGCCCAGCGTCTGCGCCATAGCGTTCCGCGTACACGACGCCAAGGCCGCTTACGAGCGCGCCGTATCCCTCGGTGCCTGGGGCTATGCTGGCAAGGCAGGCCCAGGCGAGTTGAACATCCCGGCCATCAAGGGAATTGGCGACAGCCTGATTTACTTTGTCGACCGCTGGCGCGGCAAGGGCGGCGCGCAGCCCGGCGACATCGGCAACATCGGTTTCTTCGACGTCGATTTCGAAGCCCTTCCGGGCGTCAGCGCACAGGAGGCACTGCAGCCCTTCGGCCACGGCCTGACCTACATCGACCACCTCACGCACAACGTGCACCGCGGGCGCATGGGTGAGTGGGCGGACTTCTACGAGCGCCTGTTCAACTTCCGGGAAATCAAGTACTTCGATATCGAAGGCCAGGTGACGGGCGTCAAGAGCAAGGCCATGACCAGCCCCTGCGGCAAGATCCGCATCCCGATCAACGAGGAAGGCAAAGAGAACCCCGGCCAGATCCAGGAATACCTGGACATGTACAAGGGCGAGGGCATCCAGCACATCGCCATGGGCTCGGACGACCTGTACCAAACCGTGGACCGCTTGCGCGCGAGCGGCGTGCGCCTGCTTGACACCATTGACACCTACTACGAACTGGTGGACAAGCGCATCCCCGGCCATGGTGAGCCGCTCGAAGAGCTGCACAAGCGCAAGATCCTGATCGACGGCAAGAAGGATGCCCTGCTGCTGCAGATCTTCAGCGAAAACCAGCTCGGTCCGATCTTCTTCGAGTTCATCCAGAGGAAAGGCGACGACGGCTTTGGCAACGGCAACTTCAAGGCGCTGTTCGAAAGCATCGAACTCGACCAGATCCGCCGCGGCGTGCTCAAGGCGCCAGCGGGGGCAACAACCCCCTGAGTCGCCTGCGGCGCCTTCCCCCTTCTCTCGAATGGCTACGCCATTTCGGGAAGGGGGACGCTCCCAGCGCGGCGGGGCGGCCCTTGCGCGGGAGCACTGGCTTGGGCTGCGCCAGTGCCATATGCCGCAAATAGTGCTTGCACCAAGCAAAACCAGAAAGGAGACCCCATGGCCGTCGAACCCGTTGTCTATGGCACCAGCGAGCGCCCACCGCGCGGCGACTACGCCCGCGCTGGCGCCGACTACACCTGCCCGCAGGACTACGCCCGCTACACCGAGCAGGACCACGACACCTACCGGCGCCTCTACGCGCGCCAGTCGGCTTTGCTGCCAGGCCTGGCCAGCGAGGCCTTCATTGCCGCGTTGCCGTCGCTGGGTGCAGAGGACCGCATTCCGCGCTTTGAGGACATCAACACGCGCCTGAAACCCGCCACCGGCTGGGAGATCGTCGGCGTGCCGGGCTTGATCCCCGAAGTGCCTTTCTTCACCCTGCTGGCGAACCGCAAGTTCCCGGTGACCGACTGGATCCGCACACCCGAGGAGTTCGATTACATCGTCGAGCCGGACATCTTCCACGACCTGTTCGGCCATGTGCCACTGCTGTTCAACCCGGTATTTGCCGACTACGTGCAGCGCTACGGCCAGGGCGGTCTCAAGGCCGATCACCTGGGAGCCTGCGAGATGCTCTCACGCCTGTATTGGTACACCATCGAGTTCGGCCTGATCCGCGAAGCGGGCGGCCTGCGTGCCTATGGGGCGGGCATTCTGAGTTCGTCGGGCGAATTGCCGTATGCAGTGCAAAGCCCCGATCCGCAGCGCCTGCCGCTGCAACTCGAGCGCACCATGCGCACGCGCTACAAGATCGACAGCTTCCAGGAAACGTATTTCGTCATCGACAGCTTCCAGGACCTGTTCGACATGACGGCGGCTGATTTCGCGCCGGTGTACGAGCGCCTGCGTGGTCTGCCGGAGTTGGCCGCCAACGCATCGGGCAACTGAGCAAGCGGACGAATACTTCTTTTTTGATAGCTGCTTTCTGTTTATAGATAAGCGCTAGAGCCCTGTTTTGCTTAAATTTTCGCTGCAGAATCCGCTTCTGACATCAGCAAGGCCAGGCAGCCCCGCAGCACCTCGGGGCGGCGCGCCATCTCTACATGAGCCACTCCGGCAATCAGGCGGTTGTCGGCCTTGGGCAAGGTCGCGGTGCTGGTGGGGAAAACGATGTTGTCGCAGTTGGAATACCAACAGGTGAACAGTGCTGCACGCCCTGCCGGCTCGGCGCCGCTGAGCTGTCCCACCCAATCACCGTCGAGCGCCATCTGCCGGGCGTTGACGGCGCGCGCAAATCGCCCGGCCCAGGTGCCGCGGTGCGGCGTGCCCAGCGTGACCACATGCTGCACCCGAGCGTCGCCGGCGCAGGCGCGCAGCCAGGCGCGCGCGGCCAGCCCTCCCATGCTGTGGCAGATAAGCACCGGTGCCATGCCGGTGGCCGCATGCACGCGCTGCACAGCCGCATCGATGGTGGGCGCGTAGTCGTCTATCGAGCCAAATACCGGTTCCAGGTTGACCGCCTCGTAGGCGTGGCCCGCAGCGCGCAGCGGCGCAAACCAGGTGCGCCAGAGCGCGCGGTTGCACAAAAATCCATGCACCAGCACCACGCCGCGCTGGCCGGTAGGTGCTGTGGGCAGCCAGTCGGGCTCGGCGCGGCTGCGAAAGGGCTGATCCCAGCAGAACACGTGCAGCGCCACGCCCAACTCGGCCCACCAGGCGCGCAGCACCTGCGCAAACCGGGCGCGCGGCGCCGGGTCTGCGGCATTCACGCGCTGCATCAGCGTGAACTGCAGTGCCATCACGCCCAGGTACACCAGCACCCCCACGGCAATGCCACCGCCGGCCAGGGCCCAGGAACGCTGCGCCGCATAGCCCACCCAGCAGGCGGCGCCAAGCAGCAGAAGAACGGTCCAGGTGGCTTGCATGCGGGCGATCATGGCGATGGTGTAATGGAAAAAACGACTTCCCATTGTGCAAGCCCCGCTATGGACGCCGCAGAGAACATCCGCCAAAGCATCGCCCGCGTCACCGAACTGCGCGCCGCGCAAACCTCCAGCCTGGCGCTGGCCACGGCCGTGCGCAACATCAAGCTGTTTCAGTCGCGCCGCTTCATGGGAAGCTACGCCGACCTGATGCGCGACCCCACGGTGCGGCCCGCCACGCAGTTTTTCCTGGATGAGCTGTACAGCCCTGGCGACTACAGCGAGCGCGACGCGCAGTTCGCACGCATTGCCGGCACGCTGCAAACCGTTTTTCCCCGCCCGGTGGTCCACACTGCACTGACGCTGGCGCTGCTGCACGCCAAGACCGAGGAGCTGGACCACGCCATGGCCCAGGCCTGGCTGGTGCAGCCCGAAACCACGCCCGAGGCCCAGCGCTACGCCGCAGCCTGGCAAACCGTGGGCCAGCCCGAGGCCCGACGCCAACAGCTGAGCTGGGTGATGGAACTGGGCCACGACCTGACGCGCTTTACCCGCACGCCGGGCCTGCGCCTCCTCTTGCGCACCATGCGCCGACCGGCCCAGGCTGCGGGCATGGGTGCTCTGCAACATTTTCTGGAGGCAGGCTTTGACACCTTTGGCGCGCTGGCAAGGAAGCGCGGCGCGGTGGAGGGCTTCCTGGAGACAGTAAAGACGCGCGAAACCCAATTGATGGACCTGCTGTTTGACGCTCCCCTTGTCGCCTGCGAGACGGAACTGGCACGCACCCTGGGACAAGCCCGGTAGGCCCACGCCGGCAGGCCTTCCACAATCAAAGCCTTTTTCCACCGCCCCACGGCCCACGAGTACCGCATGGACAGAATCTGGCTCAAGAACTACCCCGCAGGCGTTGCGCACGACGTGCATCCCGAGCAATACCGCTCGGCTGCCCACATGATCGAAGAGGCCCTGCGCAATCACGCCGAGCGCCCCTTCTCGGTCTGCATGGAGCAATGGATGGGCTATGCCGAGCTCGACCGCCAGTCGGCCGCACTGGGCGCCTGGCTGCAAAGCCAGGGCCTGGCGCCGGGCGCGCGCGTGGCCATCATGCTGCCCAATATTCCGCAGTTCGCCGTCACCATGGCGGCAGTGCTGCGCGCCGGCTACACCTGCGTCAACGTCAACCCGCTGTACACCGCACGCGAACTGGAGCACCAGCTCAAGGATTCGGGCGCATCAGCCATCGTCATCCTGGAGAACTTTGCCCACACGCTGGCCGAAGTCATTGAGCACACCGGCGTACAGCGCGTGGTGTTGGCCTCCATGGGCGACCTGCTGGGCTTCTGGTACGGCCGCTGGATCACCTTCGCCGTACGCCACCTGGCCAAGATGGTGCCGGCCTACGATCTGCCGCTCTCGGCTGGGCGCACGCTGGTGAGCTTCCGCCAGGCCCTGTCCGATGGCGCGCGGCGCACGCTCACGGCCAGCAGCGCCACGCTGGACGACACCGCATTCCTGCAATACACCGGCGGCACCACGGGCCTGTCCAAAGGCGCGGTGCTGACGCACCGCAACATCGTCGCCGCCACGCTGCAGGCCGAGGCCTGGTTCACCCCGGCTCTGGCCAAGATGGGCGATGTCACCAAGGCCAACAGTATTGCCGCGCTGCCGCTGTACCACATCTTTGCGCTCACGCTGTGCCTGCTGGCGATCCGCCAGGGCTCGCACCTGACCCTGATTCCCAACCCGCGCGACATTCCCAAGTTTGTTGAGGTGCTCAAGAAGCGCCCCTTCCACATGCTGCCGGCGGTGAACACCTTGTTCAACGCGCTGCTCCACAACCCGCAGTTCCGCACACTGGATTTCTCGCAGCTCTGCGTGTCGCAGGCCGGCGGCATGGCGGCGTCGGAAGGCACGGCGCGCCAATGGCAGAAGGTCACCGGCCACGCCATGGTCGAGGGCTGGGGCATGAGCGAGACCTGCGCCATCGGTACCAACAACCCGGTGAACACCGAGGAGTTTTCCGGCAGCATCGGCCTGCCACTGCCCGGCATCGACATCGCCATCAAGGACGACGCGGGCAACAGCCTGCCGCTGGGCGAGAGCGGAGAAATCTGCATCCGCGGCCCGAACGTGACGCCCGGCTACTACGAAAAACCTGAAGAGAACGCCGCCGCCTTCACTCAGGACGGCTTTATGCGCACCGGCGACATCGGCGTCATGGACAGCCAGGGCTACACGCGCATCATCGATCGCAAGAAGGACATGATTCTGGTCAGCGGCTTCAACGTCTTTCCCAATGAGATCGAGAACGTCGTCTCGCTGTGCCCCGGCGTGCTCGAATGCGCGGCGATCGGCGTTCCCGACGAGCGCCAGGGCGAGGCGGTCAAGCTGTTCGTGGTACGCAGCGACCCCGGCCTGACCGAAGACCAGGTCGCCCGCTTCTGCCACGACAATCTGACTGGCTACAAACGCCCCAGCCGGATTGAATTCCGTGACGATCTGCCCAAGACCAACGTGGGGAAGGTGCTGCGGCGGGAGTTAAGGACAACCCCCTGAGCGGCGTGCGCCGCATCCCCCTTCTCTCGGCTGCGCCCATAGATTCGCTCATTTTTCTATAGCTTATGACGTATACAACACCAGCGTTACCGCCTGAAATTACCGTATTCGAGCGCGGCTGGCTGTCGTCCAACAACATCTTGTTCATGGGGCCCGACGGCGCTGCGCTGGTAGACACCGGCTACTGCAGCCACGCGCAGCAGACGGTGGCCTTGGTGCGCTCGGCTCTGGGCGACGCGCCGCTGACCCGTATCCTCAATACGCATCTGCACAGCGACCACTGCGGCGGCAACGCGGCCCTGCAGCAAGCCTGGCCCGAGGCGCAGACCTTCATCCCCCCCGGCCAGGCGGAGCATGTGCGCCACTGGGACGCGTACGCGCTCAGCTACACGCCCACCGGCCAGGAATGCCCGCCGTTTCGCTGCGACGGTCTGCTGGCGCCTGGCCGCGAGGTGCGGCTGGGCGCAAAGCCCTGGCAGGTGCACGCTGCGCCAGGGCACGACCCGCATTCCATCGTGCTGTTCGAGCCGCAGGCGCGCCTCCTGATTTCGGCCGATGCGCTCTGGGAGAACGGCTTTGGCGTGGTCTTCCCGGAGCTCGAAGGCATTGCGGCGTTTGACACGGTGGGCGCCACTCTGGATGTGATCGAGCACCTGGACCCGAAGATGGTGATTCCAGGCCACGGCCCGGTGTTCACCGACGTTGCGCACGCGCTCGCCGTGGCGCGCAAGCGGCTGGAGGGCTTCGTGCGCGAGCCGCTCAGACATGCGCAGTACGCCGCCAAGGTGCTGGTGAAATACAAGTTGCTCGAGTGGCAGCAGATTGCCGTGGCCGACCTGCAGGCCTGGGCTGCGGCCACGCCGTATTTCGTGCTGCTGCACGCGCGCTACTTTGCCGACCAACCGCAGGCAGCGTGGTTGCAGGGCCTGGTGGACGCCCTGGTGCGCTCAGGCGCTGCCACACGCCAGGGCACGCAGCTGCACAACGCCTGAGCCTGCTGCAGCGGCGCGCGTTCTGGTGCGGATGGCCCAGAACAGCCGGACAGCCCGTCCTATGATGGACGCTGTTGCTACCCGCAGGAGAACGGCCCATGGCCCGCGTGAATGCGTTATCGAATGCGTTGCCCCGGACGGTTTCAGCGGTCCTGACTGCGCCGGGCGCAGCGGCAGCAGCATGAGCGCCGTATTCGACGCGCTGCGCCTGTCCGCCGTGTCGCTGGATGTGTCTGCCGCCCAGCGCGGAACGCCGCAGGGCATTGCGCAGCGCCAGCAGACCCGGCTGGCTGCGCTGCTGAACTTCACCCTGCGCGGCTCCCGTCTGTACCGCTCGCTGTGGCCGGCCGGCACCACGCCGGGCACCGCACTCGAACAACTGCCTGTGGTGACGCGGTCGCAGCTGATGGCGCACTTTGACGACTGGGTGACCGACCCGCAGCTCCAATTCGATGCGCTGCGCGCCTTCACCGCCGACCCGGCCCGGATCGCAGAACCCTGGCTGGACCGCTACATGGTGTGGGAAAGCTCGGGCACCAGCGGCCAGCCAGGCATTTTTGTACAGGATGCCCAGGCCATGGCGGTGTACGACGCGCTCGAAGCCCTGCGCCGCAGTCCACCACCCAAACCCCTGATATCGAGCATGTGGGACCCGCTGGGCCTGGGCGAGCGCACGGCCTTCATCGGCGCCATCGACGGGCACTTTGCCAGCACCGTGTCGGTGCGGCGGCTGTGCGCCATCAACCCGTGGCTGGCCCACAGCACGCGCAGCTTTTCACTGCTCCAGCCTCTGGGTGCACTGGTACAGGCGCTCAATGCCTTTGCGCCCACGGCCATTGCTACCTATCCCACGGCGGCTGCCCTGCTGGCCGACGAAGCCGCGCGCGGCGCGCTGCACATCCGGCCGCGCGAAATCTGGACCGGTGGCGAATATCTGGCACCCGCAATGCGGGCCCACATTGCGCGGCAACTCGGTGCTGCGGTGCGCAACAGCTACGGTGCCTCCGAGTTCCTGGCCATCGGCTGGGAGTGCGCCCACGGCCAGATGCATGTCAACGCCGACTGGGTGATTCTGGAGCCGGTGGACGAGCACTTGCGCCCGGTGCCCGCCGGCCAGCCGTCGAGCAGCGTGCTGCTGACCAACCTGGCCAACCACGTGCAGCCGCTGGTGCGCTACGACCTGGGCGACCAGGTCAGCCTGCTCGCCGAGCGCTGCCGTTGCGGCTCCCCGTTGCCCGTGCTGCAGGTGCAGGGGCGCCACGACGAGCCGCTGGTCATGTGTGGGCAGGGTGGCCGGCGCGCGACACTGTTGCCGCTGGCCCTGTCCACCGTGCTGGAGGACAACGCCGGGGTGTTCGACTTCACCCTGCGCCAGATCGATGCCTGCACCCTGGAACTGCACCTGCCCCAGGAAGGCGACGAGGGCCACCAGGCGCTGGCGCGCTGCTGCGCTGAGTTACAGGCCTTTGCCATCGCCATGGGTGTGGGCGCCATCCAGGTGCATGGAAAGCTGGGGCAGTCCACGCCGCGCGGGCGCAGCGGCAAGTCCTGCCGCATCGTCGCCTGCGCCAAGACCTGAGTCGTCTATTCGCCGTCAGGCGGCCATGACCACTGGTCCGCCCTTGGCAATGGCCAATTGGTACGCCGGCCGCGCCTGCATGCGCGCGCAATAGGCCTGCAGCTTGGGGCAATCTTTGGACTTGGCAGCGCGCGAGAGCGCCGCCTCGACGGCAAAGCTCATCTGAAAATCGGCCATGCTCAGATGCTCGCCGGCGAACCAGCGGTGGCGGCCCAGGTGGTCTTCCATAAAGTCCATTGCGGCTTCGACATTGGGATCCACCAGCTGCTGCTGCACCTTGGCGCACAACGCGCGGGCAATGGGCTTGGCAAAAAAGGGCATGGGCTGGCGCGGAATGCTGGTGAACACCAGCTTCATCACCAGCCAGTTCATCAGCGAGCCCTCGGCGTAATGCATCCAGAAGCGGCAGCGCCGGTGCTCGGGGCTGCCGGGCCGGGGCTGCAAATGCGCCAGATCGCCGGTGGCATGGGCGCCGTGGGTTTCCACCAAGTATTCGATGATGGCGCCCGATTCGGCAATCGTCTCGCCGTCTTCTGTAATCACTGGGGACTTGCCCAGCGGATGCACCTTGCGCAGCGCCGCCGGTGCCAGCCGAGTGCGCGGGTCGCGTGCATAGACCTTCAGCTCGTAGGGCACGCCGAGTTCTTCCAGCAGCCAGAGGATGCGCTGCGAACGCGAGGTTTCAAGGTGGTGGACGGTGAGCATGGTCGCGATCTTAGAGCCTGTTCAATCATGGGGATAGCTACAATAATAATAGCTATCAACGCTTACGAAATGGGCGCTAGAGGCCAAAAATACCAAAACTTCAAGGCAAATCTTTGTTCACCTCGGGCACCGCCGCATCGCGCGGACCGATCTTGCCCAGGCGCTCGCGCAGCGACTGGGGCTTGCCGGTGAGCAGGGCGGCGTAATTGGTGGTGTTGGCGAGCACCTTTTTGACGTAGTCACGGGTTTCGGTGAAGGGCACGTTTTCGGCCCAGATGGCGGCGTCCAGCACCGGGCCATTGCGCCAGTTGCGCGGCCGGCCGGGGCCGGCGTTGTAGGCGGCAGCGGCCAGCGGCATGGAGCCGGCGAAGTCGTCCAAGGCCAGCTTCAGATAAGCGGTGCCAATGGTGATGTTGGTGTCGCGGTCATTGAGCTGGTCGGTGCTGAAGCCGGTCAGGCCAATTTTTTTCGCCGTCCAGCGCGCCGTGGCCGGCATCACCTGCATCAGGCCGGAGGCACCCACGCCTGAGCGCGCGTCCATGATGAAGCGGCTCTCCTGGCGGATCAGGCCATACACGTAGGCCGGGTCCAGCCCCACCTGGCGGCTGTGCGCCACCACGGCGCCCTCGAACGGCATGGGGTAGCGCTGCGAATAATCGGCCACTGTATCGGTGCGCTCGCTGGTGTTGATGCAGCGGTCCCAGACCTCGTACTGGCAGGCGAAATCGGCAGCGGCCAGCAGTTCGCGTTCGCCCATACCCCCACGTTCGTGCAGGTTGGTGGCGTAGTTCCATTCGCGCACGCCCTCGCGCCGCAGCCCGATCAGGATGGCGTAAAGCCCGCGGTTGAGCGCCGGGTTGGCGCGCGCTGCCGCTTTTTCTTCGGCCGTCAGCGGCGCGGGAGCGGGTGGCACGCTGATTCGCTCGCCCAGGTCTTCCAGCGCCAGCTGCTCGTAAAAGCCACCGGGGCCGGCTATGCTGCGCAGCAGGGCGGTGGCCTCGGTGCGTTCGGCATCGCTGACCCGGCCTTGCAGCAAGGCACGCGCTTTCCAGTAGGCCCAGGCGCTGTCCTTTTGCGCCTCGGGTGACATGGCGTTGATCGCCTTGCGCACCATGTCCCACTGACCAGCGCGCAAGGCGGCACGCACTTTCCAGGCGAGCAGCTCGTCGTTCAGGTCGGCGTCGCGGCTGATCTTGGCAAAGTAGTCGCTTGCGGTCGGCGAGAGGCGCAGCGCGGCCTGCTTGCCGATCACGCCCCAGGTCCAGTTGCGCTCCTCGGCATTGAAGTGCACGCCCCATTTCGAATCCAGCATCTGTGCCGCGTTGTCGGGGTCGCTGGTGGCCAGCTTGATCAGCGCCAGCACCATGATTTCCTTGCGCTCACGGCCCGGCGCCGTGGCGCGCGCTCGCAGGAACTTGGTGGGCGCATCGTTGAGCTGCGTGACCTGTGGCAGCAAATCCGTTGCCACGATGGCGACCGCATCCCGCGCAGCTCGCACGCGGTTGGCCTCGATCGACAGGCGCGCCTTGCGCCACACGTCGATGGCAGGCAACAGCTTCGCTGAAAACAGCTCGCCCGCCGCGTGCGTGCAGCCATCGTCGGCATCGCGCTGGGCAAACCAGTTCTCCCGCAGCACGGCAGCGGCATCCGGCGCGGGGTGGCCCTCGATCTGCGCAATGGTGATGGCATAGCAGCGCACTTCGCGGTCGTCGCCCATGCGGAACTGCGGGTGCAGGGCGCTAAAGCGTGCCCATTCGCGCCGCTGGCCCAGCAGCAGCAGCCGGTCGTTGCGCAGGCGATCCTCCTGGTAGGTGCCGGCCCAGCGCTGCAAAAAGGCTTCGACCTCGCTGGCCTGCGCGTCTTCCAGGCGTGCGCGCAGCTCCCAGTACGCGGCCCAGGGCTCCAGGGCGTGACCGCGCGCCTGGGGCAGCAGCTGCGCCAAACGCACGCGGTCCTTCTTGCGAAACGCCTGCTGCATGTCGATCAGCACCTGGTCTGCCGCAGTGGGCGCCGCACCCACCGCCAGCGCCTGCGCGCTGCCCCCCATGCCCATGAGGGAAAGTGAAAGGGCCAAGGGTGTCAGAATCTTCATCCAATGCATGGGGGGAATTATGTGATGGACAAAGCAGCCTTGCGCCGCGCACTGGTAGAACAGCGCCTGAATATGCCCGACCGGCTCGAACGCGCCGACCTGCTGCAGCGCGTGATGCGCATCTGGCTGGTCGACCGTCCCGACACCGTCATTGGCGCCTACTGGCCCATCAAAGGCGAGTTTGACCCTCTGCCGGCGCTGCACCGCTGGAAGGAAGACGGCGAACTGCTGGACGAACCCCAGCCGCGCCGCATTGGCCTGCCGGTGGTGAACAAGCAACACAAGACCCTCACCTTCCACGCCTGGTACCCCGGATGCGAAATGGAAGAAGACGCCTACGGCATCCCCAAGCCCAAGGACACGGAAGTCATCGTGCCCACGCTGCTCTTTGTGCCCTGCGTGGGCTACGCAGCCGGAGGCTATCGCCTGGGTTACGGTGGCGGTTTTTACGACCGCACCCTGGCCACACTGCAGCCCAGGCCCGTCACCGTAGGCCTGGGCTACACGCAGGGCTTTCTGGACGATTTCGCACCCGAGCCGCACGACCTGCCGCTGGACGGCATCTTGAACGACAACGGCGTGGTCTGGCCTGTGTGAGAGTTACCTCTCGCTGAGGCGCTGCGCGCCTACCCCCTTCCCCCTTCTCTCGCCTCGCTGCGCGATGCGGAAAGGGGTTGGATACCAGCGCCCGGAGTGCAAACGACATTTGCATGCCATGGTGGCTCGTATGCCGTGTCTGCTGACAGCCCCGTCGCACCCACGCCCGACGAAGCGAAAAATATTCCCGAAGCATGGTTGCGCAGAAAGCGAAGCATCCGCGCACACTGTTTTATTACACATATTTCCTAAAAAATATATTTTGTGTAATATGAGGGCGCCATGCCCCATCAAGTCAACTCCAAGGCTCAGCCCAAGCACCTGCTGCTTGAGTTGCTGCTGGCCAGCAGCGACAACCCGCTGCCGGTCAGCCACGCCGTGGCTGCGGGCGCGGTGTTTGGCATCAGCGAAAACCACGTTCGCGTCACGCTGGCGCGTCTGGTCGCGCAGGACATGGTGCTGGCCACCGAGCGCGGCACCTACCGCCTGGGTCCAGCCGCACAGGGGCTGGCGCAGGACGTAGCCAACTGGCGCCAGGCGGCGCAGCGGCTGCGCCCTTGGACTGGCCAGTACGTGGCCGTGCACTGCGGGTTGCTTGCACGCAGCGACCGCAGCGCCAGCCGACAGCGCGAGCGCGCCCTGCATCTGCTGGGCTTTGCCGAATTGCAGCGCGACTTCTATTTGCGACCCGACAACATCGAGGCGGACATTGCCGCCATCCGCCAGCGTTTGCACATCCTGGGACTGGAAGCATCGGCCGTGGTGTGCAGTTGCAACTCGTTTGACGCAGCCACCGAAACCACCATCGACAGTCTGTGGGATGGCGCCACGCTCAACCAAGGCTATCGCGCCACGCGGCAGCGCCTGGAGAACTGGCTGGCCAGTGCAGCGCGCCTGCCCATTGACCAGGCCGCACGCGAAGCCTTCTTTCTGGGCGGCGCGGCCATCCGCCAGCTGGTGTACGACCCGCTGCTGCCAGAGCCCATGGTGGACGGCGCCCTGCGCCAGGCCTTCATCGACAGCGTGCACGCCTTCGACGCGGCCGGCCGCGCCATCTGGAACCGCTTTTACGACACCCTGCCCGCCCCGGACGCCGTCAGCCGCAAGGTGCGCCTGCGCGTCGCCTGATTTCCCGCCCTGTTGCAGCCTCAAAGGAGACCTTCCCATGAAAGCCATCGACGACACCACCCTGAACACCCGCTACCTGGCCAACACCCATGTGGTCGAGAACGTCTCCTGCGAGCTCGCCAACTACAACATGTACGCCCAGGACACCGCGCTGCGCGAAGCCGTGCAGCGCGAGGGCGCAAGTTGGGCTGACGCCGAGCTGCACCAGTTCGGTCAGCTCACCGGCTCGGCCGACTACCTGGAGCAGGGCAATCTGGCGAACAAATTCCAGCCCGAGCTCGAGACGCACGACCGCTTTGGCAACCGCATCGATCTGGTGAAGTTCCACCCCGCCTACCACCAGTTCATGGGAACAGCCATACAGCACGGACTGCACTCCTCCCCCTGGACCGACCCGAAAGACGGCGCCCATGTGGCGCGCGCTGCCGGCAACTACCTGCACACGCAGGTCGAGGCAGGCCACGGCTGCCCCGTCACCATGACCTTTGCCGCCATTCCCGCGCTGCGCCTGCAGCCCGACCTGGCCGCGCTCTGGGAGCCCAAGATCACTGCCCGCGTGTACGACCCGCGCAATGTGCCGGTGGAGCAAAAGCAGGGCGTGACCATTGGCATGGCCATGACCGAGAAGCAGGGCGGCTCGGACGTGCAGGCCAACAGCACGCGCGCCTACCCCGTGGGCCAGGGCGGCCCCGGCCAGGCGTATGAGCTGGTGGGCCACAAGTATTTCGTATCGGCACCGATGTGCGACGCCTTCCTGGTGCTGGCACACACCGACAAGGGCCTGTCGTGCTTCCTGCTGCCGCGCTGGCGCCCGGACGGCACAAAGAACCCCATGCAGGTGCTGCGCCTGAAGAAGAAGATGGGCAACGCCTCCAACGCATCGAGCGAAACCGAGCTGCGCGGCGCGCTGGCCTGGATGGTCGGCGAAGAAGGGCGCGGCGTGCGCAACATCATCGAGATGGTCGCCATGACGCGCTTCGACTGCATGGTGGGTTCGAGCGCCGGCATGCGCATGGCGTTATCGCAGGCGCTGCACCACTGCGCGCACCGCAGTGCCTTTGGCGCCCGCCTGAACGAGCAGCCGCTGATGCAGAACGTGCTGGCCGACCTGGCGCTGGAGAGCGAGGCCGCCATGACACTCTCGATGCGCGTGGCGCGCGCGCTCGACCACCGCGAGGACCGCCACGAAGACCTGCTGGTGCGCCTGGTGACCGCCGTGGGCAAGTACTGGATCTGCAAGCGCACGCCCGGCCATGCCTACGAGGCCATGGAATGCATAGGCGGCAGCGGCGTGATGGAAGACAGCATGTTCCCGCGCCTGTACCGCGAGGCACCGGTCAACGCCATCTGGGAGGGCAGCGGCAACATCCAGTGCCTCGACGTGCTGCGCGCCATGGACAAGACCCCCGAGGTGGTGGACGCGCTCTTTACCGAACTGCGCCACACCCAGGGCCAGAACCGCTTGCTGGACGAGCATGTGCGCGATCTGGGCAAGGAATTTGCCGACACCGCCGACTTGCCATACCGCGCCCGCCACATCGTCGAGCGCATGGCCCTGGCGCTGCAGGCGTCGCTCCTGGTGCGCAGCGCCCCGGCCTTCGTGGCCGATGCGTTCTGCGCCTCGCGCCTGGCGCCTGAAGGCAGCTTCAACTACGGCGCCCTGCCGCGCGGGGTGGATGTGGCTGCCATCATCGAGCGCGCCACGCCAAAACTCGATTGACCCCCTGAGACGCTTCGCATCTTCCCCCAAGGGGGACGCACCCAGTGGCCCGGCAAGGCCGGTTCCACGGGTGCACTGGTGCAGGCCAACCCTGCGTGCGCCGTCCGAGGTCTAAGGTCCGACATCACAGCATGGAAAAACGCATTGCCGCACAATGGTCGGCGACTTTCTGCCCACCAAGGTAAACCATGCCCAAGCTCTACATCGGCAACAAGAACTACTCCTCCTGGTCCCTGCGCCCCTGGGTGCTGATGCGCCAGGCGGGCATTCCTTTCGAGGAAGTGGTAGCGCGCTTTGACAGCTTCGATCCTGACTCGCAGTTCAAGGCGACGCTTGCCGGCGTCTCCCCGACCGGCAAGGTGCCGGTGCTGGTCGACGGCGATCTGACCGTGTGGGACACCCTGGCGATTGCCGAATACCTGGCCGAGCAGTACCCCGACAAGTACCTCTGGCCGCAGGAGGCAAAAGCCCGCGCGGTCGCCCGCAGCGCCTGCGCGGAAATGCATTCAGGCTTTGCAGCGCTGCGCGGCGCCTGCCCGATGAACATTGAGGCCGACCTGGCCCAGGCCGGCGCCCTGCTCTGGCGCGACCGCCCCGCCGTGCGCGCCGACGTGGCGCGGCTGGTGCAGCTGTGGTCCGAACTGCTGGAAAGGCACGGCGGACCCATGCTGATGGGCAAGTTCACCATCGTCGATGCGTTTTACGCGCCAGTTTGCATGCGCCTCTCACGCTATGGCCTGCCGGTGCCGGCGCACATTGCGGCGTATATCCAGCGCGTAGAAGCTTTGCCTGCGATGCAGGAATGGATTGCTGCGGCGAAGGCGGAGCAGGACTTCCGGGAATTTGAGGAGCCGTACCGTTTGAAGCGCTAGTGTGGTGGGTTGGAAGCAGGTTGAATAAGGAAAAAGTGTCGAAATCGTCGTCAAGCAAGGCGTACACCACAGCGATGGCCGGAGCTATCGCGCGGGTGTGCAACGCGGCATGGCGGCGATTCCCGGCAGCTTTCTGAAACGAACTTCCAACTCACGCCACTAGGCGCTTGTCTCCGAGGCCGCCCTACCCCTGCCGAAACTGCTTGCGCAGATACGGCCGGTGCCGGGCGATGTGCGCCAGCTGCGCCGGCGCGATGCTGCCGCCCAGGTCGACCCCGTCGCCGTTGAGCACCCCGTTGGCGTACTGCATGGCGCGCGCCACCACCTCGGCCTCGCTCACGCCGATCTGCCCGCCCAAGTCCAGCGCCACGCGGCGCATGGCGCGCTGCGACAGCATCCACATGGCGCCGAAAGCGTCCCACGCGGCGGCGGCTTCCAGCGCCTTTTCGCGGTCGGCCAGAATTTCGTTCAATGGCTTGGCCAGCAGGGCCTGCAAATCGTCCACCTGATCCTGCAGCGCCTCGGCGCGCTCCTGCAGCGCCTGGGCCGACGGCTCTGCTGCTGGAGCAGCAACGGGGATGGGCAGGCTGCCGTCCACATTGGGCTGGACGATGGTGATGGCGGGCGGTGTTGGCATGGCGGACTCCTGCCGTGGCGCATTGGGCCGTGGCGTGCCGCGAATATAGCCAAGACCGATCGGACCGCGGCCCCACACACCCCGCTCAGCCGTGCCATAAACTGCCACCATGAAGATTTACATGGTCGGTGGCGCGGTGCGCGATGCCCTGCTGGGCCTGCCGGTGCAGGACCGCGACTGGGTGGTGGTTGGTGCAACGCCTGAGGACATGGCAGCCCAAGGTTTTCGGCCCGTGGGGCGCGACTTCCCGGTATTTCTGCACCCTGACACCCATGAGGAATACGCTCTGGCGCGCACCGAGCGCAAGAGCGGACGCGGTTACCGGGGCTTTGTGGTGCACGCGGCCCCCGATGTGACGCTCGAAGAAGATTTGGCGCGGCGCGACCTTACTATTAATGCGATAGCTGCCAACGCAGGTGAAATAAGCGCTGAAGCCCTATTTGACCCCTATTTTGGCCAGCGCGACCTGCAAGAGCGCGTGCTGCGCCACGTGGGCGATGCCTTTCGCGAAGACCCGGTGCGCATCCTGCGCGTGGCGCGCTTTGCAGCGCGCTTTACCGATTTCGCAGTCGCGCCCGAGACCACGCAGTTGATGCGCGAAATGGTGGACGCCGGCGAGGTCGACCACCTGGTGCCCGAGCGCGTCTGGCAGGAACTCGCGCGCGGCCTCATGGAGGTGCAACCATCGCGCATGTTCGCGGCGCTGCGCAGTTGCGGCGCGTTGGCGGTGCTGTTGCCCGAAGTCGAGCGCCTGTGGGGCGTACCCCAGCGCGCCGAGTATCACCCGGAGGTGGACACCGGCGTGCATCTGATGATGGTGCTTGATATGTCGGCGCGACTGAACGCACCGCTCGGCGTGCGCTTTGCCTGCCTGACCCACGACCTGGGCAAAGGCACGACGCCGCACGAGCTGCTGCCGCGCCACCTCGGCCACGAGCAGCGCAGCGCCAAGTTGCTGCGCGGCGTGTGCGAGCGCCTGCGTGTGCCGGTGGACTGCCGCGAGCTGGCCGACGTGGTGGCGCGCGAGCACGGCAACATTCACCGCAGCGGCGAGCTGAACGCGGCCGCACTGCTGCGTCTGCTGGAGCGCTGCGACGCAATACGCAAACCGGAGCGCTTCGAAGACGTGCTGCTGGCCTGCGAATGCGACGCCCGCGGGCGCCTGGGCTTTGAAGAATCCGCCTACCCGCAGCGCGCGCGCCTGCTGGCTGCGATGCGCGCGGCGCGGGCGGTGGACACCGCGCCGCTGGCAGCAGATGCGGCGGCGCGCGGCCTCAAGGGGCCACAGGTGGGCGAGCAGATCCATGCGGCCCGCGCCCAGGCGATTGCCGCTGCCTTGCCAGACTGAATCACCAGCGCAGCACGCGTGGCCCGAGCACGGCACCCAAGGCCGTGGGCAGCGCCATACCCAGTACGTACCAGACCGCAAGAAAGGGCGCCTGCATTTCCGGGCAGTGCAAGGTATAGGCCAGGGTGGCCAGCGCGCCGGCCAACAGCCCGGCGCCCGCACCCGCCAGCCGCAAGCGTGTAGGCGCGGCCTGGCGCATGGCCCATAGCAGCGCCGCCAGGCCCGGCAGCGACAGCCACGCAATGTTGAACGGGCAACTGCGCCAGGTACTGCCAAGCACCATTGCCGCGCGTTCGGCCGGGGCGGCGCCCTGCAGCGCTGCCAGCGCCAGCACCCACAACACCAGTGGCGGCAGCAGCACCCAGAGCAACGCGTGGCCCAGACGCATGCCAGGGCGCGCAAGGCGCAGCAGCGCCAGCGCAGCGGCGCCCGCCAGAGCGCCCGCAAAACCGACCTTCAGCCACCACATGGGCAGCTGCATGGCCTGCGCCAGATCCGGGCGCACGCCATAGCCCAGCAGCATCAACAGGCCAGCGCACAGCAGACCCAGCAGCGCCGCTCCGGCAAAGCGCTGCTCCAGCCGATGGGGCGCCACGGGGTGGGCACCGGCGGCCAGAAGTCCAATCAACTCATCCGTCTTCATGTCAACCCCCTGATACGTGCTGCCAGGGCCTTCAGTCCCCGGTGCACGCCTACTTTGACCGCCGACTCGGACAGCCCGGTGAGGCGCGCCGTCTCGACCACCGACAAGCCTTCGAGCTTGACGTGCTGAATCGGCAGGCGCTGTTTGTCGGGCAGCGTGTCCAGCAGCAGACCCAGATCGCGGCGCGCCTGCGCGGCATCCTGGTCCTGGGTGGAAAACAATTCGTTCACGTCGTCCAGCGGCACGTTGCGCGCGCCGCGCACGGCGTGTGCACGAAACCAGTCCACCAGCTTGTAGCGCGCAATTGCGTGTGCCCAGGCAGTGACCGGCATGTCGGCACGGTAGGTGTGGCGCTGGTTGTGCAGCGCCAACAAGGTTTCCTGCACCAGATCCTCCACTTCATCGGGCCATTGGCCCAGTCTGCGCCGCAAAAAGGCGCGCAAATGGGTGCTGAGCACGGCGAGAAAGCGTTCGTAATCGCGCGCCTCACCCGCCAGACCTTGGAGCAGCAGCGCGCGCAGGCGCTCTTCAATTTCCATGTTCGGTACCTGCGGGTATTCGTGTCTGGGTCTGTCCCGGTTACAGAGCGGTGCAAAAAGAAAGTTTCAACATTTTTTGGGCAGCCCGTAACCGCAGGCCACCGCAGGGCGAATTACACCGCAGACAGGCCAGCGGCAACTTGCCGCACGACCCGTCTGCAACACCGCTGTATCCACATCACTGTACGGAATGGAGAAATTCACATGAAAACATCTTCCCTCACCTTCGCTGCCATCGCCCTCGCCGCCCTGACTTCGGGCGCTGCCATGGCCCAGGCCAAGAGCGGCGACATGAAGTCCGACATGGCCAAGCCCCAGATGGAAAAGTGCTTTGGCGTCTCCATGGCCGGCAAGAACGATTGCGCCGCAGGCCCCGGCACCACCTGCGCGGGCACTTCGAAAGTCGATTACCAGGGCAACGCCTGGAAGTACGTTCCTGCCGGCACCTGCACCAGCATCAAGACGCCCAAGGGCATGGGCTCGCTTGAAGCGATGAAGTGAAACACAGTTGCTGTGTCGCTTCGCTCCCCCGTGCAGCCGCCACAGGCGGCAGCCCTTCGGGGACGTCCAAGCCTGCGCAGGCAGGCTTGGAGCCGCGGCCCTTGCGCGGGAGCCCTGGCTTGAGCCGCGCCGGTTTCATGCGGTGTGGATAACGAGAAGCGCGATGGGGAGACCGATATGAAACAGGACCGCGCTATGCATCAGCCATTGACCGCCGGCCTGGGCCTCAAGCCCGAGCACTATGAACAGGCCCTGGCCTGCCAGGACACCGGCCTCTGGTGGGAGGTGCATCCGGAAAATTACCTGGCGGACGGCGGGCCGCGCTTGGCCTGGCTGGACGCCATCCGCTCGCGGCACCCGGTATCGCTGCACGGCGTCTCGCTTTCGCTCGCCGCCGACGCGCCGCCCGACGAGGTGCATCTGGCTCGCCTGGCGCAGCTCGCCCGGCGCATTGAGCCGGCGCTGATCTCCGAACATCTGGCGTGGTCGCACTGGCGCGGCATCTACCAGCCCGACCTGCTGCCGTTTCCCCGAACACACGCGGCCCTGCTGCGCGTCGCCGAAAACGTGGCGCGCACGCAAGAAGCACTCGGGCGCCCGATAGCGCTGGAGAACCCCAGCCACTACCTGCACCTGGGCGACCACGAGTACAGCGAACCCGCATTCTTTGCCGAGCTGGTGCGCCGCACCGGCTGCCAGTTGCTGCTCGACGTAAACAACGTGTACGTGAGCGCCCGCAACTTGCGCGGCGCCGAGGCGCCTGCAGTGCAGGCGTACCTCGACGACTACCTCGATGCCTTTCCCCTGCACGCCGTGGCGGAGCTGCACCTGGCCGGCCACCACCCGGACCCGGTGCATGGTGAGATGCTGCTCATAGACAGCCACGACGCTCCAGTGGCCCAACCCGTCTGGGCCTTGTACCAACGCGTGCTGGCACGCACCGGTCCGGTGCCCACGCTGATCGAACGCGACGCCGAGTTGCCGCCGCTGGCCGATCTGCTGGCCGAACGTGCGCGCGCGCACCAGGCGCTTTGCGACACGCTGCAGGAGGAGCCGGCATGCAACTGAGTGCCTTCCAGGACGGCTTCTGCGCCGCGCTGCGTACGGATACCCCTGCGCCCGCCTGGATGGACGCGCTGTGCGCCCAGCCGGGCTTTGCCGTCTACCGCAACAGCGGCCGCAAGGCGGCGTTGGACGCGCTGCGCGCCAACTACCCCACCGCCGTGCAACTGGTGGGCGACGACTGGTTCTTCGGCGCCGCGCAGGCCTACCTCGCGGTGCAGCCACCCACCGACGGACGTTTGATGGACTATGGCGCCGGCTTTGCGGCGTTTTTGGCCGGTTTTGCGCCCGCCGCCGAGCTGCCTTACCTGAGCGAGGTGGCGCAGCTGGACCGCGCCTGGACCGAAGCGCATCTGGCGGCCGACGCACCGCCGCTGGCCGCAAGCTGGATGGCCAGCCAACCGCCCGACGCCTTGGGCGCAGCGCATATTGCGCCGCACCCCGCGGCCCGCTGGCTGTGGTGCAACGAGCACCCCGCGTATTCCATTTGGCAGCGCCACCGCGACGGCCTGTCCGTCGATGCCGCCCTGCCTTGGCAGGCGGAAGGCGCCTTGCTGACACGCCCGCGCGGCGCTGTGCAGTGGTGCGCCTTGCCGCGCGCCGGCACCGTCTTTCTGGACGCCTGCGCCGCCGGCCGACCGCTTGCCGAGGCAGCCGAGGCCGCGCTGGCGGCAACCCCCGAAGGCGCCCCCGAAACCCTTGCCCAACTGATGGCGCTGCTGCTTGCCAGCGGAGCCCTGAGCACGCCTGCGGGCGCGAAGGACACCACATGACCACCCCCACTGCCCTGCCCGATCGCCCATTGCCTACGCAGGGGCACCTGGCGCGCCTGCGCCATCTGGCCGAGCGCGCCACGCCGCACAGCCTGTTGGCCCTGGCCAACCGGTTCGCCATTGCCGGCATCTTCTGGATGTCGGCACGCACCAAAGTCGATGGCTGGTTTCACATCACGGACAGCACCTACCTGCTGTTTCGCGAGGAATATCGGTTGCCGGTGATCCCCCCAGAATGGGCCGCGCAAATGGCCACGGTGTCCGAACACCTGTTTGCCGTCCTGCTGGTGCTCGGGCTGTTCACGCGCTTCTCGGCGCTGGCGCTGCTGGGCATGACGCTGGTGATCCAGACCTTTGTCTACCCCGACGCCTGGCCTACGCACCTCTCCTGGGCTGCGCTGATGCTGTATCTGGTTGGGCGCGGCGGTGGTGTGCTGTCGCTGGACCGCTTGCTGTTTAAACGCTAGCGAAGGCTTGCGTGCGCCCATCTAGAGCGGGTCAGGCCGATGGCAGACAGAGGCCGAGTACCATCACGCGCGTATGTGCCTTGTGGGTCACTTTTTGCAGTTTTGGAGGCGTTTCCGCACGCTTCGGGCCGCCTGCTTTCTCGTGCTGATCCACAGTGCTCTGGGCGTTGGCCAGGCATGGGCGGCGGACGCGCCTTCGCCCAGCGTCTACCTCTAAGACATGACCTGGACCGAGGCAAAGGCCCGCATTGACGCCGGCAGCACCACCGTCCTGGTGCCCATCGGCGGCACCGAGCAAAGTGGGCCGCACATGGTGCTGGGCAAGCACAATGCGCGCGTGCACTATCTGGCCGGGCAAATCGCACAACGCCTGGGGGGCGCGGTGGTGGCGCCCGTGCTGGCCTATGTGCCTGAGGGCGCCGTGCACCCGCCGGAGGCGCACATGCGCTTTGCCGGCACGATCTCGATTCCCGAGGCAGCCTTCGAAGCAGTGCTGGAAGGCGCGGCGCGTTCCTTCAAGCAGCATGGTTTTCGCCATGTCGTTTTTCTCGGCGACCACGGCGGCTACCAGCAACTTGAAGCACGCGTGGCCAACCGCCTCAACCAGGCGTGGGCCAGCGACCCGAGCTGCCGCGTGCATGCGCTGCCCGAGTACTACCAGGCAACGCAATCGCAGTACGTGGCAGAACTGCTGCGCAAAGGCTTTGGCCGCGCGGAGATCGGCACCCATGCCGGCCTGGCCGATACATCGCTGTCGCTGGCCGTTGACCCTTCCCTCGTGCGCATGGATGAACTGAACCGGGCGGCGCAGGTCGGAAAACAAGGCGGCGTTTACGGCGACCCGCGCCGCGCATCCGCTGAACTTGGACGCATCGGTGTGCATCACATTGTGGACAGCAGCGTGGCAGCCCTGCACGCCCTCTTGCAGGGACAAGCGCGCTCCAGACCATCGTCCACCCCCCTCAAAAAGTCAAATTCGCTCCCATGAAAGCATTGCTTCCTTTCCTGACTGCGTGCACCGTGATGGTCGCCAGCGCAGGCAGCCGCCAGGAGGCCAGCGCATCGGTGCAGGCACAGGGCGCTACTGCGGGCGCCACACCATCCGCAATCAGGACGGTGCCTGGCATGCCGCCGGTACCCGACCCGCAAAACCTCTACAGCGAGACCACGCCAAACCATTGGAGCGCTGCCGTAAAGGGCCACCTGGAGCGGGTGTATGTGCCCAACTTGCGCGGCAAATCGGTCTCGGTGATCGACCCCAAAACGATGAAGGTGGTGGACACCTTGCGTGTCGACAAAGGCCCGCAGCACGTAGTGCCATCGTGGGATTTGTCGACCTTGTGGGTGGCCAACAACGCCGAGCGCAGCAACAAGGGCAGCCTCACGCCGATTGACCCGCGCACCGCACGCGCTGGCAAGTCGGTGCCCGTGGACGATCCTTACAACGTCTATTTCACGCCTGATGGCACCTCGCTCATCGTCGTCGCCGAGGGCAGGCGCAGGCTGGACTTTCGCGACCCGAAAACCCTCGCTCTGCAGTATTCGATCGACACACCAAAGTGTGGAGGCATCAACCACGGTGATTTCTCGATCGACGGCCGCTTTGCGCTCTTTACCTGTGAATTTGACGGCACGGTGGCCAAGATCGACCTCGCCCGCCGGGTCGTGCTGGGCTACCTGAAGCTCAAGATGCCCACCGTTCGCTATTCAGAATCGATGGCCGCACGCAATCCGCTGGAAACCGAAGTTTGCACCTCTACCAAGGGCATGCCGCAGGACATCCGCATATCGCCCGACGGCAAGCGCTTCTTTGTGGCCGACATGGACGCCGACGGCGTGCACGTGCTGGACGGCGATGCGCTCACAGAAGTCGGCTTCATTCCGACGGGGCTGGGCGCGCACGGCCTGTACCCAAGCCGCGATGGCAAGCGCCTCTATGTGGCGAACCGCGGAACGCACAGAATCCACGGCACAAAAAAAGGGGCGGGCAAGGTCAGCGTGATCGATTTCGCCACCCAGACCGTCGTGGCGCAATGGCCAGTCCCTGGCGGCGGCAGCCCCGACATGGGCAACGTCAGCGCCGACGGCAAGTGGCTGTGGCTGTCCGGTCGGTTTGACGATGTGGTCTATCGGTTTGACACAGCCACCGGCTCCGTAGCCAAGGTGCGTGTCGGTGCCGAGCCGCACGGATTGACCGTCTGGCCGCAGCCAGGGCGCTATTCGTTGGGGCACACAGGCAATATGCGCTGACAGCTGGCGCTGCCTGCGTCAGAGCGCCGCGCGCACCCAGCGCACGATGTCGGCCGCACCCAGAGCGCCCGATACACGCGCCGCCTCCTGTCCGTCCCTGAACAAAATCATTGTGGGAATGCTGCGGATGTTGAAGCGCGCTGCCGGCTGCGGATGCGCCTCGGTGTCGAGCTTGGCCAGGCGCACCTGGGGTTCGAGATCCTTCGCGGCCTGGGCAAAGGCCGGTGCCATCTGGCGGCAGGGTCCGCACCAGGGCGCCCAGAAATCCACCAGCACCGGAATCTGACTGCGCCCGATATGGCGCTCGAAACTGACCGCGTCCAGCACCAGCGGGGTGGCGATGAACAGTGGCTGGTGGCATTTTCCGCAGTCGGGCGCGCTGCCCAGTTGGTCCGCCTGGACGCGGTTGGTGGTGTGGCAATGCGGGCAAACAATGTGCAGGGCTTGGGCGGTCATGGGGCTTCTCGCTGGTTCAGTCATGGCAGCACATGGCGGCAACCTCCGCGCGATTCAAGGGCAGCGGTTGCGGTCTGCGCGGCCGGCCGCGCTCTCTGCTAAGGTGTCGATTCAATGCCCCTGATGCCCACTTTGACCCGCGCGAACGCGCTTTTTCTCGACTTCGACGGCACGCTGACCGATATTGCGGCGCAGCCGTACGCGGTTCTGGTACCCGCCGGCCTGGCGCCCACGCTGTCGGCACTGCACCGCCTTCTGGGCGGCGCGCTTGCCATCGTCACCGGGCGGCGCGAGGTCGATATCGACGGTTTTCTCGACCCCCTGGTGCTGCCGATGGCCAGCGAGCACGGCGCGCAATACCGCTTTGCCGACGGCAGCCGCCCGGCGGTGGACCCGCCCGAGCTGGCCCCCGTGCTGCAGGCCGCGCAGCAACTGGCCGATCAACACCCCGAACTGCTGGTGGAGGTCAAGCGCGCCAGCGTGGCACTGCATTTTCGCCAGGCGCCGCATCTGGGTCCGCAGTGCTACCAAGCCCTGGAGCTTGCGATGGTCGGCCTGCAGGGCCTCGAACTGCTGAGCGGCAAATGCGTCTACGAAGTCAAACCGGCCGGCATCCACAAAGGCCAGGCCATCTCTGCATTCATGCGCCAGGCGCCATTTGCCGGCCGCACGCCGGTGTTCGTGGGCGACGACGTCACCGACGAAGCCGGTTTTGCCAGCGTGATGGCGCTGGGCGGCTTGGCGATCAAGGTGGGCGAAGGCCCGACAAACGCGCAATACCGCTGCATGACGCCCGCCGCCCTGCGGGGTTGGCTGTCGGCGTCGCGAACGGCTTTGGAGCACGCCCGGCCATCGTGAGCATGGATCCGCGCGGCGCCTGCCAGCGTCCTGCTGCAGAAGCATTTGAGCAGGCGTCCGACAGGCGCCTGGATCGGGATGGCGCATGATGGCACGATGCAACCATCAGGCCGCCTTGTCGTCGTTTCCAACCGCATTGCCGATCCACGCAAGCCCGCTGCCGGCGGACTGGCTGTCGCTCTGGGCGAAGCCCTCGCCAAAAGTGGCGGCCTGTGGTTTGGCTGGAGCGGCGCAGTAGACGAAGCCGGTGCGCCCGGCGAAGGCCGCTTGCAGACGCGCCAGGCCGGCAGCGTCACACTGGCCACGGTGGATCTGTGTCGCCAGGACCACGACAGCTACTACCTGGGCTACAGCAACAGCGTGCTGTGGCCGGTATTCCACTGCCGGCTCGATCTGGCCAACCTGGAGACCGGCGACATTGCTGGCTACCGCCGCGTGAACCGCATGATGGCGCGCAAGCTTTTGCCGCTGCTGCAAGGCGACGACGTGATCTGGATTCACGACTACCACCTGATCCCGCTGGCTGCCGAACTGCGTGCGCTGGGGTGCCGCCAGCGCATGGGCTTTTTTCTGCACATTCCGGTACCGCCGCCCGTGATTCTGGCGGCGATACCGCAGCACCAGTGGCTGATGCGCTCGCTCTTTGCCTACGATCTGGTGGGTTTGCAGAGCGAAACCGACGTCTCGCATTTCGACCGCTATGTGCAGGCCGAAGCCGACGCCAAGCCTGTTGCCGAGCACCAGTACCGCGCGTTCGGTGCCACGGTGCGGGCCCAGGCCTTTCCCATTGGCATCGACGTGGCGGAATTCGAGCGCCTGGGGCAGGGAGCCGAAGCCGTGGAAATCTACCAAAACATGCGCGAGGAATACGCCCGTCGGCGGCTGCTGCTGGGCATCGACCGGCTCGACTACTCCAAGGGCATTCCGCAGCGTGTGCGTGCCTTTCGCAACATGCTCTCGCGCTACCCCGATACGCACAGCGACGCGACGTTGATCATGATTGCCTCACCGTCCCGCGACACCGTGCACGCCTACGCAGACCTGCGCCAGGAACTTGAAGGCCTGTGCGGCGCCACCAATGGCGACTACGGCGAGCTTGACTGGATGCCGGTTCGCTACATCCACCGCATGGTGGCGCGCAAACGCGTGCCTGGCCTGTGCCGCGCCGCCGTCGTGGGGCTGGTGACACCGCTGCGCGACGGCATGAACCTTGTGGCCAAGGAATACGTGGTGGCACAAGACCCTGACGATCCGGGCGTGCTGGTGCTCTCGCGCTTTGCGGGAGCCGCCGAGCAGCTCAAGGACGCGCTGCTGGTGAACCCCTACGACACGGAAGGCATGGCCGACGCGATGTACCGCGCGCTGAACATGCCATTGGAAGAACGCCAGCGCCGCCACCGCGCGCTGCTCGCCAATGTGCGCGAGTTCGACGTGCACTGGTGGCGGGGTCGCTTTCTACAGGCACTGGCCGAGACCAACGCCGACGCAGACGAAGCCGCGCGGGCCCTCATAGCCACTTCACGATAAGGCTGACCAACACGCTGATCAGTACCGTGCTGGCCAGCGGCACAAACACGTCGCGGCCAAACAGTTTGAACTGAAAATCGCCCGGCAAGCGCCCCAACCCGAGGCGCCGCAGCCAGGGCGTGAAGCTGTTGATCACGACCAGCGCAACAAAGGTGGCAAGCAGCCAGCGAATCATCGCATCACAGTCTGTGGGAACGATCGCCCTGCACGAAACCACAGGGCTCCCAGGGCTCGCCTTTGGCGATGAGCAGCACCTTGAACAGCTCGCCCATCTCGTGTTCCATCATCAATTTGGCCGCTAGCGCACGCTCCGCTTGGCTTTTTTGCTCCATTTTTGGAAGCAATCCGCAGTTGATGAGGAAATGCGCCTGGGTGGTGTAGCCCAGCACACTCCAGCCCTCGCCGTCCGGCAGCAGCTGCTCCTGCGCCGCCAATGCCATCCCGGTGAAATTGACGTGGGCCGTAATGTCCTTGAGGCCGACTTCCACCAGCGGGTTGTCGTCGGATCGGTGCGCGCGGTGGCACATCACCGTGCCCATGTGGCGCTGTGGATGATAGTACTCACTCTCGCCGAAACCATAGTCAAAAAACAAGGCAGCACCGCGTTCGAGGCGATCGCCCAGGGTGTGGATGAAAGCCTCCGCCTGCGGATGGATTTCCGTCAGGTAGTCGTGATCGCCCTCGATCTCCACTGGCGGGCGCAGCAGCGTAGGCCGGTCCTGCCAGGCGAAGGCCTCGCCCTCCCTGGCCACACCGCGCTCGTGCCATTGGCCTGCCAGACGCACCAACAGCTTGACCGGCATGGCGTCCAGCACCTCGTTGCCCACCACCACACCCTCAAAGCGCTCGGGCAGCGTATCGGCCCAGTGCAGTTTGTCGGCATGGCCGGCAAGCAGCAATTGCTGGCGCGCGCGCAGGCTGCCAGAGAGGTCGACGATGGTGTAGCGGTCCACGCGCTCGCCCAGAGCGCCGAGCAACTGCAGCGCCAGGGCACCAGAGCCCGCGCCAAACTCCCAGATCTCGCGCGTGCCGGTGCGCTCCAGCGCCTCGGCCACCTGCACCGCCACGGTCTGGCCAAACAGCGGCGTCATTTCCGGCGCGGTCACAAAATCGCTGCCCGATTGCGGCATGGCGCCGAACTTGATGCTGTCGTTGGCGTAGTAGCCCAGGCCCGGCTCGTACAACGCCAGCGCCATGAAACGGTCAAAGCCAATCCAGCCGCCGGCTTGTGCAATGGTCTGCTCAATACGCTCGTGCAGAGCGCTCGTTAAACTTGTGGGTTCATTCATCACGCCTGCGATTGTCCCCCAATGCCCACCCTTGACCGCCCCAGAGCCGTGCTTGTCACCGGCGGCGCCCGGCGACTGGGCCGCGAATTTTGTCTGGCCTTTGCCCGCGCCGGATGGAACGTGGTGTGCCATTACCAGCATTCACGGGGCGAAGCGCTGGAAACCTGCGAGGCCGTGCGCGCCCTGGGTCGGGAGGCGCACGCGGTGCCAGGCGACCTGAACCAGCCCGATGCCATTGCCGCCCTGTTCGCCGCCACTGTGGCTGTGCTTGGGCAAGCGCCCGACGCCCTCGTGAACAACGCCTCAGCGTTCGAGCCCGACACCGGTCTGGATTTTTCGCCTGAACTGCTGCAGCGGCAGATGCAGATCAACCTCGCGGCGCCGCTGCAGCTTGCCAGCCTGCTGGCCCGCTCCGCCAACGCCGCCGCCGCGCGGCCTTGCGTGACCCACGTGCTGGACCAAAAGGTGTTCAACCTGAACCCCGATTATTTTTCCTACACCCTGAGCAAACTGGCGCTGGAGCGCGCCGTGGCGCTACAGGCACAGGCACTGGCGCCGCACGTGCGGGTGAATGGCGTCGCTCCAGGCCTCATTTACATGAGCGGGCCCCAGAGCGGCGAGAACTTCCGCCGCGCCAGCCGCGTGAACCTGCTGCAAAGCGCCACCAACCCGGCCGACGTGGCGAAAAGCGCCGTATTTCTGGCCGAGAACGCATCCATCACCGGCGTCACCCTCACCGTGGACAGCGGCCAGCACCTGGTGCCGCTGGAGCGCGACATCATGTTTGTGGCCGAACAACTGGCGCCGGCAGCGCCCCCAGGCGCAGCATGATCGACCCCTTGCTGACCGATTGCCGGCGCATTTTTCTGCGCGGTCTCAGCCGCCGCGTGCGCATCGGCATCCACGACTTTGAGCGCGCGGCCGCGCAGCGCATTCTTTTTGACATCGACCTGTACGTGCCGCTCGTCCAGACGACACCACAGCGCGACCGCATCGACGAAGTGGTGGACTACGACTTTGTTCGCAGCGAGGTCACCCGCATCACCGAGCGCGGCCACATCGACCTGCAGGAAACCCTGTGCGACGCGGTGCTGGCCGCCTTGCTGGCGCACCCGCTGGTGGTGGCGGCGCGGGTGTCTACGCGCAAACCCGATGTGTACGACGACTGCGAAGCAGTCGGCGTCGAAGCCTTCCGGCGCAAAGCCGCTGCTGGCGACCTGCCACCTACCGAAACCCTGCCATGACCGCTGCCACCTCTGGCGCACAGATTCTGACGCTCACCGGGCTGCGCTTTGACGCCAGTCTGGGCGTGCTCGACCACGAAAAAACCGCCCCCCAACCGATTCAGGTGGACGCCGAGCTCAGCCTGGGGCGCCAGCCACTGGCGCCGCGCGACGACGACCTGACGCATGTGCTCGACTACCGCCGCGTGCGCCAGATCATCATCGACGAGTGCACGGCCGAGCACCTGAACCTGCTGGAGAGCCTGATCGGCAAACTCGCCCAGCGGCTGATGCAGCTGCCTGGCGTGCAGGGCGTTCGCGTGAAGATCGCCAAACTGGAAATATTCGACGATTGTGAAGTCGCCATACGCGTTGAGACCGGCGCCTGGTGACGAAAAGGATTGCAGACATGGACACCGCGATGGCAGGCGCCTGGACCGCCGACACCCCAGAAACGCTCGAGAGCAGCGCACCCGCGAGCGGTGCCCAGCGCCTGAAGATCGAGCGCGAAGCACACAAGCTGGAAAAGCGGCTGTGCCGCGAAGCCGGCCGCGCCATCGTGCACTACAACATGATCGAGGAAGGCGACAAGGTGATGGTCTGCATGTCGGGCGGCAAGGACAGCTACGCGCTGCTCGACATCCTGCTCAAACTCAAGGCCAGAGCGCCGATCCACTTCGATCTGGTGGCGGTGAACCTGGACCAGAAGCAGCCGGGCTTCCCCGAGCATGTCTTGCCGGAATATTTGGCCAGCACCGGCGTGCCGTTTCACATCGAGAACGAAGACACCTACAGCATCGTCAAGCGCCTGATCCCCGAGGGCAAGACCACCTGCAGCCTGTGCAGCCGGCTGCGCCGCGGCATCCTGTACCGGGTAGCGGACGAGCTGGGCGCGACCAAAATTGCCCTTGGCCACCACCGCGACGACATTCTGCAGACGCTGCTGCTCAACATGTTCTTTGGCGGCAAGCTCAAAAGCATGCCGCCCAAGCTGGTCAGCGACGACGGCAAGCATGTGGTGATCCGCCCGCTGGCCTTCGTGACCGAGAAGGACACGGCGCGCTGGGCCGCGCAGCGCAACTTCCCCATCATTCCCTGCAATCTCTGCGGCAGCCAGGAGAACCTGCAGAGGAAGCAGGTCGGCGAGATGCTGCGCGACTGGGAAAAGCGCTTTCCCGGCCGCGTCGAGAACATGTTCAACGCCTTGCAGAACGTGGTGCCCAGCCATTTGCTGGACGCCGATTTGTACGATTTCCGGAACGCTGTGGCCACGGGCGTATCGGACGAGAACGGCGACAAGGCCTTTGACGCCGAAGACTTCCCGCCACCACCGGGCCTGCCCGGCATGCAGGTGCTGCGGCTCGGATAGCGTGTTCTCACCGGATTGGCACCATGTTCGTACGCCTCGTCGTTTTGCTTCTGACGGCCTTCGCGCTGGCTGGTTGCGCCGTGCAGCGCACCGTGGACAGCCAGGTGCAAAGCTGGTCCACACTCGCCCGCCTGCCGCAGCCGCCCACGTACCGGCTGGACCTGCTGCCCTCACAACACCAGTCGCGCGCCTTTGATTTGATCGTGCCCATGGCCCACGCGGCGCTGCAACGGGCCGGCCTGCAGCGGGACGACACTGCCCCGCGCCTGATTGCCGAAATCGGCGTGCGGACGGGCACGGGGCTCGCAGACGGCCCCTGGTATCCCTATGGGCCCTGGGGCGGTGGCTTCGGCTGGAGCCGCCATTCCGGCGTACGCGCAGGCTGGATGCTGCGCGAGCTGCCGCCCACTCTCTACCGCAACGAAGTGAGCGTCGTGCTGCGCGACGCCACCACGCAAAAGACCGTGTACGAAACCTCGGCCAGCAACGAAGACGTGTGGACCGACGCACCGCGCATCTTCGGCGTGCTGTTCGATGCGGCGCTGACGGGCTTCCCTATGCCACCTGCCGGAGCGCGCCAGATTCGCTTGCCGCTCGCGCCTGCCGGCGCAGGCGCTCACTGACTCCCTCATGGACGCCACCCGCATCCTTGCCATCCGCCACGGCGAGACCGCGTGGAACGTGGACACGCGCATCCAGGGCCACCGCGACATTGCGCTCAACGATACTGGCCGCTGGCAGGCGGCGCAGGTGGCGCGGGCGCTGGCCGGCGAGCCGATTGCTGCGGTGTATGCCAGCGACCTGCTGCGCGCGCATGCCACCGGCGCCGCCATTGCCGATGCCGCCAGAGCGCCGCTGCACGCCGAGCCCGGCCTGCGCGAGCGCAGCTTTGGCGAGCTTGAGGGCCGCACCTTTGCCGAAATTGAGGCCGAATTGCCCGAGCAGGCGCTGCGCTGGCGCAAACGCGACCCGGATTTCGCGCCCGAAGGCGGCGAGAGCCTGACGCTGCTGCAAGCGCGCATCGCAGGCGTCACGGCACGTCTGGCGGCACAGCACTTAGGCCAGCAGATCGTGCTCGTGGCGCATGGCGGCGTGCTCGACGTGCTGTACCGCCTGTCCACCGGCCAGGCCCTGCAGGCACCGCGCACCTGGCAGCTGACCAATACCGCCATCAACCGACTGCTCTGGACCCCGGAGGCTTTGACTCTGGTGGGATGGGGCGACACCCAGCACCTGGACCGCGCTTCGCGCGATGAAAGCACCGCCTGAGACCATGACCCTCGTCCCACCGACACGCGCGCCGGCCGACGCAGCCGCCAGCGCCAGCCTAGCGCCTGCCTTGCCGCTCTGGCAAGGCGTGCTGCACACCGTACTGGTTGGCCTGGCCACCTGGGCACTGAGCTGGCAGGCAGGCGCATTGACGCGCACGCATGTGCTGGTCTGGCTGATGGCCTTGTGCGCTGCAGCCCTGGCGGTGGTGGCGGCGCGGCGCGGGCGCATTGCCAGCCTGGAACTGTGGATGCTTGAAGCCAGCGCACTGGCGGCCGCCAGCGGCGCCACAGGGCTCTGGGCCTGGCACCTGGCGTTCAAACCCGCCGCCATGGCAATAGCTATTATTTTTGTAGCTTCTAACGCTTACCAGTCAAGCGCCAGAGGCCAATTTTCCTATAAATCTTGGGGGTTTTTGCTGGCGGCGCTGCTGGCCTCGCTGGCGGGCGACGTGTTCCTGATGCTGCAGGACCTGTTCATCCCCGGCCTGGTCAGCTTTCTGCTGGCGCACCTCGCCTACATCGCCTTGTTTGGGCGCCGCGTTCGCTGGTTGGCGCACGGCGGCGCGCTGCTCGTTACCGTAGGGATCGGCGCCGCCATGTACGCCTGGCTGTGGCAGGGTGGCCTGCCCGCCGAGCTGCGCGCCCCCGTGGCTGTGTATGTGCTGGTGATTGCCTTGATGGCGGCGCAGGCGCTGGGCCGCGCCGCACAGCTGCAAACCGAAGCGTCTCGCACCGTGGCGCTGGGGGCCTGCATTTTCATGCTGAGCGACTCGGTGCTGGCCGTGGACCGCTTTGTCCAGCCGGTGCCACTGGCGCTGTTCTGGGTGCTCGCCACCTACTACGCAGCGCAATTTTGCATCGTGCACGGCATGGTGCGGCATCTGCGCGGGCAGCCTTAATGGGTCAGGCCGCGTCCAACTGGTTCGCCGGATGCGCCACCACAAAAGGCGCAAGCGCTTCGCAGTGTTCGGCGATGCGTTTCAGCGTGGGATAGGGCGCCAGGTCCAAACCAAAGCGGCGTGCGTTGAACACCTGCGGCACCAGGCAGCAGTCGGCCATGCCGGGGGTGTCGCCGTGGCAAAACTGGCCGGTGGGCGCGCCGGGGCGGCTGAGCACTTCCTCGAATGCCTCAAAGCCCAGCGCAATCCAGTGGCTGGCCCAGACCTTGCGGCCCTCCTCGCCCGCGCCCAAGGTGTCGCCGACGTAGTTGAGCACGCGCAGGTTGCCCAGCGGGTGGATGTCGCAGGCGATGGTGAGCGCGAGCGCACGCACCCGGGCACGGTCCAGCGCACCCGACGGCAGCAGGGGCGAGGCGGGGTAGGCCTCGTCGAGGTATTCCATGATGGCGAGCGACTGCGTGAGCACGGTGTCCCCGTCCTGCAGCACCGGCACCAGGCCGGCAGGATTGACCGCCCGGTAAGCCGCTTGGTGTTGCTCGCCACCGCCTTTGAGCAGGTGCACCGGCACGGTCTCGTGCGCAAGGCCCTTGAGCGCCAGGGCAATGCGCAGGCGGTACGACGCCGAACTGCGGAAATAGCTGTAGAGCGTGAGCATGGCGCCTCTGTCCATCAGCCGGCAGGTTGGATCTGGCGCACCGTCTGCTCGATGGCGCCGAAGATGCTCTCGCCACCGGCGCCCAGCATTTCGATGCGCACGCAGTCACCAAAGTGCAAGAAATCCGTCGTCGGCTTGCCGCCTTCGATGGTTTCGTACATGCGCACTTCGGCCAGGCAGCAGTAGCCCACGCCGCCGTTGGCAACGCTCGATCCATGCAGACTGCCCTGCTTGTTCGACACCGTGCCCGAGCCAATGATGGAGCCGGCGCAGAGCGCGCGGGTCTTGGCTGCATGCGCGATAAGCTGCGCAAAGCTGAAGGCCATGTCCTCGCCCGCGTCGGGCTCGCCAAACGGCTTGCCGTTGATCTGCACGCGCAGTTGGCCCTTGAGCTTGGCTTGCTGCCAGGCGTCGCCGAGCTCGTCGGGCGTCACCGCCACCGGCGAAAACGCGCTTGCTGGTTTGGCCTGGAAGAAGCCGAAGCCCTTGGCCAGCTCGGCCGGAATCAGGTTGCGCAGCGACACATCGTTCACCAGCATGACCAGGCGAATCGCCTTGGCGCAACGCTCCACGCCCGAGCCCATGGCCACGTCGCCGGTGACCACAGCCACTTCCGCCTCAAGGTCGATGCCCCAGTCTTCGCTGATCGCGTCAATCGTGTCGCGGGGGCCGACAAACGAGTCCGAACCGCCCTGGTACATCAGCGGGTCGGTCCAGAACGAGGCCGGCACCTCGCTGCCGCGCGCCTTGCGCACCAGTTCGACGTGGTTCAGATAGGCCGAGCCGTCGGCCCATTGGTAGGCGCGGGGCAGGGGGGAATGGCAGGCCGCAGCATCAAAGGCCGTTGCGCCCTGCGCGGTACCGGCGTTGAGGCTGTCCGACACAGTTTGCAAAAGTGGAGCGCAGCGCTCCCAGTCGTCCAGCGCGGCCTGCAGCGTGCGGGCAATTTGCGGGACGGCGACGCATTGCGAGAGGTCGCGGCGCACGACAACGAGCGTGCCGTCCCGACCGCCGGCCTTGAGGGTGGCGAGTTTCATGGGGAAATCCTTGAGAAAAACAGACCGGGCGGGCGCAAAAGGCGCCGGCCACCGGAGAGGCACCCCGCCCGCGCTGGGCAGGGGTGCCAATGCGTCGTGCCTTATTTGGCGGCGATCTGGTCGGTGACTTCCTTGTAGAGGCCTTCACCGACGCTGGGGATGAACATCTTCCATACCGGCTGCACCTTCTCGCGCATGCGGGCATGCTCGGCGTCGGTCACGTCGTTGACTATGAGGCCCTTGGCCGCCATCGCTGCTTGCGCAGATTTGGCCTGGTCGCGCGCCACACCGCGCTGGAACGAACGCGCCTCGATGGCGGCGTCCTTCAGGATTTTCTGGTCCGCTGGCGAGAGCTTGTCCCAGAATTTCTTGGACACCAGCGGCAGGAAGGCGCCGTAGCTGTGGCGGGTCAGCGAGAGGTACTTCTGCACTTCGTTGAGCTTGAGCGCGGCGATCACCGCAGTGGGCGTTCCTTGGCCATCAATGGTGCGGGTTTCCAGCGCGGTGTAGAGCTCAGGCACGGCCAGAGGTACGGGATTGGCGCCCAGCGCCTTGATGGTTTCCTGCGAAATCTTGGCTTGCACCGAGCGGAATTTCAGGCCTTCAAAATCTTCCACTTTGGCGATGGGGTGCTTGCTGTTGGTGGCGTTGAAGAAGCCGTTTTCCCAGTAGGCCAGGCCGACGAGACCCTTCTCGGGAAGCATGGCGAGCAGCTTGTCGCCGACCGGACCGTCCAGCACTTTTTCGGCTTGCTGCGTGGTCGAGAACAGGAAAGGGAAATCAAGGATTTCGTATTCCTTGACCATGCCGGTCAGCGTGGTCGTCTGCGGGACGGTGAATTCGATGGTGCCGCCCTGCAGCGCCGAAGTGACCTGCACGTCGTTGCCCAGCGCGCCGGCATAGAAGCCTTTGATCTTGATCTTGCCGCCGCTCTTGGCGTCGACCAGCTCGATGAACTTGGCGACGCCCTGGCCTTGGTGCGATTTCTCGGGCAAGGTGACGGCAAATTTTGCTGTCACCTGGGCCACGGCCGTCAGCGGGGCCGCCACCGCAAAGCTTCCGGCAATTGCCAGGGCCATCAGTTTGGAAAGAGCTTTCATGGGTTTGTCTCCTGGGTTGAAAAAGTAAGAATCGGGCGTTAGCGCCACCAGCCGGCCGGCACGATCACCAAGGCGGGCCACAGCACCAGCGCAATCAGCACCGCCAGTTCGGCCAGCAGGAATGGCATGATCCCGCGTGCCGCCTGGGCCAGCGTCACCTTGCCAATCGAACTGACCACGTTCAGCACCACACCCACGGGCGGCGTGATCATGCCGAGCGAGCAGTTGATGATGAAGATGACGCCGAAGTACACCGGGTCGATGCCCGCCTGCTGCGCAATGGGCAGGAATACCGGCGTGAAGATCAGCACGATGGGGATGAAGTCCAGCACCATGCCGGCGAGGAAAATCACCAGCATCATCGCGGCGGTCAGTGCCAGCGGGTGCTCGCCCAGGCCACTGAGCCAGCCGCCCACCTGGCCCGGCACATCGGCAATCGTGATCATGTAAGACGCCACCATGGCCAGGCTGGCCAGCAGCAGCACCACGGCCGTGGTGCGCGCCGTCACCAGCAGGCAGCGGTAGATGGAGGCCCAGCTCAGTTCGCGGTAAATCACGGCGCCGACAAACATCGCGTACGCCGCTGCGACCACCGCCGCTTCGGTGGGGGTGAAGATGCCAAATTTCAGGCCGCCGACGATGATGACTGGCATCATCAGCGCCCAAAAGCCCTTGCCCAGCAGCGCGAGGCGCTCGCTCCAGGGTTTGCGCGGCGACACCTGCGCGCTGGTTCGGCGCGACACCAGCCACCAGGCGACCACCAGCGCGCCGCCCATCATGACGCCCGGTGCGATGCCGGCCAGGAACAGCTTGGTGATGGACACGTTGGCAACCACGCCGAACAACAGGAAACCAATCGACGGCGGAATGACCGGCGCGATGATGCCGCCCGCCGCCATCAGCCCGCAGGCGCGCGCCGGGTCGTAGCCGGCCTGGCGCATCATGGGCACCAGGATGGCCGCCAGCGCGGCGGTATCCGCCACCGCCGAGCCGGAGAGACTGGCGAGCAAGATGGCGGCGAAAATCGCCACGTAGCCCAGGCCTCCGCGCAAGTGGCCAACAAAGGCGCCCGCCATTTCCACAATGCGGCGCGAGAGCCCGCCCGCATTCATGAATTCGCCCGCCAGAATAAAGAAGGGCACGGCCATGAGCACGAAGTTGTCGGCCCCGCCAATGGCGTTCTGCACGACGATTTGCGAGTCGAACTGCCCCATCTGGAACATCACGGCGACGCCGGAGAACAGCAGCGCGAAGGCAATCGGCATGCCCAGCGCAATCAGCGCCAGCAACACGGCCAGGAAGATGAACGCGGTCACCGCGGATCCCCCTTCTTCTCAGCGGACGAGACCTCGGGCATCTTCTCCAGAATGCGGTCGCCCAAATCTTTGGTCAGCCCTGGCCCTTCGGAGTCGTGCAGGGCGCGCCAGATATTGTTGGCAATGGCCAGTGCCATGCCACCGCCAAACACAAGCGCCACGCCGTACAGCCAGCCATAAGAAATGCCCAGCACCGGGTAGCTGTTGCCAAGGTTGATTTCCGTCTGCTTCCAGCCGCCCACCAGGAACATGCCGCAGGCCCAGAGCATGAGGCCACCGGTGAGCACCACCAGAACCTTGCGTCCCGCGAGCGGCAGGCGCTCGACCAGCGCGTCAAACCCGATATGCGCGCGCTGCACCGACGCCAGGATGGCCCCCAGAAAAATCAGCCAGACAAAGAGCAGGCGCGAGAGCTCTTCGGACACCGCAATGCCCGAATCGAACGCGTATCGCAGCACCACGTTGCCAAACACCAGCACCGCCATCACCGCCAGGCAGGCGACGATGACGATCTCCAGCGCACGCACGCAGGCGCGTCCCCAGCGATTTCCCATGGATTCCCCTTAGGTGCAGCCCGCACGCGGCGGGCTGGATTAACGACCTGTCAGCTGGCAGGCGCGCTCAAGCGGCGGGAAACCCCTTGCCGTCGTGCATCCAGGCAGCGTGCTTGGGTGCCTTCTTGGTGCGATCCCACTCGTTGATCATGTCCCATTTGACGTCGTCGAGTTGCTTCATCATCGCGGGCGTGCCCGTGTTGACAGCCAGTTCGAGGCGGTGGCCGCTGGGGTCGCGGAAGTAGATGGATTTGAAGATGGTGTGGTCCGTGGGACCAAGCACTTCGATGCCGTCGGCTTCCATGCGCGCCTTGGCTTCCATCATCTCTTCCATGCTGCCCACTTCCATGGCCAGGTGCTGCGTCCACGTCGGGGTGTTGCGGTCGCGGTCCATGGGTGGCTTGGAGGGCAATTCAAAGAAGGCCAGGATGTTGCCGTTGCCCGCATCCAGGAAGATGTGCATATAAGGATCGGGGTCCTTGGTGGAAGGCACTTCGTCTTCGGCAATCGCCAGGATGAAATCCATGTTCAGGTACTTGCCGTACCACTCCACGGTTTCCTTGGCGTTGATGCAGCGATAGGCTACATGGTGAAATTTTTTGATCTTCATGCGTTGTCTCCAGTCGGGTGAACCAGTGCCTGAACCAAAATCCGCCGCTGCGGCAACACGGACACTGCGCGCTGCGGGGCGGATCGCAGGCTGCTTGGACCGCCTTGCGATGCATTGAATTAAAGACTGCTTCGATCTATGATTCAAACGCTTTATTTTTCTGCATTCACAAGGAAATTTAATGAATGTCAGCCTGCGGCAATTGCGCGCGCTGGTGGCACTGGTGCGCACCGGGAGCTTTACGCAGGCCGCAGTCTCCCTGCACGTGACGCAATCGGCGCTCAGCAGCCTGATCAAGGAACTGGAGCAAAGCCTGGGCGTGCGCCTGGTCGAGCGCAGCACGCGCAGCATCGGCCTGACGGAAGCGGGCCGGGGCTTTGTGCCCTTGATCGACAAAATCCTGCAGGACCTGGACGGCGTACTGGGCGGCATTGACGACCTCAAGGCCCTGCGGCGCGGCGTGGTACGCGTGGCTGCGCCGCAGCTCATGGCGTGCACGCTGATGCCCGAGGTGATTGCCGCCTACCGGCGCGAGCACCCCGGCGTGCAGGTGCGCCTGTCGGACTGCGCGGTCGATGGCGTGCTCGCGCGCGTCGCTGCGGGGGAAGCCGATTTTGGTATCGGCCCCGAGCGCGGCATGGGCAGCGACATGGCGGGTGAGACCTTGTTTGAAATGCCCTTCATGGTGGTGTTCCCGAAGGACCACCCGCTGGCCGATCTGCCACGCATCTGCTGGAGCGACGCCATTGCCCACCCTTTCATTGCCTTGCAGGGCCAGTTTGCCGAGCGGCTGTCGCTCGACCTGCATGGGGCCTTGCGCGAGATCACGCTGAACCCCAGCAACGAAGTGACTTTCATGACCACCGCGCTGAGCATGGTCAGCGCCGGTCTGGGGATCACGGCGTGCCTGCCCTATGCCAGCTCACTGGTGCGTCTGTACCAGCTGCGGCTCGCCCCGTTGCACGAGCCCCAGGTGCTGCGCAAGTTTCTGGTGTACCAGCGCAGCGCCGCTACGTTGTCGCCGGCGGCGCAGAGCTTCAGGGAGTTTTTGCTCGCCTATGTGGCGTCGCACCACTGGGGCGTCGCCGGGGACACGTCCGCCCAACCCGCACAGGCTTCAGAGCGCAGGCCCTGATTCGGTTTCTCGATCCATCGCGTACGCGAAGGCCAAGCGCAGACAGTACAGGCGTACTGGTGTACTGGCGAAGCTGGGCCGACAAAGTCATCGGTGGATTTAGAAATCCGATGACACCCTGCCGGCGCCGCCGGGCGGCACGACCTGGCGCCCGACCGCCTCGCCAATGATGATCACGGCGGGCGGCTTCACGCCATGCAGCACGCCCAGCGCCGGCAGTGTGGCCACGGTTGCGACGATGCAGCGCTGCTCGGGCAGCGTGGCGCGCTCGACGAGCGCCGCCGGTGTCGTCTCCGGCAGGCCGTGGGCGACAAGCTGCTCGCACACCATCGGCAGCGTCCCCACGCCCATGTAAATCACCACCGTCTGACCGGGCCGCGCGAGCGCATCCCAATCGAGCTGCACCACGCGGTCTTCCTGCGCCCCCTGCAGGTGTCCGGTGGCAAAGACCAGCATGCCAGCATGATCTCGGTGCGTGAGTGGAATGCCCGTGGCAGCGGCCGCGCCCTGCGCCGCGCTGATGCCCGGAATGGTTTCGCAGGCGATGCCGGCCGCAGCCAGGCCCTCGGCCTCTTCGCCACCGCGGCCGAAGATGAAGGGATCGCCCCCCTTGAGGCGCACCAGCGAGCGCCCCTGGCGCGCCAGCCGCACCATCAGTTCGATGATGTCTTCCTGGGGCAGAGTGTGGCTGCGGCTTTGCTTGCCGACGAAAATACGCTCGGCACCGGGTGCGACGTGGGCAAGCACGGCCTCGGACACCAGGCGGTCGTAGAGTACCAGTTGCGCACTCGCAAGGACCCGCGCCGCTTTGAGCGTGAGCAATTCCGCATCCCCTGGGCCGGCGCCCACGAGCGTGACGTGGCCCCAGTTTTGCGGGTTGGCGCTGTCAGGCAAACCATTGATCTTCACTTCTACTGCATCCATGCTGCGCTTGATAAAAAAACCGGTGTGGCCACCCATGACCAGCATCAAGTGGGAATCCCTTGATCGCCTTGATTATTGGCGCATGTCGAGCCCTTTGTTCCCAAGCCAGCAAAGCTTGTGGTCGCCATGCACCGCATGAAGCGAATCCTGCGTCATGGGCTCTCCTGCACGTTGCTCGCCCTCAGCGCCCTTGGTATGGGCCAGGCTTGGGCGCAGGCTTCCCGGCCAGCCGCTATGGATTCGGGCTCGGCGGAACCGCGGTCAGGCACCACCTGGAGCGACGCCGACATCCGCGCTTCGCGCGTCGAGACGCCCGGAGCGAAGAGTCTTCCGGCCAAGCCCCGGTGGCAGGCCGACCCCATGAACCTTTTCGTGGTGGTCGAAGCGGGCGACGACCACGTTTCCTTGCTCGATGGCGATCGCTTCGAAGTGCTTCACCGCTTTCCTGATCGCGGCGCCTTGCAGGGCGAGCCGGCGTTCACGCCCGACGGACGGTTTGTCTATTTCGGCACGGGCGACGGCTGGATCACCCAATACGATCTATGGAATCTCACGATCGTGGCCGAGGCGCGCGCTGGTCTCGAAATGGGCAACCTGGCGCTGAGCGCCGACGGCCGCTACCTGATGGTAGCCAACTCCCGGCCCAGGAATGTGGTGCTGCTGGATGGCGACCTGCAGTTCGTCAAGCACATCGACGCGGCTACGCTCGACGGCAGACAGACTTCGCGCGTCTCCGCCGTATACGACGCTGCGCCGCGCAAGAGCTTTGTCGTGGCGTTCAAGGACCTGTCCGAGCTCTGGGAAGTGTCCTACGACGAGAAGGCCGAACCCATCTTCGACGGTCTGGTGCACGACTACAAAATGGGCGAAGCCATCGCCAAGCCCGGATTCCTGAACCCGCGCCGCGCGCCGCTGGATGAGCCGCTGGAAAGCTTCGCCTTCGACCCAAGCTACCGCAACCTGCTGGGCGCCAAACGGCCAAGAGATGGCGCGCCCGCCGTATCAACCACGGTTCAGGTGGTGAACCTGGACGTGCGCCGCAAGATTGCCGAACTGCCGATGGCCGGCATGCCGCAGCCAGGCTCGGGCATCCGCTTCGCGCACCACGGCACCACCGTGCTCGCCAGCCAGAACCTGCAGGACGGGGCCATTGACGTGATCGACATGAAGACCTGGAAAGTCGTCAAAGCCATTCCCACGCCGGGCCCCGGTTTTTTCATCCGCAGCCACGAAAACACGCCCTTCGCCTGGGCGGACTCGGTGATCGACCCCAAGTCCAAGGACTCACTGACGCTGATCGACAAGAAGACACTGGAGCCGGTGGCCACTTTGCGCAAACCCGGCCACACCCTGGCGCAGACCGCGTTCACCAAGGACGGGCGCTACGCGCTGGTGAGCGCAGCGGACATGGACGGTGCACTGATTGCCTTTGACACCGAGACGCTCAAAGAGATCAAGCGCCTGCCCATGAGAAAACCCGTGGGCAGCTACAACGTGTGGAACATGATCACGCGCTCGAAGCGCCCGTCGCACTGAAGCCGAGTACGGCATGGAGCCTTCACTCCATGGATTGTTTGTGAAAATCTATATAAAAATCGGCTTAAGCGCTTACTGCATAACTGCTGATAGCTATTGATTCAGGAGTAATTCCTGACGATGCCCAGCGCCTGCAGCTCTTCATCGCTGAACACCCGCGAGCGCGTGTGGAAAGCCTTGCCCTCCGGCCCTTCGAGCGAAAAACTGCCGCCATGGCCCTCGATCACGTCAAGGATGAGCTGGGTATGCTTCCAGGTTTCGTACTGCGCGCGGCCGATGTAAAACGGGCAGCCGCCAATATCGCCCAGGTACACATCGCCCGCGCCCATGGTGATCTCACCGGGCAGGAAGCAATTGGCCGCGCTGTTGTCGCAGCAGCCGCCTGACTGGTGGAACATGAGGTCCGGCCCGTGTTGGGTTTTGAGGAAGGCCACCAGTTCCAGTGCGGCGGGGGTGGCTACAACTTTGTCGACCATGGCGTGTCTCCTTTTTCAAAGACGACTGCTGTTGCGATAAGGGTGCTTGCAGCGCGGTGGCCGGACAAGGGCACCGCCTCATGCTGGAGTACCAAAAATCGGCGTCTTCCCGGTCCAGCCATCGCGCCGAACTGCAGCCGTCCACGTGGCTGCCCCGTCGGGCGGCCATCCATCGGAGCGTAGTGGTCGGTTGGCCATCCTCCCGATTTCTGGTATTCCAGCATGAGGGGGAAGGACAGCCGATGACTGCGCGGCTCGGCGCTACAGGCTTTAGAAGAACCCCAGCTTGTTTTCCGAATAAGAAACCAACAAGTTCTTGGTCTGCTGGTAGTGGTCCAGCATCATCTTGTGCGTCTCGCGCCCAATGCCCGATTCCTTGTAGCCACCAAACGCCGCATGCGCCGGATACGCGTGGTAGCAGTTGGTCCACACGCGCCCGGCCTTAATGGCGCGGCCCATGCGGTAGGCCACGTTGCCGTTGCGGCTCCATACGCCGGCACCCAGGCCGTAGAGCGTGTCGTTGGCAATCGCCAGGGCTTCCGCTTCGTCCTTGAAGGTGGTCACCGCCAGCACGGGGCCGAAGATTTCTTCCTGGAAAATGCGCATCTTGTTGTGGCCCTTGAACAGCGTGGGCTGCACGTAGTAGCCGCCTTCCAGGTCGCCGCCCAAGTGGGCCTGGCCACCGCCGGCCAGCACCTCGGCGCCTTCCTGTTTGCCCAGGTCGAGATACGAGAGGATTTTGGTGAGCTGCTCTTTGCTGGCCTGCGCACCCATCATGCTGTCCGTGTCCAGCGGGTTCATGTGCTTGATGGCGGCGACGCGCTTCAAGACACGCTCCATGAACTTGTCGTAGATGCTTTCCTGAATCAGCGCGCGCGATGGGCAGGTGCAGACCTCGCCCTGGTTGAAGGCGAACAGCACCAGGCCTTCCACGGCTTTATCCAGAAACGCATCGTCCTTGTCCATGATGTCGGCAAAGAAGACGTTGGGCGACTTGCCACCCAGCTCCAGCGTGGCGGGAATCAGGTTGTTGGCGGCGGCCTGCGCAATCACGCGGCCCGTGGTGGTGGATCCAGTAAAGGCAATTTTGGCAATTCGCTTGCTGGTGGCCAGCGGCATGCCGGCTTCGCGGCCATAGCCGTTCACGATGTTGAGCACGCCGGGCGGGAGGATGTCGGCAATCAGCTCGGCCAGGATGAGGATAGACACGGGTGTGCTTTCCGCCGGTTTGAGCACCACGCAATTGCCCGCACCAATGGCCGGCGCCAGTTTCCAGGCGGCCATCAAAATGGGGAAGTTCCAGGGAATGATCTGGCCCACCACGCCCAGAGGTTCCTGGATGTGGTACGCCACGGTGTTCTCGTCGATGTTGCTCAATGCGCCTTCTTGCGCCCGCACGCAGCCGGCGAAGTAGCGGAAGTGATCCACGGCGAGCGGAATGTCGGCGTTCAGCGTCTCGCGGATGGCCTTGCCGTTGTCCACGGTTTCGGCGTAGGCCAGCAGCTCCAGGTTCTGCTCGATTCGGTCGGCGATCTTCAGCAACATGTTGCCGCGCGTGGCGGCATCGGTCTTGCCCCAGGCATCGGCGGCGGCGTGGGCGGCGTCAAGGGCCAATTCAATGTCTTCGGCGGTGGAGCGGGCCACCTGCGTATAGACCTTGCCGCTGATGGGCGTCACCACGTCAAAGTACTGGCCTTTGACGGGAGCGACAAACTTGCCGCCGATGAAGTTGTTGTACTGGGGTTGGTAGGCGATTTTGGCGCCAGCGGCGCCGGGGGCTGCGTAAACGGTCATGTTTTTGTCTCCAGGTGGAATGTCGATCCAGCCACCCCACTTGGACAGCCAGACGGCAGCAACCATTCACAAACCGTGCCAGGCCGCTAGCTCGCTTATGTCATTGATTTGTTTGATTCTTTCAATCCATGGCGAGCGCTTCGGAAGGAACTCCGTCCGCTGCAACGCTCCCTCCTGCGACAACTGTCACGAAATGGATCACTTGCACCGTTCTGCTGCGTCCATCCCTTGCGCACCCTTGCACGCCCGCCCATACTGGGTCAAAAACCGGGCAAATCAGCCCTCGGCGAAGGAGACCTTTCGTGCCATCGAATTCCGCCCCCCTGGCCTTGCGACAGGCCAGGCAGCATCTGCTTGAATTTGGCCAATGCCCCAGTGGCCTGGTCAATGAGCGGCTCGCGCGTTCGTGGTCGCGCAGCATGGCTGCGGGACTCGCCCCGAATGCGCGCGTACGGGCACCGGACCCCGTCAGCAGTGGCAGCCTGCGCCACGCCCTGAGCGCCAGCCATACGCTGCTGGCGCATTCGCGCCCCATCATGGAATACGTGTTTGATCAGGTGCGCCACAGCCAGAGCGTGGTGGTGCTCGCCGACCCCCGCGGCATGCTGATGCACACCCTCGGCGACGCACACTTTGCCGACAAGGCGGCGCGCGTAGCCCTGTCGTGCGGTGCGTCCTGGCACGAAGAGCATCGCGGCACCAACGCCATTGGCACGGCGCTGGTCGAGGGCTGCGCCGTGCAGATCCATGGCTCGGAGCATTTCCTGGAGCGCAACGGCTTCCTCACCTGCGCCGCCTCGCCCATTGTGTCGGCCACGGGCGAGATGTTGGGCATTCTGGATATCTCCAGCGACCACCGAAGCGGCCACGCGCACACGCTGGGCCTGGTCAGCACGGCAGCCCGCATGATCGAGAACCGCTTGATCACAGCCGCCTGCAAGCGCGACATCCGCCTGCATCTGCACCCGCAACCCGAAGGCATTGGTAGCATGGCCGAGGGCATCGTCGCGGTGTCGAGCGACGGCTGGATCATTGGCGCCAACCGCGCCGCACTTGCCCAACTGGGCCTGCAGATCGGAGACATTGGCGGGGCGCAGCTCGAACATGTGCTCGACGTCCGCCTGGAGCAGCTCCTCACGCAGCACCAGCGCCGCCCCCTGCAAACGCAGATGCTGCGCCTGCACAACGGCGCCGTGCTGTTTGCACAAGTGCAAGTGGATGCGGCTGCATGGCCCAGCCCCGCAGGGGTGGTAGGCGCACGCGCTGGCGCCGTCCCGGCTGCCGACGATGCCCTGGCGCGCCTGGATACCGGCGATGCACGCTCGCGCGCTGCTGCCGACAAAGCCCGCCGCGTGCTGGGCAAACCGATTGCGGTGCTGATTCAGGGCGAGTGTGGTGTCGGAAAGGAAGTCTTTGCTCGCGCCATGCACGCCAGCGGGCCCCGGCGCGGCGCACCTTTTGTGGCCATCAACTGCGGCGCCATCCCCGAAACCCTGATCGAAGCCGAGCTATTTGGCTATGTAGCAGGGGCTTTTACCGGCGCACGCAAGGAGGGCAGCCTCGGGCGCCTGCGCGAAGCTGATGGCGGAACGCTGTTTCTCGATGAAATCGGCGATATGCCGCTGCCCATGCAAACGCGTTTGCTTCGCGTACTGCAAGAGCGCAGTGTTACCCCGGTCGGGTCAGGCACGGCGGTCTCAGTGGACTTTGCCCTGGTCTGCGCTACGCACTGCCAGCTACTGGAAGCCGCTGCGCAAGGACGGTTCCGCCAAGACCTGTACTACCGCATCAATGGCCTGACACTGCAGTTGCCAGCACTGCGTGAGCGCAGCGACTTCGCGGCGCTGACCCAGCGCCTGCTGCAAGACCTGCACCCGGAGCGCCCACTGCAATTGGCGCCCGAGCTGTATGGGCAGCTGGCGGGATACGCCTGGCCCGGGAACTTGCGCCAAGTCGCCAGCGTGCTGCGCACTGCCTGCGCCATGTTGAACGATGACGAAGACACGCTGGACTGGACCCACATGCCCGATGACCTGATCGCGGCCCTGTCGTTTCCTTCGCAAAACCCGACGTCTGCACCGTTCCCCGCAAACCCTGTAGCAGGCCGGCAAGCCACACTCAATCTTCAGGAGTTGTCGCACGCGGCCATCCAGCAAGCATTGCAAAGCACGCGTGGCAACGTCACCCAGGCGGCGCGGCAGCTGGGTATCAGCCGACAGACGATTTACCGCAGGCTCGAAGGCAGCACCGTCCGACAGCCTTCTTGAAGATTCGACCCACCCAAGAGGCGTTCCAACAGATGCCGATGGACGCCTTGCCCATCGTTGCTGATGTGCCGGCACCCCCATGTCCAAGGAGATCGGCGTCACGGCCAGTTCGAGCTGTGGCAATGGGTTCTCGGTGCGGCTTGCCAGTGCGATTCGAATGGGACGGGTGTTCCACGCCAACACGCCGGAGCACCCGACGCTGCTCCAGTCGGGTTGATCTGCTTTCGACCGGACGCTGATCGCACTCCGCACTCCGCACTCCGAAGCTTCCTCTCATTCAGAGCAGCCTCTGACTTGCCGGGCTATGCCACGCCCTTCACGGTGCTCAAGCCTCTCCCTGTCCGGCGCTTCTGCTGGCAGTGGGTTGCGGCCAACGAGGCTTTGCAAAACTTGCCTTCATACCGGCCTCCAGGGCTCTATTTTTAAACGCGATCAGCTCTATTTTTCATAGCAAAAATTGCACTGCTACGATCCTCTCGGTCTCCACGGTGTCCCGTGCTACGACGTTCGACCTATTCCCATCCAGCCTTCGCGTGATTCGTTCGCGCAACAGGAGCAGCGCCATGAAATTCTCTCCCTTCGTCCTTTGCATTTTTTGCGCGCGCTCGTTCTTGCCACTCGTGGTCGCAGGCTTGGCGGTGTCACTGGCCGGGTGTGGTCCCTCCTCCGACGCCAAATCAGCCCCCACATCGCCCCCCGAAATCACGTCCAGCAAGGCCAAAATCTCCGAGAGGGGTTCACCATCAAGGGCGATGGTCTGGCGATCGATGCCACTGCGAGCGCTGCCATTCTTCCCAGCTACTCAAGCCAGCCACTGAGCGTGCGCATCTTGGGAGGCTGGGTGGACAAAGCCAAGGCCAAGAAAGCCAGCCAAGAGACCGATCCAGCAGAAAAGAGGAAGCAGGCCATGGGAAGTTTCGGCACCCTCAGCCTGCAAATCGCGGCCGGCAAGGCCGAGCCGGGAACCTATCAAATGGGTCCGGAAGGCCAAGGTCCGCAAAGCGGCACCGTTGTGATTGGCGAGGCCAAAGAAGCAGGCCTGGCCGGCGACTACACGTCGAAGTCAGGCACCCTCACCATCAAGTCGGTCACCATGGAAGGAAAAAAACTGTCTGCCATCGAAGGCATGTTTGACGGCCAGTTTGGTAGCAACGCCGGGGATAGCCGCGCTTTCAGTGGCCAGTTCCAGATTTCTCCAAAGAAGAAGTGAGGATAGCGTTCGCAGGACAGAGCCATAGGACTCAACAGCCCTCTAGCGTCGTGGGTTGGAAGCAGGTTGAAAAAAAGTGAAAGCTGTCGAGATCGTCGTCAGGCAAGGCGCACACCACAGCGGTAGCCGGTGCTATCGCGCGGATGTGCAACGCGGCATGGCGACGATTTTCGGCAGCTTTCTGAAACGAAGCTCCAGCTCATGACACTAGGGTCGTGAGACAGGCAATACGCTGGGCACCGGCTCCGCACCGTCGGCAATGGCTTCATCGCGGGCGATCTGTCCATCGACCAGTTCCACCAGCCGGTCGCAACGCGCTGCCAGCCTCGGGTCGTGTGTGACGACGATAAAACTGGTGCCGCGCTCGACATGGATGCGGCGCAGCAGCGCAAACACCTCGGCGGACGATGCAGTATCGAGGTTGCCGGTGGGCTCATCGGCCAAGACCAGCGGCGGGTTCAGCACCAGGGCGCGGGCGATGGCCACGCGCTGCTGCATACCGCCTGAGAGTTCGCCAGGGCGCTTGTCCATGGCGCTCGCCAAACCCACGGCGTCCAGCAAACTTCGGGCGCGCTCGCGCTGCACACTGCTGACGCGCCCCTCGTCCATGAGGGCTGGAAGCGTCACGTTCTCAAGCGCCGAGAACGCCGGCAGCAGGTGGTGAAACTGAAAGACGAAACCCAGGATATGGCGCCTGCGCATGGTGAGCGCGGCGTCGTCCAGATCCTGCACCGCCTCGCCCTGCAATCGGTACTTGCCTGCAGTCGCCCGCTCCAGCAGGCCCAGAAGGTTGAGCAGCGTGCTCTTGCCCGAACCCGACGGGCCCATCAGTGCGATGAATTCCCCAACCTCCACCCGCAGATCAAGGCCGTGCAAGATCTCGGCTTCGCTAGGGCGGCCGACGTTGTAGCTCTTCTTGATGTCGGTCAGCGCGATCAGCGCTTCGCGTGCGGGAGGCGCAGCCATTGTCAGATGCGGATCGCCTGCGCCGGGTCCAGCCGCGCCGCGCTTCGGGCCGGGGCAATGGCCGCAATCACGCCGCACACCGTAGCCACCAAGGCCACGCGCAGCGCGGTAGCCAGCGGCAGGGAAATATTGAACAGAGGCAGACCGTCCGAGCCACGCACAAAGTTGCTAAATACCCAGATCAGCACCACGGCCAGAAGCAGGCCGAGCAGCGAGCCCAGCGCGCCCACCACCGCGCCCTGCACCAAAAACAGCCGCAGCACCTGGCCGCGCGTGGCGCCCATGGCGCGCAGGATGCCGATTTCGCGGCGCTTTTGCACGACAGACACCACCAGCACGCTGGCGATGCCCAGCACCACGACGGCAAGAACGACGCCGCGGATGATGCCGGTGCTCACCGATTGCGCATTGAGCGCCGAGACGAGTTGCGCGTTGCTCTCCTGCCAGCTTTCGATCTTGTAGGGAAACTGCGCGCGCAGCGCTTCGGCCAGGCTTTGCGCCGCCCACACGTCGTGCAGTGTCAAATCCAGCCCAGTGGCGCCACCGGGCAGCGCCAGCAGGTTTTGCGCTGCACGCAGCGGCACGATGACGGTGCGCCGGTTCAGGTCGCGCACGCCCAGATCCACCAGCGCCGTGACGCGCAGCGATTCGCTCGACGTGCTGGTCTGCACGGTGAGGCGATCGCCCACGCGCACGCCCAGGTCCTGCGCCAGTTCACGTCCGACGATGGCCTCGCCGGGCTCCAGTCGCGCACTGCCACTGACCACCTTGGAGCGCAGGCCAATCATCCGGTCGTAGCGCTCCAAGTCGACGCCCATCAGCGCAATCGACAGCACCGCCTCGCCGCGCAGCGCCAGGCCGGCACCCGAGACCATGGGCGAGACGCCAGCCACGTTGGGCGTTTTTTCCAGAAGCGGCAACAGCGCCTGCCAATTGGCGACCGAGCGTGGACGCTGCGCGCGTGGCTGCGTTTCTGTCAGCACGCTGCTGCCGGGCACGGGCGCGGCAGCGGGCGTGACCACGTCGTCGGGCGCGCGCACACTGATGTGTGCCTGCGCGCCCAGGGTTTTGGTCAGGGTGCTGTTTTGCAGGCCGGAAATCAGTGCTGAGATATAGGCAATCACCGCCACGCCGGCGGCCACGCCGACGATGATGAGCACAGTCTGCATCCGCCCCTCGCGCAGGAAGCGCAGTGCCACCCGCAATTCAAATCCAGGCCAGAGCATGGTGCGCTCCTTGTGCCTAACGACCCATGGCGTTGGACATGGCGCTGCCAGCGTCTTCCGCGCGTGCACCATTGCCAGGACTGCCAGTGGCCGAGGGCGCCCAGTGCACCGGCCGGGCACGCACACGCTGGCCGGGCTGGAGGCTACCATCCATGCCACCGCTGCGCACGAGCACCTGCTCGCCCTCGGCCAGGCCGTCCCGCACTTCCACTGCGCCGAGCGTGTGCAGGCCAAGGTGCACGGCACGCAACTGAGCACGGCCACTCTCAACCACCAGGACGTAGCGCACGTTCCCCACCCTCTGACTTTCGGGTCCGTCAGGCGATGTGGTCACAGCGCTTGCCATGCCTTCGGCTGCTTTGGCCTCGGCGTCCAGCGGCCACAATGCGGACTGCGGCAGCACCAGCGCGCTGTCCCTCCGGCCGGTTTCCACTTCCACCGACAGCGTCATGTCTTCGCGCAGAAACGCCGGCGGTTCGCTGGCCAGAGCGAACTTGACCTCAATGGCGCCGCGCTGCGCGTCGACCGCAGGCGCAATGCTCAGCACGCGGGCGGCAAAACGCTGACCGGGGAAAGCGTCGGCCACCACAGCGGCTTGCTGACCAGTGCGCAGCTGCTCCAGAAAGCGCTCGTCCACCTGCGCCACAAACTGGGTGGGACCCGCGAGGGCCAGGCTGAGCAAGGCCTTGCCCGGTTGCACGATCTGCCCCGGCTCTACCGAGCGCACCAGCACGCGCGCCTGGGTGGGCGCCAGCAGCTGGGCCTGCGCCAGGCGCGAACGGGCAGCCCCACTGGCGGCGCGCGCTACGTCGAGCTGCGCCTGTGCCTGCGCGATATCGGTTCCCGTATCGGCATTGGCCTGCACCTGGGCGCGCGCGCTGTGCTGCTGCGCTTGCGCCACGTCGAGCACACGGCGCGCTTCGTCGAGTTGGGCATCGCTGTAGAAGCCTTGGGCCTTGAGTCGACGTGCACGCTCAAACGCGCTGCTTGCAGCACGCAAGGTGGCCTCGGCCTGGCTGAGCGCCGCGTCCGACGCGCTGCGTCCGCTGCTGCGCAGACCCGCCAAACGCGCGCGCGCCTGCGCTTCGCCCGCTTCGGCCTGGACCAGTGCGGCGCGCCATTCGCTGTCTTCCAGTTGCACCAGCACGTCGCCCTTGCGGACCTCGGCGCCTTCGCGCACCCGCACCTGCGCGACCCGGCCAGTCAGGGTGCTGCCGATGTCCACGCGCGAGAGCGTCGCCACGCGGGCCGAGAACTGCAAGGTGCGCACCAGCGGTGCACGCTGCACTTCAATCACATCCGCCTGCGGCCCGCGCAGCCAGAGGCTGCCGACCCCGACCACAGCAGCCAGCAGGATCGCGAGACCCAGCAGCCACAAGGCAAGCGGACGCCGGCTCACGCAAGTGTCCCGGCGTCGAACAAACCCCCAGCGGCCTGGGGCGGCGTGACGCCCAGATGGCGGTACGCCGCCAGCGTGGCCACGCGGCCGCGGGTGGTGCGCTGCAGATAGCCTTGCTGAATCAGATAGGGCTCAATCACGTCTTCAATCGTGCCAGCCTCTTCGCCAATGCTGGCCGCAATGTTGTCCAGACCCACGGGGCCTCCGTCAAAGCGGTGAATGAGCGCTTCGAGGAGCTTGCGGTCCATGACATCAAAACCCTGCGGATCGACATCCAGCATGGCCAGCGCCCGGTTGGCGATGTCCTGCGTGATGTGGCCATCGCCCTTGACTTCGGCGTAGTCGCGCACGCGGCGCAGGAGCCGGTTGGCGATGCGCGGCGTACCGCGCGAGCGCCGCGCCAGCTCAAAGCCCCCCGCCTCGTCCATCGGCGTGCCCAACAGTCCGGCGCTGCGGGTGACGATGCGCGCCAGCTCTTCCGGCGTATAAAACTCCAGCCGCGCCACGATGCCAAAGCGGTCGCGCAGCGGGTTGGTCAGCATCCCGGCGCGCGTGGTGGCGCCCACCAGCGTGAAGGGCTGCAGGTCGAGCTTGATGGACCGCGCCGCCGGGCCTTCGCCGATCATGATGTCGATCTGGTAGTCCTCCAGCGCGGGGTAAAGAATTTCTTCGACCACCGGGCTGAGGCGGTGGATCTCGTCAATAAAGAGCACATCGTTGCGCTCCAGGTTCGTCAGCAGTGCCGCCAGGTCCTTGGGCTTTTCCAGCACCGGGCCGCTGGTCTGGCGCAGGTTCACGCCCAGCTCGGTGGCAATGATGTGGCTGAGTGTGGTCTTGCCCAAGCCGGGCGGGCCGAACAGCAGCACGTGGTCAAGTGCCTCGCCGCGCTTCCTGGCGGCGCCGATGAATATCTCCAACTGCTCGCGCGCCTTGGCCTGGCCGACGTATTCCTGCAGCAGCTTGGGACGCAGGGCGCGCTCAATCGCCTCTTCCTGGGGAGAGGCAGGGGCAGCGGAAATGACGCGCTTGGCTGGCGCGGGAGCAAAATCGTCGGTCTGGATGGTCACGTAGGAAGATTTCCAGTAAACGCTCCAACGTAGACTATAGAGCCAAAGGAGAGTCGATCTATGTCACCAGAGCACATAAGGGATAACACCTATTTCGGCAAGTATTCGCCAACGTATCATTTATTTTATATTTAATATACCATCATAACAATTGAAATTAACCATAATACAATCAAAATACCAATTAAATATGACAAAAATCAAACCTGCCGTTCTTTTCGCTCTGTCGCTACTTACTCTTTCCGCACAAGCAGGCCTCTTAAATATCAGCACCAACAATCTTCAATCACGGACTGCGTCGGCCTCGGGGTGCACCATCATTGAAGGCGGAGGCGCAACGTTTCAAGGTTCGAAAATCTTGATCGTATTCGCAGAATCGAACGAAGAGAATTCAGATTCCACTCTGGTAGTGCAAGATCTCAAGGGAATCAATGTGTGGACCAACGACGATTGGCTTGGCAACAGATATTTAAACGGCAGCCTCCGCGGGGGAACGCCTGCTGAAATAACCACGGTTTATAACTCCGGCGTGGGTCGCACGCCTGGGCGACCCACGGACGCGGGCATACTGGTTGCGTTTGCTCCAGGCGAAGCAATCTGTGCATTTTCCAAGGAAAAAACCACCGATAACCTGAAAAGCGTCAGTATATCCATCACTGATATTACATCTCTTTCCACCAAGAATTATTCGCTCCAAGGGCATGATATTTTGAAAGATCTCGTCGAAGCAAAGTAACTTGCATGCGACTTCTCTCAACCGTGCCAGCGCGTTTGGGGGAAGTCATTTGGGGCCCAGAATTGTCCGAAACAGGTTGCCAAAGGTCGAAGCGCCTCCACTCGCCCCACCGCCGTCTCCTCCACTGTTGCCGGCCAACCATTTCTTGATCCCGTCGTTGTAGGCAACGTCAAACCGCCCGTAAATATCGAAGGTTCCTGTGGCACTGCAGCTTGTGACTCCGCCGTACAAGGTGCCGATCACATACTTGCTCCCAAGGGAAAACAGAGCCGAACCACTGCTCCCACCTTGGCTCGTCCCGCTGGACAAGGCCACACGGTAGTAGTTGCCACTCGTGCCATCGCAGTTAAAGAAATTGTCCGACGAGCTGCTGCATGAAGTGAGATTCGTCACATTGCCAAGGCTCACTTTCAACAGATCTGCCTGCGGGTGGTGCAAACCAAATACGCTCAATCCCATCGGCTGCGCCGATGCATCCCACGCCGCGAAACGTGCGCCAGTCGGCGGAGCCTCGTTCAGGCGCAGCAGGGTCATATCGGTGGCCGCACTGGCATACAGCAGTGTTGCTCCTCCCAGACGCCGCGTGGAGGCCGCAGACAGCGTGCGGCTGTTGCACGTGGGCGAGCGATAGAACCAGTCGGTCTGCAGGCTTGCTGCGGCGCTCTGGGTCGAAATACAGTGGTTGGCGCTGAGGAAGTACGGCGTCCCGGAGCCTGCCACATCGTTGAGCAGCGTACCGGTGCAGACGTAGGTATTGCCGTCCTTGCTAAACAGCATGCGCGCCACGGAGTCACGTTGGGCAGCAAGCTCGTCGTAGCAGGTGGCATCCAGGTTGCAAGTGTCTGACTCATTGATCTTGGTTTCCAGGGCGCCTTCCGTCGGCAATGAGAGGTCCTCAAAAATGTGCGACACCTGCGGTAGTGAGACGCGCAGCGCGCTGGGGTCGGTGCCTGCCGGCAATTCAATCTCCAGGGTCTGTTCGGGCGAACCCGTCTCGGGGGTCCACCAGGTGCGTGCAGCATCCTCGGCATCGCCCGCCTCCAGGTTGCGAGCGATCGTCTGCAGAATTTGCTGACCGGAAATTTCATACACCGCCTCAGGTCGGCCCTGGCTGTAGACGCGCAGCGTTGCGTTGCTCGGGAGGGTGTCCACGCGCAGGCCCATGCGCAAGCCATATGCACCTTGCGCCGAGACGCTCAGGGCGGCCACCTGGCCCCCGGCACGGGTAGCTTGCCAGTGCAGCAGTCCCGCCATTGCCTCCGGCGAGCGAGCAGCAGCAAGGGGGCGGGCCAGACCGATGAGGCGTACGCCCGGATCTTGCAGCACTGCACTCTTGCTGAGATTGAGTGTCCCCAGGCGCAGCTCAACCGCCTGGGCCCGTGCCCCGCCGGTCAGCGAGCGCGATTGGATGGCCCCCGCCTCTTGCATACCAGCAGGCTGGACGCGTGCCTCCACTTTCAGCACGGGCACGGACTGAGTGGAGGACTCGGCGATGTCGCCCCCGCCACCACATGCCACCAGTGCCGCTCCCGCGAGAATTGCTGCGGCCAATCTTCCGCTGTCAAACCAATTTTTCTTCATACGCGCCCTTGATAAAACCCATCCGGTATCGCTCTGCGCTATTTCCCCAGCGCCTTGAGTGCCAGCCGAATCCCGTCACTCACCGCCACATCGGCAGGCAGCGCCTTGAGCGCCGCGGCCGCTTCCTTGTCGTTGTAACCCAGCGCCAGCAGCGCCTGCAGAATGTCGGCCTGCGCGTCGCTCTTGACCAGCGCCGCCGCGCCCGAAAGCTCGGCACCCAGCTTGCCCTTGAGTTCGAGCAGCAAGCGTTCGGCGGTCTTCTTGCCGATGCCCGGCACCTTCACCAGGCGGCCCGCCTCCTGCAAGCTGATGGCCTGCGCCAGATCGCCCACGCCCATGCCCGAGAGCACCGCCAGCGCCGTGCGCGGGCCGACGCCGGCCACTTTGATCAGCTCGCGGAACGCGGCGCGCTCCTGCACGCTGGCAAAACCGTACAGCAGCTGCGCGTCCTCGCGCACGATGAACTGGGTTAGCAGGCTGACGCGTTCACCAATAGGCGGCAGGTTGTAGAAGGTGCTCATGGGCACCTGCACTTCGTAGCCCACACCATTGCAATCCACCAGCACCTCGGGGGGATTTTTCTCCAGCAGGGTACCGGTCAACTTGCCTATCATTGCGTTCCTTCCCGTCGCTTAGCGCACACTGCGCAAATCGCGCCCATTGCACCAATGGCGCTTCACCATTTGCTGGAATTATCAGCGTGATCCTGCGCCACACCTTCACCCCCCACAACAACACACGCCTGTCGCACCTGTGCGGCCCGGCCGACAGCCATCTGCGCACCATCGAGGCGGCGCTGCAGGTCAGCATTGCGCACCGGCACGAGCAATTCAAGGTCGATGGCCCCAAGGCGCGCGCCACGCAAGCCATGGAAATGCTGCAGGCGGTCTATGAGATCGCCGACCGCCCGATTGCCGAAGACACGCTCCAGCTGATGCTGGCCGGCGACAGCGATCTGGCCGATGCGGTCGTGGACGGCTCGCAACTGACCACCCGCCGCGCCGACCTGCGCGCCCGCACCGCCACCCAGGCGCAGTACCTGGCCAATATCGCCACGCACGACATCAGCCTGGGCATTGGCCCGGCGGGCACCGGCAAAACCTATCTGGCCGTGGCCTGCGCCGTCGATGCCCTGGAGCGCTCGGCCGTGCAGCGCATCGTGCTCACGCGCCCGGCGGTGGAAGCGGGCGAACGCCTGGGCTTCCTGCCCGGCGATCTGGCACAAAAAGTCGACCCCTACCTGCGCCCGCTGTACGACGCGCTGTACGAACTCATGGGCTACGACAAGGTGCAAAAGGCGTTCGAGCGCAACCAGCTGGAGATCGCGCCGCTGGCTTTCATGCGCGGGCGCACGCTGAACAACGCTTTCATCATCCTCGACGAAGCGCAAAACACCACACCCGAGCAGATGAAGATGTTCCTCACCCGCATCGGCTTTGGCGCCAAGGCGGTGGTCACGGGCGACGTGAGCCAGATCGACCTGCCCAAAGGCGCAATGAGCGGCCTGGTAGAGGCCGAGCGCGTGCTCAAGCGCGTCAAGGGCATTTCGGTGACGCGCTTTACCAGCGCGGACGTGGTGCGCCACCCGCTGGTGGCACGCATCGTGGACGCCTACGACGCGGCTGGGCGGCCTGGGCGGGCGCGGGCCGCGTAGTTTGCTCTTTTTTATATAGCTGATGGCGCTTACCAGATAAGCGCTAGCGGCCTAAAACACCATAAATATATGGTTCTGCCTGCACTTTCCTTGTCCCTGCAGTTCGCCCGCTTTGCCGCTGCCCCCGAGCACCGCGCCGTACTGGCGCGCCACCGGGTAGCGCGCTGGATTCGCCACGCCCTGTCAGCCAATGCCGAGATCACCGTGCGCATCGTCGACGAGGACGAAGGCCGCCAGCTCAACCGCGACTACCGCCAGAAGGACTACGCCACCAACGTGCTCACCTTCGACTACGCGCAGGAACCCCTGGTGCTGGCCGACCTGGTGCTGTGCGCCCCTGTGGTGGCGCGCGAGGCGCTGGAGCAGAACAAAACCCTGGAAGAGCACTACGCCCACCTGTTGGTGCATGGCGCCCTGCATGCCCAGGGCTGGGACCATGAGACCAGCGCGCAGGACGCCGCCGAGATGGAAGCCTACGAAACCGCCATCCTGGGCGAGCTGGGTTTTGCCGACCCGTACGCCTGAACATGCAAAGACGTGCATTGGCGCGCACTTGGGGCCGTGAAACCAATACGCGATGGCGCCATCAGGCACAGCACTACAACTTAATTTGCGTGTAATAAACACAAAAATCGAGATAAGTCGCACCTAAAATAGCTCTAAAACTCTGGCTTGGCGCAACGCCCGCCCCGTATCCCCCATGTTCGATACCGCCCTGCTTCTCACCGCCGCCTTTGTCGCCGGCGCCCTCAATTCCGTGGCCGGGGGCGGGAGCTTTCTGACCCTGCCCGCGCTGGTGTTCACCGGCGTGCCGCCCGTGGTGGCCAACGCGACCGGCACCGTGGCGCTGCTGCCCGGCTACGCAGCGGGGGCCTGGGGGTTTCGCGAAGACACCGAGCCGCCGCCGGGCCTGTCCATGAAACTGCTGGTCGTGCTCTCGCTCATCGGCGGTGCAGCGGGCGCGGGGCTGCTGCTGGTCACGTCCAACGACCTGTTTTCCATCATCGTGCCCTGGCTGCTGCTGGCCGCGACACTGTTGTTTGCCCTCGGCCCCAAGCTGCGCGAATGGACGGCGGGCGGCAAGCCGTCCACCGCCAAAGCGACAGCGGGGGTGCTCATCGTCGCCGCCTATGGCGGCTACTTCAACGGGGGCTTGGGCATCCTGCTGCTGGCGCTGTTCGGGCTACTGGGGCAAACCAACTTGAACGCCATGAACGGGCTCAAAAACTGGGTCTCGGCCCTGCTCACCGCCATCGCTGTGGCCATCTACGCCGCCGGCGGGGTGGTGCTGTGGCCCCAGGCGCTGATGATGATGGTGGCCGCCACGCTGGGCGGCTACGGCGGCGCGCGGGTGGCCCGGCGCATTCCCGCGCCCTGGCTGCGCGGGGGGATTGTGCTCACCGGACTGGTGATGACTGCAATCTTCTTTTATCGCCAGTAATTTCTAACCAAATTGGCCTCTAGCGCTTACTACACAAGCGCCAACAGCTATATCTTTGGAAGCATCGGCGCAATGCGTAGCGGTATCGTCACCGGCCCGTCGTTCACCAAATGGACTTGCATGTCGGTGGCAAAGCGCCCGGTCTGCACCACCGGATGGGCGCTGCGGGCCTGGGCGACGAAGTAGTCGAACAGCCTGCGCCCGTCCTCGGGTGCGGCGGCCTGCGAAAAGCCGGGACGGTTGCCGGCCGTGGTGTCCGCTGCCAGGGTGAACTGGCTGACCAGCAGCAGGCCACCGCCGATGTCCTGCACGCTGCGGTTCATCTTGCCGGCCTCGTCACTGAAGATGCGCAGCTTGAGCAGCTTGGCCAGCAGCTTGTCGGTCTCGGCTTCGGTGTCACCCCGCTCAGCGCAGACCAGCACCAGCAGCCCGGCGCCGATCTGACCGACAACCTCGCCCGCCACTTCGACACGCGCCTCGCGCACGCGCTGCAATAGGGCCATCATTCGCATCTCCTTGTCGTTGTGAGGACATCCGGCCCGCGCCAGTTGCACCGCGCCAAATTACACCAGAGAGGCGAGCGCGGGCGCGTGACAGAATCGCCGCATGAACACCCGGTGGCGCCGCTTGGCTTGGTTGGGGGCCTGGCTTCTGGTCGCCGCCGTCGGCGCCGGCTGGCTGGGTTTCGCGCGCCTGGCGCAGTTGCAGGCCGCCTTCGAAACCGACGCCCGCATCGTGCACCGGCTGCTGAGCCAACAAATGGTGCAAAACGATGCGGTGATGGCCACACTGGTGCTGCTGCAGCCCAGCCCCGATGGCAGCGCGGCGGCGGCGCAGCGCCTGCCTTCGGTTTACCCACGCATTCTTTCGGCGCTGACTCAGCCAGAGGGCAGCAGCTGGCCGGCGGCTCTGGCAACCAGCCTGGCCAGCGCGCAGGTGGCCTCGCGCCAACTGGGCCGCCCACAGCTTGCGCGCACTGATCTGGCCGCCGGGCGCTACTGGCTGGTGCAGGCCGGCGATCCCGTCAGCTATGCGCTGCTGCTGGACCTGCAAGCCACCGTGCCCTGGTCCGAGTGGCCGATGGACGCGAAAACCAGCCCGGTGCGCGTGGTGCTCGTACACGAAGGACAGTCGCTGGTGCTCCAGGCGGGGAGCATTCCCGCGCGCGGTTGGCGCTTCGACTTTCGAAAAACATTGGCATCGCCCAGCCAGCCGTTCGACGTGCTGGCCGAGCGCGTGGTGGCCTGGGGCGAGCTGCCGTGGCTGGCAATGCTGAGCTGGGTACTGGCCAGCGCGGCCACCCTGGCAGCGGCGCGCCTGCTCTGGCGCCAGCGCGAGGCGCGCTTGCGCGCCGAACAACTGCTGCGCCTGGGCCAAGTGGCACGGCTCAACACCCTGGGCGAGCTGGCAGCGGGCATGGCGCATGAGTTGAACCAGCCACTGACCGCGCTGCTGGCCAGCACCCAGGCGGCGCAGCGCCTGCTTGGCGATACCCCGCCCGACTTGGACACGGCGCGCACCGCCATGGGCCAGAGCGTGCAGCAGGCCCGCCGCGCCGCCAACGTTGTGGGGCGCCTGCGCCGGCTGGTGGAGCGCCCGGACCTGGCCGGCCACGCGCAGGCGGTGGCGCTACCGGCCGCAGTGCAAGAGGCGCTGCACTTGCTGGCGCCCGAGCTGGCCCGGCGCGGCGTGGCGAGTGAAGTTGACGTCGCGCCCGATCTGCCCCTGGCACTTGCCGAACCTATCGCGCTGCAGCAAATCATCCACAACCTGCTCACCAACGCCATGCAGGCGCTGGAGCAGGTGCCGGCGCCGCAGCGCGTGGTGCAGCTTGGCCTGCGGGCCGCAGCAGGCGGGCGGGTGCTGCTGTCGGTGCGCGACCACGGGCCAGGCCTGAGCGGCGAGGCGCGCGCGCGCCTGTTCGAGCCGTTCTACTCCAGCCGCGCCGATGGCTTGGGGCTGGGGCTGCCGCTTTGCGAAAGTCTGGCCGAGGCCATGGGCGGCCATCTCAGCCTGGGACCCGAGCTTGCCGACGGCGCCGAATTCTTGCTTTTGCTGCCGGCCGCCCAACCCCTGCCATGACCGACACCAACACCTCGCTTTCGCCGCTGATTCATCTGGTGGACGACGATGCCGCCGTGCTCGAAGCCCTGGCGCTGCTGATCGCCACCGTGGGCTTGCGCGTGCAGACCTGGGGAGATCCCCTCGCCTTCTTAGCCTCGTTTGACCGCGCCCACATCGGCGCCATCGTGCTCGACGTGCGCATGCCCGGCATCAGCGGTTTGAGCGTGCTGGAGCAATTGCTGGACCAAGGTGTGGACCAGCCGGTGATTTTGCTCACGGGCCACGGCACGGTGGACATGTGCCGCCGCGCCTTCAAGGCCGGTGCGGCCGAGTTTTTGGAAAAACCGGTGCACGACGAGGTGCTGATCGAGGCGCTGCAACAGGCGGTGCGCCAGCATGTGCGCTCGCGCCAGCGGAACCAGTCCGACCAGGAAACAAGCGAGCGTTATGCGCAACTCTCGCCCCGCGAACGCGAGGTGCTGGGCCTCATCACCCAAGGCCTGACCAACAAGGAAATCGGCCGGGCTCTGGAGCTGTCTCCCCGCACGGTAGAGACCCACCGCGCCAACCTGTTCACCAAGCTGGGCGCGGAGTCGCTGGCGCAGTTGATTCGGCGGTATGCGGCGCTGGTGGATGCAGACTGACGCAAAAACGCTTTTCACTCGATAGAACTTTCACGCATCTCAATAAAACCGCCACGCTGAGCCTGCCCGAGCGCCGCGCGGTGCTTCGACACCCTCAGCACGAACAGTTGCTGCCTATTGAGCGCACATTGGCAGAGTGGCTTACTACTGCGTAGTTCTACGGACCCATGCGCGTAGCCGCACGAATGGCCGAAAACAGCGGCGTTTTCTACAGTTCTCCCACGGCGCCACAACGGGTGACGCCGACACCAAAACACCGGAGAACACCATGCACAACCGCCTCGCCACCGTTGCCGCCGTCGCCCTGTCCCTGATCGCCACCACCGCAGCCTACGCTGAAGGCGTTCGCACCGAAAAGAACATCTCGCTCGACCTGGCCAGCCAGATCGCTGCCCACACCGTGGCCGCCTGCAGCGCCAATGGCTACGCCGTGACCGCCACCGTGGTGGACCGCGCTGGCACCGTGCGCGCCGTGCAGCGCGCCGACAACGCAGGCCCGCACACGCTTGAAGCCAGCCGCCTGAAGGCCTACACCTCGGCCTCGGCCAAGAACACCACGCTCGCCATCATGGAAGCCTCGCAGAAGAACCCCGCTGCGGCCAACCTGGGCCAGATTCCCGGCTACCTGCTGCTGGGCGGCGGCGTGCCGCTGAAGGTGGGCAACGAAGTGATTGGCGCTGTGGGCGTGGGCGGTGCGCCGGGGGGCCACCTGGACGAGCAGTGCGCCATGGCGGCCATTGCCAAAGTGGAACTTAAGTAACCCCCTGCGGCGCTGCGCGCCTTCCCCCAAGGGGGACGGCACCAGCGCGGCGGGGCGGCCCTTGCGCGGTGCCACTGGGCTAAGGCGCGCCGGTTTCAATCGTTGAGCGTGGCACCTAGCGCCATCAGAACCTCAAAGGGAATTGCGATGAGTTCGATCCGACCCCTGGCCCTGGCGGCCGCCCTGCTGCTAGCGCTGCCCGCAGCGGCTCAGGTTCCGCCCACCGCCGCGCAAGCCGCCGCCTACCAAGGTTTGCACGCCGCTGCGGCAAGCGGCGACAGCGCCAAGCTCAAGCGCTTGCTGGCGGCTGGCCCCGACGTGGAGGCGCGCGATGCCTATGGGCGCACGGCGCTGCACGTGGCCACCTTCGCCCGCAAGCGCGATGCAATTCGCCTGCTGGCCCAGGCTGGCGCATCGCTCAATGCACTGGAAAACGAGCGCTACGACGCCGTCACCATCGCCGCCGTGGCGGACGACGAGGACACCTTGCGCCTGCTGCTCGAACTGGGCGCCAGCAGCGGCCAGATCACCAGCCGCTACGACGGCACCGCCTTGATTGCCGCCGCCCACCTAGGGCACGCAGGGGTGGTGCACCAGCTCATCGCGGCGGGCGCGCCGCTGGACCATGTCAACAACCTGCACTGGACGGCGCTGATTGAATCCATCGTGCTCGGCGACGGCGGTCCACGCCACCAGGCCACGCTGAAGGCGCTGCTGGACGCGGGGGCCAGCACCACGCTTGCCGACCGCCAAGGCAACTCCCCGCTGCAGCTGGCGCGCCAGCGCGGCTACGCGGCCATGGTGCAGATGCTGGAATCCGCAGGAACGAAGCACTGAACGGCAGCACCCTGGCTGCGCCATGACGCTATTGAAACAATAGCTGTCAGCGCTTACCTAATAAGCGCTAGAGACCATTTTCACCTAATTCTTTACTCAATCCGTCACCAGCCGCGCTTTCACGCTCTTGCCTTTGACGCGCCCGGCGTTGAGGCGCGAGACCACCTGCGCGGCGATGCCACGCTGGACCGCCACGTAGGTCGAGAACTCGTTGACGTTGATCTTGCCCACCTGCTCGCGGGAAAAGCCCATGTCGCCGGTGAGCGCGCCCAGCACGTCGCCGGCGCGGATCTTTTCCTTGCGCCCGCCAATGATCTGAATGGTGGCCATGGGCGGCACCAAGGGACCGCTGCCTGTGGGGGTGAGATCGCTCAAAGGGCTCCACTGCGAGGCGCGGCCTTGCAGCACTTCGATTTTTCCGACACTGCCCATCTCGTCCATGCTGACGAGATTGAGTGCCAGGCCCTCCGCGTCGCCCCGGCCAGTGCGGCCAATGCGGTGGATGTGCACTTCAGAGTCGGGCGTCACGTCCACATTGATGACGGCAGCCAAGTCGGCAATGTCCAGGCCGCGCGCCGCCACGTCGGTGGCCACCAGCACCGAGCAACTGCGGTTGGCAAACTGCACCAGCACCTGGTCGCGTTCGCGCTGCTCCAGCTCGCCATACAGCGCCAGCGCGCTAAAGCCCTGCGCCTGCAGCACGGCGACGAGGTCGCGGCACTGCTGCTTGGTATTGCAAAAGGCAATCGACGATTCGGGCCTGAAGTGCGCCAGCAGCAGGGACACGGCATGCAAGCGCTCGCTGCTTTTCACCTCATACCAGCGCTGCTCGATCTTGCCGGCGCTGTGCTGCGCCTGCACGGTGATGCGCTGCGGCTCTTTCATGAACTGCTGGCTGAGCTTGGCAATGCCTTCCGGGTAGGTGGCCGAGAACAGAAGGGTCTGGCGGTTTTTCGGGCATTGGCGCGCCACGGTGGCAATGTCGTCAAAGAAGCCCATGTCGAGCATGCGGTCGGCCTCGTCGAGCACCAGGGTATTGAGCTGGTCCAGCGCCAGGTGCTTGCGCTCCAGGTGGTCCATCACGCGGCCGGGCGTGCCCACCACGATGTGTGCGCCGTGCGACAGGCTTTGCGCCTGGCCGCGCAGCGGCACGCCACCGCACAGCGTCACCACCTTGATGTTTTCCTCGGCGCGCGCCAGGCGGCGGATTTCGGCACTCACCTGGTCGGCCAGTTCGCGCGTGGGACACAGCACCAGGGCCTGCACGCCAAAGCAGCGCGGATTCAGGCGCGCGAGCAGCGCCAGGCCAAAAGCGGCCGTCTTGCCGCTGCCGGTGCTGGCCTGGGCGATGAGATCGTGCCCGAGCAAGGCCGGCGGCAGGGCGGCGGCCTGAATAGGCGTCATTTGCAGGTAGCCCAGCTGCTGCAGATTGGCGAGGGTGGTGGGGTTGAGCGCAAGCGAGGCGAAGCCGGGCGCCTGGTGCGGGGGGGATGAAGTCATACGGGGATTATCCGGCTCGACCGAAAACGTCCCAAACTTGGCTAACTGCCGAAAACTTGGCTTGGCACAAACCCGTAGACCCACCAGACGGCCGCCATGTAAGCTATTGTTGCGTTTCCAGGCCTGCTGCACTCAGGCCCAACACCCGCCAACTGGATTCGATGACCGAAACCACGCCAGCCGATACACCTCGGACCGCCGCAGACCCCGGCGCTGCTGAGCTGCTGCACGCCCTTGCAGAATCGCTGGGCGGGCAGGTGGCGTATTACGCACTGCCCAGCAGGCTGTGCCGCTTTGCCAATGTGGTGTACGCAAAAATCAATGGCTTCACCGTTGCGTCGATTGTCGGGAAGACGCCTGAGGAAGTTTTCGGCGCCGACCAATGGGCCAAGGTTGCCCTCCATGCCGAACGCTGCGCAAGCGGCGCGCGCGTCAAATACCTGCACGAACGGCGCGCGGACGACGGCAGCGCGCGCATGTTCAGTGTCACCCTCACCCCGCATTTCAGTGCAGACGGCGTGCCAGACGGCGTACTCTCGGTCACCCACGAGTGCACCGCGAGCTGGGCCGCAGAGCGGGCCGTGCGCGAGAGCGAAGAGCGCACGCGCAAGTTTGCCGAGGCCACGGAAGAAGCCATCATGTTCCACAGCGACGGCGTGGTGCTCGATTGCAACGACGCCATGGCACGGCTCACGGGTTTTCCCCTGGACGAGGTGGTGGGGCGCAATATGTTCGACTTCATCGCCCCCGCCTGGCGCCCCATCGCACAGGACTACACCAGCCACGGCAGCGAATACCTCTACGAGGTGCACATCCTCCACCGCGATGGGCACGAAATCCCGGTAGAAGTCATCGGCAAGACCATGCCACAAACGGGCGCCGACTACCGCGTGGTGGTGGTGCGCGACATCAGCGCGCGCAAGCACATGCAGGCGCGCGAAGCGTTTCTTGCCCTGCACGACGCACTGACCGAGCTGCTCAACCGCAGCGCGCTGCTCGACCAGCTGGCGCTCGCACTGGCCCAGGCGCGCACAGCGCAAACGCCGCGCCAGCGCCAGGTCGCGCTGCTGTATCTCAATCTCGATCATTTCAAAACCATCAACGACTCACTGGGCCATGGCGCGGGCGACCAGATTCTCTGCACCGTCGCCCAGCGCCTGCGCCATTGCGTAGCCGAGCGGGGTTTCATTGCCCGGCCCGGCGCCGACGAGTTCGTGGTGGTGCTTCCAAGCGCCGACCGCACGGCTGCGGCAAGCTTGGCCGACGCGCTGTTTCGCTGCCTGGCCGAACCGATCGAGGTGGCTGGCACCAGCGTCGTGCAGTCCGTCTCGATTGGCATCAGCCTGTTCCCGGACGACGAGCACACCGCACCCGGCCTGCTGCGCCAGGCCGAAGCGGCGCTGCGCCAGGCCAAAGACAGCGGCCGCGGCCACCACCAGTTCAGTACCCCAGGCGTGGCCGACGATGCGATGGCCTCGCTGCAACTGCAACGCGAGCTGCACACGGCCATTGCAGAAAACCAGTTTGTACTGCACTACCAGCCCGTCGTACACGTGGCAGATGGCGCGCTGGCCGGGTTCGAGGCGCTGGTGCGTTGGCAGCATCCCACGCGCGGGCTGCTGGCGCCAAGCGAATTCATCGCCTTTGCCGAGACGCACGGCTTCATCTCGCACGTTGGTCGCTGGGTCATGCGCGAGGCGTGTCGCCAGCTCAAGGCCTGGCACGACGCAGGCCTGCCGCGCGTGCCGGTGGCCGTGAATCTCTCGGCCTTCGAATTCCGCCAGCGCGACGTGGCCAGCGAAATCGCCGCAGTGCTGGCTGAAACCGGCCTGCCGCCGCAGCTTCTCGAAGTCGAACTCACCGAAACCGTGTTGATGCAGCAAAGCGAGCAGGTGCTGCAAACGCTGCAGTCGATCAAGGCGCTGGGCGTGGGCATCGCCATCGACGACTTCGGCACCGGCTATTCCTCGCTCTCTTACCTCAAGCGCTACCCGCTCGACAAGCTCAAGATAGACCGCTCTTTCGTCATGGACACGCCCGGCGACAGCGACGACGTCGCCATCGTCACCGCCATCGTCGAGCTGGGCCGCAGCCTCAAACTGCGCACTGTGGCCGAGGGCGTTGAGCAGCCGCAACAGTTGGCGCTGCTCGGGCAATTGCGCTGCGACCTGGCCCAGGGCTACGGCATTGCGCGGCCCATGGATGCGGCGCAGACCCAGGCCTGGCTGGAGCAGCAGCGCTGAAAGTGTCACGGGCGGCGTGGACAATACGCGCATGCCGATTACCACCGACCCTGTTCCCGCCACCCATTTTTCGGACCCGGACGCGGCCGTGGCCTGCGTTCAGCAGCTCTACCAGCAGCAAATCGAGCACCTGCGCGGCGCCATGCAGCGCTTTGTGGCCGGCGAGGACGTGCCCGAACGCGTGCGCGCCTTCTACCCCTACGTGCGCCTGCACACCACCACCGTGGCGCGCGCCGACACGCGGCTGGCCTATGGCTTTGTCGAAGGGCCGGGCACTTTTGAAACCACGTTGACCCGGCCCGACCTCTTCGGCCACTACTACACCGAACAGTTCCGCCTGCTGCGCAAGAGCCACGGCGTAGAGCTGGAGGTGGGACTGAGCACGCACCCCATCCCCATCCACTTCTCGTTTGCCGAGCACGACTACGTCGAAGGCACGCTCACCCCCGAGCGGCGCATGCTGATGCGCGACCGCTTCGACTTGCCCGACCTGGCTGCCATGGACGACGGCATCGCCAACGGCACCTGGACGCGCCGCCCAGGCGAGCCCCAGCCGCTCTCCTTGTTCACCGCGCCGCGCGTGGACTATTCGCTGCACCGCCTGCGCCACTACACCGGCACGGCGCCCGAGTGGTTCCAGAACTTCGTGCTGTTCACCAACTACCAGTTCTACATCGACGAGTTCATGCGCCTGGGCCACGCCGAGATGGCCAATCCCGACAGCGAGTACATCGCCTTTGTCGAACCCGGCAACGTGGTCACGCGCCGCACCGGCTTGCCGGTGCAGGACATTGACGAACTGGGCGCGCCGCCACCGCGCCTGCCGCAAATGCCCGGCTACCACCTGGTGCGGCGCGACCGCAGCGGCATCACCATGGTCAACATCGGTGTCGGCCCGGCCAACGCCAAGACGATTACCGACCACATTGCCGTGCTGCGCCCGCACGCCTGGATGATGCTGGGCCACTGCGCCGGCCTGCGCAACACCCAGCAGCTGGGCGACTACGTGCTGGCGCATGCCTACGTGCGCGAAGACCATGTACTGGACGAAGAACTGCCGCTGTGGGTGCCCATCCCGGCGCTGGCCGAAATCCAGGTCGCGCTCGAACAAGCGGTGGCCGACGTCACGCAAATGGAGCGCAGCGCGCTCAAACGCATCATGCGCACCGGCACCGTCGCCAGCACCGACAACCGCAACTGGGAGCTGCTGCCCGACAACACCCCCCAGCGGCGCTTCAGCCAGAGCCGCGCGGTGGCGCTCGACATGGAAAGCGCGACCATTGCCGCCAACGGCTTTCGCTTTCGCGTGCCCTACGGCACCTTGCTGTGTGTCAGCGACAAACCGCTGCACGGCGAAATCAAGCTGCCCGGCATGGCCAACCATTTCTACCGCGAGCGCGTGGACCAGCACCTGCGCATTGGCATGCGCGCGGTGGACATCCTGCGCGCCGGCGGCATCCACCGTCTGCATAGCCGCAAGCTCCGCAGTTTTGCCGAAGTAGCGTTCCAATAAGAGCGACGAAGAAAACTCCCCTGGCGTCATTGTTCCGTCTTGTCGTACTGCCCTACTGCCTGCGACGGAACGCCTAGCCAGGGCCGCTTCGCTGAGTTTTGTGAGCCGCTCTACGCACTCGGCCACCCGGCCCGCGCTTTGTTTTTGATAGCTGGTAGCGCATACCCAATAAGCGCTGGAGGCATGTTTTGCCTGTATTTTCAGCAGCCGCACTGGCAGGCGCCGGGGTGCGGGAGAATCCACGGCCATGATGCCTTCCCTCGCCGCGCCGCCGACCGCGCCCACGCCCTTGCTCGACGTCTCCGGCCTGTGCAAATCCTACGGCAGCGCCCTGGTGGTGGACGGCGTGTCGTTTGCCATCGCGCCCGGTGAATGCCTGGGCGTGATCGGGCCCAACGGCGCCGGCAAAACCACCACCATCCGCATGTGCCTGGGGCTCACCGTGCCGGACGCAGGCAGCATCCACTACCGCCCGCCAGATGGGGCGGCGCCGCTCGCGATGCCGCGCGACGCGCTCGCCATCAAGCAGCACCTGGGCGTGGTGACGCAGTTCGACACGCTGGACCCAGACTTTGACTGCCTGGAGAACCTGCGCGTCTATGGCCGCTACTTCGGCTTGAAGCGCGCCGTGCTGGACGAGCGCATTCCGCAGCTCCTGGAATTTGCCGCGCTGAGCCACAAGGCCGGCGCCAGACCGGCCGAGCTTTCCGGCGGCATGAAGCGGCGCCTCTCGCTCGCCCGTGCCCTGGTCAACGCCCCGCGCCTGCTGCTGCTCGACGAACCCACCACGGGTCTCGACCCGCAGGCGCGCCACCTGATGTGGGAGCGGCTGCAGCGCCTGGTGCAGAGCGGCACCTCCATCCTGCTGACCACGCACTTCATGGACGAGGCCGAGCGCCTGTGTTCGCGCCTGATCGTGCTCGACCACGGCAGAAAGATTGCCGAAGGCGCGCCCCGCGCCCTGATTGCCGAGCACCTGGAACGCGAGGTGGTCGAGGTCTATGGCGCCGGAGCGCTGGCCTTGCAACACGACGCCCAGCTGGCGCCGCTGGCCGAGCGCATCGAGGTGAGCGGCGAGACGGTGTTCTTCTACACCCAGAACGCGCATCCGCTGCTCGATGTGCTGCTCGAACACCCGCAACTGCGCACCTTGCACCGGCCGGCGAATCTGGAGGATTTGTTTTTGAAGCTGACAGGACGTCAGATTCGGGAGGACGCATGAAAACAGGTGAACGCGCCCAGACGCCCAGCCTCTGGCGCGCCCCGGACCTGTCATTCAACTGGTGGCCGGTGTTCCTGCGCAACCTGCTGGTCTGGCGCAAGCTGGCCATCCCCAGCCTGGTGGGCAACATTGCCGAGCCACTGATGTGGCTGGTGGCCTTTGGTTATGGCATGGGGGCGCTGGTGGGCCAACTGACGGTGAATGGTGAGCCGGTGCCCTACATCCTGTTCCTGGCCAGCGGCTCGATTTGCATGAGCGCGATGAACGCGGCCAGTTTCGAGGCGCTGTACTCGGCCTTCTCGCGCATGCACGTGCAAAAGACCTGGGAGGGCATCATGAACACGCCCGTCAGCCTCGACAGCGTGCTGCTGGCCGAGCTGCTGTGGGCGGCGTTCAAGGCGCTGTTCACGGTGACGGCGATTTTGCTGGTGATGCTGGCGCTCTCCATCAGCCACAGCCCCAAGCTGTTGGTCGCCTGGCCAGTGCTGCTGTGTGTGGGTGTGATGTTCTCGGCCATCGCACTCATCTTCAACGCGCTGGCCAAGGGCTACGACTTTTTTACCTACTACTTCACGCTGGTGCTGACGCCGCAGATGTTCCTCTCGGGCGTGTTCTTCCCGCGCGAGCAGTTGCCGCCGCTGGTGCGCGCAATTTCGGACTGGCTGCCGCTGACGAATGCGGTGGAGCTGGTGCGCCCGCTGTTCATGGACGAATGGCCGCAGCAGGCGCTGCGCCATGGGGGGACGCTGCTTGCGACCACGGTGCTGGCGTTCTGGGTGGCGCTGGCCCTGACGCGGCGGCGGTTCAGAGCGTGAAGCGTATGCTCTATAAAAGATAGCTACTGGCGCTTATGGGAAAAGCGCTGGAGGCCGATTTGATATAAATTTTTCTGCCCATCAGCAGTTCTTTGGTCGCCAGCCCGCACCCAGGCACATTCCACGCCAACGCCGCTCTCCATGGTCCGGGATTGGGGTCGGAGCACGAGTTTCGCTGCGCGAAATCGTTGTCCGACCCCAATGCCTGCGCCGCGCTTGTGCCAACTTCCTGGGCCGAGTGCAGCGATGGCCCGAAGAGATGCTGGGCCCCAGTTCCCCTCTGTCCGTGCCGAGGAGCACAGCTTCAGGCGGATCAGGGCCGCGCGCTGTTTGAGCGAAGCGAGTTTGCGCGGACCCCGCCTGAAGCGAGCACCGCAGGTTGCCCCGAAGGGGACACGGACAGCGGGGTCGCCCTTTCTTTGGTGACTTTCTTTCGGCGACGCGAAAGAAAGTTACTGCGCCGCCGGGCGCATACCCGGCTCCCACCGTCGGCAAAAGCACGCGGATAAGAAGTCAGTCCGCTGATCCCTTCAGACGTCTGAGGCAAGTTGCAACTCAGAGCAATTGACAGGCAATCAAAGCTGCCACACCTCACCCAGCCGCCCGCAGCAAATCCACCGCCTTCTCCGCAATCATGATGGTCGGCGCATTGGTGTTGCCGCTGACCACGCGCGGCATGATGGACGCGTCGACCACGCGCAGGCCCGCGAGGCCATGCACGCGCAGCTCGGCATCCACCACGTCGAGCGGCCCCGGCCCCATGCGGCAACTGCCCACCGGGTGGTAAATGGTGTCCGCGTGGTTGCGGATGAACTGCGCTATCTCGGCGTCGCTCGTGGCGCTGGCGGAGGCCTTGGATTCACGCGCGCCAAACTTTGCCAGTGCGGGTTGGTTCAGGATCTCGCGCATGCGCTTCATGCCGCGCACCAGGCGGTCGATGTCGTCCTGCTCGCCCAGGAAGTTCGGGTCCACCAGTGGCAGGGCGTTCGGGTCCTTGCTGGCGAGCTGCACGCTGCCCCGGCTCTTGGGTTGCAGCAGGCAGACATGGCACGAGTAGCCGTGGCCCAGCACCGTCTTGCGGCCGTGGTCCACCAGCTTGCCGATGACGAAGTGCAGCTGCAAATCTGGCGCGGCCTCCTCGGGACGGCTCTTGATGAAACCGCCGGATTCGGCGAAGTTGGTGGTCAGCATGCCGCTGCGGGCGCGGCGCCACTCGCCAATGCCGCGCAGGATGCGCATGGCGCCCGTAGGTGAGATGCCAAACAGGTCGTAGAGGCCCGGCGCGTCCATGACCTGCACCACATCGACGTGGTCGTGCAGATGCTGTCCAACACCAGGCAAATCGTGCAGCACCGGGATGCCCAGTGCCTGCAACTGCGCACCCTGGCCGATGCCCGAGAGCATCAGGAGCTGGGGCGAGAGCAGCGCACCGGCCGAGAGCAACACCTCGCGCGAGCAGCGCAAGGTCTGGCGCACGCCGCCCTGTTCGTATTCGACGCCCACCGCACGCTTGCCCTCAAAGACGATGCGCGTGGCGCGCGCGCCGGTGATGACGCGCAGGTTGGGCCGCGCCAGATGTGGTGTCAGGTAGGCCTTGGCGGCGCTGAAGCGCTCGCCATTTTTGTGCGTGACCTGGTACATGCCCACGCCTTCCTGCGCCGGGCCATTGAAGTCTGCGTTGCGCACCTCACCGGCCTGCACACCGGCTTCCACAAAATGCTGGGCAAACGGGTTGGGCGAGCGCAGGTCCATCACGTTGAGCGGCCCACCGCTGCCGTGCAGGGCGTCCGCGCCGCGCTCGTTGTGTTCGGAGCGTTTGAAGTAAGGCAGCACGTCGCTCCAACCCCAGCCGGGGTTGCCCTCTTCCGCCCAGTGGTCGTAGTCGGCGTGCTGGCCGCGGGCGTAAATCATGGCGTTGATGGAGCTGGACCCGCCCAGCACCTTGCCGCGCGGCTGGTAACCCCGGCGGCCGTTCAGGCCCGGTTGCGGCGTGGTGTTCTGGCCCCAGCCATTGAGTTCGTACTTGGCCATCACGGCCAGCCCCGCAGGGCAGTGAATCAGCACGCTGTTGTCGGGCTTGCCCGCTTCGAGCAGGCAGACGCGCACTGCCGGGTCTTCGCTCAGCCTGCCGGCGAGCACGCAGCCGGCCGAGCCGCCGCCAATCACGATGTAGTCGAACATGGGTCTCCTTATTGGTGTTGCCTGCGTCTTCGCGCGAAGGCTTTGGCGCACCTTAACCGGAAGCGCACGAGAATCTCGCTACCATCATGAAGGTCTGTTTCACTTTGAAGAGAGCTCTCTATATGGAAATCACAAAGGTTGGCATCATCGGCGCGGGCACCATGGGCAACGGCATTGCGCAGGCCTGCGCGGTGGCGGGCGTGGGCGTGGTGATGGTGGATATCTCGGACGCGGCCGTCCTCAAAGGCGTTGCCACGGTGGCCAGCAGCCTGGACCGCTTGATCAAGAAAGAAAAGATGACCGGCGTCGACAAGGATGCGGCGTTGGCCCGCATCCAGACCTCGACGGACTATGCAGCCCTCCAGGGCGCGCAGCTCATCATCGAAGCGGCGACGGAAAACTACGAGCTCAAGCTCAAGATTTTGAAGCAGGTGGACGCCATTGCCGGGCCCGAGGTGCTGATTGCCTCGAACACCTCGTCCATCTCGATCACCAAGCTGGCGGCGGCCACCTCGCGGCCAGGGCACTTCATTGGCATGCATTTCTTCAACCCGGTGCCGATGATGGCGCTGGTCGAGCTGATTCGGGGCGTGCAGACCAACGATGCCACGCACGACGCCGTGAGGGCCCTGGCGCTGCGCCTGGGCAAATCGCCCATCACGGTGAAGAACGCGCCGGGCTTTGTGGTGAATCGCATTCTGGTGCCCATGATCAACGAGGCCTTCTTCGTGCTGGCCGAAGGCCTGGCCACGCCTGAGGACATCGACGCCGGCATGAAGCTCGGCTGCAACCAGCCCATTGGTCCGCTCGCTCTCGCCGACCTGGTGGGCCTGGACGTGTGTCTGGCGGTGATGGAGGTGTACCTGCAGGAATTCGGCGACAGCAAGTACCGCCCGTGCCCGCTGCTCAAGGAGCTGGTGGCGGCGGGGCACCTGGGGCGTAAAACGGGGCGTGGGGTGTACACGTACTGACGTTCACTTGCGGGAATTCATTAATGGAATGGACGCCCCCACCTGATCGGCCTTGAAGTGCCAAAGTGGAGGCTCGATCAACCACTTGTTCAACAGACAGGAGCGTCCACCATGCAAGTTACCACCGTTGGCATCGATCTGGCCAAGAACATCTTTCACGTGCACGGTGTCGATCACACCGGTCGGATCGTCTTCAGCAAGCCCCTGCGCCGCGCGCAGATGGCCGAGTTTTTTGTCGGTTTGCCGCGGTGCCTGATTGGCATGGAGGCCTGCTCAGGCGCGCATTTCTGGGCGCGCAAGCTGCAAAGCCAGGGGCACGATGTGCGCCTGATGTCACCGCAGTTCGTCAAGCCCTACGTCAAATCCAACAAGAACGACCGCGCAGACGCGCAAGCCATCTGCGAAGCTGTCAGCCGCCCCAGCATGCGCTTTGTGGCTGTCAAGAGCTGCGAACAGCAAGCGGTGCTGGCCGTGCACCGCGCACGCCAGGGCTTTGTGAAGATGCGCACGGCGCTGGCCAACCAGATTCGCGGCTTGCTCAGTGAGTTCGGCATCGTGATGGCCCAGGGCCTGCGCGTGGTGCTCGTCCAAGCTGGCGCCGTTGCCGCTGATGAGCGCATGGCGCTGCCTTCGCCCATGCGCACCCTGATCGGACATCTGCACCAGCAGCTCAAGCAGCTCGATGCGCAGGTCGCTCAACTGGAGCAGCTCATCGCCTCATCGGTGCAGGCAGACAGCGCCGAGCGACGGCTGCAGCAAGTGCCGGGCATCGGCCCCATCACCAGCAGCGCCATCGTGGCCACCGTGGGCGATGCCACGCTGTTTGCCAATGGCAAGCAACTGGCCGCCTGGCTGGGGTTGGTGCCGCGCCAGCACTCCAGTGGGGGCAAGGACAAACTGCTGGGCATCAGCAAACGCGGCGATGGTTATGTGCGCACCTTGCTCATCCATGGAGCGCGCTCGCTGATTCAGGCCAATGAGCGGCGGCGCGCCGCAGGCAAAAGCACCGATGCGTGGCTCGATCGGCTGCTGAGCCGGCGCAACGCCAATGTGGCTGCAGTTGCACTGGCCAATCGCAATGCACGCATCCTTTGGGCCATGCTGGTCAAAGCCAGCGAATACCGGCCCGAGGCCAGAATGTTGGCCGCAGTATGAAAGCGAACGAGGACAAACACGATTGAAACGGGCAGCGCACCCATTGATTGCACAGGCAACGCTCAAGGCGAGATGATGGCAAGCACAGGTTGGACCGGCATCAGCAAAACCCGATGACCCCGACGTGCCGGCAACGAGCACGCGAAATTGATAGGGAGCTGGTGAGCGAATTCCATCAGGGACAGGGTTGAAAGTGACCCAACAAAGTCCGGATGTATGGCAGCAGTCCTGATACCTTTGAAAACAACATCATGCTCAGGCGCGGCTTGGCAAACCGGGGGCGTCCATGTATGGGGTCAGGCTCCAATAATCCAATGAATTCCCCCGACTTCACGTGTTCTACCAAGGCTTAAGTTGCTTGCTTTTCTGACAATTAAGTTGCGCACAATTTAATTGCCAGCTACAATTCAACGATGCCAGCGTGCCCCTCACCTTCCAGCCCGCCCGAACTGCTGCTCGATCACCAGCTTTGCTTCGCGCTGTATTCCGCGTCGCTGGCCATGACCAAGGTCTACAAGCCGCTGCTGGAGGCGCTGGGCCTGACCTACCCCCAATACCTGGTGCTCCTGGTGCTGTGGGAGCAGGACGATCTGCCCGTCTCGCACATCGGCGAGCGTCTTTTTCTCGATTCCGGCACGCTCACGCCACTGCTCAAGCGCCTGGAAAGCGCGGGCTGGCTGCAGCGCACCCGGGACAGCGCGGACGAGCGCCGCGTGCGTATCACCCTCACCCCAGCGGGCCGTGCGCTGCAGCAGCAGGCGCGCAGCGTACCGGCCTGTGTGCGCACGCACAGCCAGCTCGAATGGCCGCAAATCCGGGCGCTCACGCAGCAATTGCAGGCGCTGCGGGGCACCCTCGCCGCTGGCCGCACGGCCGCCGATCCCGTTTCTCCCCCGCCTGCACCGCAGGTACAACCTTGAAGGAAACCACCATGACCACACTCGAAAAAGTTCTCTACACCGCCAAAGCCCACACCACCGGGGGCCGCGAAGGGGCCTCCCGCAGCGACGACGGTCGCCTGGACGTGAAGCTCTCTTCGCCCGGCACGCCTGGCACCGGCACCAACCCCGAGCAGATGTTTGCCGCTGGCTACTCGGCCTGCTTCATCGGTGCCATGAAGGCCGTGGCTGGCAAGACGCAGCTGACGCTGCCGCAAGACCTGGCCGTGGACGCCGAGGTGGACCTGGGCCCCATCCCGAACGCCTACGGCATTGCGGTGCGCATGAAAGTGTCGCTGCCAGGAATGGACAAGGACGCTGCGCAAAAGTTGATCGACGCAGCCCACCAGGTGTGCCCCTATTCGAACGCGACGCGCGGCAATATTGACGTGAACATCACGCTGGCCTGAGCCGGCCCATCCATGGCAGGGCTGGACGCCGTCCGGCGCCTGCTGTCGCCCAGGTGCCGCCCGCGTGTTGAGTGGGGCGGCACTTTCGTTTAGCGTGGATTGATGAGCACCACCACTCTCCTCGTCCGCCAGGATCAGCTGGCCACCACCCGCCTTGTGTCGGCCCCCGACGCGCCCCTCGCCGATGGCCAGGTGCGCGTGCGCGTCGATGCGTTTGCGCTCACCGCCAACAACATCACTTACGCCGCCCTCGGCGACATGCTGAACTACTGGAAGTTCTTTCCCAGCGGCGAAGCGGGCTGGGGCGTCGTGCCGGTGTGGGGCTTTGGCACGGTGGTGGAATCCACGCATCCCGACGTCGCCATGGGCGAGCGCCTGTACGGCTATTGGCCCATGGCGAGCAGCGCCGTGCTTGCGCCCCAACGCGCCAACGCTGCAGGCTTCAGCGATGGCGCAGCGCACCGCGCGGGATTGCACGCGGTCTACAACCACTATGTGCGCGCAAGCGCCGACCCGTTCTACCGGGACGACAAAGAAGACCTGCAGGCGCTCTTGCGCCCGCTGTTCATCACGTCGTGGCTGATCGACGACTTCCTTGCCGACCAGCAGTTCTTTGGCGCGCGGCGCATGCTGCTCTCCAGCGCATCGAGCAAGACCGCCTGGGGCACGGCGTTTCAACTGGCGCAGCGCGGCGGCCTGGAAGTGGTGGGCCTCACCTCGCCCGGCAACCTGGCGTTCTGCGAGAGCCTGGGCTGCTACGACCGCGTGCTGGCCTACGACGCCATCGAGCAACTCGACGGCGCCGCGCCCTGCATCTACATCGATTTCGCCGGCAGCGTGGCCTTGCGACAGCGCGTCCACACGCACTTCACAGGGCTGGCCTACAGCTGCTCCGTCGGCGCCAGCCACGTCCAGGACCTGGGTGGCGCCGGGCAGTTGCCGGGGCCGCGCCCGGTGATGTTCTTCGCCCCCGCACAAGCCAAGAAACGCCACGCCGAATGGGACGCACAGGGCTTGAACGATCGCTTGGTGGGCGCCTGGAACCAATTGCGCACGGCAGTGCAATCACCGACCACGCCCTGGCTGGTGGTGCAGCGGCATCTCGGTCCCGAAGCCACGCAGGCCTTGTTCCAGGACTTGCTCGCCGGCCAGGGCGATCCGCGCAGCGGCCACATCGCCAGTCTGCAGCCAACGCGTGCGGAGGGCGACAATGGGGCATGAGTCCACCCGATGCCGCTGAACAACCGCCCTTCAAAAACCAGGCCGCCAGCACCGACCCGCACCCCTACGCGCTCCTGAGCCCCGACCAGGTGCTGGACGCGCTAGCCAGCGTGGGCCTGTATGGCGACGGGCGGCTGATGGCGCTGTCGTCGTACGAAAACCGGGTCTACCAGGCCACGCTGGAAGATGGCGAGCGCGTCGTCGCCAAGTTTTACCGGCCGCAGCGCTGGAGCCGGGCGCAAATCCTGGAAGAGCACGCCTTTGCCGCCGAGTTGGTGGAGGCCGAGGTGCCGGCTGTGGCGCCGCTGCTGCTGGGCGGCCAGACGGTGCACCAGCATGGCGACTTCCTCTTTTCGGTGAGCCCCTGGCGCGGCGGCCGCACGCCCGAGCTGGACGACTGGGAAGTGCTGGAATGGATAGGCCGCTTTCTCGCGCGCCTGCATACCGTGGGCGCGGCCAAGCCTTTTGCCGAGCGCCCGGCGCTCGACGTGCAGAGCTTTGGCGAAGAACCCCGCGACTGGCTGATGGCGCATGCCGCCGTGCCGCTGGACATGCAATCGCGCTGGCTGAACGGGTGCCAGCGCGCTCTTGAAATAATAGCTGCTAGCGCATACCCATCAAGCGCTGGAGGCCAATTTGGCATAAACAATGCAAAGCAGATCCGCCTGCACGGCGACTGCCACCCCGGCAACATCCTCTGGACCCCGCTGGACGAATGGGGGCGCGGCGGCCCGCACTTTGTCGATCTGGACGACGCGCGCAGTGGGCCTGCGGTGCAGGATTTGTGGATGCTGCTCTCGGGCGACCGGCGCCAGCGCACCGGGCAACTGAGCGCGCTGCTCGACGGCTACGAGCAGTTTCGCAGCTTCGACCGGCGCGAACTGGCGCTGATCGAGCCGCTGCGCACGCTGCGACTCATCCACTACAGCGCCTGGCTGGCACGGCGCTGGGAAGACCCGATTTTTCCGGTCAATTTCCCCTGGTTTGGCTCCAGCGACTACTGGAGCGGGCAGGTGGATATGCTGGAAGAGCAGATCGAGGCGATGCAGGAGGCACCGCTTTCGGTGTAAACCCCCTCATCAAACTTCGTCCACCTGCAACTCCCGCCACAGCGGCGCAAGCAACCCGCGCTCCTTGAGCGGCAGGCGCATCGCCAGCAGCAGGCATTCGCGCTGGAGTTCGCGCAGGCGCTGGTTCAGTTCGCGATCCGCCATGTCCAGCTCGAAGTGCACTTCCCCGGACAGGTCGGAGGCGCTGGCTCCCCAGGAACCCAGCGAGTTCCATGCCGTCTTCAGCCGGTCGAGCCGGGCAGTCGCCACCTCAACAATCGCCATGCTGGGCGCGGCGCTCTTCTGGCGCAGCAGCTCGCTGCGCAGCGCGGCCACATCGTCCATCCGCTCCTTGATGCGCTCCATGGGGTGAAGAATGCTGACGGTGCGCGGCAGGCCGTCAGGCTTTGGCAGCTCCTCTTGGGCCGCCTGGGCCATGTTGCAAACAAAGCTCGCGTAGCGCAGGTCGAACTCGCCAGGAATCAGGCGCAGCGCGAAACTGGTTCGCTTCATCGGCGCCGACCGGGCGCGCGAGATGCCCAGAGTGACCTCAACCACCGACAGCATCTTGCCCAGCTCCGACATCTGCTTGCCCAGCAGGCGCGCCGGGTAGCCCGATCCGTCGAGCCGTTCGTGGTGCTCGCCGACGGCTCGGCACAGCGCTGGGCTGTAATCGGTCGTCGATGCAAGCAGCATTTGCGCCATGCGCGGATGGACGGCCAGGTGCTTGTAGCCCAAAAGATCCAGCGGATCCGACGAATCCAGATACTCGGGCTGGATGTAGACCTCGCCAATGTCGTGCAGCAGGCCGGCGAGCATTGCGGTACGGACATCAGCTGCAGGCCATTTCTTTGACAAGGCCATGGCCCCCATCAAGGCCGCTGCGGCCACGGCATGGGCGATGTAACTGGTGCGCGTGGCCATTGCCGTGGTGCACAGCAACTGCACCACGGAATGCCAGGCAAGTCCCTGCATATGCTCTTGCACCGGCCCCGCCCAGGGCGCAAGGCCCTGTGCCAGCGCCGTTGGGCTGGAAAAAAAGCTGGCCATGCTTTCTTGAACAAAGGGCAGAGTGGCGCCGTCCTGCGCGCTCAGGCAGGCTTCCAGGGGCCGCTCGAGCCTTCGCTCCAGCAACTTCTGTTGCAGACTGGCCGAAACCGGTTGCCCTTTGGCCCACAGCTTGAAGCCACGCGCGTCGACGATGTCCTCGGAGGCCACAATCACGTGCTTTTCGGACGCACGCATGATGGCGTTCAACGCGACGGGGCTGGCTTCGATTCCGCTCGGCTCCACTTCCGTGGCCTGCATGCGTTTCCTTTGCAACGATGTCAGCGCCGGGCGGCGCGCTCACCCAAGAACCCTGGCCGTCGCTCCATCGACGGACAGCGACAGCATAAGGGCAGTTCGAAGCAGAAAAAATTTCCCCAGACGGCGCGGGGACATCGCGCTGGCAGGTGCGCTGCGCACAACCGGGCAACACCGCAAGCGATACCAGCGAACGCGCAACGCAGGCCCTGCAGCGCGCCGCGCACTCTTGTATGCTGCACGCTCTCCCGTAGAGGAACCGGACCCCCATGAAAGACAAGCTGCGTACGCTCTTTTCCATCCGCACCAAGCGCCAAACGCCGCCCGTGGGACCTTTGCCGCCGGTCGGGGCGTCCATCATGTGCGGCAATCTGAAAATGCAGATCACCCAACCGATGCCACGCGAACTGTGGGACTGGATGGTGCTGTCCGGTTGGCGCAACGTCCCTGTCGCCAAAGACCGGCGCCAGAGCGTGGAGCTGCCCGAGCGCACCCTCAAAGATCTGATCGATGCGGCGCCCACCGAACGCGACGCGCTGCACGCCCGGATTCTGCGCTCGGCAAAACGGGCTAGCTGAGACGCTTCACGTGCACGGTGCGCCCAGATTACTTCAATTTCAATAGCTGCCAACGCTTACCAGATAAGCGCTAGCAGCCATTTTTACCTAAATTTCAAACCAGCAGCGCGTTCACGCGGCGCACATATGCCGCCGGATCGTCCGGCAGGCCGCCTTCGGCCAGCAGGGCCTGGTCGAACAGGATGTTGGCCAGGTCGTTGAAGTGCACGCTGCCGTCCAACTTCTTCACCAGCGGGTGCTCGGGGTTCACTTCCAGCACCGGTTTGGATTCGGGCGCCTGCTGGCCGGCCTGCTTGAGCATGCGGGCCAGCTGGGTGCTCATGCCGTCGTCCTGCACCACCAGGCAAGCAGGTGAGTCCACCAGGCGCGAGGTGACGCGCACGTCTTCGGCCTTGTCCTTGAGGGCATCTTTCAGCTTGGCGAGCAGCGGCTTGAAGGCTTCGGCGGCTTCCTCCGCCGCCTTCTTCTCGGCCTCGTCCTGGAGCTTGCCCAGGTCGACCGCGCCCTTGGCGACCGATTGCAGCGGCGTGCCGTCGAAGTCGTGCAGGTAGTTCAGCGCCCACTCGTCCACGCGGTCGGTCATCAAGAGCACTTCGATGCCCTTCTTCTTGAAGACTTCGAGCTGCGGGCTGTTCTTGGCGGCGGCCAGGGTGTCGGCGGTGATGTAATAAATCGCCTCCTGGCCTTCCTTCATGCGCGCCTTGTAGTCTGCGAAGGACACGGTTGCCGTGTCGCTTGAGGTGCTGGCAAAGCGCAGCAGCTTGGCCAGGCGCTCGCGGTTGCCGAAGTCCTCGCCCAGGCCTTCCTTGAGCACGGCACCGAACTCGGCGTAGAACTGGCTGTACTTGCCTTCCTTGGCCTTGTCGTCGGCATCGACGACGTCTGTGACGGCTTCGGCGCCATCGGCCGCTGCGGCGGGTACGTCATGCTTGTCGTGCTTGGCCAAGTCTTCGAGCATGGACAGAACCCGCTTGGTGCTGCCTTCGCGGATGGCGCGCACGTCGCGGCTCTCTTGCAGCAGCTCGCGGCTGACGTTGAGCGGCAGGTCGCTGGAATCGATCACACCCTTGACGAACCGCAGGTAGCTGGGCATCAGCGCCTCGGCGTCGTCCATGATGAAGACGCGCTTGACGTACAGCTTGATGCCGGCCTTCTTGTCGCGGTTCCACAGGTCGAACGGCGCCTTGGCCGGGATGTAGAGCAGCTGCGTGTATTCGGTGTTGCCTTCGACGCGGTTGTGCGCCCAGGTCAGCGGGTTCTCGTGGTCGTGGCTGATGGCCTTGTAGAAATCCTGGTATTGCTCGGTGGTGATGTCTTTCTTGGGCCGGGTCCAGAGGGCGCTCGCCTTGTTGACCGCTTCCCACTCGCCGGTTTTGACCATGGCGCCGGGTTGGCGGCCGCCGGCTTCGTCGCCGGGGGTGATGAGCTCGCCGTCTTTCCACTCTTCCTTTTCCATCAGGATGGGCAGGCTGATGTGGTCGGAGTATTTGGCGATGACGCTCTTGAGCTTCCAGGCGTTGAGGTACTCCTCGGCGTCGTCCTTGAGGTGCAGGATGACGCTGGTGCCGCGCTGCGCGCGCTCGATCTGCTCGACCTGGAAGTCGCCCGTGCCGGTGCTGACCCAGCGCACGCCCTCACTCGCCGGCAGGCCGGCGCGGCGCGACTCGACGGTGATCTTGTCGGCGACGATGAAGCCCGAGTAAAAGCCGACGCCGAACTGGCCGATGAGCTGTGCGTCCTGCTTTTGGTCGCCGGTAAGCCTGCCCATGAAGTCCTTGGTGCCGCTCTTGGCGATCGTGCCCAGGTGCTCGATGGCTTCCTGCTCGCTCATGCCGATGCCGTTGTCGGCAATGGTGAGCGTCTTGGCGTCTTTGTCGAACGACACGCGCACTTCCAGGTTCGGCGCGTCCTCGTACAGCGCGGGCTTGTCCAGCGCTTCAAAACGCAGCTTGTCGCAGGCGTCCGAGGCGTTGGAAATCAGTTCGCGCACGAAGATATCCGGGTTCGAGTACAGCGAATGCGTGACCAGGTGCAGCAGTTGGGCGACTTCGGCCTGGAAAGACAAGGTTTGTTTGCTCATAGGGTTGTATGGACGAAAAGGCAGTGAAGAAAAAAAGGAAAGCACCCCCCGCAGCGGGAGCGGCACTTGCAAGCCCCATCTAGGGGCGACCCGCGCGGGTTTCAAGCAGCGGCCCGCCACGGCGCTCGCATGCGAGAAAAATCAAATTTGATAGCTGGAAGCGCTTTCCTGATAAGCGCTCGAGCCCGATTTGGCCTGAAATTTCGCGGGATTGAAGCGTGGCCCGGCTGCACCCAAACGCGTAGGGTTGGGGGCCAAGCCCGACCGCGTCCGGAATACCCGCGTTGCGCTTCAGCCGTCCGCGTTGATCCGCTTCACCAGCGCCTGCAATACCTGATCGGCCTTGTCGTTGGCCACCTGGCAGGTGCCTGCGGCCGCATGGCCGCCGCCGCCGTATTCGAGCATCAGGTTGCCGACATGCGTCTTGCTGCTGCGGTCCAAAATGGACTTGCCTGTGGCCAGCACGGTGTTCTGTTTTTGCAGGCCCCACATCACGTGGATGGAGATGTTGGCCGTGGGGAACAGCGCATAAATCATGAAGCGGTTGGTGGCCCAGATGGTTTCCTCGGGCCGCAGGTCCAGCACCACCAGGTTGCCGATCTGCGTCGCGCACTGAAGGATTTGCTCTTTGGCCTTGGCGGCATGCTCGTGGTACAGCGCCACGCGCTCCTGCACGTCGGGCAACTGCAGGATTTGCTCGATGGTGTGGTCGCGGCAGTACTTGATGAGGTCCATCATCAGCGCGTAGTTGCTGATGCGAAACTCCCGGAAGCGCCCCAGGCCGGTGCGGGAATCCATCAGGTAGTTCAGCAGCACCCAGCCCTGCGGGTCGAGGATGTCGTCGCGCGAATACTGGGCCGAGTCGGCCTGGTCGACGGCCGCCATCATCTCTTCGGTGATGCGCGGGAAAGCCGCCTTGCCGCCGTAATGGTTGTAGACCACGCGCGCGGCCGACGGCGCATGCGCTTCAATGATGTGGTTGACGTCACGCCGGCCGGCGTTGCGCACGGTCTCGGACTCGTGGTGATCGAACACCAGGTAGGCGCCCGGCACATAGGGCAGGTTGGTGGTGATGTCGCGCCCGGTGATGGCGATCTTGCCGTCCTGCATGTCCTTGGGGTGCACGAAGGTGATCTCGTCGATCAGGTCCAGTTCGTTGAGCAGTACGGCGCAGACGAGGCCGTCAAAGTCGCTGCGCGTCACCAAACGGTATTTTTTGTTTTCCACGTTGTCTCCTTGAGAATGCGATGGGTGCGCCGGGCTAGCGGGTCAATTGGCCAGCCACTGCACCAGTTGCTGCGCTACGCGCGGGCTGTCGAGCAATTGCATGTGGCCTACGCCGTACACCACCCATTGCCGATCCTTGTCAAAAATCAGCGAATGCTCGGCCCGAGCGTGCTGGCCCAGCGCGCTGGCCAGCGGCACCAGGCCATCGCCCAGCAGGCGCTCGGCCACGGGGCTGCGCTGGCGTGCCAGAGTCGCCGCCACGGCGTAGCAGGCGACGCCGGCCGGCAGGGGCAGCGGCTGGCGCGTGTCGGGGCTTCTGCGGAAGCGGTCATGCCCCTGCCAGTCAGCGTCCTGCACATGGCCGTAGCGCAGATCGGTGATGCCGGCGCTGCGCAGCTGCCCCAAGCGGGCAAAGGGCCGGCTCCAGGGCGTGCTGCCGAGGATCACGTCGACCCAGTTGCCGGCGCGCTCCAGTGGCGCGCCATGGTGCGGCGTGCCCAGAAAAACCAGTTTGTCCAAGCGCCCAAGCCATTGCTGGCCGGCATCTGCCGCATGCTGGCAGGCGCTGCGCATCACCAGGCCGCCCATGCTGTGCACCAGCACCGTGAATTCCTGAACCGGCACCGGCCAATCGGCCAGCAGGGCTTCGATGTGGCCGGCCAGCTCACGTCCGTTGGTGGACGCATGCAGTCCGGTGTTGTAACGCACATAGACCGGCGTATAGCCCAGCGCCTGCGCCAGATGCGCGCCATGGTCGTGGCCTGCGCGCTGCCACTGCAGGTCGTTCATGCACAGGCCATGCACCAGCAGCAACAGCTTGCCGGTGGCCTGACCCGAGGCGCCCAGCGCCGCAAGGTCGATGCGGCGGCCTTGCTGGCGCAGCTCCATGGGCAGCGCCAGCGGGTTGCCGTCTGCGGCGAGGCGGTCTCCCATCACGCCATTGAGCGCCGCCAGCACGGCTTCGCGCTCAGGCGGTGGCGTCGCCGTATCGGCTTCGCTGCCGCGGCCCAGAAAAGGCTCAAGCCGCAGCAGTGCGGCTTGCAGGCCCGCATCCACCAACCGCGTGGCAGCGCGTATGGCCTGGTACACGAGGCCGGTGAGTCCGCGCGTGCGGCCCGCTGCCTTGCCTCCGGGCAATCCCATGCTGCCGAGCACCGAGCGGTGCACGCCCTCGGTGATGTCGGTCACGCCGGCAGTGGCGAGTGTCGCCAGGCGGGCCACGCCGCGCGCATCGGTGGCGCGCAGTTGCCGCACAGCGGCGGCGGCGGCCGAGGCCGCACGCGCTGCCTTGCCTTTGGGAGTTGCGGAAGGCGCGGTCATGGGGACTCCAGAAGGACGGGGGCGGACGCACAGCCCCGCTCAAAAATGCTCGTGCGGCGCCAGAAAGCGCCACTGCCCCACCGGCAGTGCGCCCAGCGTGATGCGGCCGATGCGAATGCGCTTCAAACCCACCACCTTGAGGCCCACCTGCTCGCACATGCGGCGAATCTGGCGTTTCTTGCCCTCGACGAGCACGAAGCGCAATTGCTCTGGGTTCTGCCAGTCCACCTTGGCGGGCTTGAGCGGCTGACCATCGAGACTGAGGCCGTGGCGCAGGCGCTCCAGCAGTTCCTGGGGAAACACCGACTGCACGTTGGTGTGCACCGGATCGCGCTCATCGATTTCCTGCAGGGGCTGCGCGCGCTCGCCCGAGCGCCGGGCGCCTGCTCCCTCATAGACCACTCGCACCAGGTATTCCTTGTCGACGGTGGAATCCTCACCAACGAGCTGGCGCGCCACGCGACCGTCCTGCGTCAGCACCAGCAGCCCCACCGAGTCGATGTCGAGCCGCCCAGCGGGCGCCAGGCCGCGCAGCTGCGGCGGCGAAAAACGCAGGCCGCTTGGGTCTTCGCGCCATTGGCTGCGCGGGTTGATGAGTGCCGCCGCCGGCTCGTGGCCGTCTTCGGCCTGCCCGGACACATAGCCCATGGGCTTGTGCAGCAGGATGGTGACCTGCTTGTCCTGCTGGCGCTGCGCTGCGCGCTCCACCGTGATCTTGTCCTGCGGGGTGACGCGCATGCCCATCTCGGCCGCAGCGCCGTTGACGTAGACCCAACCGTGTGCAATCCAGTCGTCGGCCTCGCGGCGCGAGCACACGCCCAGCTCGGCCAGGCGCTTGTTGAGCCGCGTGCCTTCTCGCGGCGCGCAAGCGGCGGCCGCAACTGGGGGCGGCTTGGCGGGCACACGATCGGAGCGCTCTGCGGGCGGCGGGCGAACCGCAGGAGGTGGGCGGACCGCTGGGCGAGCGGCAGGGCGCCGCGCAGCCAGCACCGGGCGGCGCAGGAGCGGGCGTGGCGCAGTGGCAGGCGCTTGCGCCGCAGCCGGTTCAGGCAGCGGGGAGGAGGAGCGGGGAGGACGGGGTTCGGCCATAGGTGCAGACAACAGGAACGAGCGCAACTAACAACAAAAGCGCCACGGGCGGTGGGAGCCGGCGAACGGTGGCCTGCCTCAGGGCGCTGCCACAAACGCCGCTCCGGGGCCGGCGTGCCAGCCAAAAAACTGATCCGCTGGCATCGGGCGGCTGATGTGGTAGCCCTGCGCTTCGTCGCAGGCCATGGCGCGCAGGCGCTCCATGAGCGCCGCGTCTTCCACACCTTCGGCCACCACCGTCAAACCCAGATTGTGCGCGAGGTCGATGGTGGAGCGAACAATCTGCGCGTCGCCGCCCCCGCTTTGCATGCCGAGCACGAAGGACTTGTCGATCTTGAGCTCGTTCACCGGCAGGCGCTTGAGGTAGGCGAGCGACGAGTAACCGGTGCCGAAGTCGTCGATGGAAAGCTTGAACCCCTGCTGTGCCAGGCGGTTGAGCATGGCCTCGGCGCGCTGCGGATCGTCCATGATGGCGCTCTCGGTGATTTCCAGGCAAAAACTCCCGGCATCCACTGCGTAGCGCGCAAGAATGGCGCCGAGCCGCAGGCTCAGGTCCGGGTCGAGCAGATCGCGCGTGGACAGGTTCACCGAAACGCGCAGCACCATCTCGCGCGCGCCGCTTTGGCCCAGCAACGCCGCCACCTGCTCGAACACCCAGAGGGTGAGGTGGCGCACAAAACCTGTCTGCTCGGCAAAGGGAATGAATTCCATGGGCGGCACCAGACCGCGCTGCGGGTGCTGCCAGCGCAGCAGGGCCTCGGCCGCCACGCCATCGCCTGCTTGTAGGGCCACCTTGGGTTGCAGGTACAGGCGCAGTTCCCCATGCTCCAGGGCGCGGCGCAAATCACCCAGAAGCGAAAGCGTCTGCGCGCTGGACGAATCGAGCGCCGGGTCGTACAGCAAAACCACGCTAAGCCGCTTCTTGGCGCCATACATGGCGATCTCTGCGCGATTGAGCAGCATGTCGGCGTCCTGCGCATGCTCCGGCCACAGGGCAATGCCCATGCTGGCGCTCAGATCCACGGTCTGGTCGTCGAACTGGATGGGGGTCTCGAATGCGCCGGCAATGCGCTCGGCCACGCGCAGTGCGGCCTGCGCGTCCGTCACATGCAGCAGCAGGGCAAATTCGTTGCCCCCGTGCCGCGCGACCATATCGCCCGATGTCCCGGCCATGGGCTGCAGCCGGCTGGCCACGGCCTGGAGCAGGCGGTCGCCAAAGGCGTAGCCCAGCACGTCGTTGACATGCTTGAAGCGGTCCAGATCGAGCATCAGTACCGCCAGGCAGTGGCCGGGCAGCGCGTCGGCGCGCAGGGCATCGAGTACGGCGCCACGAAAGCGCTCGCGGTTGGGCAGGCCGGTCAGCCGGTCGCGGTAAGCCAGGTCGCGGATCTCGGCCTGCTGGTGGCTGATATCGATGCGCATGTGGTCAAACGAACGCGCCAGATCGCCCACTTCGTCGCTGCGCGCGGTGTGTTCCATGGGCACGCTGTAGTCACCGCGCGAGAGCCGGCGTGTGGCGCCCAGCAGCGAGCGCAGCGGCGTGGTCACGCGCCGCGCCATGGCGCTGCTTCCCAGGGCAAAGAGCAGCACGCCTGCGGCGGTAATGACCGCCAGCAGCCACTGTAGTTGGCGGTAGGGGGCAAGTACGGCGTCCACCGAACGCAGGAGCAGCGCCTCAGACGGAACCCCGACCTGCGAGAGCGGGCTGGCGCGCACCAGCAGAGTGTCGCCCCCTTCCAGCTCCAGTTCGTTCACTGCCGCGGCGCTGGAACGCAACTGCGCCAGCGCCTGAGGCCCGAGCGTACTGACGGGCACAGAAAACCCGCCGCGACCGTCACCCACTCGCAACGCAACGTCGGCGGAGAGCAACTGGCGCATTTCATCGGCCAGCGGTTGGCCCACCGGAAAACCCATCAACACCCAGCCGATGACCAGCGGCGCACGCAGCGGCACCATGACAAACTGGTGCGGCAGGCCGTCGATGACCGTGATCTGGCTGCCCGCAGGCTCTGCGGCCAGGGCCGGAACCACTTGCGCGAGCGCTGCAGGCAGCTGCCCCATACCAGCCTGGCTACTCACAACGCGCAGGGCCAACTGGGTATCGAGCAGCGCGGTCACGGCAGCGCCAATGCGTGCGCCGTGGTTGGCCAAGGCCGACTCGATGGTCGCCACATCGTCCGAACTGACGGCCGAGCGAAAGCCGTAGTCGGCCGCCAGAAGCGCCGAACCCTGGCGCAAGCGCTCGGCTTTTTGCTCCAGCAGGCGGCGCCAGACGCGTTCGTCGGTGTCGAGTTCGCGCGTGATCTGCACGCGTGCGTTGCGCTCGATGCTGGCACGCACCACAGCAAAGCCCGCCAGTTGCACGGCGAGCAAGAGCAAAAGGGAAATACCAATCAGCCGGGCAACCAGGCTGTGGCGCAAGTTGCGCAGCTTCAAGGCGTGAGCCCGGTCAACCGCACCGAAGCGCGTACTTCGCCGGCACCTGCATCCACGATCAACGGCTGCGTGAGCGGCGGTGCACCGACCGCCAGGCCCGGGTGCCAGGTGCGAAGTTGGTAGCTGCCCGCCGGAATCTGCACCAGTGCAGCACGGCCTGGCTGCTGCCCCCCTGCACTGCTGGAGGCAAAGTAAGGGGTATCGAGCACCAGAATCCAGCCCACCATCTGGTCGTGGATATTGCAGCCCAGCAGCACGACACCGGGCTGATCAAAGAGTACCGGGTTCGACGGCGTGCCCTTGTAGAGCTTGATTTCGAATTTTTTGGCTGCCGAGAAAGAATAGACGTGGTGCCGCACCGCGTCGTGATTGGGAAAATGCACCTCGGTTCCGGTGGTGACTGCGAGCACTGCGGGAACGAACTGCTTTTTCTCCTGCGCCATTTCAACGCCCTGCAGCGGACGCACCACGCGCTGCGCCTGGGCCGATTCCAGAAAAACCACAGCCCCGGAAATCGGCTGCCCTGCACCGTCGCGCACATCCACCTGCACGGTGGCGCTCCAGGCGGCGAGACTGAGGGGAGCGACTGCCAAAACCCATACAGAGCGAAGCAGAGCAAGAGGCTTGGCCGTGGTCATAGCACGCTTTGTAGCACATTCGACTCCGTACCATGCAGCCACATTTATATCTTTTCGATAGCAATAAACGCTCATTGAATAAGCGCTACGGACCATTTTTACAAGCAGAAATGTCCGAATTCCCCGCCCGTGCGCCGTGCTCAGTCAGCACAGCGCTCGATCTCAGAACATGGCACGACCCAAAGATGTCCAGCCGACATGAAGAGCGAGGAAAATCACATACCGGCCTTGGCTATTCCTACCTACACTAAAACGTGGCGAGCCGGCTTGACTCTCCTCTTTGTTTTCTCCCGCTGCAAGGAACGACGTGCCATTCCATTCTTCTCCCAGATCCATGGCTATCTCCACGCGCCTGCGTCTGGGCTTTGGCTGCATGCTGATGTTGGTCGTGGCGGTCGCAGCCCTGGGCCAGTGGTCGGGAGAAAAGGTGCATCAGCAAATGCGCGGCATCACGGGCATAGGCGCTCAAAAGGCGCAAGGTGTCGATGCGATGCTCGGCAGCTTGAGCGTCATTGGCTTGCAAAGCCGCTCGGCGGCCATGCTCAACGAGATCGACTCCAAGCAGGCCCACACGCAAATTGAGGCGGTCCGCAAGACGTTGAAGGAATACGAGCAGCAGGAGGCCTCACTTGCACAGTTGATGAGCGCGGGCAACGCCACGCCGGCCGAAATCAAGTTACTGGATGAGGTGCGGGCACTGGCCAGCAAGGCGCGGCCTGAACTCGACGCCGCGCTCAAAGCCGCAGACGATGGCGACACCGTGGGCGCTACGCTCGGACTGATGACCCGCGTCGCGCCCGGCGAGAATGCCTGGCGCGCCAAATTGGGAGAGCTGATTGTTTTGCAGAACACGCTCAACGCCCAAGCCACGGCGTTGGCCGAACAGACGCAGAGTCGCACACGCATGGCAACCGGTGTGCTGGTTCTCCTGGCGATCGGATTGGGGGCGCTGATTGCCTGGCGTATCACTGCCAGCATTACGCAACCTCTGGGCCGCGCAGTCGTGGTGGCCGAACGCATCGCACGCGGTGACCTGACATCGCAGATCGAAGTACGCATTCATGACGAATCCGGGCGCCTTCTCGATGCGATTGCCGCGATGCAGGAGCGTCTTCGCACGCTTGTGGGCGACATTGGGCAGACGGCAGAATCGATTCTGGTGGCCAGCTCCGAGGTCGCCTCGGGAAACCTCAATCTAAGCCAGCGTACCGAGCTCACTTCCCACAACCTGCAAGGTGCGGCCACGGCGCTGGGCGATCTCACGGGAGCGGTTTCAAACAGCGCAGAAGCGGCGCGCCAGGCCAACCAATTGGCAGCGGGCGCCTCTGACGCGGCTACACGCGGCGGCGAAGTGGTTTCGCAGGTAGTGCGCACCATGGACACCATCAGCGCCAGCTCTCGAAAAATCTCCGACATCATCAGCGTGATCGATGGCATTGCATTCCAGACCAATATCCTGGCACTGAACGCCGCCGTGGAAGCAGCGCGCGCTGGCGAACAAGGCCGCGGTTTTGCCGTGGTGGCCAGCGAGGTGCGAAGTCTCGCAGGCCGCTCAGCCCAAGCGGCACGCGAGATCAAGGCGCTCATCGGTACCAGTGTGGATCAGGTGCAGGAGGGCAGTGCCCTGGTCAACCATGCCGGAAAAACCATCGAGGATCTGGTGCAATCGGTGCGCCGGGTATCGGACATCATGGGTGAAATCACCTCTGCAGCCCAGGAACAGAGCCAGAGAATCGGACACGTCAGCCAATCCATGGACGAGCTCGAAAGCATGACGCAGCAGAACGCGGCTCTCGTCGACGAAGGCGCTAGCGCAGCAGACAGTTTGCGTGATCAGGCGGGGCGACTGACGCAAATGGTGGGCACCTTTCGCCTGACACGCGACGCAAGCACTGAAGGCACATCAGGCGACGCCAGCCTCGCGGCCCCTTCGCCTCGCTTGGCCATGCCCGCGCGATCCCAGCAGGCTGGACAGCAGCGGCCCGCGCTGCCCGGTACGCCCTACTGAGTCGGACATGACCGCGAAATGCACGCGCTGCCATTCGTTGTTTACAAGAATAACGGGGCAACGGTGGCAATCCCAACGCGTGGAAGCTGGTGCCGTGAGTCGGAAGTAGGTTGAAAAGTGAAAGCTGTCGAAATCGTCGTCTTGCAGGGCGCACATCAAGCGATAGCCGGAGCTAGCGCGAGGATGTGCAACGCGGCATGGCGGCGATTCTCGGCAGCTTTCTGAAACGAACTTCCAACTCACGACACTAGGGTTGCTCACCCCCACGTCGAAAGAAACCGCTGCGCAAGGCATCAAGCTCCAGCACACGCAGCCCGCCATATTCCACGCGAATAGCGTCCTGCGCTTCCAGCACCGCAAGCGCCTCGTTCACCCGCTGACGCGACAGCCCCACCAGGTAGGCTAGCTCCTGCTGGGTAATGCGCAGCACTTCGCCGACCCCAGGGTAGAGCACCGGGTTGAAGAGCGCGGCAAGGCTGCGCGCCACGCGCACGTTGGGATTGCTCAGGCGGTCAATTTCCCGCGCGGCAATGAACTGGCCCAGGCGCTCGTTCAACTGGTGCATGACGAAGCGGTTGAAACCAATCGAGTGGTCGAGCAGCCAGTGAAAGGTATCAATCGGCAAGCCTGCAACGGTGCTGGCCCGCAGCGCCTGGACGTTGTACCGATAGGGCTCACGTTTGACCGCCGTCCCCTCGCCAAACCAGCCACCGGGCGGCAGGCCGGCAAACGTCATGGTGCTGCCGTCGGCGTGGTCATTGCTCATTTTGAGCAAACCCTCGACAACACCAAACCAGTAGGTCACCGGGCGCCCCACCCGGCAGACATAGTCACCTGACATGGCGTCGCCCACCAGCAGAGCCGCCACTGCGCGCTCGCGTTCCTCAGGCTGCAGCAGCGCCAACCACGGAATGCCGGCAAGTTCATCGCGTGTGGGTGATCGGCGGCGATGGTGAAGGGAGAGGTCTTGCGTCATGGGCAGGTGGTTGGGGAATACCACGAGGGCAATTGTCGGCACAAGGACAACATCAGCCTGCACATCGCGCCATGATGAAGTTTTTTGCGCTGTCGCAGCCTGCGGCTTGCGCCGCTATTGCACCATGAACACGGAAACTCTCCCATCCCAACATGCCCTCAGCGCGTCCGACCCCCGTCTGCCGCGTCGCACCCTGCTCGCTGGCGCGCTGTCTCTGCCTTGGCTCGGCCTGTCGATGGCGCATGCCCAGGAAAGTCCGCTGAAACTGTGCCAGTCGACCGCACTGACGGGCCCGCTCGGCGATCTCGGCTCAGCCATGCACCAGGGCGCCAAGGCGGCGTTTGCTGCAGCCAACGCCAAGGGCGGCGTCAATGGCCGCAAGATCGAACTGCAGACGCTCGACGATGGCTACGAAATTGCGCGTTCACTGGCCAACATCGACAAGTTTCTCGCCGACCCGGCCTGCTTCGCGCTGTTCAACTGCATGGGAACGCCCATGGTCGGCGCAATGATGCCCAAAGTGCTGCAGTCGGGGATGCCCTTCTTCACACCGTTTACAGGGGCCCAGCTGAGCCGCGTTGCGGGCGCACGCAACGTCTTCAATCTGCGTGCCAGCTACGCCGACGAAGCAGAAAAGGCGGTGCAGCACCTGGCGACGCTGGGCATCAAGCGCATCGGCATCGCCTACCAGAACAACGCCTTCGGCAAAGAAGTGCTACAGGGCGCGCAGCAGGCCGTGGCCGACGCCAAGCTTCCCGCGCCCATCGCCACGACTGTAGAAAACGATGCTTCCGACGCCGACAAAGCTGCGCGAAGCCTGTCCGAGGCCAATCCGGAAGCGGTACTGGTGGGCCTGGCTGGCAAGCCGGCGCTGGAATTTGCCAAAGCCTTCCACAGCTTGCGCGCGGGTGTCACGATGTACGCCCTGTCGGTGCTGGGGACCTCGGCCAACATCAAGGCGCTGGGTGAGAGCGCGCGTGGCATGGCGGTATCGCAGGTGGTGCCGCTGCCGACCAACGCCGTGGTGCCGGTGGTGCGCGACTTTCAGCAGGCCTGGAAATCCTTGGGCGCAACAGCCGAACCGTCCCACTTGGCGCTGGAGGGCTACATCAATGCCCGCGCATTTCTTGAAGCCCTGCAGCGTGCTGGGCGCAATCCGACGCGCGCGACTTTCATCGATGCCGTCTGGACGCTGCGCAAATGGGATCTGGGCGGCTTCGAGATCAACGCCACGGCACCCGAGCGCAGCGCCTCCCACTTCGTTGAACTCACCTTGGTCAGTCGCAACGGACATTTCATTCGCTAAGCATGTTCTTGCACCACTCCCCGAAAGGACGGGAATACGGGTTTGACCCCATCAGTATTTACCCGGAAATTGTCGTCAAACAGACAAGATAGCGTCAAAGCCAAGCCTAGGATGGCAGTCAACAGGGTGTAACAACGGCAAGAGAAGCCATGTCATGCGCCCCCGAATACCAAGGACCTCAATGAACCGCACGTTTCCGCAATTGCTGCTCCAGCACGCCGCAGAACGGCCCGACGCACCCGCCCTGCGCGAGAAGGAGTACGGCATCTGGCAAGCGCACTCCTGGTCTGAACTGGCAACGCTGGTGGAACAGGTAGCAGCCGGCTTGCAACTGGCAGGCCTGCGCCACGGTGAACACATGGTGGTGATCGGCTCCAACCGGCCGCGCCTGTACGCCACCATGCTGGCTATTCAAGCCGTGGGCGCCATTCCGGTGCCGCTGTACCAGGATGCCGTGGCGGCGGAATGCGTGTTTCCGCTGAACAACGCCGAAGTGCGTTTTGCCCTGGTGGAGGACCAGGAGCAGGTGGACAAAATGCTGGAAGTCCGAGAGAGCTGCCCGCTGCTGACCAACATCTGGTTCGACGACCCGCGCGGACTGCGCAAGTACAGCGAAAACGGCCTGCAGGACATGGAGCAGCTGATTGAGGTCGGGCGCCAGTTCGTGGCCAAGAACCCCGCCTGGTTTCGCGACGCCGTGGGCAAGGTGGTCCCGGACGATGTCGCCGCCATGTTCTTCACTTCGGGCACCACCGGCAACCCCAAAGGCGTGGTGCATACGCACAGCACCTTGCTGGACCGCGCTCAGGCAGGCGCCGAGTTCGACAAACTGACCAGCGCCGAAGAAGTGCTGGCCTATCTGCCGCCGGCCTGGATCGGGCAGAACATCTTCAGCTATGCGCAGTGGCTGGCCTGTGGCTATGTGGTCAACTGCCCGGAGTCGGCAAGCACCGTCACGATTGACCTCAAGGAGATCGGGCCGACCTACTACTTTGCGCCGCCCCGAATATTCGAGGGCTTGCTGACCAGTGTCACGATCCGCATGGAAGACGCAGGCGCCATCAAGCGCAAGATGTTTGCTGCCTGCATGGCGCTGGCCGAGCGCGTCGGCCCGGCTTTGATGGACGGGCAGGCCGTGAGCGGCTGGGATCGCTTCAAGTACGCACTGGGCGATCTGCTGGTGTACGGTCCGCTGCGCAACAACCTGGGATTCTCGCGCGTGCGCGTCGCCTACACAGCCGGCGAAGCCATCGGGCCGGATCTGTTCAGCTTTTTCCGCTCCATCGGCGTCAACTTGAAGCAGCTCTACGGTTCGACCGAAACCGCCGTGTTCGTCTGCCTGCAGCCGGACAACCAGGCGCGCGCCGACACTGTGGGCGTGCCGATCCGGGGTGTGGAGATCAAGGTGGCCGACAACGGGGAGATTCTGGTCAAGTCTGCCGGCCTGCTCAAGGAGTACTACAAGAATCCCGAGGCCACAGCCGAGGTACTGACTGCGGACGGCTGGTACCGCACCAGCGATGCCGGCTTTATCGATGCGCACGGGCATCTGAAGATTATCGATCGCGTGAAAGACGTGGGTCGCATCCAGGGCGGCGCCAACGACGGCGCCATGTTTGCCCCCAAGTATGTGGAGAACAAGCTCAAGTTCTTCCCCCACATCAAGGAAGTGGTGGCGCTCGGAGACCGGCGCGAAAAGGTCTGCGTGATGATCAACATCGATTTCGAGGCTGTGGGCAACTGGGCCGAGCGGCGCAACCTCCCGTATGCCGGCTATACCGATCTGGCGCAAAAGCCCGAGGTGTACGAACTGATCAAGGAATGCGTGGAAAAGGTCAACGCCGACCTTGCCAGCGACACTTTGCTGGCCGGCAGCCAGGTCAGCCGCTTCCTGGTGTTGCACAAGGAACTCGACGCCGACGACGGCGAGTTGACCCGCACCAACAAGGTTCGGCGCGGCTTCATTGCCGACAAGTACGGCGTGCTCGTGGACGCCCTTTACGCAGGCAAATCCGAGCAGTACATCGAAACCCAGGTGAAGTTTGAAGACGGCCGAACCGGCAGCGTGAGCGCCACGCTCGCACTGTCGGACGCCAAGACTTTCGCCCCTGTGAAAACCGCAGCATGAACCACAAGAAGATCGGCGACGTCGTGCTGGATGTGAACCACATCAGCCTGCGCTTTGGCGGCGTCAACGCCCTGACCGACATTTCCTTCGACGTACGCGAGCACGAGATCCGTTCGATCATCGGCCCCAACGGCGCGGGAAAATCATCGATGCTCAATTGCATCAACGGCGTCTACACACCGCAGGAAGGGTCGATCACCTTTCGCGGGCAGACGTTCAAACACATGAATTCGCGCCAGGTCGCGGAGATGGGTATTGCACGCACGTTCCAGAATCTGGCGCTGTTCAAGGGCATGAGCGTGATTGACAACATCATGACCGGCCGGAACATGAAGGTCAAAAGCGGCCTGCTGCTGCAGGCGCTGCGCATCGGCCCCGCGCAACGCGAGGAAGAGCGGCACCGCGAGTTTGTCGAGCACATCATCGATTTCCTGGAAATCCAGGCGCACCGAAAAACCCCCGTGGGGCAACTGCCTTACGGCCTGCAAAAGCGTGTTGACCTGGGGCGTGCCTTGGCCATGGAGCCGCAGGTGCTGCTCCTGGATGAGCCCATGGCTGGCATGAACGTGGAAGAAAAGCAGGACATGTGCCGCTTCATCCTCGACGTCAACGACGAGTTCGGCAGCACCATCGTGCTGATCGAGCACGACATGGGCGTGGTGATGGACATTTCCGACCGCGTCGTGGTGCTTGACTACGGCAAAAAGATCGGCGACGGCGAACCCGAAGCCGTGCGCAACAACAAAGACGTCATTGCCGCCTATCTTGGCACCAGCCACTAAAGACGCGCCGGAGCACCCACTACCATGGCATTTTTTCTTGAAACCCTGATCGGCGGCCTGATGGCAGGCATGCTGTATTCGCTCGTCGCGCTCGGCTTTGTGCTGATCTACAAGGCCTCGGGCGTCTTTAACTTTGCGCAGGGCGCCATGGTGCTGTTCGCCGCCCTGGCCATGGCACGCTTTGCCGAATGGTTCCCCGAGTGGACCGGCATTGCAAACCCGGTTCTGGCCAACATCGTCGCCTTTGTCGCAGCTGGCGCACTGATGTTCATCGTCGCCTGGCTGATTGAGCGTCTGGTGCTGCGCTACTTGGTCAACCAGGAAGAAGCCACTTTGCTTCTGGCCACCCTGGGCATCGCCTATTTTCTTGAGGGCGTTGGCCAGAGCATGTTCGGCAGCAACATCTACCCGATTGACATCGGTATGCCCAAGGATCCGGTGTTCCTGTTCGACGGCGTGTTCCCAGGCGGCATTCTGGTGAACCAGGAGGACGTCATTGCCGCCGTCATCGCCGCTGCGCTGGTGTTGGCGCTAAGCCTCTTTTTCCAGAAAACCAAGACCGGCCGCGCGCTGCGCGCCGTGGCCGACGACCATCAGGCGGCACAGTCCATTGGCATTCCGCTGGGGCGCATCTGGGTCATTGTGTGGTGTGTAGCAGGCGCTGTGGCGCTCGTCGCCGGGATGATCTGGGGCTCCAAGCTGGGGGTGCAGTTCTCGCTCACCACGCTTGCGCTGCGCGCTCTGCCGGTGGTCATTCTTGGCGGCCTCACCTCGGTGCCTGGCGCCATCATCGGCGGCCTGATCATCGGCGTCGGTGAGAAGCTCTCAGAGGTGTACCTCGGCCCCTACGTGGGCGGCGGCATCGAGATCTGGTTTGCCTATGTGCTCGCCCTGGTGTTCCTGCTGTTCAGGCCGCAGGGGCTCTTTGGTGAAAAAATAATTGATCGCGTATGAAATACGCAATCAATTATTTTTCGAAGGAGGCGCAACGTGCGCAGCGCGTTGAGCGCGAGCACGCAGTGCGCGCGCAGCACCGCAGGTGCGCCCCCGTGCAAAAGATCATCGATCGCGTATGAAGTACGCGATCAAGCCAAAGGCTTCTTCGCCGCAGGCGAAGGATGACCTTTCAGCGAAGACTTACTTTGCGAAGCAAAGTTAAGCGAAGCGTGTCGTAGCTAAAAGATTATTGAGAAACACCCCATGCTCTACCGCGAAAACGGCCAATTCAAGACCACCTACCGCTCGGACCAGCAGATCTTTCCGATTGCACAAGACCGCATTGCCATCGGCTTGCTGCTGGCCGTGGCCTTCGTTGCCATTCCGCTTTTTGCCAGCGAGTACTTCTACACCTCCATTCTCATTCCCTTCGTCATCATGTCGCTCGCGGCGCTGGGAGTGAATCTCCTGGTGGGGTACTGCGGTCAGATCTCGCTTGGCTCGGGCGCGTTCATGGCGGTGGGGGCGTATGGGGCCTACAACTTTTTCGTCCGCATTCCCGGACTGCCCTTGATTCCCGCGCTGATCCTCGGGGGCCTGTGCGCCATGTTCTTCGGCATCCTGTTCGGACTCCCGAGCCTGCGCGTCAAAGGCCTGTACCTCGCGGTCGCGACGCTGGCGGCACAGTTCTTCAGCGACTGGATGTTCCTGCGTATCACGTGGCTAACCAACGAGTCGCCTTCCGGGCAGGTATCGGTCAACAAGCTCAAAGTGCTGGGCATGGCCCTGGACACTCCCGTGGCGCGCTACCTGTTTTGCCTCAGCCTGCTGACCCTTATCGCGCTGCTTGCCAAAAACCTGGTGCGCGGCGCCATTGGCCGCGAATGGATGGCCATTCGCGACATGGACGTGGCGGCCGCAGTGATTGGCATTCGCCCCATGTACGCCAAGCTCAGCGCGTTTGCGGTCAGCTCGTTCATCATCGGTGTGGCCGGCGCCCTGTGGGCCTTTGTCCACCTGGGGTCCTGGGAGCCGGCGGCGTTCTCCGTAGAGGTGTCCTTTCGCTTGTTGTTCATGGTGATCATCGGCGGCCTGGGCTCCATCATGGGGAGCTTCTTTGGCGCTGCCTTCATTGTCATTTTGCCGATTGTTCTCAGCCGTCTGTTGCCCGCCATGGGCGACCTGGTGGGGGTAGAGCTGTCGACCGCAACGGTCTCCCACGTCGAACTCATGACCTTTGGCGGCCTCATCGTCTGGTTCCTGATCGTCGAGCCCCATGGCCTGGCCAAGCTGTGGTCCATGGGCAAGCAAAAACTCCGGCTCTGGCCGTTCCCGCATTGATTCCCCCCGTGCTTCAACACTTTCATTAAAGGAGACATCCATGAAGCTATCGAAACTCTTGATCACCGCCACCGTGGTGGCCGCTGGCGCCGCCACGCTGGCCACCAGCGCGCTGGCCCAGGGCAAGGAGCAGTTCTTCCCGCTGCTGTCCTACCGCACCGGCCCTTATGCACCCAATGGAACGCCCTGGGCCAATGGCAAACAGGACTACCTGAAGATGATCAACGCCCGCGACGGCGGCATCAATGGCGTCAAGCTCACCTTCGAGGAATGCGAAACCGGCTACGCCACCGACCGCGGCGTGGAGTGCTACGAACGCCTCAAGGTTCGGCCTGGCGTCACCCTGATCGATCCGCAATCGACCGGCATCACCTTCGCGCTGACCGAAAAGGCGCCCGTGGACAAGATCCCACTGCTGACCGTGGGCTACGGGCTCTCGATGTCGGCCGATGGCATGGCGTTCAAGTGGAACTTTGAAATGATGGGCAGCTACTGGACTGGCGCCGACATCATCCTGCAAGCCATCGGGAAATCGCTCGGCGGCATGGACAAGCTCAAGGGCAAGAAAGTCGCTCTCGTCTACCACGACAGCCCATTTGGAAAAGAGCCCATTCCTCTGCTGGAAGAGCGTTCCAAGATGCACGGTTTCGAGTTGCAGCTGCTGCCTGTGACCGCCCCTGGCGTTGAGCAAAAGGCAACGTGGCTGCAAGTGCGCCAAAGCCGGCCGGACTACGTGCTGCTGTGGGGCTGGGGCGTGATGAACTCCACTGCGCTCAAGGAAGCACAAGCCACGGGATACCCACGCGACAAAATGTATGGCGTGTGGTGGGCCGGTGCAGAGCCTGACGTGCGCGACGTAGGCATGGGCGCCAAGGGATACCACGCGCTGGCGCTCAATGGCTCTGGCAAAGACCAGAAGGTCATCCAGGACATCGTGAAGTACGTGCACGACAAGGGCCAGGGCACCGGCCCCAAGGATGAAGTCGGCTCGGTGCTGTACACGCGCGGCGTGATGATCCAGATGCTGGGTGTTGAGGCTGTACGCCGCGCGCAGGAGCGCTTCGGCAAGGGCACGGTCATGACCAGCGAGCAAGTGCGCTGGGGTCTTGAGAACCTCAACCTTGACCAGAAAAAGCTCGACTCCATGGGCTTTGGCGGCATCATGCGGCCGGTTTCCACCAGCTGCGCAGACCACATGGGGTCGAGCTGGGCTCGCATCCAGACCTGGGACGGCGCCAAGTGGAACATCGGTGCCGATTGGTACCAGGCCGACGAACAGATCTTGAAGCCCATGGTCAAGGCCGCTGGCGACAAGTATCTGGCCGACAAGAAGATGAAGCGCCGCGATCCGGCTGATTGCAGCTCGTAATAAAGAGCAACCCCCTGAGCGGCTGCGCCGCTTCCCCCTTCTCTTGCAGCGCTGCGCGCTGCGGAAGGGGGACGCCACCAGCGCGGCGGGGCGGCCCTTGCGCGGTGGCACTGGCATGGGCCTCGCCCTGCGCTTAGGCTCACAGTAAGTCGAAGGTCGGCTGCACTGCAGCCGCCAACCGAGAGGGTTGTCTCCTTCGGGTATCAGCCCTCCCGATTGGCACTAAAGGTCAAAGCTATGGAATCGAAAAACATCGTCCTCAACGTCAACGGCATTGAGGTCATCTACAACCACGTGATCCTGGTGCTCAAAGGGGTCTCGCTGCAGGTGCCCGAAGGGGGCATCGTGGCCATCCTCGGAGGCAATGGCGCGGGGAAAACCACGACCCTGCGCGCTGTCTCGAATCTGCTCGAGGGCGAGCGCGGCGAAGTGACCAAAGGCTCCATCGAGCTGCGCGGCGAGCGCATTGAGAAGCTCACGCCTGCCGATCTGGTCAAGCGCGGCGTGGTGCAGGTGATGGAGGGACGCCACTGCTTTGCCCACCTGACCATCGAGGAAAACCTGCTGGCTGGCGCCTACACACGCAGCGACAAGGGCGAAATTGCCGCCAACCTGGAAAAGGTCTACAACTACTTTCCCCGGCTGAAGACGCGCCGCAGCTCGCAGGCGGCCTACACCTCGGGCGGCGAGCAGCAGATGTGCGCTATCGGTCGCGCCATCATGGCCAACCCCAGCATGGTGCTGCTTGATGAACCCTCCATGGGCCTGGCGCCGCAAATCGTCGAGGAAGTTTTCAACATCGTCAAAGACCTCAACGCCAAGGAAGGCGTGACGTTCTTGCTGGCCGAGCAGAACACCAATATGGCGCTCAAGTACGCCGACTATGGCTACATCATGGAGTCGGGCCGCGTCGTGATGGATGGTATTGCCAGCGAACTTGCCAACAACGAAGACGTCAAGGAGTTCTACCTCGGCGTTGGTGGCGGCGAGCGCAAGAGTTTCAAGGACGTCAAGAGCTACAAGCGGCGCAAGCGCTGGCTTGCTTAAGCTCCCCCTGTGTCGCTGCGCTCCTTCCCCCAGGCGACGCCTCCGGTGGCCCGCCGGAGCCGGATCCACGGTGGCGCTGGTTTTGGGGCGCGCCAGTAGCAAAGAGGGCGGCGAAGCGTGGCACAACGAAGGTCGAGAATTTTACTATTGATTTCATAGCTGCTTGCGCTTATGGGATAAGCGCTAGAGGCCAATTTCACAGATAATACCGCACAGGACACCCCGGCATGAACAAGTTCTACGACGCCCTGGAAATCCGCAGTCCGCAGCAGCGCGAAGCCGCGCTGTTCGCCGCACTGCCGGGACAGGTGGCGCATGCAAAAAGCCAGGCCCCGGCCTTTGCCCAGATCCTTTCCGGGGTCGATGCCGCCAGCATCACCACGCGCGCCGCGCTGGCGCGGCTGCCGGTAACGCGCAAACACGAATTGCTTGAACGCCAAAGCGCCGAGCGCGCGCAGCACCTGTTCGGAGGTTTTGCCACGCAGGCGTTTGGCACTGCCATGCCCCGCGTCTTTGCCAGCCCTGGCCCGCTGTACGAACCCGAGGGCGCGCGGCCCGACTACTGGCGCATGGCGCGCGCGCTGCACGCTGCGGGGTTTCGCTCGGGCGAACTGGTGCACAACTGCTTTTCCTACCACTTTGTTCCCGCCGGGTCGATGATGGAGTCGGGCGCCCTGGCGCTGGGCTGCACCGTATTTCCCGGTGGCACCGGCCAGACAGAGCAGCAAGCCCAGGCCATGGCGCACATGCGGCCGGCCGGCTACATCGGCACGCCCAGTTTTCTCAAGCTCATTCTGGAGAAGTCCGCTGAACTGCAATTGCCGCTGCCCAGTTTGAAAAAAGCCCTGCTTTCGGCCGAGGCCTTCCCGCCCTCATTGCGCAACTGGTTCACCGAGCGCGGCGTCACCGGTTACCAGTGCTACGGAACCGCCGACCTCGGGCTGATTGCCTATGAAACCGAGGCGCGCGAGGGCTTGGTGCTGGACGAAGGTGTGATCGTGGAAATCGTTCGCCCCGGCACCGGCGACCCGGTGCCCGAAGGCGAAGTCGGCGAACTGGTGGTGACCACGCTGAACCCCGACTATCCGCTGATCCGCTTTGGCACCGGGGACCTCTCCGCCGTGCTGCCCGGCGCCTGCCCCACCGGCCGGACCAACGCCCGCATCAAGGGCTGGATGGGCCGCGCCGACCAGACCACCAAGGTGCGCGGCATGTTTGTGCACCCAGCACAGATCGCGGCCATCGCAGCACGCTTTCCGCAGGTGCTGCGCGCGCGCTTGGTCGTCACCGGTGAAATGGCCAACGACCAGATGCTGCTGCGCGTCGAATCCACCGAAACCTCGTCTGGCCTGGCCGAGCGCCTGCAGGACACGGTGCGCGAACTCACGAAGCTGCGCGGCGAAGTCGAACTGGTGGCGCCCGGCAGCCTGCCCAATGACGGCAAGGTCATTGAAGACGCGCGCAGCTATCGCTGATGGCGACTAAAAGACTCGGTATGTAGGGCTTCGCGACGCACACAGACCTCTGCAACCGACACGGCCGAAACCAGCAGACGCCGCGCAAGGGCCGCCCCGCCGCGCTGGCGTCGTCCCCCTTCCCGAATCGCGCAGCGATTCGAGAGAAGGGGCTGAGAGCCGCGGCTCCAAGCCTGCCTGCGCAGGCTTGGACGGCTCCGAAGGGCTGCCGCCTCTGGCGGCTGCTCGGAGCAAAAAACCGCTCAAGGGGGATGCATTCTCTACGTTCCCCAGACCACGTCGGCGTTTTCGGCGGCACTGCGTTTGAGCATGTCGACAAACGGCGTGGCGCGCTGGCGCAGGGTGATGCGGTCGGCCGCTGCGCCGTCCTGCTCCTGCGAGGCATCCCTGTCGACTGCACGCGGGGCGCCGCGCATCGCCTGCTCCTCCTGCGCCACGGCGGCCTCGATCGCCGCAATGGCAGCAGGAATCTGCGCCACCGTCACGATGCCCTGGACGGTAGGCTCTTTGCCCATGATTTGCAGCAGGCGACGACCTTGCTCGTTGAGCAGGATCAGGTCTCCGGTGGCGCGGGATTTGAATTTGTAGAGCATGAAACAGGCCTCGAATAAAGCGCGTCGCGCGTGAAGGGATAGTCTGATTGTGCCCCGCGAATCGGGCCGCAGGATGGATCGCCGTTCGGGCGAATCGACAGCATCTGGTGCAAGGCCATCCAGCCCTGCTCGAAACCCAGAGCGCTGCCGGCAAGGTACAAGCGGTAGGCCTGCAAGACGCGCCCGCCGCGCTCAGATCCGACCTGTGCATTGAGCACCGCACGGGCGGCGCCTAGCTGGCGCTCCAGTGCGTCAGACCAGGCCCACAGCGTGCGGGCGTAGTGCGGGCGCAGGTTTTCGGTATCTACCATTTCCAGACCTGCCGCTGCAGTGTCTTGCAGCAACTGGCTCACGTGCAGCAGTTCGCCGCCGGGAAAGATGTAGCGCTCGATGAATTTCCCCAGGCCGGCACCGAGCTGGGCACTGCCCACCGCCGCCGCCGTAATGCCGTGGTTGAGTACCAGAGCGCCGGGGCGCACCAGGGCGTGGACAGTTTCAAAGTAGCGCCGCATTTGCGCCCGCCCAACATGTTCGAGCATGCCCACAGAAGCGAGCTTGTCAAAGCGCTGCGCCGGAGCGAACTGGCGGTAATCGCACAGCTCGATCCGGGCCTGCCTTTGCAGCCCGCGCTCGGCAATGCGCTCCTGCACAAATGCGTGCTGATGGCGCGAAAGCGTGATGCCCGTGGCCTGCACGCCGTAATGCTCCGCAGCCCAGAGCATCAGGGCGCCCCAGCCGGCCCCAATGTCCAGGAATTGCTCGCCCGGTGCCAGCCGCAGCTTGCGGCAAATGTGGTCCAGCTTGGCCTCCTGCGCGGCCGCCAGATCCATGTCGGGCGTGCGAAAGTATGCGCAGGAATAGACACGGCGCGGGTCCAGCCACAGCGCGTAGAAGTCATCCGACAAATCGTAGTGAAACTGCACCTGCTGGGCGTCGCGCTCGGGTGAGTGCACCCGCAACGAACGTACCCAGGCAAGCAGTCTGCGCCAGCCCCCGGTTTCGGCTTGCGCTGGATCGGTGGTCAGAAAGCCCGTGGCCGCTCGCATCAGATCGCGCGCACTGCCTTCAAACTGGACATCTCCCTCGACGATGGCCGTGCCCACGGCACCCAGATGCCCCGCAGCCAAAGCCGCCAACGGCCCCAGCCCGCCGAACCGAAGCAAGACCTGTGCATCGCGCGGGCCGGCCCGCTGCCCACCTGGCCATTCCAAAGCCAGCGCTACCGGCAAGCGCTCCAGCCGCTCCTCCACGGTGCTCAGCCATTGCTTCATGGCCTGCATGGTAAGAGCCGTACGGCACAGGTCAAGCCGGGACGAACGCTTGTGGTGTCTGCTTCTGGCTGTAAGCTATCTGCGGAAGTTCCACGCATGTGCGAAGGAGCCAGCACAGTCCACCATTTTTTGTACCTATCGCCATGAGCCCGTGCACGATCTATCACAACCCCCAATGCAGCACCTCGCGCAACGCACTGGCCCTGATGCGTGAACGCGGCGTGGAGCCCCAGATCATTGAATACCTCAAGACACCGCCGGACCGCGCAACGCTGCAGTCCCTGATTGCCGCGAGTGGCCGGCCGGTGAGCGATTTCGTGCGCCGCAAAGAGGCCTTGTTCGACGAGCTGAACCTGGGCGGCGAGAGCGTGACGGACGCCGAGCGGCTGGACGCCCTCGCCGCCCACCCCCGCCTGCTGGAACGCCCCATCGTCGTCACTGAACGGGGCACGCGCCTTGGGCGGCCGGTGGATGCGGTCCTCGACATCCTGCCGCCCACCGCTGCCTGACGCCCCATTTCGAGGCACGCGATGCGCCCGCTGACACGCCATGTGCTGCTGCTGGGCGGCGGCCAGACTTTGGGCTATGCCTCGTCGTACTACCTGCCCGCCCTGCTGGCCGCACCCATGGCGCAGGACACCGGCCTGCCGCTGGCCTGGGCGTTCGCAGCGTTTTCTCTGGCGCTGATCGTCTCGGGTGTCGTGGGTCCGGCGGCCGGCCGCGCCGTGGACCGCTACGGCGGGCGCCGCGTGCTGCTGCTGAGCAACCTGCTGTTTGCGGCCGGTCTGTTGGCCATGGCCGGCGCACAAGGGCCGGTGAGCCTGTTCGCCGCCTGGAGCGTGCTGGGCCTGGCCATGGGCGCCGGGCTGTACGAATCGGCGTTTGCGGCGCTGGTGGGTCTGCATGGCCTCGGCGCGCGTGGCGGCATCACCGGCATCACCTTGCTGGGCGGCTTCGCCAGCACACTCGGGTGGCCGCTGAGTGCCTGGATGGAAGTGCATTGGGGCTGGCGCGGCGCCTGCCTGGGATGGGCCGCGCTGCATTTGCTGGTGGGCCTGCCGCTGCATGCCTGGCTGCCGCGGCAATCGCCCGCCAAGGCATATCCAACCCATTCCCCGAAGGTGTCGGACGAGGCATCAGCGCGCACCCTCCCCTCGCTGCCGGCTCCCCCGCGTGCCAAGCGCACTGCCCTGCTGCTGTCGCTGGTGTTTGCCGTGGCCTGGTTTGGCAGCACAGCCCTGGCTACGCATTTGCCGCAGCTGCTGCAAGAGGCGGGCCTGGCACTGCCCAACGCCGTGGCCGTGGCTTCGCTTGTGGGCCCGGCACAGGTGGCAGGGCGCTTGCTCGACTTCGGCCTGCTGCGCCGGCTCCATCCCCTGCTGGCCGCCAAGCTGGCAGCGGCGGCGCACCCGGTGGGGGCGGTCTTGCTGCTGCTGCTGGGTGCTCCGGCGGCGCTCGCCTTCACGCTGCTGCACGGCGCAGGCAATGGCGTGCTGACCATTGCCAAAGGCACGCTGCCGCTCGTCTATTTCGGCACCCAAGGCTATGGTGAGCGCCAGGGGGTGCTGATGGTGCCGGCACGCATCGCCCAGGCCCTGGCGCCCGTGGTGTTTGGCGCGCTGATGCAGCGCGTGGGTATTGCCGCGCTGCTGCTGACCACGCTGTTGGGCGCGCTGGCCTGGCTGGCGCTCAGCGCCCTGGGGGAACCGCCGGCCGCGACGCAGACTCGCACCACGCCATGAAGCCGATCCACCGCTTGTTCACCAGCGCCCGCAGTGCCATCGCTGCGCTTGGCGCGAGCCTGTTGCTGGGCGGCTGCGCGCAGGGCGGGGGCGAACTGGGCTATTACTGGCAGTCGGTCAGCGGCCATCTGCAACTGATGTGGGCGGCCGATGCGATGGACGACTGGATCGCGCGGCCAAGTACACCGCCCGCGCTGCGCGAGCGCCTGCGTCTGGCGCAGCGCGCGCGCACGTTTGCGGTGCAAGAACTCCACCTGCCCAACAACCCGAGCTACCGGCGTTACGCAGACCTCAAGCGCAGCAGTGCGGTATGGAACGTGGTGGCGGCGCCCCCGTACTCGCTGCAGCTGCACACCTGGTGCTTTCCCGTCCTCGGGTGCGTGGGCTACCGGGGCTATTTCAGCCGTGCCGATGCGCGCGCCGAGGCCGATCTGCTGGCGGCCCAAGGCCTGGAAGTGGACGTGTACGGAGTGCCGGCCTATTCCACACTGGGCACCATGAACTGGCTCGGCGGCGACCCGCTGCTCAGCACCTTTGTGCATTGGCCCGAGGGCGATTTCGTGCGCCTGCTGTTCCACGAACTGGCGCACCAGAAGGTCTATGCCGAGGGCGACACGCTTTTCAACGAATCGTTTGCCACCGCCGTCGGGCGCATCGGCAGTGCCCAGTGGCTGCGCACCCAGGCCAGCGCAGCAGCGCGCTCCGAGGCAGCCGCGAGCGACGCACGGCGCGAAGCGTTTCGCCAGCTCACCCGCGAGACGCGTGCGCAATTGGAAGCCATTTATGCATCAAACAGTGCTCCAGCGCAGAACAGGCAGGCGCTGGAAGCTATGAAAACAGAAGCAATGAAACAATTTCGGGAGCGCTATGCCGCACTGGCTGCAACCTGGCCCGCAGCGCAGCGCGCCGGCTATGACCACTGGGTGGCGACGGCCAACAACGCCAGCTTTGGCGCACAGGCCGCATACGACGAATGGGTTCCGGCCTTTGAAACACTGTTTGAACAGTCGGCACGCAACTGGCCACGGTTTTATGATGCCGTGAAAGCCCTGGCCGATCAGAGCGCCGAGCAGCGCCACACTGCGCTGCGCGCCCTGCTTGCGCCGCCCACCCCTGCCGCGAAAGAGCCGTCCCGTGCCTGACATCCGCATCAACCGCCAGCACCAGCTGGGCCTGCCCGCTGCGCGCAAAATCGCCCTCCAATGGGCCGAGAAGGCCGAAGAAAAGTTCGATATGAACTGCAGCTACGAGGAGGGCGACGCGCAGGACACGCTCTACTTCACGCGCTCAGGCATCAAAGGCACGCTTGATGTTTTCCCAAATTCCCTCGATTTCCACGCCCAGCTCGGCTTTCTGGTGAGCGCGTTCAAGGATCGCATCGAAACCGAACTCATCGAACAGCTCGACAAGATGCTGAGCGACGCACCGGCGAAAAAACGCAAATCAGCGGCCAAAAAAGAGCGCCCATGAAAAAACCCCGCATGCGGGGTTCTGGGGTGCGCCACTGGGGTACACGACTTCTATGGTCTCAGGTGGCGCTCACTACAGGGCCATGAAATGAACGTGATTACCCTGGGCCACCGCGCAAGAGGCGCCCCGCCGCGCTGGTGGCGTCCCCCTGCCCGCATCGCGCAGCGATGCGAGAGAGAGCGGGGGGAAGGCGCGCTGCGCCGCAGGGGGGGTGCTCCGAATTACCCGCCCTTCTTCGAGCGCTTGCCAGGGTTCTTTTTGCTGCGCGTGGTAACGCCGCGCTCCAGGCTCACGCGCTGACCGCGGCCATGCGAAGGGAGCGTCTGGCCCGGCATGGGCTTGGGCTGCGGGGTGAATTTGCGGTCTGCTTCGGTGACGATCTTGTTGCCCATGGCGAATCTCAGTGAAATGGTGGGAAAACCGCTATTAGGCCATAGCCCAGGGACGGGCTCCCATACGCCTTAGCTGAGCGAAGCAATCAGGTCGATGTATTGCTGGCGCGCAGCATCCTGCTCGGTGCCCTTGAGCTTGTTCCAGGCATCCCATTTCGCGCGGCCCACCATGTCGGAGAAGCTGGGCTTCTTCTCGGCGTTGTCGCCGGTACTGGCCTGTTTGTACAGTGCGTAGATCTGCAGCAGCGTGGCGTTGTCTGGACGTTCGCTCAAGTTTTTCGATTGGGCAACGGCTGCTTCAAAACGGTCGTTCAGGTCGGACATGCAGGACTCCTGGGAAATGGACTGGAAATCGGGTTGGGGAAAGAACGGAGTCGGCAATGACACCAGCCCGCGTATCTTGTGCATATCTTAGAACGTGTTCACGCTCTGCCCGCCGCTGTGCGTAGACAATACTTGCAGCCGGCCGGCGCAAGCCATTCTTCACTCTCCAGGACGCCCATCACTATGGTGACCCGCACCCTTCGCACCACGTCCCGCACGGGCAACAGCCCCACATCCAGCAGCCGCACGACCACCGCCTCTGCTGGCAGCCGCGCTCTGAGCGCATCGACAGCGCTTTTGAACTCCCCGCCTGGCGCCATGGCGCTGGAAGCTGCGCGCAGTGTCGAGAAAAACGTGCGCCGCGCCGCCAGCGGCATGCTGGGGCTGTCGGGCGAGCGCATGAGCAAGGTCGACACCGCCTGGCTGCGCATGGACTGCCCGAGCAACCTCATGCTGATCAACGGCGTCTGGGTCGTCTCACCCGGTATTACCCTGGCCCAACTGCGCCAGCGCGCAGCGCAGCGCCTGAGCCAGTACCCGCGTTTTCTGCAGCGCGTGGTCGAGGACGCCGCCGGCGCCACCTGGGTGAATGACCACGACTTCGACATCGATGCGCATGTCCAGCCGCTGGTCCTCGTGCGCAAGCGCGGCCAGAGCCAGCAGCAGGCGCTGGCCGAGGCGGTGGGCCACTTGGCCACCGAGCCGCTGGACGGCCGTCGGCCGCTGTGGCAGTTTCACCTGGTTGAAGATTTCGTCGGCGACGATGGGCAGCCCGGCAGCGCGCTGATCGTTCGCATTCACCACTGCATTGGCGACGGGATTGCCCTGATTTCGGTCGTGATGTCGATGGTCGATGGCGGCTCCGAGCCACCACGGCGCAAGCGCCGTGAGCCCGCCGATGCCGAAGACTGGCTCTCCGACGCGCTGATCAAACCCTTGGCCGGGCTCACGGTGCGCGCCATCGACATGGCTGGCGAAGGTGCGGTGCGCTCGCTGCACGCGCTGATGGACCCCGAGACCGCTGTGCAGCATGGCCTGGCCGGATCTGCCGATGCGGCCCGCATGGCCTGGCGCGTGATGAACGACGCCGCCGCCCTGGCGCTCATGCCCGACGATTCGCCCACGCGGCTCAAGGGCGAGGCCGGTACCGCCAAACGCGTGGCCTGGTGCCCGCCCCTGCCGCTGGATGCGGTCAAAGGCGTGGGCAAAGCCCTGGGCTGCTCGATCAACGACGTGCTGCTCTCCTGTGTGGCCGGCGCCATTGGCAGCTATTTGCGCGGCCTGGGCGACGACACCACGGGCAAGGAAATCCGCGCCATGATCCCGGTGAACCTGCGCCCCATGGAAGAGGCCTGGAAGCTGGGCAACCACTTTGGCCTGGCGCCGTTGGTGCTGCCGATCGGTATTGAAAACCCCATCGAGCGCATCTTCGAAGTGCGCCACCGCATGGCGGCGCTCAAGGGCAGCACGCAGCCGCTGCTGGCTTTTGGCCTGCTGGCCGTGGCCGGAATGATGGTCAAGCCCGCGCAGGAAGCGCTCTTGAACCTATTCGGCCGCAAGACCACCGCCGTGATGACCAACGTGCCGGGGCCACGCGAAGCGCTGATGCTGTGTGGCTCGCAAGTCACGCAATGCATGTTCTGGGTGCCGCAGACGGGCAACGTGGGGCTGGGCGTCTCCATCCTGAGCTATGGCGGCGGCGTTCAGTTTGGCGTCATTACCGACACCCAGCTCTGCCCCGAGCCCCAGCGCATCATCGACGCCTTTGCGCCGGAGTTTGAAACGCTGGCGACGCTGACGCTGATGCTGCCCTGGGGCTCGGACGAATAAAAGGAATGCCGGGCCGGACCTGCGCCCTCATCCTGCTTCTGGTCTGCACAGGCGCTGCCTCCGAGGTCATTCACGAAGGCTCCGAGCAGCCTTATGCCGTGCGCATCACCCAAGGCCAGAGCCTGCGCGAGGCGCTCAACACCGCCACACCCATCCGCCAGGACGGCAAGCGCTTTCATGCTTACACCGCCTGGAGCGTGGACTGGAATTTCTGGTGGCACAGCGACGCGAGCGGGCGGTGCCGGATCACACGCGTGCGGACGCGACTCGCTTGGACGATCCAGTTGCCGCAGCTGGAGGGTGGAACAAGCGCCCAGCGCGCCCAATTCCAGCGCTATGTGCAAGCGCTGCGCCAGCATGAGCAAGGTCACATGCAATGGGGCCGCAAGGCAGCGCGCGCCATCGATCAGGGAATCGCCGCTCTGCCCGAGGCGCCCAGCTGCACCGCACTGGAGCACGGCGCCAATGCTTTAGGGCGACGTGTGTTGGCAGAACATGTCGCAGGCGAACGGGAATACGACCGCAGCACCAGCTACGGGGCGACACAAGGCGCACAACTTGGACATTAAACGCTATTGTTTAAATAGCTAATTGCGCTTGCCAGGCAAGCGCTAGAGCCCAAAAACTGTCAAGAATTCAAGCCTTCCACCGCCTGAAACAGCGCCTGCCGCGCCTGGCTGATGATCTGGCCGCGCCAGGCGTCGGTGTCGGTGTAGAAGGCGCTGAACATGTCGGCCTTGATTTGCGCTGCCTGCTCAGCGGGCGCCTCGGGGTGCTGGTGCAGCCAGTGCTCGGCGCGCAGGGCCTGGAGCATCTGCAGGATTGGCAGCGTGCCGTATTCCAGCGCAATGCCGGTGTACTCGGCTTGCGGGCATTCGTCGTAGATGGCGGTCCACATCAAACCCGTCAGCAGCGCCGAGCTGGACGAGCCGTCGTAGATTGACGTGATGGGCGTGGCGCCGCCGCCGCCCCACCAGGCACGCGCCCGCGCCACGGCCGCCGCGTCGTCACGGCCTGCGTAGATGCGCTCGCCGATGCCGCTCTCGCCCAGGCCCGTGTGCAGGTCGATCCACGCAACGCGCCGCGCGGCACGGCCGTGCGCGCGCAGCACGCTGCGCAGCGTGCGGTTGCTCCAGGTGGGCGCCCGGCCTCCAAAGAACATGCCGCCTTCGAATTCGTATTGCCCGCCAGAGACCGCAGCCTGCCAAGCCGCCTCGCCTTTGGTGGTGAGGTAGTGCTGCACCGCCGCCTGGTTCTCTGCACTGGGCGGCCACTCCTGGGGCAGCAGCAGCGGCGCAATCTCGCGGTAGCCTGCGTTCACGGGCAGGGGTTTGCTGAAATCCTGGAAGTTGCGGTTCAGGTCCACGTTCTCGTGCGTGGTGCGGCGCAGGTGGGAAAAGCCGTAGGGGTTGAGTGCGTGCACATAGAGCACCGCCACGCCCGCCGCGCGCGCCTGCGCGCGCCATTCGTCGTCGTGCAGCGCAAACACCTGCACGCCGCTGCCGCAGTAGCCCTCCACCCCATGGCAGGCGCTGCTGACGATGAGCAGTTTGTCAGCATCTGCCGGGCCGTCGCGCGCGACGTCCATGGCGAGGGGCTCGCCGTCCACTCCCGTCAGCGGGTGCACGTGCGACTCAATGGCCAAGCCACGGCCTGCAGCGGCCTCCAGAAACCGCACACGCGCCTGGGCATAGCGGCTGGAGAATGCCTCGTTCACGCCGATCATGCAGCCTCCTTCGCGCCAGCCTTGTCGGCCAGCCAGGCTTCTGCCAAGCGCACCCACACCGTGGCGCCAAGGGGAATGAGGTCGTCATTGAAGTCGTAGCTGGCGTTGTGCAGCGTGCACGGGCCCTCGCCATGGCCATGCATGCGGTGTGCACCTTCGCCGTTGGCAATGAAAAAGTAGGCGCCGGGGCGTTCCTGCAGCATGTAGGCGAAGTCTTCCGCTCCCATGGTGGGTTCCTGCGCCAGCACGTTGGCTTCGCCCACGACATCTCGCATGACGGCAGCGGCAAATTCCGCTTCGGCCGGCGCATTGATGGTGGGCGGGTAGTTGCGCACGAATTCGAAGTCGCAGGTGGCTTGGTGCGCCGCGCAGGTGTGCTCGGCCACTTCGCGCATGCGCGCTTCGATCAAATCGAGCACCTCCAGCGTGAACGTGCGCACCGTGCCCTGCAATTCGCAGCGCTCGGGCACGACGTTGGTCGCTTCGCCGGTATGGATCATGGTGACCGAAACCACGCCCGCGTCCACCGGCTTCTTGTTGCGGCTGACGATGTTCTGGAAGGCTTGCACCATCTGGCAGGCAATTGGCACCGGGTCGATCGTGTTGTGCGGCATGGCGGCGTGGCCGCCCTTGCCGTGGATGGTGATCTTGAATTCGTTGGACGACGCCATCACCGGGCCAGGGCTCACGGCAAACTGCCCCACCGCCATGCCCGGCCAGTTGTGCATGCCAAACACGGCCTGCATGTCGAACTGGGTGAACAGACCGTCATTGATCATCTCGCGCGCCCCGCCGCCGCCCTCTTCGGCCGGTTGGAAGATCAGGTAGACCGTGCCGTCGAAATGGCGTTCCTTGGCAAAGTGCTGCGCCGCAGCCAGCAGCATGGCGGTATGGCCGTCGTGGCCGCAGGCGTGCATCTTGCCGGCGTGCCGGCTTTTGTGCTCGAACTCGTTGTGCTCCTGCATGGGCAGGGCATCCATGTCGGCACGCAGACCGATGGCGCGGCCGCAGGCGCCGCCGTCGCGGCCGTGCACAATGCCCACCACGCCGGTGGTGCCCAGCCCCCGGTGAACGGGAATGCCCCATTCGGTGAGCTTGCTGGCCACCAGATCGGCCGTGCGCACTTCTTCGAAGCACAGCTCGGGGTGGGCGTGGATGTCGCGGCGCAGGCTGGCAATGCCGGCGGCCTGGGTAACGAGGGAGTCGATGACTTGCATGGCGCCTTTCCTTCAGAATGCGCAGTCTAGCCCGGCCCATCAGAAACTGCCGGGCATCTCCTTTTCGCCCCTGCTCCGCCATGATCTCCGCTGCCAACCGCTTGCCCGAACCGACGCTTGCCCGCCATACCGTGCGCGGTGCCTGCCCGCACGATTGCCCGGACACCTGCGCCCTGCTCACCACGGTGGAAAACGGCGTGGCCGTGCGCGTGCAGGGCAACCCCGCGCACGCCCAGACGGGCGGCGTGCTGTGCGCCAAGGTCTCCAAATACCCTGAGCGCACCTACCACCCGGACCGCATCCTCACGCCGCTCAGGCGCAGTGGTCCCAAAGGCAGCGGCCAGTTCACGCAGGTCGGCTGGGACGAAGCCCTGACCGACATCGCGGCGCGCCTGGCCGAAATTGCCGCACGCAATCCCGAAGCCATCGTGCCCTACAGCTACGCCGGCACCATGGGCCTGGTGCAGGGCGAGAGCATGGACCGGCGCTTCTTCCACCGCCTGGGCGCTTCGCTGTTGCACCGCAGCATCTGCGCGGCCGCCGGTGGCGAGGCCATGGTGCAGACGCTGGGGGCAAGGTAGGGATGAAGGTGGAGTTCTTCGCCGAGGCCAAGCTCATCCTGATCTGGGGCAGCAATTCCATCACCAGCACCCTGCACTTCTGGCGCTACGCACAGCAGGCCAAGCGCGAGGGTGCCCGCCTCGTCTGCATCGACCCCCGCAAGACCGAAACCGCCGAAAAATGCCACGAGCACCTGCAACTGCTGCCCGGCACCGACGCGGCGCTGGCCCTGGCACTGATGCACGAACTCATCGTGCACGACTGGCTGGACCACGACTACCTGGCGCAGCACACGCTGGGCTGGGAAGCGCTGCGAGAGCGGGCGCTCACGTTCCCGCCCGAGCGCGCGGCCGAAGTCTGCGCGCTGCCTGTGGAGCAAATCCGCGACCTGGCGCGCGCCTACGGTACGACAAAGCCATCCGCCATCCGCGTGAACTACGGCGTGCAGCGCGTGCGGGGAGGTGGCAACGCGGTGCGTGCTATTGCCTGCCTGCCGGCGCTTACGGGTGCCTGGCGCGAGCGCGCGGGCGGCGTGCTGTTTTCAAGTTCCGGCAACTTCCCGGTGCAGCGCGGCGTTCTGCAACGCCCCGAGCTGCTGGGCCAGCGCCGCCCGCGCACCATCAACATGGTGACCATTGGCGACGACTTGCTGCGGGAGACCTCCGAAGCCTTTGGCCCAAAAATCGAGGCCGTCGTGGTCTACAACAGCAACCCGCTGGCGGTTGCGCCCGAATCGGGCAAGGTGGCGCGTGGCTTTGCGCAGGACGATCTGTTTACCGTGGTGCTGGAGCATTTCCAGACGGACACCGCAGACTACGCCGACTACATCCTGCCTGCCACCACGCAGCTGGAACACTGGGACGTGCACCTGGCCTATGGCCACACCGACGTGCTGCTGAACCGCCCGGCGATTGGGCCCTGCGGCGAGGCGCGCTCCAACGCCCGCATCTTTCGCGAACTGGCGGCGCGCATGGGATTTACCGAGCCCTGCTTTGCCGACAGCGACGAAACCTTGTGCCGCCAGGCCTACGGCGAAAAGGTCGACTTCAACGAGCTGCTGGACCAAGGCTTTGCGGCGCTGCCGATCCCTGACGCGCCCTTTGCCCAGGGCAACTTTCCCACCGCGTCGGGCAAGTGCGAATTTTTCAGCGCCGCGCTCTCGGCTTGCGGGCAGGACGCCCTGCCCAACCATGTGCCCAACTACGAAACCTTCGGCCAGTCGGCCGCGTATCCGCTGGCAATGATTTCGCCGCCCGCGCGCAATTTCCTCAACAGCACCTTTGTCAACGTGGCCAGTTTGCAAAAACAGGAAGGTCGACCTCTCCTGGAAATTCACCCGCACGACGCGGCCGCGCGCGGCATTGCGGACGGCAGCGTGGTGCGCGTGTTCAACGACCGGGGCAGCTATCTGTGCCACGCGGAACTGAGCGAACGTGCCCGCCCCGGCGTGGTCAACGGCCTGGGCATCTGGTGGCGCAAGCTCGGCTTGGAGGGCACCAACGTGAACCAGCTCACCAGCCAGGCGCTGACCGATCTGGGCCAAGGGCCGACGTTTTACGACTGCCTGGTGGAGGTGCAAGCCGCCGCAACCCCATCAAACGCTATCAATAAATGAGCTATTAGCGCTTTATGGATAAGCGCTAGAGGCCATTTTTACTGATATTTTCAACCGCGCCAGTAGTTGTTGGCGGCGGAGACGGTCTGGAAGTTGATGGCAATCACCTGCGAGGCGGCGGTCAATCCATCGGCCGACTGCGCGTACTCGGGTCGCAGTTGCTTGAGCGTCTCCATGTCCGGCTGGGTGTACTTGACGCCGCGGCGGCTCAGCGTAATGGCCAGTTCAAAGCCTTCTTGGGGCGTAGCGGTGATCAGGGAAGGCAGCCAGGTATCGGCCATGTGGTGTGCTCCTTTGAATCGTGGGACATGCAAGCCGGCCAACGCCAGCTCGCCAGTCACTGTAGCCGGCTGGGCGGCGAGCGGCATATCCCTCCCCAAGGAACCCTGTCGCGAGTAGGCGCACCGGACGCCGCCGTTCTTTCAGCGCGAATGGCCCGGCGCAGCAGGCTGCGGCGTGCAGTACGCGTAAGCCCAGTAATGCGGCCACTGCGTCAAGCTGCCTTCGGCCGCTCCTGCTTGGCGCACTGCGGCGTGCAGCTCCTGGGCATCCGGAAAGTTCTTCAGGATGCGGTGCACCGAGCCATCGCGCAGTGGACGCCGCTGCCAGGTATCGCCGTTCGCATCGGTGTCGCACAGCGGGGTGCTGCTGCCGGCGACAAAGCGGTTGTCCAGCAAGACCACGCGCGCTCCTGGGGCCAGCGAGGCGTGCAGGCCTGCAAGAAACTCCACACGCCGCGCCTGCGGCACATGCGAGAACCAGAAGCCTGCAAAGGCGGCATCCCACACCCGCCTGGCCATGGGCAGTGCGTAGGCATCGCCCGCCATCCAGTGCACATGCGCGCCCAGGCCGCGCGCGCGCGCCACGCGCAGTGTCTCGGGGGCAGCGTCAAGAGCCCACACGCTGCGCGCCACGGGGGCGATGAATTGCGTCCAGTAGCCGGTGCCGCAGGCGATTTCCAGCACCTGCGCACCCGCAAAGCGCGCTGGCAGCCAAGCCTTGATGGCGCGCAGATCGAACTGGCGCTCGCTCTTGCAATAGACCGCGTCGTATTCCTCGGCGCGGGCGGCGTAGTAGGCCCGCATTTCGGGGCCGCCTTGCCCGACGTCGGAATCTTTCATTGCGGCCATGGCGCGGCTTCGGCCACGGCCTGTTCAATGGCGCCAAACAGGCTGGCACCACTGCTGCCTTTCATCTCCATGCGCAGCACGTCGCCCGGTTGCAGGTAGCCGGTGCTGGCTTGCCCCGCCTCCTGCGCTTCGGCCCGGCGCTTGGCTTGCATGCTGCTGAAGCCGCGCGCCGACTCCGCGCGGCCCTGGGCGAGCGGCCCAGCGGCTGTGGCCAAGGGGCCGCTGCAGACGATGCTGCCGGCGCGCACCGGGCGCGTGCAGGCGGCGTGGGCGATAAGCTCGCCAAACCCCCAGGGCATGCCAGCCACGCCGTCGCACAGACCGAACTTGCGGCCGTTCAGCCCGACCTGCAGCGCCAGCGCGACACGCCCGCCGTCCCAGGCGGCGCCGAGTTCGTCCAGTGTCACTGCCACCGGACTGAAAGCCGTCGCCGGCCGGCTGAGAAGCGGCCCCAGGCCTGCGGCGCGTTCGCGCGCTTCCAGCGCCCGCAGGCTGAGGGTATTGGCCAGCATCACAAGGCGCACGCCATCGAGTGCCTGGGCCGGCGTGCTGGCAGCGGCAATGTCGCCGGTGATGACCGCCAGGCCAGCGCCGAAATCCATCTCCATGGCCGTGCTGCCAGCAGCGATATCGGCGCAGGCGCCCAGCATTGCGTCGCCGGCAAGCTGAACCATGTCGGGCATGCCGGCGCGTGCCGCAGTCTCTTCACTCAATGACTCGGCACGCTGCAGGCACTGGTAAGCACGCGGCAGCGGCGCCAGGCACTGCTGCGGATCCAAGGGAAAGGCGTGGTGGGTGCGGCCGGCGTTCAGCGCGTCCGACAGGTCCTGTAGTTGCGGGGCGAAAAATCCCCAGTCTTCCAGCACCTGCTGCAGGCGGTTGGCGATGCCGGTGGCGTAATGGGCCTGGGCGAGATCGCGCGAGACGACGACCAACTGGCCGTCGCGCGAACCGTCCTTCAACGTAGCGAGCTTCATGGGGCGTGCGGATGGTGGCTGCGGCGGCGCAACAGGCGTGCCACGACGCCCGCATGGTACGCGAGCGCCGCGCTCGCGCGGCAGGGATGGTAACGTGGCAGGGTGTTGTCGACCCACAAGCCATGATCCCCCGGCGCCTGCTCTTCGTGCTCACCACCGTGGTGCTGGCCCTGCATGCGCTGCTGCTTTCGGGCGCCTCGGCCAGCGCCCTGCGTCCCACCGCCAGCGCACCGCCGGTGTTTGTGACCCGCACCGTCAACGCCCCCGCCGCTCTCAGCCCCGTGGCCGCTCCCGTGGTCCGGGCGGCGCCCAAGCGGGCCAAGCCGTCGGCCAAAACGCCCGCAGTCCCACGCACGCAAACACCCGTCCCGGCAGCCTCTCCCACTGATCTGGCTGAAGGCGCGCCAGCGGCAACGCCTTCGGTCCTTGCCAGCCCGCCATGGCTTGCGCCCAGCCAGAGCGAGCTGCTCGCCTTGGACGCTTCCAGCGAGAACGAAGCGCAGCCCCTTGCAACCGCGCATGCCGCCGAAACCCCCGTGCGCGCGGCGTCTGCCCCTGAACAGGAAAGCCCTCCGCCCACAGCGGGAGACAACCCGCCCCCGGTCAAGCTCCCACCACCTGCGCGCCTGAGCTTCGAGGTCACCGGCAAGGCGCGTGGTTTTGGCTACAACGCGCAGGCTGAGCTGCTCTGGCAGCACGACGCCACCAGCTACAGCGCCCACCAGGAAGTGAAAGTGATTTTTCTGGGCTCGCGATCACAGAGCAGCGTCGGTAGCGTTACGGAGCGCGGCCTGCAGCCACGGCGTTTTGGCGACCGCTCGCGCAGCGAGCGCGCCGCGCATTTCGACTTTGCCAAGGGGCAGGTCACTTTCAGCGCCAACACGCCGGCCGCTCCGATCGAGCCGGGTGCGCAAGACCGGCTGAGCGTGTTCCTGCAACTGGCCAGCATGCTGGCCGCCGCACCCGAGCACTACCCTGCCGGCACGCGGATCGCGATGACGACGGTAAGCGCCCGCGCGGCCGACGTCTGGACTTTCACCGTCGAGGGCGAAGAAGCGCTGGAACTGCCGGTCGGCACGATGCGCACCGTGCAATTGCAGCGCCTGCCCCGGCGCGACTACGACCAGAAAGCCCAGGTCTGGCTGGCCCCCGAACTGGGCTACCTGCCCGCGCGCATTCGCATCACCGAGGCCAATGGCGACTTCGTCGAGCTGAACCTGAGCGGGCACGAAGCACCTTGAGAAGGCGCATTGTCGGATCGAGGCCACGCTGTAGGCGCAAACAGACAAGCCGTGCAGTCATTGTGAGCGCTTGAACTCTGGCGCATCGAATCCATCTGACAATGACTACAAGCGCAGGAGGAACGCCATGAACATGCTCTACGACTCGGATTCTTTTGTGGTGGTGCACATGCTGCCCGATGCCGACCGCGTGGAGGTTTCCTCCGACGACGGGCCGGCGCCGTTGCAGTTGGCGCGCCACGGGTTTGAAATTGTCGACAAACGCACCGGCAAGGAGGTCTATCTCGACGGCTCCTGGGCCGAGATGTTCCAGCTCCAGATCCTGGCCTGGCAGCGCGATGCGCCGACCCAGGAAGAGGTGGAGGACACGCTGGAAGGCTATACCGGGCTGGCGCAGCACCCGGTGGTGGTGCATTGACGCTGAATTTTAAGCATCAAATAGGCCTCCAGCTCTTATTCCACAAGCGTCAACAGCTATAAAATAAATAGCACTTATTGCGCTGCACCGCGCCGCTGGCGCATGTCGCGCGCCATGGCCTGCAGCGCGCCAGCGTCCATGGCCGCGCGCGCGGCTGGGTAGACCCACTCTTCTTCGGTACGGATGTGGTCTGCATAGCCGGCAGCAAAAGCGTCCAGTGCCGCCAACTGCTCGGCAGAAAACTGCGTGATGCCACCGCCTGAGAGCGCCAGCAAGGCGCTGCGGGCCACCGCCCAGCGCTGCGCCATGGCAACATGGTCGGCCTGCAGTTGCGCCACGGCCGCGAGCAAGGCTTCGTCCTTGGCCGCGTGCAACGCGGGAAAGACATGGCGCTCCTCGTCTTCATGGTGCAGTGGCGCGGCAATGTCGAAGTAGCGCAGCACGTCGAATGCCGCGCTGCGGGCCGAATCGTCGCAGCCTTGGGTTTGCAGGTGCTCACACAGGCGCTGCTGCAGCGCCAGCGTGCGCTGCACGCGCTCGTGGCAGGCTTCCAGCATCTCGAACGGGGTATCGAAACCGACCGCCGGCGCGCCAAAGCCAGGCAGAGGGATGCCGCGGGAAGGGCTTGCCACCGTCAATCGATCTGCACCGTGTGGCCGGTGCGATCAAACGGGATCAACCCCGAATGCACGCCGCGCTTGATGGCATCCACCATACCCTCGAGCGGCACCTCGGCGTCGCTGCTGGTGGGCGCGCGGTTCAAGCTACCTGACATGGCAGCGGCAAACACCAGAATCCAGTCCTTGCCGAACTGGGCGGCTTCCTGGACCAGCGCGTCAAACGACGCCAGCTCGTCCGGTGCCTTGTCGACACACATCTGTGGCACCAGCGCACCGCCTTCGCCCCTGGCAAAGCGCTCGCGTTGGGCCGGCGTGGCGTCGTCGGGCAATTCGACACCAGCAAACACAAACAGCAGGCGCTGGGGCTCGCCCTGCGCTCGTGCGGCTTGCAAAAGATCGTCAAAACAGGAAATTTCCATGGGTTGATTCCAGAGTTCAAAAAATAGGTCGAACTTGCTCAGGGCTGAGCAGAAGGCCGTGCCTGCACGTCCAGAAGGTCCAGATACGTCGATGGGGCCGGCCGAATGCGGGCGCGCTTGGGCGACACCACGCTGCCAATGTTGACGAAACACAGCGCCTGCTGCCCGGCAGCAAGGCCAAACAGCGTGCGCAGCGGGGCCGAGGACAGGGCTTTGCCACTGGTCAGAGCCGAGCCAAAACCCAGCGCGGTGGCCATCAACAGCAGGTTTTGCACGGCGCAGCCCGCCGACACCATGCGCTCACCCGCCTCGATCTCGGGATCGCCGCAGGCCAGATCCACCACCACCAGCAACAGCACCGGGGAACGAAAGGCCTTTTCGCGCGCCTGCGCCAACTGCTCGGGTGTGGCCAGCGCGTCGCGCTCCTGCAGGGCCTGGCCAAAGGCCTCAGCCAGCGCGGGCCGGGCCGCAGCAGGCACCTGCACAAAGCGCCAGGGCAGCAATTGGCCATGGTCCGGCGCGTGCGCGGCGCTGGCCAAAATCTGCGCCAACTGCGTGGGTGTAGGCGCGGGCTCGCCCAGCCGCTTGGGCAAAATGGTCTGGCGCGCCTGCATCAGCGCCGCAGCAAAGGCGGCGCAGTCCTGCCCGGAGGCGAAGGCAGGGTGGGAAGCCAGGTTGTGCATAGCCGGCATTGTCATCCGGCGCGCCCGTCGGGGCGCAGTCGCCCGTACCAAGAGGCAAGCCGCCCCGCCCAGGCCAGTATGGCTACAGCCCACAGCAGGGCTGCAAGCAGCAGCACCAGCGGCGCAGCGGGGCCTGCCTGCACGGCGATCAGGCGAAGAGCCACCGCCGCCTGCAGCAGGCAGAACAGCGCCCACACGGTGTCGTCTGCCACCTGCGCGCGGCCACTGTTCCCCGCAGACACCCGCGTCACCATCGCCAGCATCAGTGAAGCCAAGCACCCCATACCGAGCGCGTGCGTGGCGCCCAGGCTCCACTGAGGCGCGCCAGCCAGGGCGAGCCAGCGAGCCGCGCCGTGCAGAAGAAATGCAAGACCCAGCCAGACAAAACCCAGGAAAAACATGCGCAACAAGCGGTTGCGCAGGCTCTGGCGCTGCGCCCAGCCCCACGCGCGCCAAAGCAGCACCGAGCCCACTGTGCATTCCACCAGTCCATGCAGCAGCACCCAGGCAACGCCCCAACGCGACTCGTACGGCACCACCGCATCCATCCATACCGCCAGCGCCTCAAAACCGGCCGCACCCGCGAGCAAGCCCAGCGTCCCCCAGGGGTTGTCACTGCCCGCGCCGTGTTCGGACGGCAGTGAGAAAAAGGGCAGCATGCGGTGCGCCACGGTGACAAAGACCAGGGCATCGAGCCCCCAGAGACCCGCAAGAACGAACAAACGGGCCACACTGGGCGCGCCCAGCGCCAAAGCCAGTGCAAGACCGGCGACACACACTGTGCCGACCGTGAACGCCACGGCGATCACGCGCGCATGCATGCGGTCCTCGGCCTGGCTTTGCCGCAGCAGGTCCCAGAAGAGCAGACTGATCCAGACCATGCCAAGGACGGCGAAGCAGGCACCTGCAAGCGCCAGCGACGGCTGCCATTGGGCACCCAGCAACCAGGCCAACCAGCCAAGCGACAACAAGAGCAAAGGTGGGAGGAGTCTGCGCACCGGCCAGGGCGGTACGCGCAGCCATTTGGGCCCGGCGGTAAAGAGGAAACCCGAAAAGAAGAGCGGAAAAAAGCCGAACACCATGAGCGCGCCGTGCGCCAACGCAGCAGGCAGTACCGGCTCCATCGCTGCAGCGCCGGCCACGCGCGACGTCTGGATCAGCGCCCACCACAGCGATGCTCCAGCCAGCACCAGCATGGCAAGAAAAAAAGCCAGTCGATGCGGCGCGATCAGCAGATGCGCCCCACGCCAGCGCAAGTCCAGCCGCGCGCGCGTCTCGGCAGAGGGCTTGGCTGGAGCCGGCGGACCGGACACGCGCAATGCGGCAGGTTCAGCCGCAGCTGCCCAGGTGGCCGCACTGGGTGCAGTAGTCGCAGCCGTCCTTGCGAATCATGGCGTGGGCGCCGCATTCGGTGCACTTCTTGCCGGCCATGACGGGCGAAACGGCGGCCAGCGCAGCCTCGCCTACGGGCAACTCTTCGTCGCCAGGGACCGGCCGGGCACGGCGCGCCAAAATGTTCTGGACCGCATAGGCGATGGCAGCGACCTCCGAGTCGTGCCACATCGGCACCACGGTTCCGTCGGCCTTCTGGTGTGTCCCCAAGCGTACCGGGCCGCGATCCCAAGCCACTTTCCGCATGTCGCTGAGCGCGCGCTCCAGGAAGCCGCCGCGCGCGGCCAGCGAGAGCAACCGCATGCTGGACGTCACCCATTGCTGCGATTCGCCGCTCTGGCCGACAGGCATGAAGAATTCAATGGCGCGATCGATCAGGCCACCGGTCTCAGGATCAGGTACTGGCAAGAAGGACACCACCAGATACAAACGCTTCTGCCCCTCCTGCGTCCAGTAATCCACCTTTTCGGCGACCGCAGAGAGCGCCCCTTTGGGGCGGCTTTCGATCACCGTGCGCATGGGGTCCACAGGCGCTGTTTCGGGCGCGGAGGCCACTTCGCTGCCGGGAGCGGCATGCGTCTCCAGCACCGAACCGAGGATGCTGTTCGGTCGATAGGTGGCCAAGCCCTTGAGCTTGGCGCGCCAGGCTTGCAGGTACAGACCCTTGAAGTCTTCGTAGGGGTAGTCGGCCGGGATGTTGACCGTTTTGGAGATGGCTGTGTCCACGAAGGGCTGCACCGTCTTCATCATGGCAATGTGGCCCTCGGCCGACATTTCCAGCGCCGAGACAAAGTAGTCGGGCAACTGGTTCACGTCACCGCCCAGCTCGCGGTACAGGCGCCAGGCGTGGTCTTCTACCGCGTACTCGGCCATGGAACCATCGGCCTCGCGCTTGCGGCGTTTGTACATCCAGGAGAACGGCGGCTCGATGCCGTTGGACGCGTTGTCGGCAAAGGCCAGGCTCACCGTTCCCGTGGGCGCAATCGACAACAAATGGCTGTTGCGTATGCCGTGTTCGCGAATGCGCGCGCGCAGGGCCTCGGGCAGGCGGCTGGCGAAGGTGCCTCTGGCCAGATAGCCGTCGGCGTCGAACTTGGGGAAACGGCCCTTTTCAATCGCCAGATCCACCGACGCGGAATACGCGGCATCGCGCATGTGCTCGGCGATGCGTGCCGCCATCGCGCGACCTTCGTCCTTGTCGTAACGAACGCAGAGCATGGCCAGGGTGTTGCCCATGCCGGTGAAGCCGACACCAATGCGGCGCTTGGCATGGGCCTCGTCGCGCTGCTGCGGCAAGGGCCAGAACGTGACGTCAAGCACGTTGTCCAGGGCGCGCACCTGCAAAGCCACGGATTTTTCAAAGGCGGCAAAATCAAACGCGGGAACACCGTCAAAGCCAAACGGATGGCGCACGAAACGCGTCAGAATGATGGGACCCAGATCGCAGCAGCCATACGATGGCAGCGGCTGCTCGCCACAAGGATTGGTGGCGTTGATGTCCTCGCAATAGTGCAGGTTGTTGTCGGTGTTGATCTGATCCAGGAAAAGGATGCCGGGCTCTGCGAAGTCGTAGGTCGACTTCATGATGGTGTCCCACAGCTCGCGCGCGGGCAGGCTTGCGTACACCCATTTGCCGTCGGCGCGCTGATAGGCGCCCGTACCCATCACCGTGGCCCCAGGGCGCGCCTTGTGTACCAGCTCCCAGGGCTGATCATCCAGCACGGCCTGCACGAAGGCGTCACTCACCCCCACCGACACATTGAAATTGTTCCAACGACCCGGCGTGCGCTTCGCGGTGATGAAATCCATCACATCCGGGTGATCAATGCGCAGCACGCCCATCTGTGCACCACGCCGCGCGCCCGCGCTTTCCACCGTGGAGCAGGACTGATCGAACACGTTGATGTAGCTGCATGGCCCGGACGCCATTGAATGCGTGCCTTTGACCTCGGCCCCGCGCGGGCGAATGCGCGAAAAATCGTAGCCAACGCCACCGCCGCGCCGCATGGTTTCGGCAGCCTCGCGCAGCGCCTCGTAAATGCCAGGAAATCCTTCGTCGTCCATCCCCTGGATGCAGTCGCCCACGGGCTGAACGAAGCAGTTGATCAGCGTCGCCTGAATGGTGGTGCCAGCGGCGCTCATGATGCGTCCGGCGCCAATCGCGCCTGCATGCATGTTGGCCAGGAACAGGGCTTCGTACTTTTCCCGCTCGCCCTCGGCTTCAACAGAAGCCAGTGCACGCGCTACACGGCGAAAGAGGTCTTCGACGCTGGTCTCGCCCGGTTTGAGATATTTTTCCTGCAGTACATCAAGGCTGATGGGCTGGATGGCCGTGACGTCTTGCGCGCGGCCCAGGTCTTCTCTCTTCATGGTGGAGTCCGTAGGTAATATGACAAAAACGCGCTGCACAGCGCGTCGGGCGAAGTCCACCCACCGTGAAAAGTGGGCTCGGAAAGCGAGCTCAGTTTAGCCTTTTCAGGCGAGCCAGGCATCCCAAGCGGTCTTCCCCTTTTGTGCTAGCTCGCATAGAAAAAACAGGACGATCTCAAGCCTGGCGCGCACTTAGAGCAAATTTCTCGCAGAGAATCTTTTTACAATTTTCTGCTCGACTAAGGGTTTTCATCCGACAAGACCTGCCCGTCGTGCTCGACGTAAGGATGGTATGGCCCTGTACCACTGTGCGTGGCCACGGACGCCGCGACAAAGCGACCGCTCTGGACGTCGAACACGTGGACTTCACCGTCTTCAATGACGCAATGCCAGCCGTGCAAGCTGATCTGGCCCGCTACCACGCGCCTGCGCACCATGGGATAGTCCATTAAACGTTCGAGCTGCAGCACCACGGCACGCTGTTCTGTGCGGCGCAGTGCGTCCGGAGTGGGAACCACCGGCAATGCGGCATCGCGTCCCAGATCGAGCCAGCGGCGCAAGTTGTTGGCCTCCGCCGGGACTTCTTCATACAGCGCCTTGATCGCACCGCAGTGGCTATGTCCACAGACGATGATGTGCCCTACCTGCAGGCTAAGCACCGCAAACTCGATCGCAGCTGCCGTGCCATGGTGGCCGTATGAGCCGTCGTAGGGCGGCACAAAGGCGCCAACGTTGCGCACCAAAAACAGTTCGCCCGGTCCGGCACCCGTCAGCAGATAGGGCAGCAGGCGCGAATCGGAGCATCCAATGAACAGGGTGGTGGGGTGCTGACCCTCGGCCACCAAGTCCTGAAAGCGCTGCTGGTGCAGAGGAAAATAGTCGGACTTGAAACTGCGCAGTCGCAACAGCAGATCGTCACCGCCCGCCGCGCTACTGTCGCAATCTTCTCCGCTGGCGCCGCCCTGCAGGCCCATGCCTACTGCACCAAGGGAGAATCGGCCGCGTCGAGAACGATATTTTCGAGCTCGGCCTCGCCAGCGAGCAAAGCCATGTATTGGTACAACGCGCGGGCACGGGACTGCATTGCCAGCAGGCGTGCAATGCGCTCGCGCACCTCGGCATAGGTCGGCTCTGTCCCCGCCCGGCGCTCCAGCACTTCGACAATGTGAAAACCAAACCGGCTGTGCACCAGCGTCGGATGCACGCCCACGCCGCTCTGGTTGTGCGACTGGTGAAACAGCGCTTTGGCCAGCTCGGGAGCGCAGTCGTCCGGACCGACCCAACCCAAATCGCCACCCTGGCTGCTGGTGGGGCAGTTGGACAACTCCGCAGCACGTTTAGCGAAACGATCTGGCGGGGTGTCCTTGTGGGTCAGTTCAAGCAGTGCTTTTTCAGCGTGCACGGCCAGGGCCTGTACGTTGATTCCAGGCGTGACCGCAAACAGGATATGCCGCATGTGCAGCGCCTGTCCGACCGTGAACTCACAAGCGTGGGCCTGGTGGTAGCGCTGGCATTCAACCTCTTCGGGCTGCGGGCTGCTGACTTCGCGATCAACCATGGCCTCCAGGATCTGGCGTTCGGATTCGCTCAGTTCAGGCGCCATGGGCCCGGTGTGCTCGGGCAGGAGCCCAAGCGAGACTGCGCGCTGGCGCAGCAGCTCGGCATAGGCAAGCTCGCGCAGTTCGCCAGCTTCAGGGCGCTGCCCCTGCGCATGCAAGGCGATGCGATTGATGGTGGCAGTGAGCATGTCTTGCGCGCTGAGTGCTGGGGCGCTGGCAGTGGCGTTGCCACAACCACATCCGCTGCCACAACTGCCGGCATCTGCCAGCGGGGAGACTGGGGGGGAAATACTCACGAGAATTTTCCTTTTGACGGAGCAGCAGGATGACTTGCCTGCACCGGCTTCGGCGCATGCGACGAGCGGGTGGTGACGCCCACGTGGAGGCGCCGGCTGCGCACGATTTGGTACGGGCGCAGGAGGTAGCCGACCGATGCAAAGCCGCTCCACACATGCACCAGACGGCTGAACGGGAACAACAAGAAGATCGTCATGCCAAACACGATATGCACCAGGTAAGGCCAAGGGAGACCCGCCAACACCTCGGCATCGACCGTACGCAGTGTCAGGATGCGCTGCGCCCAATCGGCCAGGATCAGCATGACGCTGCCATCTGAATGCGCCCACGAAAACGGCAACGTAATCAGGCCCACAACCAGCTGAACCCACAGGATAAGCAGGATCGCCAAGTCGGTTTTGTGGCTGGTGTAGCGAATGCGTTCATCAAACATGCGGCGATAGATCAGCATCGTCAGGCCAATGAAGCACAGCACCCCAAAGGTGCCGCCCGAGTAGATGGCGATTTTTTGCTTCACCGAGGCTTCCAGGAAGTGCGCATAAAAAGCGTGCGGCGCCAGCAACCCGACCAAGTGACCAAAGAACAGGAACAGGATGCCGACGTGGAACAGATTGCTGCCCCAGCGCAGCAAACCGGTCCGCAGCATTTGCGACGAGTCGCTTTTCCAGGTGTATTGGTCGCGGTCGAAACGCAGCAGGCTGCCGAGCAAAAACACCGTCAGACAAATGTAGGGGTAGACCCCAAAGAGAAAACCGTTCAGGGAAGTCATGGCTGTGCTCCTAGGGAAGAGAGTGCCTGGCGGGCAGATTTGGGCACGATGTGGATGGGTTGGGCCTGGTCGGGCCGTGCTTGGCCCTTCGATGAGCAGCCGTCGAACACGACAGGCTCCTCCCAGACGGCGTCAATGGACTCCTCGGGTGCGATATCGACCGGCGAGGCTTTCTCACCGGACAACTCCAGCAAAGCACCGAGCACGGCGGCGTACGGGCTTTCCCGCTGTTGGAGCGCAGCGAAGATGGCATTGAAGATGTGCGCCATCTCGCTCAGGAACTCGCGTGCCTGGCGCGGCGCCAGCGTGGATGTGAACTCCAACACCACCGGCAGAAAATCGGGCAGTTCGCCCTCGCCCAGAAACAGGCCGGTTTGCTCGTAGGTCTTGGCCAGATCGATCATGGCCGGCCCCCGGTCGCGCGAATCGCCGTGCACGTGCTCGAACAAGTGCAGCGACGTGGCCCGGCCACGGTCAAACAGCTCGACATAGTCGGATTCGATATCCAACACAGCCTTGCGGCTGAGTGTCTCGATGAGCGCTTCCAGCTCGGCCAGGCGCGGTGCAGCCAAGGCCTTCTCTTCGTGCAGCGCAGCGCGCAGCTCGGGCAAGTGGGTGCGCAGATCGGCGTCCGGATAACCCAGCAGACGTGCCAGCACGCGCAGGCTTTTGCTGGCGTGGGGGGTGTGATTGAACAGCGCCATGCCTACACCTCCATCTTGATCGGAATGGTGCGCTTCTTGCTGCCACCAAACAGGCTGACCTCGCTGCTGCCTTCGGAGCAACCGTTGCCAAAAGTGAAGCCGCAGCCACCGCGCACGTCGAAGGCGTTCTCGGCGTATTCCCGGTGCGTTGTGGGAATCACAAACCGATCTTCGTAGTTGGCAATCGCCATGATGTGGTACATGTCCTCGACCTCTGCCATGGTGAGACCGACCTGCTCCAACACGGCGAGGTTCTGTTCGTTGTCCACGTGCTTGCTGCGCTGGTACGCACGCATTGCCAGCATGCGCTGCAGCGCGCGCACAACTGGCGCGGTGTCGCCCGCAGTCAGCAGGTTGGCCAGGTATTGCACCGGGATACGCATCTCGGCAATGTCGGGCAGCTCGCCATTGACGCCGATCTTGCCGGCGTTGGCCGCCGAGGTGATGGGCGAGAGCGGCGGCACATACCAAACCATGGGCAGCGTACGGTACTCAGGGTGCAGCGGCAGCGCCACTTTCCAGTCCACGGCCATTTTGTAGACCGGGCTCCTGCGGGCGCCTTCCAGCCACGCCTCAGGGATACCGTCACGACGCGCCTGCTCAATGACAACCGGGTCGTGCGGATCGAGGAAGATGTCGAGCTGGGCCTGATACAAATCCCGATCGCGCTCTACGCTGGCGGCTTCCTGGACGCGGTCCGCGTCGTACAAAAGCACTCCCAGATAGCGAATGCGGCCCACGCAGGTTTCCGAGCAGACGGTAGGCTGACCGGCCTCGATGCGCGGGTAGCAGAACGTGCACTTCTCGGCCTTGCCGCTCTTCCAGTTGTAGTAAATCTTCTTGTACGGGCAGCCGGAGACGCACATGCGCCAGCCACGGCACTTGTCCTGGTCGATCAGCACGATGCCGTCTTCCTCACGCTTGTAGATCGAGCCCGAAGGGCAGGACGCCACACAGGCGGGGTTGAGGCAATGCTCACACAGCCGCGGCAAATACATCATGAAGGTGTTTTCGAACTGCCCCACCATGTCCTTCTGGACCTGCTCGAAACTGTCGAGGTTAGCGTCCTTGCTGCGCTTGGAAAACTCGCCCCCCAGAATTTCTTCCCAGTTCGGGCCCCACTCGATTTTCTCCATGCGCTTGCCCGTGATCAGGCTTCGCGGCCGTGCCGTAGGCGTGGCCTTCATCTCGGGCGCCGACTGCAGGTGGTCGTAATCGAAGGTGAAGGGCTCGTAGTAGTCGTCGATCTGCGGCATGTTCGGGTTGGCGAACAGACGCATCAGCAGCTTCCATTTGCCGCCCTGGCGCGGCTCAATGGAGCCGTCGGCCTTGCGCACCCAGCCGCCGTTCCATTTGTCCTGGTTTTCCCATTCCTTGGGGTAGCCAATGCCGGGCTTGGTCTCGACGTTGTTGAACCATGCGTATTCCATACCAGGGCGGCTGGTCCAGACGTTCTTGCAGGTCACCGAACAGGTGTGGCAGCCGATGCACTTGTCCAGATTCAGCACCATGCCGATTTGCGCGCGAATTTTCATGCCGACTCTCCCTGTTGCTGCACCGCGAAGGCGCGATCGTCTTCCCGTGGCGTATCCAGCCAGTCCACTTTGTCCATCTTGCGCACCACGACGAACTCGTCGCGGTTGGTCCCGATGGTTCCGTAGTAGTTGAAGCCGTAAGACAGTTGTGCGTAGCCGCCAATCATGTGCGTGGGCTTGAGCACCACACGTGTCACAGAATTGTGGATGCCACCGCGCGTGCCGGTAATTTCCGAACCTGGGGTGTTCACAATTTTCTCCTGGGCGTGGTACATGATGACCATGCCGGGCTTGACGCGCTGGCTGACCACCGCCCGCGCCGCAATCGCGCCGTTGACGTTGTAGGCCTCAATCCAGTCGTTATCCTCCACACCAATGGCTTTGGCGTCGTCTTCGCTCAGCCAGATGATCGGTCCGCCCCGGCTGAGCGTGAGCATGATCAGGTTATCGGTGTAGGTCGAGTGGATGCCCCACTTCTGGTGCGGCGTGATGAAGTTCAGCAAGATTTCGGTGTTGCCATTGCTGCGAATGTTGTGCACGCCCGCCGTCGCCTTCAGGTTCACCGGCGGACGGTAGCTGGCAAAGCCCTCGCCAAAGGCAATCATCCATGGATGGTCCTGATAGAAATGCTGGCGGCCGGTGAGTGTGCGCCACGGGATGTACTCGTGCACGTTGGTATAGCCAGCGTTATAGGACACGGTTTCCGACTCAATTCCACTCCAGGTCGGCGAGCTGATGATCTTGCGCGGCTGCGCCTGGATGTCGCGGAAGCGAATTTTCTCGTCTTCGCGGTGCAGCGCCAGATGCGTGTGGTCACGCCCGGTCTGCTTGCTCAGCGCCGCCCAGGCCTTGACTGCCACATGGCCATTGGTCTCGGGGGCCAGCTGCAACACCATTTCGCAGGCGTCGATGTCGCTCTGGATGCGCGGCATGCCCTGCGTTACGCCGGGCTCGGTCACCACGCCGCTCAGCTGGCCGAGTTGCGTCACTTCGGTCTTCGTGTCCCAGGAAATGCCCTTGCCGCCATTGCCAATCTTGTTGAGCAGCGGACCCACAGCGGTGAAGCGCTTGTAGACGTTGGGGTAGTCGCGCTCGATCACCTGCATCTGCGGCGCGGTCCTGCCGGGAATCAACTCGCACTCGCCACGCTTCCAGTCCTTCACGTCAAACGGCTGCGCCAGTTCACCAGGTGAGTCGTGCTGCATGGGGGTGAGCACCATCTCTTGCTCAATCCCCAGGTGGCCGACGCACAGCTCGCTGAATTTTTTGGCGAAACCCTTGTAGATTTCCCAGTCGCTTTTCGATTGCCACACCGGGTCCACCGCAGTGGACAGCGGATGGATAAAGGGATGCATGTCGCTGGTGTTGAGGTCATTTTTCTCGTACCAGGTGGCTGTGGGCAGCACGATGTCCGAGTACAGGCAGGTGGTGCTCATGCGAAAGTCGAGCGTGACCAGCAAATCGAGCTTGCCTTCAGGCGCCTTGTTGTGCCAAACCACCTCTTCGGGCTTGGCCTCTTCCTTGCCCAGGTCTTTGCCCTGCACGCCGTTGTCGGTGCCCAGCAGATGCTTCAAAAAGTACTCATGGCCCTTGCCCGACGAACCAATGATGTTCGAACGCCAGACAAACATGTTGCGCGGCCAGTTGGCCGGGTGGTCGGGGTCTTCGCAGCTCAGCTTCAGTGACCCGTCTTTGAGCGACTTGACCACGTAATCCTTGGGGTCCATGCCAACAGCCTGTGCATCCTTGACTACCTTCATCGGATGCGTCTGCAGCTGCGGCGCGCTGGGCAGCCAGCCCATGCGTTCGGCGCGCACGTTGTAGTCGATCATGCTGCCGGTGTAGAGCTTCTTGTCGGCCAACGGCGAAAGCACCTCGTCCACGCCCAGTTTTTCATAGCGCCACTGGTCGGTGTGGGCATAGAAAAAGCTGGTGCTGTTCATCTGGCGCGGTGGGCGGATCCAGTCGAGCGCGAAGGCCAGCGGCGTCCAGCCGGTCTGTGGGCGCAGTTTTTCCTGGCCCACGTAGTGCGACCAACCACCGCCGCTCTTGCCGATGCAGCCGCACATCATCAGCATGTTGATGACGCCACGGTAGTTCATGTCACTGTGGTACCAGTGGTTCATGCCGGCGCCGATGATGACCATCGAACGGCCTTCGGTCTTGTGCGCATTTTCGGCGAACTGGCGCGCCACCGTGATGATCTGGTCGCGGGGCACGCCGGTGATCTGCTCCTGCCAGGCGGGCGTGTAGGGCGTGTTGTCGTCAAAGTCAGCGGCTGCCATCTCGCCCGCAAAACCACGGGCAATGCCGTACTGCGCCACCTGCAGGTCAAACACCGTGGCAACCAATGCTTCGCCGCTTCCAACCGCAATACGCTGCACCGGGACGGTGCGCACCAGCACGTCGCTTTGCTCGTTGTTCGGAAAATGCTCGTGCTGGATACCGCCAAAATACGGAAAACCCACCTGGGCGCTGTCGGTCGCGGTGCTTTCCACGCCGTCCTCGCCTTCCATTACCGATAGTTTGAGCGAGACGTCATTGCCATTGCGCGCCTCCTTGGCTTCCAGGTTCCACTGACCGGTATCGGCACGCCCGTCCGGGCCCCAGCGAAAGCCGATGGCGCCCTGCGGAACAACCACCTGTCCGCCTGTGTCCAGGGCGACCGTTTTCCAGTCCGGATTGTTCTCCTGGCCGAGCTGATCAGCAAAGTCGCTGGCACGCACGTAGCGATCAGGAACCAGGCAGGTGGTGCCGTTCTCTAGCGTGTGCTCCTTTAACATCACCAGCATCGGCAGATCGGTATAGCGGCGTGCGTAGTCGTCAAAGTAGGCCGACCGCGGCTGGCCGTTGCCGCCAAAGTAGAAGTCTTTCAGGATGACGTGGCCCATCGCCATGGCGACGGCGGCGTCGGTGCCCTGCTTGGGATGCACCCACATGTCGGAAAGCTTGGCAACCTCGGAATAGTCGGGCGTGATAGCAACCGTCTTCGTGCCCTTGTAGCGCACCTCAGTGAAGAAGTGGGCGTCCGGTGTCCGCGTCTGCGGCACGTTGGAGCCCCACGCAATGATGTAGCCGGAGTTGTACCAGTCGGCCGATTCGGGCACGTCGGTCTGCTCGCCCCAGACCTGCGGACTGCTGGGGGGGAGGTCACAGTACCAGTCGTAAAAACTCATGTTCACGCCGCCAATCAGCGACATGTAGCGCGAACCCGAGGCGTAGCTGATCATCGACATCGCCGGAATGGGCGAGAAGCCAATGATCCGGTCGGCACCGTGCTGCTGGATGGTGTAGATGTTGGCTGCGGCAATCAGCTCGTTCACCTCGTCCCAGGTGGATCGCACCATGCCGCCCAGCCCCCGCACGCTCTGGTAGTCGCGCCGCTTGGTTTCGTCTTGCACTACGGCGGCCCAGGCTTCCACCGGCGCCAACGTCAGGCGCGCTTCGCGCCAGTGCTTGAGCAGGCGGGCGCGAATCATCGGGTATTTGACGCGGTTGGCACTGTACAGATACCAGCTGTAGCTGGCGCCGCGCGAACAACCGCGCGGCTCGTGGTTGGGCATGTCCCAACGCGTGCGCGGATAGTCGGTCTGCTGCGTTTCCCAGGTAACGATGCCACCCTTGACGTAGATCTTCCACGAGCATGACCCGGTGCAGTTCACGCCGTGCGTGCTGCGTACGATTTTGTCGTGCGCCCAGCGGTTTCGGTAGGCGTCTTCCCAAGTGCGGTCTTCAGCGGTGGTTACGCCGTGCCCTCCGGAAAACGATTCGCGCGGTTGCGAAAAATGGGTAAGGCGGTCAAGGAAATGGCTCATGGGTTGTCTCCGAGAAGCAGGGAAAAAGGGGCAGATTCAGGGGTTCTTGATTTCGGCGTTTTTTCGCAAATAGAACCACCAGTTCAGTAGCAGGCACAAGGCGTAAAACACAGCAAATCCGTACATCGCCATCTGCGGCGTGCCGAGCTTGATCTGCTGGCCAATCACCACTGGCGCGATGAAGGCACCGTAGGCGGCGACCGCCGAGGTCCAGCCCAGGACAGGGCCGGCCTGTTGGCGGTCAAAGATTACACCGATGGTTCGGAAAGTGGAACCGTTGCCAATGCCGCTTGCAGCAAAGAGCACGATGAACAAGGTGAGGAAGATGAAAAAGTACTCTTCCGGCGTAGCCGATTGGTAGGCGAGTTGCATCACATAACCCACCGCCACGCCGGCGACCACCATGGCCGCGCACACCCATTGGGTAACAATGGAACCACCGAGCTTGTCAGAAATCCAGCCTCCCACCGGGCGAATGGCGGCACCCACGAAGGGGCCGATCCAGGCGTAGGCCAACACGGGCGGTCCGTTGGGGTTGACCAGTGTGTGTTGCAGGATGCCGTTGGCGTCGGGCACATGGCTGATACCAAAGATGACTTTCATCGACAGCGGCAACGCCATCGAAAAGCCAATGAAGGAACCGAAAGTGACGATGTACAGGATGGTAAGCGACCAAGTGTGTTTGTTACTGAAGATCGCGAACTGCTTGGCAACGTTTTCCTTCATCGCGCCAAATGCGGTGAGCTTCATCACCATCAGCGTGCTCACGATGATGAGCGGCATGGCAAGCCACATGTTCAGCATCCCCAGGCCACTGGGCGCTGGCAGGTAGAGATACAGGCCGACCCCCGCTGGAATGAACGAGAGCGTGTAGAGCCAGATGATTTTCAGGAAGGCCGTGATCGGGTTGCCTGTGTCCGGCGAGACTGTTTTGAGGTTGTTCATGCCAAACCAGCACAGGATGGACAGCGGCACCAGTGACAACACCCAGGCAAAGCCGGCGTTCTGAATCCAGGTGGCCGTACCCGGCTGGATCGCGCCAAAAATCCAGCCGCTTTCCTTTTGCAGCGTCATCGACTCACCGCCGAGCGATCCCAGCAAGGGCACGGTCATCACCAAAGGGATGACGATCTGCATTGTGGTCACGCCGAAATTGCCCAGGCCCGCATTCAGACCCAGCCCGGTGCCTTGCAGGCGCTTGGGAAAGAAGGTGGAGATGTTGGACATCGAAGAGGCGAAGTTGCCGCCCCCCACACCGCACCACAAGGCCATCAGCTGAAAGGACCACAGCGGCCACTCCGGATGCTGCAGCACGATGCCGGTGCCGATGGCCGGGGCCAGCAGCATGGCAGTGGTGAGGAAAATGGTGTTGCGCCCACCCGAGAGCCGGATCAGGAACGAAGCCGGGATGCGCATCGTCGCGCCCGCCAGGCCAGCGATGGCGGTCAGGGTGAACAGTTCGGCCTGGCTGAACGGATAGCCCAGGTTGAGCATTTGCACCGTGATGATGCCCCACATGCCCCAGACAGCGAAGCCGCAAAGCAGGGCCGGAATGGAAATCCAGAGATTGCGGTAGGCAATCTTCTTGCCGGTGGATTCCCAGAACTGTTCGTCCTCGGGGCGCCAATCGACAATGTCGGCGCCGCTGGTGGTTTTGTTGTTCATGATGAAGGTTCTGGCCGCAGTGGCTCAGTTTTGGAGGGAAAGAGATTTGCTCTGATCGCCCATGGGGCTGGCCCTGCGCACTTCGGTCCAGTACATCCAGATGAGCGAAACCCAGACCACCGCGTACATCAGCATGAAGGCGCTGGAACGGATGCCGGTGATGTCCACCAGCATGCCGAACATGATGGGCAGAACGAAGCCGCCCAGACCGCCGGCCAGACCGACGATGCCGCTGACGGTGCCGATGTTCTCGGGGTAGTCGTCGCTGACATACTTGAAAACGCTGGCCTTGCCGAACGCGAACGCGATACCAAGCGCAAACATGAGGCCGGTGAAGGCGTACACGTTCAGGCCCAAGTGCCAGGTCTGCACACCGTTGATGGTCTGGATGGTGAAGTCGGTCTGCGGATAGCTCAGCAGGAACAGGCAAATCCAGCTCACCCACATCACCCACCAGGTGACGCTGTGCGCACCGTACTTGTCCGACAACCAGCCGCCGATGGCGCGCAGCACGCCACCGGGCAGCGAGAAGCAGGCTGCAAGCAAGGCTGCGATGCGGATGTCCAGGCCATATTCACCGACGTAGTACTGCACCATCCACAAGGAGAGCGCCACGTAGCCGCCGAAGACGATGCTGTAGTACTGGCAGTACTTGAGCACACGCGGGTCCTTCAGCGCCTTGAGCTGGTCCATGAACTTCACCTTCGATGACACCAGATGGCGCGGATCGCTGGAGCTGCCGAACCAGAAGATGATGAGCGTAATCAGCATGATCACGGCGTACACCTTGGGCACCATGGTCCAGCCGAAGGCCACGACCAGCGCCGGCGCCACAAACTTGTTCACCGCCGCGCCCGAATTGCCGGCGCCAAACACGCCCATGGCCATACCCTGGCGGTCCCTGGGGAACCAGCGTGCCACGTAGGGCGTACCGACCGAGAACGAGCCACCGGCCAAGCCCAACACCAGGCCAATGACCAGAAAGTGCCAATACTGCGTGGCGTAGGCCATGAACCAGATGGCGGGCACCGTGATGGCCAGCAAGACGGCCATGACGATGCGGCCGCCGTACTTGTCGGTCCAGATGCCCAGCGGCACGCGGATAAGCGAGCCCGAGAGCACGGGCATGGCCGTCAGCAGGCCAAATTCGGTGGCGTTGAGCCCCAGGGTCTTCTTGAGCGGGATGCCGATGACAGCGAACATCATCCACACCATGAAGCAGACCGTAAAGGCCAGGGTGCTCACGATGAGCACGGACCAGGCTTCTCGTCCCTTTTCGGGACCCTTGCCTGCAGTGAGCGGGGCGGTAGCCATTTGCGCTTTTCCTCTCTTTTGAATGAGTGAAGCGATGTTGGCGCACGGTGGCGCCGCTGGCTATCCTTCAGGTGGAGGGGTGCAGCGGAAAAGAAGGACGAGGGTTTACCCAGGGGAGTAGTTCGAAAGAACTACTCGAGGAAAATCAATGACGGGGGTTGGCGGCGTAGACCGCCGCCTGCACACGGGAACTGAGGCCCAGCTTGCGCAAGATGTGCTGCACGTGAATCTTTACCGTGGTCTCAGCGATATCGAGCGTGCGCGCAATCTCCTTGTTGCTCGCCCCCAGCGCAATCTCGCGCAGCACTTCTTCTTCGCGCGGCGAGAGCGGCGGCGGCGCAGTCGCAGCGCTGGTGGAAGGCACCGGCGCAGTGGTTTGCATCGGCGCGACGGGCGGCGGCCCGCCCTGCGACTGAAACGCCGCCACCAGCTTGCCCATCAGCTCTGGGCTCACCACCGGCTCACCAGCCGCCGCGCGGCGAATGGCCTCGGCCAGCAAATCACCCTCGATGGTTTTCAACAAATAGCCCTGGGCGCCATTGCGCAGAGCAGTTGCCAGGTCCTGCGCATCCTCGCTCACAGTGAGCATCAGCACGTGGCTTGCCGGCGACGCAGCGCGCAAGCCGCGCACCGCGTCGATGCCAAGCACCCCCGGCAGATGGTTGTCCAGCAAGATCACCTGGGGCTGCAGAACCGGCACCAGGCGCAGTGCCTCGGCCGCGTCGCCCGCCTCACCGACCACGCGCAGGCCGTCGTCCAGCGACAGCAGCGCAACCAGGCCCCGGCGGAACAAGTTGTGATCGTCGACCACGAAAACGGAAATGGCGCTGTCTGGGTTCATAGCGAACTCCACGAAGGCAGTTGGGGCGCAGGCGATTCGGACGGCGTTGCGCCGCCAGACGCCCCTGGTTCGTTGTGTGGCAGTGCGATGCACACCGTGGTGCCCGCACCGGGTGCGGACTGCACCTCGACCCGCGCGTTGATGCCTTCGGCGCGCTCGCGCAAGATGCGCAGGCCGACGTGCAAAGAGTCGGCCGCCATGGCGAGCCCTGCATCAAAGCCTATGCCGTTGTCCTGCACCTCGAAGCGCCACTCGGGATGGCGCTGAACCCGAACATTCACCACCGTAGCGCGAGCATGCTTGCGCACATTGGAGAGCGCCTCCTGCACCATGTGCAGCACCTGAATCTGCACGTCGGCGTCCAGTGGCAAGCCGTGTCCTTCCATGCTGAGATGGGCGGCGATACCGGTCTGGTGGCCAAATTTTGAGAGCGTGGTGCGCAGCGCCTCTTCGATGTCCTCCTCGCTTGCACGGGTACGAAAATGCACCAGCAACTCACGCACATCGGCATAGCACTCGCGCACCCCGACATCCAGTTCGGCCATGCTGCGGTCGCGCGCGATGTCGTTGCCCTTTTTCACTGCGTCGCGCAGCAACTGTGTCTGAATTTTGAGAAACGCGAGCGACTGCGCAATCGAGTCGTGCAGCTCACGCGCCAGCATGCCACGCTCTTCGGCCACAGCGCCCTCGCGCTCCAGCGCCGCCGCGCGCAGCCCCTCCATGCTGCTGGCCAGATGGCGCACCATGGCTTCCAGCAGCTCGCGCATGTCGGGCGATAGCTCCAGTTCGGCGCGAAAAAACAAGTTGAGTTCGCCCAGCACGCGCTGATGCACCATCACAGGCAAGGCCACCAGGGTTTGGTAGCCCGCCTCGTGGCAGTGCGGCAACACCATGGGCGTCGCAATGCTGATAGGGATGACGCGCGCGTCGGGCAGACTTTGGGCTTGGCCACAAAAGCAGCTGCCGGCGCGCAGGCACTGCTCCTCCTCGGTCATGGAACGCGGAAGGCCGTCGGCGGCCAGGATGACATAGTGCTCGTTGCCCTCGTTCGACCAGCGCACAACAGCCGCGTCGGCTCCCGCGACGCGCCGCACCTGTTGCACAAAGCCCTGCGTGAGCTCTTTCAAGTTGGGTGCCTGTGCGGCCAAAGCGCTCACTTCATACAGCGCGGAAAGGCGCTGGTTCTTGTCCTCGATGCTGGCGGTTTTCTCGCGCACCTTGAGCGCAAGGTCGTCGTGCGAGGTCTGCAGGGCCTGCGCCATGCGGTTAAAACCCTCATTGAGCTGACCGAATTCGTCGTCCGTTTCCACCGGCAGGCGCGTGCCCAGCAGACCCTGGCGTATCTGCAAAAACGCCTCCTGCAGGCGCGCCACCGGGTTGATGACCACCAGGCCGGTCATGACCACCACGCCGAACGCAACGAGAATCGTCAAGCCCATCATGAAAAGCTGCAGCACGTGCAGCGCCGCAGTCCAGCGCGCGATCTGCACCTCAATGGCATCCACGAAGAGGTTCATCACCTCAGCCATCTCGTCGGCGCGCGCCACCAGCACCGGCACGGGCGGCGCTTCTCGCGCCAGCCACTCTTGGCGCACCGTGGTCCACTGGCTGCGCACATCGGCAAAACGCGCGCGGGTTTCATCGCTCCAGGGGACGAACAGCGGATGGTCCGGATCGCCGGTGCGCAACAGCTCCAGACTGCCTTCAATCATTTCCGCATTCGCCAGGAGCTTGTCGCGCGCGCCGTTTTCCACCGCCAGCGCCATGCGCATGGTGCGCATGCGCAAGCGGCCGGCCTCGTTCACGGCGGCGGCGCCGCCTTCGAGCTTCCAGGTGACCCAAAGCGTCACGCTGATGGAGCTGAGGGTGACCAGCAAGAACACCATGCCCATGGTCAGGAGCTTGGTGGTGAGCGTGGTGCCGGTCCGCATGGCGGGCAGTGTAAGGGAGCACCTTGCGGCCCTGGGCGGATTGCGCACAGCGCGGCACCAGTAGCATGCAGCCATGAAAACTGCCTTATTCGTCGCGTCTGGACGCTGGCCGCATGCCATTGCGGCTGCGGTACTGGCACTGCTGCTCGGCTGTGCGGCCCCGGTGCGCCTGCCAGGGGGCTGGCCCGAGAGTCTGGCAGCACTGATGCCGGCCGACATCATTTTGCTGGGTGAGCAGCACGACGCGCCGGCGCACCAGGCGATGGAAGCGGCGGCCGTGCAATGGCTGGTGGCCCAGGGCAGGCTCTCGGCCCTGGTGCTGGAAATGGCCGAGGCCGGCCACAGTACGGCTGCGCTGCCCGCCGATGCCGACGAAGCCAGCGCGCGCGCTGCGCTTGTCTGGGACGAGCGCCTGTGGCCCTGGCAGCCCTACAAAGTCGCGGTGATGGCGGCCGTGCGCGCCGCTGTTCCTGTGCTTGGCGGCAATTTGCCACGCGCCGCCATGCGCACCGCCATGCAGGACGAAGCCCTGGACGCCGCCTTGCCTCCGGCCGCGCACAGCGCACAACTGCAGGCCGTGCGCGAAGGCCATTGCGATTTGCTGCCTGAGGCGCAGTTGCCGGGCATGGTGCGCATCCAAATGGCGCGCGACCGGAGCATGGCGCGCACGCTGGCTGCAGCACCGCGCGCTCCAGGCCAGACCGTGCTGCTGATTGCCGGCGCCGGCCACGTACTGCGCAGCCGCGGCGTACCCCAATATTTACCCAGAAATTTTGAAGTAAAAGTGGTCCTAGCGCAATCAGGAAAAGCGCAACCAGCTATTGAAATAGAAGCAGATCTGGCACCCGTGACGGCTGAGCTGCCACCGCAGGACGCCTGCGCGCCGCTGCGCAAATAGCCCAGCAGCTGATCAAACGCTTTGAGCGCGCAGCAACGCCTCAAAGGCGTCTGGCGGAACCGGTCGGCTGCGCAGATAGCCCTGGTAGTTGTCGCAACCGCGCTCCCGCAGAAAGTCGAGTTGGGCCGGCGTTTCCACGCCTTCGGCCAAAACAGCAAAGCCCATGCTGTGGCCCATGGCAATGATGGCAGAGCAAATCGCCATGTCATCAGCGCTCTCGGGGATGTCGCGCACAAAGCCTTGGTCGATCTTGAGCACGTCGATGGGAAACCGCTTGATGTGCGCCAGCGATGAGTAGCCGGTGCCAAAGTCGTCCACCGCCAGCCGCAGGCCCAGGTCGCCCAGCCGGTTAAGCAGCGCCAAGGCCTGCTCGGGCCGCTCGGCCATGGCGCTTTCGGTAATTTCAAGCTCCAAAAAGTTGGCCGGGAACCCGCTTTGTGACAAGGCCTGGCCGACGCCCGCCACAAGATCCCCCAACAAAAACTGGCGCGGCGACACGTTGACCGCCATGGTCAGCGCTGGCAGCCCCGCCGTGAGCCATTGCTGCGCCTGGCGGCAGGCCTCCTCAAGTACCCACTGGCCGATGGGCGCGATCAGGCCCGACGACTCGGCCACGGGAATGAAACGATCGGGAGAAATGAGGCCCTCGTCCGGGTCTTGCCAGCGCAGCAAAGCCTCGGCGCCAACGATCCGGCCACTGGCAATGTCGACCTGCGGCTGGTAGTACAGCCGCAGCTCGCCCTCCGCCAGCGCACGGCGCAGGCGGGCCTCCAGCGTCAGGCGCTCGCGCGCAGCCTGCGTCATGGCCTCGTCGTAGAAGCACCAGGCGCCGCGCCCCAGCGCCTTGGCGCCATAGACGGCCGAGTGCGCGCCCTGCAGCAGGGCTTCGGTGGACGCCATATGGTCCGGATACATGCAGATGCCGACGCTGGCTCTGACCACCACTTCAAAGCCCTCAGGCGCACACCAAGGCCTGGCTGCCGCTTCCATCAGCTTGCGAGCAACGGCGGCGGCGCCGTCCGCATGGCGCAGGTTGCGGGCAACGACGGCGATCTCGTCGCCAGCGAGGCGTGCAATCAGGTCGCCCGGACGCAGCGCCTGCTGCACCTGCGCGGCGATGTGGCGCAGGACGGCGTCGCCCACGGTGTGGCCATAGCTTTCGTTCACCTCCTTGAACCGGTCGAGGTTCAGCTGCAGCACGGCGAAATGCTCGCCGCTGGCCCTAGCCTGCTCGCGAATGGCTTCGAGTTCCACGACCAAGCTATCGCGGTTGGCCAGGCCGGTGAGCGGATCGTGGCCGACCAGAAACTCGACCTGCTGCTCGCGCGCCCGGCTCTGGGACTGGTCGGTGAACATGCAGATGAAATGGGTGACGGTGCCGCCCGCATCGCTCACCGCGCTGATGGCCGCTTGCTCGGGAAAAATTTCGCCATTCTTGCGCTTGTTCCACAGTTCGCCTTGCCAATGTCCAGTGCGCAGCAGTTGCGCCCACAAGTCCGCGTAAAACTGGCGGTCTTGGCGGCCAGACTGGAACATGCGCGGGTTGCGGCCCAGCACCTCGGCCTCGGTGTAGCCCAGAATGCGCAGCGCCGCCGCATTGGCGGAACGGATGTTGCCCTGCGTATCGGTGACCAGCACGCCCTGGGCGGCGTTGTCCACCACCGCCATAGCCAGCCGCTGGCGCTCCTCGGAAGACCGTGCGTCACTCATATCGGTCAGCAACCCTGTGACCCGCTCCGGTTCGCCTTGCGCACCGGCGTACCAGTGCCCACGCGCCTGGAACCAGCGCACCTGGCCGTCAAAGCACTGCATGCCGAAGGACTCGAGCCGCACCTCACCTGCGCCGAGTACGAAGTGCGCCGCAGCGCGTACCCGTTCTCGGTCCTCTGGCAGGATGCGGTCCATCAGATCGGGCTCGCTTGCGAGATCGGTGCCCTGGTACGCCAGCATGCGGGCGATGCCAGGCGAAAAGCTGAAGGCCCGCGCGCGCACATCCCAGTCCCACACCCCGCTGGCACTGGCTTCTAACGCCAGTCGCAGCCGCGCTTCGCTGCGCTCAAGGGCGGCGCGCGCCTGCACCGTCCCGCTCAAATCCTGCAGCGCGCAGATCAGCGAATCGCCGGATGCATCTTCCCCCGCCCGAACGCGTGTGACGGTGCACAGCACCGGCAGCGGCTCCAGGCCACCCGCCCGCAGGCACTGGCGCTCGCCCACGTAATGGTCAATTTCGCCCGCCAGCAGGCGCTTGAGCTGCTCGGCAATCTCGGCCGAGTTGGCCGATGGCACAAAGCTGCGCCAGTTCAGGTTGGGCAGATCGCTCTCGCCCACATTCAGCATCTCCAGCAGCCGCGGGTTGGCCCACAGAATCTGGCCACCAATTCGCACGCGCGCAATGCCTGCACTTGCGTAACGCACCACCTGAGAAAATTCATCCTCGCGCAATCTGCGCTTGCGCTCGGCATCGCGAAATCGGTACACCAACCAAGCGGCCAGCACGGCGGTCAAGGCAACATACGTCCAGCCCTTCCACAACTGCCAGCGTGCGAGTTGCGCGGCGTCCGTGATCAACGCGGCCAGCAACCAGTCCCCCAGAAATACCCAGGCACAGCCCAACGCGAGATACAGCCCCGCAGCCACGCCGGGTGTCGGCATCCCTGACTGGCGAAACCATTTACTGGTGTTCATGCGGACCTACCCGATCAGGCTGCTGCGACAATTCGCTTCTATGAGCCAAGTACATGTATTAACCCTTTCATGCCCCGACCGCAAGGGTCTGGTGCATGCCCTCTCGGGTTTTTTGCTTGAACAAGGCGGCAACATCGAAGAAGCCGCCCAGTTCAACGACCCCGCCACCGGCCTGTTCTTCATGCGCGTGCAATTTGCATGCGACGCGCACGACCCCACTGAACTGAAAGCACGCCTCGCCCAATTCGCCGAGCCGCACCAGATGCAATGGGGCCTGCACGCCACGCACGAACCCATGCGCACCGCCATCCTGGTCAGCCGCGAAGGCCACTGCCTCAACGATCTGCTGTTTCGCTGGAAGTCGGGCCTGCTGCCGATCGACATCCGCGCCATCATCAGCAACCACCGCGATTTCTACCAGCTCGCCGCCGGCTACAACATTCCGTTTCACCATATTCCTGTCACTGCGGCGACCAAGGCCCAGGCCGAAGCGCGCCAGTTGGAGATCATTGAGCAGGAGGGCGCCGAACTGGTGGTTCTGGCGCGCTACATGCAAGTGCTCTCCAACGGCATGTGCCAGCGCCTTGCCGGCCGCGCCATCAATATCCATCACAGCTTTTTGCCCAGCTTCAAGGGCGCCAAGCCCTACTACCAGGCGCATGATCGTGGAGTCAAACTGATTGGTGCCACCGCGCACTACGTCACTGCCGATCTGGACGAAGGCCCGATAATCGAACAAGATGTTACACGTGCCGATCACACCGATACCGTCGAGGACCTGACGGCCCGTGGCCGCGATACCGAAAGCCAGGTGCTGGCGCGCGCGGTCAAGTGGCACAGCGAGCACCGCGTGCTGCAAAACGGGCACAAGACGGTGATTTTTCGATAAGTACCACCCAAGGGGCGCCACCGCATGATTTCGCCTGCCGAAGCTTCTGGGCCGCTGCGGCGCATCCCTCCCATCCAGTGCCTGCTGACCTTTGAAGCCCTGGCGCGCCTGCGCAGCGTGACGCTGACGGCCGATGAACTCTGCGTCACGCCCAGCGCGGTCAGCCACCGCGTCAAGCAGCTGGAGCAGATCATCGGCACGCGCCTGTTCGGCCGGGCCGATTTTTCGCTCACCACCGACGGCATTGCCTACCTGGCCAACGTGCGCGAGGGCCTGGGCGCGCTGCAGCGCTTTCCCGGTCTGGCCGGTGCGCCCGGCAAACGCCGCCTCAAACTTGCCGTCACCCCCACCTTCGCGCGGGTGATCCTGATTCCCCGGCTGCGCCATTTCCGCGAGGCCTACCCCGAGATCGACCTGGCACTGCAGATCTCCATTCCCCTCATGGACGTGGTGGCGGAGGACGCCGATCTGGTGGTGCGCTTTGGCACCGGCCACTACGCCGACGTGGAGTACAGCGAAATCGTGCGCGACATCGTGACGCCGCTGGCCTCCCCCGCCTGGCTGCGCGAGCACGGGCCGTTTGAGCGTCCGGAAGAACTCGACCCGAGCACGCTGCTGCGCAGCCCGCTGGAGCCCTGGCGCAGCTGGTTTGCCGCGGCGGGCCTGCCCTGGCAGGAACCGCGCGACGGCTCACAGTTCAACGACGTCGGCCTGATGTGCGACGCCGCCGCCGCCGGCATGGGCGTGGCCCTCGTGCGCCTCAAGCTCGGCGCGCCCTGGGTGGAGAACGGCACGCTGGTGCGCTTGTTCGACCTGGACGCGCCCAGCCCGCACGCCCACTACCTGTGCTGGCGCACCGGCGCCATGGACCGCTGGGAATGCGCGGCCTTTGCCGACTGGCTGCACAAGAGCATGGTGTAGTGGCAGGATCATCCCACGGGGTGGCTGCGCCACCGGCCTGGGCCGCGCCAGCTGGACGTGCCCACGGCAACCAAAGGAGGCGTGTAGATGGAAAAAATTCAAGTTAAATTGGCCTCTAGCGCTTATCCATCAAGCGCTGACAGCTATCTTTTTAATAGTATTCATTGGTTCTGCCCAACGCAATTCACGCAAGGCTGAAACAATCTTCACACCAGGGCGCGCGCGCTTGGCTACAGTGCAGCCATGAACACCGCCGCTGCCCAGTCGCCCACGCACACTCCCGTTTTCGCTGCGCCCAAGCCGCCCACCGAACCCGACCGCGCCGCGCGCCAGCGCGAAGTGGTGGCCGCACTGGCCAGCGTGCTGCCGGCGCACAGTCTGCTGTGGAACGCGGAAGACACCACGCCCTACGAGTGCGATGGCCTGACCGCGTACCGCCAGCGCCCGCTGGTGGTCTGCCTGCCCGAGACCGAAGACGAAGTGCAGGCCGTGCTGCGCACCTGCCACCGCCTGAGCGTTCCCGTAGTGGCGCGCGGCGCCGGAACCGGGCTCTCCGGCGGCGCCATGCCGCACGCGCTGGGCGTGACGCTCTCCTTGGCACGCTTCAACCGCATCGTTGAGATTGACCCGCGCGCCCGCACCGCCCGCGTGCAGTGCGGCGTGCGCAACCTGGCCATCAGCGAGGCCGCGGCGCAATACGGTCTGTACTACGCGCCCGACCCGAGCAGCCAGATCGCCTGCACCATTGGCGGCAACGTGGCGGAAAACTCGGGCGGCGTGCACTGCCTGAAGTACGGCCTGACGGTGCACAACGTGTTGGCGGTGCGCGGCTTCACCATGGAGGGCGAACCGGTGCAATTCGGCAGCGCCGCGCTCGATTCGCCCGGCTACGACCTGCTGGCCACGGTGATCGGCAGCGAAGGCATGCTGGCCGTGGCGGTGGAAGTCACCGTCAAGCTGATCCCCAAGCCGCTGCTGGCGCGCTGCATCATGGCCAGCTTTGACGACATCCGCAAAGCGGGCGACGCCGTGGCCGCCGTGATTGCCGCCGGCATCATCCCCGCCGGCCTGGAGATGATGGACAAGCCGATGACGGCCGCCGTGGAAGACTTTGTGCACGCCGGCTACGACCTGACGGCCGAAGCGATTTTGCTGTGCGAAAGCGACGGCACGCCCGAAGAGGTGGAGGAAGAAATCTCCCGCATGCGCGCCGTGCTGGCGGGCGCCGGCGCCACGGCCATCTCGGTCAGCAAGGACGAAGCCGAGCGCCTGCGTTTCTGGAGCGGGCGCAAAAACGCCTTCCCGGCCAGTGGCCGCATCAGCCCCGACTACATGTGCATGGATTCGACCATCCCGAGAAAGCGCCTGGCCGACATCCTGCTGGCCATCCAGCAGATGGAAAAAAAGTACCAGTTGCGCTGTGCGAACGTGTTCCACGCGGGCGACGGCAACCTGCACCCGCTCATCATGTTTGACGCCAACGACCCGGACCAACTGCACCGCTGCGAGCTGTTTGGCGCGGAGATCCTGGAGACCAGCGTGGCCATGGGCGGGACGATTACCGGCGAACACGGCGTAGGCGTGGAGAAGCTCTCGAGCATGTGCGTTCAGTTCTCGCGGGAAGAAAACGCGCAGATGATGGCGCTGAAGCACGCCTTCGACCCCGAAGGCCTGCTCAACCCTGGCAAGCTCATTCCCACGCTCAACCGCTGCGCCGAGTACGGCAAGATGCTGATTCGCGGCGGCAAGCTGGCGCACCCCGACCTGCCCCGCTACTGAGCGACCACTGCGATGCAGATGCTGCAAGGCCTGGCCATTCTGCTGACCTTGCAGTCGCTGGGCGAGGCGCTCTCGCGGCTGCTGCACCTGCCCTACCCCGGCCCGGTGATTGGCATGGTGCTGCTGCTCATCGCGCTGCGCTGGCCTGCCGTGCAGCTGCGCGTGCGCTCGGTGGCCGATTTTCTGCTGGCGCACCTCTCGCTGCTGTTCGTGCCCGTGGGCGTGGGCGTCATCACCCAGCTTGACGTGCTGGCGCAATATGGCCTGCGGCTGGCGGTGGTGCTGGTGCTCTCGACCTGGATTGGCATGGCGGTGTCGGCGCTGGTGCTGCGCTGGTTGATGAAGTGACCCCCCTATGTCGCTGCGCTCCTCCATGCAGCCACCAGAGACGGCTGCCCTTCGGGGACGTCCAAACCTGCGCAGGCAGGCTTGGAGCCGCGCCCCTCAGCCCCCGCTCTCGCACCGCTGCGCGCTGCGGGTGGGGGACGCCACCTGTGCGGCGGGGCGGCGCGGCCGGCCAAGGCCCTTGCACGGTGGCCGCTGGCCTGGGTCACGCGGGTACTCTGCGCCGTGGGGAGTGCGACGCACCATGGAAAACGGATAGGCAGTTCGGCCCCACCGGACAGAGAAACGCCATGACCGACTTCGTGCAGCTCTGGGTCTACCTCTCGGCCACGCCGCTGTTCGGCCTGAACGCCACGCTGGTGGTCTATGTGCTGGCGCTCGGCCTGTACCAGCGCCTGGGCCAGGCGCCATGGGCCAACCCGGTATTGCTCTCCATCATCGTTCTGGGTGCCGCGCTTCTGGTGACTGGCACCGCCTACCCGACCTACTTCGCCGGCGCACAGTTCATCCATTTTCTGCTCGGGCCGGCGGTGGTGGCGCTGGCCTGGCCGCTGTGGGAGCGGCGCGTACAGCTGCGGGCGCACTGGGCGCGCTTCACGCTCGCAGCGGTGGTGGGCGGCTCTGCGGCAGCCGCCAGCGCGGTCGCGATTGCCTGGGCACTGGACCTGCCGCGCGAAGCCGTGCTGTCGCTCGCGCCCAAATCGGTCACGGCGCCGGTCGCCATGGGCATTGCCGACAAGATTGGCGGCGTGCCCTCGCTGGCTGCCGTGTTTGCCGTCGTCACCGGTCTGGTGGGCGCGCTCAGCGGCAAGGCGCTGTTTGCGCTGCTGCGCATCGGCACCGACCCGGTCGGCTGGATGGCGCGCGGCTTTGCCATGGGCACGGCTGCCCACGGCATTGGCGCAGCGCGCGCCCTGCAGGTGCATGCGGATGCCGGCGCCTGGGCGGCGCTGGCACTGGGGTTGCAGGTGGTGGTGGCGTCGCTGCTGATTCCGATGGTCGCCCGCTGGTTCTGACTGGGCGCAGTTGCCAGCGCCGCCTGCAAACCCTGTCAGCCCTGGGTGGCGACCACCTCGACGTCGTTGTCGTACACATCCACCCGTTTGTCGTACAGCGGGATGGTGGTGCCGTTGACCCGGTTGTTGACCAGCTTGGCCAGATCGACATCGGCTATGACGACCTGCTCCATGTTCGCCACGCCCTCGGCCGCAATGCCGTCGCGTGCAAACGGGAAGTCGGACGGCGTGATGATCGCCGCCTGGCCGTAGTGCAGGCCGAGGCCTTCCACGGTCAGATTGCCGACGGTGCCGGTCACGGCCACATAGACCTGGTTCTCGATGGCGCGTGCATGGCAGCAGTAGCGCACCCGCCAGAAGCCCTGGCGGTCGTCGGTGCAGGACGGCACAAAGATGATGTCCACGCCCTGCTCGCAGACCATGCGCGCAAGTTCCGGGAACTCGATGTCGTAGCAGATCAGAATGGCAATGCGGCCAAAGGGGGTGTCGAACACGCGCAGGTGGTTGCCCGCGTCACCGTGCCACTTTTCTTTCTCCCACCGGGTCAAGTGGATCTTCTCCTGGGTGAAATGCTTGCCTTCTGGCGTGAACAGGTAGGCAGTGTTGAGCAGCTTGCCGTCGGTGATGGTGGGGTGGCTGCCGCCAATGATGTGCACGCCCCATTGGCGCGCCAGCTCGCTGAACAATGCCAGATACCGCTCGGTGTAGTCGTTCATGTTGCGCACAGCGCGGCGCAGGTCACTGGTGTCCATGAAGGACAGCAGCTGCGTGGTGAAAATCTCCGGGAACATGACGAACTGGGGCTTGTAGTCGCCAGCCGCCTTCATGACGAAACGCACCTGGTTCTCAAACGCATCCCAGCTGTCGATCGAGCGCAGCAGGTACTGCACAGCAGCAATGCGCACCGTGCCCTGGCTCGGCTTGAGGGTGATTTTGTGCGCGTCGGGGTCTGGGATGGTCATGCGTTGTCCTGTTCCAAAGTGCTGGCGTGACCGCCTTGCAGCGCGGTGCGGCGCGTGGGGTCGTAGTGCGGGTTGATCCAGGCGATCAGGCTGGCGTGACCGCAGGATTCAAGGTCGTCCGGCAGGTAGTCGCTCATGATGCCGCAGTAGCGAAAGCCTTCGCGTAGCTGAAAACTCAGCACGGGGTCCTGCAGGTCGCCCCAGAGAATCTTCTTCGCGTACAACTCCACCGGCATTTCGTTTGCCAACGCGTGGTAACCCGGCAGCCGCCCACAGGCAATGATGCGCCGCAGGTTGAGCTGCTTGCACAGTTGTCGACGCCCTTCGTACAGCAAATGGCCAACGCGCTGCCCGCGTGTGGCCGGATCGACAAATACCTCTGCACCGTAGAGTGTGAAACCGTCCGGGTTGTGCGTCTGAAACGTCCCCGAAGCGGTGATCTGCTTCCAGGTGTGCTCGTCGGCCCATTCGTCCCACAGAATCACCAGGGAACTGGCACAGCCGAGCAGCGTTCCGTCGCGCACCGCCACCAGTTGGCCTTGCGGAAACATTTTCAACTGGCGCACCAGTTGGTCGCGCCGCCACGGCGCGATGGTCGGGTAGACGCGTTCTTGCAGTGCAAGAAGCGCGGACACATCGGCCGCTTCGGTGGGGCGAACCACGATCGGGATCGTCACGGGTTGGCCCCCTGAGAGAGCGCTGCGACGCAAGCAAGAGGGGGCATGGTGGTAAGGGCAGCAACGCCGGACAATGTCATCGAACCATTATCTGGTATCCCTTTGCGGCTCCCCGAGTACTCGACGGGCAGGCGCACCTGGGCGGCACCGGAGCATGCTCTGATCAGGCCCGTGCCAGCCAGTCCCTGAAAGCCTGTAGCGCCTCGGAGCCGGCCCGGTGCTGCGGCTGCACGAACCAGTAGCCCTGTTCGCCCGCCAGCGCCTGGGGGTGCGCCGGCACCAGGCGCCCATTGTCCAGCGCCTCGCGCGCAAGCAACTGCGGCACCAGCCCCACGCCCAGGCCTGCAGCGGCGGCGGCAATCACCATGGAGAACAACTCATAGCGCGGCCCGCGCGAGGCGTGCAAGGTGTAGTGCCAGCCGCACTCGGCATACCAGTCGCGCCAGGCATGGACGCGCGTGGCCAGCATGAGATGCGGGCAGTGCAGCCAGGCCGACTCATCGTGCAGGGCATGCACGGCCGCATAGGCCGGGCTGCACACCGGCACGCACGGCCCCTCGGGCAGCACCATGCGGCCCTGCGTGTCGGGCCAGAGCCGGTCGCCATAGTAAATGGCAGCATCAAAACCACTCTCGTCAAAAGCAAACACCTCGGAGCGCACCGAGAGGTTGAGCGTGATGCGCGGGTGCAGCGCCGCAAACTGCGGCAGGCGCGGTATGAGCCATTGCGTGCAAAAAGTAGACACCACGGCCAGGTGCAGTACATAGCCTTCGCCGCGCCCGACCCGGATCTCCTGCGTGTCGCGCTCGATCTGCTCCAGATGCAGGCGGATGCGCGCCGCATAGCTGCGGCCGGTGTCCGTCATGGCCAGGCGCTGGCGCGCCCGCACGAACAGGGTCACGCCCAGGCGATCTTCGAGCGCAGCGACATGGCGGCTCACGGCGCTGGGCGTCAGGGCCAGTTCTTCGGCCGCACGCGAGAAACTCTGCAGCCGTGCCGAGGCCTCGAAAGCCTGGAGCACACCCAGGCTGGGGATGTCTTTGCGCATGGCGAGCGCACTCCAGGTTTGTTCGCAAAACTCAACAACTCTGGAGGATATAGCAGCGATTGGGTGCACTGAACGCACTTACCATGCTGCACACATGCTGCACACATGCAGCCCACGGCAGCGGCACAGGCCGGGAATCTGCCGAGGCACCCCCCGATTGGCTCCAAAGCGCTTTCATGACCACTTCTTCGACCTTTGCTTCCGCCACCCTGTTCGACACCGCGTTGCAGCAACTGGGCCTGGACCTCGCCCCCTGGCGCGGCCAGGGCCTTGCCGTGCGCGCGCCCCGCGACGGGGCGGTGTACGCGCAGTTGTCCAGCCACACGCCAGCGCAGGCACAGGCCCTGATCGAGGGCGCGCACAGCGCCTTTTTGCGGTGGCGCGCCACGCCCGCCCCGGTACGCGGCGAGCTGGTGCGGCGCCTGGGCGAAAAACTGCGCCGGCACAAGGAGGCCCTGGGCCTGCTGGTGTCGCTGGAAGCGGGCAAGCTGCGCTCCGAGGGGCTGGGCGAGGTGCAGGAGATGATCGACATCTGCGACTTTGCCGTGGGCCTGTCGCGCCAACTGCACGGCCTGACCATTGCCAGCGAGCGCCCGGGCCACCGCATGATGGAAACCTGGCACCCCATGGGCGTGGTCGGCGTGATTTCGGCCTTCAACTTTCCGGTGGCCGTGTGGTCCTGGAACACGGCCCTGGCGCTGGTGTGCGGCAATGCGGTGGCCTGGAAACCCTCGGAAAAAACCCCGCTGTGCGCCATTGCCTGCCACCACCTGCTGCAACAGACGCTGGACGAGTTCGCTGCCCAGCAAAGCCCGGCCTTGCCCGACGGGCTGGCCACGCTGCTGCTGGGCGGGCGCGAGATGGGCGAGTTGCTGGCGCGCTCGCCGCGCGTGGCGGTGCTCAGCGCCACGGGCAGCACGCGCATGGGCCGTGCCGTGGCGGTGGACGTGGCGCAGCGCTTTGGCCGCAGCATTCTGGAGCTGGGCGGCAACAACGCCATGGTGGTGATGCCCAGCGCCGACCTGGAGCTGGCCGCGCGCGCCATCACCTTCGCCGCCGTGGGCACGGCGGGCCAGCGCTGCACCAGCCTGCGCCGCCTCATCGTGCACCGCGACGTGGCCGCGCCGCTGCTGGCGCGGCTCGGAAAAATCTACGCCAGCGTGCGCGTGGGCGACCCGCTGGAGGATGGCGTGCTTGTTGGCCCGCTGATGGATGGCGCGGCCTTTGCGCAGATGCAAAGCGCCTTGGCGCAGGCGCGGGAACAAGGCGGCACCGTGCTGGGCGGCGAGCGCGCATGCGAGGCCCTGGGCCAGGACGCCTGGTACGCCCGCCCGGCCCTGGTGCGCATGCCCGCGCAAAGCGCCGTGGTGCAGCACGAGACCTTTGCGCCCATCCTCTACGTGCTCACCTGCGCCAGCCTGGATGAGGCCATCGCGCTGCAAAACGGCGTGCCGCAGGGCCTGTCGTCCGCCATCTTCACCACCGACCTGCGGGACGCCGAGCGCTTCCTCTCCAGCACGGGCAGCGACTGCGGCATCGCCAACGTGAACATCGGCACCTCGGGCGCCGAAATCGGCGGCGCCTTTGGCGGCGAGAAGGAAACCGGCGGCGGCCGCGAATCAGGCTCGGACGCCTGGAAGGCCTACATGCGCCGCGCGACCAACACCATCAACTACAGCGACGCACTGCCGCTCGCCCAGGGCGTGCGTTTTGATGTGTGATGGAGTACCTTCTGATGGAACGCAATGTCATCTGAAACCACCCTCTCCCCGCTGCGCACCGGCGGCCAGATCCTGGTCGCCCAGCTCGTGCTGCACGGCGTGCAGCACATCTTCTGCGTCCCTGGCGAGAGCTATCTGGCCGTGCTGGATGCGCTGCACGATGCCCCCATCGCCCTGACCGTCTGCCGCCAGGAAGGTGGCGCGGCCATGATGGCCGAGGCACACGGCAAGCTCACCGGACGGCCCGGCGTGTGCTTCGTCACGCGCGGCCCCGGCGCCACCAACGCGGCGGCGGGCGTGCACATCGCCATGCAGGACTCCACACCGCTGGTGCTGTTCGTCGGCCAGATCGCGCGCGGCGCGCGCGGGCGCGAGGCCTTCCAGGAAGTGGACTACCGCGCCGCCTTTGGCCCGCTGGCCAAGTGGGCCACCGAGGTGGACGACGCGCGCCGCCTGCCCGAGATCGTCGCGCGCGCCTTCAGCCTGGCCTGCAGCGGGCGCCCTGGCCCGGTGGTGGTGGCGCTGCCAGAAGACATGCTGGCCGAATGCGTCGACGCGCCCACCGCGCGCAGCTACCAAACCATGGAAGCGGCACCGGGCCCGGCGCAGATGGCGCAGTTGCTCGAACGGCTTGACCAGGCCCGCAGGCCCATGGCCATCGTCGGAGGCAGCCGCTGGAGTGCCCAGGCCGTGGCGCGCTTCCAGGACTTCGCCGCCGCTCACGCCCTGCCCGTGGCCTGCTCGTTCCGGCGCCAGATGCTGTTCGACCACCAGCACCCCTGCTATGCGGGCGACCTGGGCCTGGGCGTGAACCCGGCGCTGCTGGCGCGCATCCGCGCGGCCGACCTGCTGCTGCTTGTGGGCGGTCGGCTTTCAGAGGTGCCCTCGCAGGGCTACACCCTGCTGGACATTCCCACGCCGCAGATCCCGCTGGTGCATGTCTACCCCGACCCGGACGAGCTGGGCCGCGTGTACCAGGCGCAGTGGCCCATCAACGCATCGCCCGCCGCCTTCTGCGCCGCCCTGCCGACCACGGCGGCGCAGGCGCCCAGCGCGCAGCGCCAGCAGGCCGTGCACGAGGCCCACGCCGCCTACCAGGCCTGGAGCGACCCGGCGCCGATCCACATTCCCGGCAATCTGCAGATGGGCGCAGTGATGCAGCACCTGCGCGAAGTGCTGCCGCCCGATACCGTCTTTTGCAACGGCGCGGGCAACTTCGCCACCTGGGTGCACCGCTTCTGGCCGTTCCGCCAATTCGGCACGCAGCTCGCACCCACCAGCGGCAGCATGGGCTACGGGCTACCGGCCGGGGTAGGCGCACTGCGCCTGTGGCCCGAGCGCACGGTGGTGGTGTTCGCAGGCGATGGCGACTTCCTCATGCACGGCCAGGAGTTCGCCACCGCCGTGCAGTACCGGCTGCCCCTCCTCGTGGTGCTGCTGGACAACGGCATGTACGGCACGATCCGCATGCACCAGGAGCGCGAATACCCGCACCGCGTGAGCGGCACGCAGCTACAGAACCCCGACTTCGCCGCCTACGCCAAAGCCTTTGGCGGCCACGGCGCGCGCGTGGCACACACCGAAGAGTTCGCCCCGGCTTTTGCACGCCTGCGCGAGGCCGCAGCGGCCACGCGCCTGCCCGCCCTGGTGCACTGCCTGATCGACCCGGAGGCGATCACGCCGGGGCGGTCGCTGAGCCAGATTCGGGGCAAGTAAAATCCAAGTGTTTTAGGCCGCTAGCGCTTATTCCACGGGCGTTAGCAGCTATAAATAAGAGAGTTCTCTTTCGCCTTAAGCGCCGAGGGCACGCGCAAGCTCTCTCGCGTGCGACAGCACAAACAGCACCAGCCCCACCAGCCCGCCCACCAGCGTGCCGTTGACGCGAATGAACTGCAGGTCGCGCCCGATGTGCAGCTCGATCAACGCCGACATCTCGCGTGCATCCCAGGCACTCACGGTCTGCTCGATGTGCTGGGCAATGAAGCGCGAGGCCTCGGGCGCCAGGCCCTGCACCCAGCGCTCCAGCCGAAGGTTGAGCGAGGCGCGCAGGGCCGCGTCGCCCGCCAGCGCATGGCCCAGCCACAGCGCCATGCGGCGCACGCGCGCCGCAGTCCCGGAATCCTGGCGCTCCAGGTCGGCCAGCAGCGCGCTGCGGGCGCTGCGCCAGAGCGATTGCAGGTACTCGGCCAGCGCCGCATCGTGGCTGAGGTAATGGCGAAAATCCTCGGCACGCTGCAGCCAGGCCGGGTCGCTGCGCAGGCGGTCAATCCATTCGTGCACCGCTTCGTCAAACTGCGCGCGCAGCCGGTGCTCGGGGTGCGCGGCAATGTCGGCCAGCAGGCTCTCCAGCGCATTGGCCACCATGGCCGAACCTTTGTCGCCCAGCCAGTCGGTGGGCAGGAGCTTTTCCTTGCGCGGGTGCTCGCGTTTGAGCCAGCCGACCAGCGTGCTGGCAATGAGTTGGCGTGTTTCTTCCTCTTGCAACACGGCGATGAGCCGCGCGAGCGCCTGGTCGAGCAACTGCTGGTGGCGCCCGCCCTGGGTGAGCGCGGCGAGCAGTTCGGAGCCAAGCCGCGCCAAATCCATCTGCCCCACCACCGAGCGCAGCGCGCGCTGCACAAAACGCTCGACCTGCGCGTCTTCCAGCGCCTGGAGCGCAGCCGCCAGCATGCGCGCCACCTGCGCCGCCACCAGGCGGGCATTGGCCGGGCGGGTGAGCCAGTTGGCGACCAGGGCGGCCGGGTCGCGGCGGCGGATCAGCGCGACCAGGGAGTCGGCGTCGAGAAACTTCTCACGCACGAACTGCGCCAGGTTGCGCCCAATGCGGTCTTTGTTGCGCGGGATGATGGCGGTGTGCCGCGAGATGAACGGCAAGGGCACGCGGTGAAACAGCGCGCGCACGGCAAACCAGTCGGCCAGCGCGCCCACCATGGCGGCCTCGGCCACGGCTTTGAGGGCCAACACCGCCAAATGCGGTGGCGCGAAGCTGGTGGCGGCAAACACGGCAGCCGCCAGCGCCAGCAAGGCGAGCGCCAGGCGCTTGGCGCGCGCAAGCTCGGTGCCGGCGTCCTGCACGCCCTGCCCTTACTTGATGCCGAGCAGCTCGACTTCGAAGTTGAGCGTGGCATTGGGCGGAATCACGCCGCCCGCACCGCGTGCGCCGTAGGCAATGGCCGGCGGGCAGGTGAGCTTGGCCTTGCCGCCGACTTTCATTTTCTGTACGCCTTCGGTCCAGCAGGGAATCACGCCAGTCAAGGGAAATTCAATCGGCTGGCCGCGCGCAATGGAGCTGTCGAATTCCTTTCCCGATTCCGCAAAGGTGCCCCGGTAATGCACGCGCACCGTGTCGCTCGCCTTGGGGCTGGGGCCGCTGCCGTCCTTGAGGCTCTCGTAGATGAGCCCGCTGGCGGTGGTAACAGGTGCTGCAGCGAATGCGGGCGCGGCAGCAGCAACGGCCAGAGCGGCCAATGCGCCCAGGGCGCTCCAGGGTCGAATGAAGGGTGTCATGAAATAGGAGAGGTAGAAAAAGTGGAATGACCGGGAAAACTGAAAAAAGTTGCTCCGCTTAGCCCTTGGCAGCAATGGCATCCAGCGCTGCGGCCAACTGTCCCACGGTGCGATCCACGTTGTGCCATTTTTCCAGGCCGAACAGCCCCAGGCGGAAGGTTTTGAAATCCGGTCCTTCGTCGCACTGCAGCGGCACGCCCGCAGCGGTCTGCAAACCAACCTCCGCAAACTTCTTGCCGCTCTGGATGCCGGGGTCGGTGGTGAAACTCACCACCACGCCCGGCGCCTTGAATCCGTCGGCCGCCACGCTGGGAAAACCGCGCGATTCCAGCAGCGCGCGCACCTTTTCGCCCAACTCGATCTGCTCGGCGCGCACCTTCTCGAAGCCGTATTCGCGGGTCTCCAGCATCACATCGCGCAGGCGCACCAAGGCGTCGGTCGGCATGGTGGTGTGGTAGGCGTGCGCGCCTTTTTCGTAGCCTTCGGCAATCTGCATCCACTTTTTCAAATCGCAGGAAAAGCTTGAACTCTGCGTATCCTCAATGGCCTGGCGGGCACGCCCGGAGAGCATCACCATGGCGCAGCAGGGCGAGCCGCTCCAGCCTTTTTGCGGCGCCGAAATCAGCACATCGACGCCCGTAGCCTGCATATCGACCCACATGGCGCCTGAAGCCACGCAGTCGAGCACGAAGAGCGCGCCGACCTCATGCGCCGCAGCGCTCACGGTGCGGATGTAGTCGTCGGGAAGGAGAATGCCGCTGGCCGTTTCCACATGCGGCGCGAACACGACCTTGGGTTTCTCGGCGCGGATGGCTGCGGCGACCTCCTGCGCTGAGCAGGGCGCCCAAGGCGCCTGCGGACCCTCGCCCTGGCGGCGCGCCTTGCACACGACCGAGCCGCCGCCCAGGCCTTTGTCTGCGTCGAAAATCTGCGTCCAGCGGTAGCTGAACCATCCGTTGCGCACGATGAGAACCTTTTCCTGGTTGGCAAACTGGCGCGCAACGGCCTCCATGCCAAAGGTGCCGCTGCCGGGCACCAGTACCGCAGTATGGGCGTGGTAGACCTCTTTGAGCGTGGCGAGGATGTCTTTCATCACGCCGGCAAAGCGCTGGGACATGTGGTTGAGCGCGCGGTCGGTGTAGACCACCGAAAATTCGAGCAGACCGTCGGGATCGATATCGGGCAAAAGTCCTGGCATGGCGTGTTCTCCGAGAGGGGGTGGAGCGCGCCACACAGACCGGCGGCCCCGATGAAGCATTTCAGCTTAGCACGGCGTTGCCACCGACGGCCCGGCACCAGCGAGCGCTTTTGCTCCTGAAAAGTGAGCTATTTACCCTTATTGGATAAGCGCCAGATAGCATTTTGACCACATCTCGACTTGGCAGATCGGGCGCTGCAGGACACAATGCCTCCGATTCACCCCAGCCCTTGGAGATCTACCCATGAAGCCCACACTCCGACCCGCCCTCTGGCCCGCCGCGCTGCTGTGCGCGGGTTTTGCATTCAGTGGAGGCGTTGCTGCGCAGTCCATCCAACCTGGCCTGTGGGAGATGCGCACGCAGATGACGCATTCCGACAAGGAAACGCAGCAGGCCATGGCACAAATGCAGCAGCAAATGGCCAGCATGCCGCCCGCCCAGCGCAAGCAGATGGAGGCCATGATGGCCAACATGGGCATGGCAGTCGATGGCAAGGGAGGTATGCGCGTGAAGTCTTGCGTGACGCCAGAAATGGCCGAGCGCTCTGAGGTGCCCGTGCAGGACGGCGACTGCAAGACCACGCCCGCCAAGCGCTCTGGCAACACCATGAAGTTCAGCTACCAGTGCACGGATCCCGACATCCGGGGCGAGGGCACCGTCACCTTCACCAGCCCGAAGCAATACAGCATGCACAGCGAGAGCGTGCAGACGGTCAAGGGCAAGAGCGAAAAAATCACCATGGACGTCGAGGGCCAATGGCTCTCGTCAGATTGCACGGGCGCCATCAACGCGCCGCGCAAGAAATAAGCGGCCCTAGCCCGCGCGCGCCGCTCGCTGACCAAAGAGCGCGCTGCCCACGCGCACCATGGTGCTGCCAGCGGCCACTGCAGCTTCCAGATCGTTGCTCATACCCATCGACAAAGTGTCAAAGCGCTCAGCGCCCGGCAGGCCGGCTGCGCGAAGCTGGTCAAACACTGCGCGCGCTTTCAGGTGCAATGCACGCTGACTCTCAAAATCCGGCGCAGGTTCGGGAATGCTCATTACGCCGCGCAGCTGCAAGCCAGGCAAGGCCGCCACCACGCGCGCCAGCGCCAATGCCTCGCTCGGGGCCACACCCGCCTTGTTGGCGCCGCCATCGACATTGACCTGAATGCACACCTGCAGCGGCGCCAGCTGGGCGGGCCGCTGCTCTGCCAGCCGGCGAGCGATCTTCTCGCGATCCAGCGTGTGCAGCCAGTCAAAGTGCTCCGCTACCAGCCGCGTCTTGTTGGCCTGCACCGGGCCAATGCAATGCCATTCGAGGTTTGACAGACCAGCCTCGCCCAGCTGTGACATTTTTTCCACAGCTTCCTGCAGGTAGTTCTCGCCAAAGGCCCGCTGTCCCGCCAGCGCTGCGCGCGCCACCATCTCGGCAGGGAAAGTTTTGGAAACGGCAAGCAGCGACACGGCGTCTGGCGCTCGGCCAGCCGCGCTGCACGCAGCGTCAATACGGGTGCGCACCTCTTGGAGCTTGTCTGCAATCGTGGTCATAATGTTTACCGAGCGTATCAAACGACCGAGGGAACCCCGTGGACATCACCCAGCTGCTCGCATTCAGCGTCAAAAACAAGGCGTCCGACCTGCACCTCTCTGCGGGCCTTCCGCCGATGATCCGGGTGCACGGCGACGTGCGGCGCATCAACGTCGATGCGCTGGACCACAAAACGGTTCACGCCATGGTGTACGACATCATGAGCGACTCGCAGCGCAAGACCTACGAAGAATTCCTGGAAGTCGACTTCTCGTTCGAGATCGAAGGTCTGGCCCGTTTTCGGGTCAACGCCTTCAACCAGAACCGCGGCGCCGCCGCCGTGTTCCGAACGATTCCGAGCAAGATCCTCACGCTGGAGCAGCTCAACGCGCCCAAGATTTTTGCCGACCTCTCGCTCAAACCGCGCGGACTGGTACTGGTGACGGGCCCCACGGGCTCGGGCAAATCGACCACGCTGGCCGGCATGGTCAACCACCTCAACGAGAGCGAATACGGCCACGTGCTCACTATCGAGGACCCGATCGAGTTCGTGCACGAATCCAAGAAGTGCCTGATCAACCAGCGCGAAGTCGGCCCCATGACGCTGTCGTTCGCCGCCGCCCTGCGCTCAGCGCTGCGCGAAGACCCGGACGCCATCCTGGTGGGCGAAATGCGCGATCTGGAAACGATTCGGCTGGCGATGACTGCGGCAGAAACCGGGCACCTGGTGTTCGGCACGCTGCACACCTCGAGCGCTGCAAAGACCATCGACCGGATCATCGACGTGTTCCCAGCCGAAGAAAAGGAAATGGTCCGGGCCATGCTGTCCGAGTCGCTGCAGGCGGTGATCTCGCAGACGCTGTGCAAGCTCAAGGACGGATCGGGCCGAGTTGCGGCGCACGAGATCATGCTGGGCACCAGTGCCATCCGCAACCTCATCCGCGAGGCCAAGGTGGCGCAGATGTACTCCACCATTCAGACCAGCAATAGCGTGGGTATGCAGACGCTGGACCAGAATCTGACCGACTTGGTACGCCGCAACATCATCAGCCCCGCCGAGGCACGCAGCAAAGCCAAGATTCCAGACAACTTCCCCGGCTGATTGCACACATTTTTGTATCGGCGGCCTGAAGTGCTCGCCTATTGGAGTTCCCCATGAAAGGCATTCTCGGCCTGTTGCGCGGTTCGCGCTCCGCCAAACCCAACCCGGAACACGGAGATTCCGTTTTCTTCTCGACCGCCTTTGCCAACCAAGGCGTGGATTCAAGCATGCTGGTTCCTTGGGAAGCGCGTGCTGTGGAAGTGGGCGCCAAGCGCCTGCCCACCAGCCGTGGCGGCAAGCTTTTGCAGGCGCTGTGGGCCAAAGACAAGTACATGGCGCACCTGGACAACGACGCCGTGCACCGCATGGAGCAGTTTTTCGAGTTCGCTCACATCCCGCCCAACCGCGACGTGATCCGCCAGGATGAATACGGCAACTTCATGGTGGTGCTGCTGACCGGCACCATTGCGGTAGACCGCCTGCAGCCTTGGGGCGAGCAGCTCCGTTTGGCCGAAACCCGGCCCGGTGATATTTTGGGCGAAATGTCGTTGCTCGACAGCGGGATTCGTTTTTCGGCCTGCACCACGCTGACCGACTGCGAGATTGCGGTGCTCTCCGCCGACGGCATGGACGAAATGATGATGAAAGACCCCCAGCTTGCCGCCAGCCTGGTGGCACTGCTGGCGCGCAAACTCTCGCTGCGTCTGCGCGCCGTCAGCGCGCGGCTGAGCGAAAACCAGAAATAAGCTACCGCAATTTTCCGAAACTTGCCCAAGCCGGCACGTGAAAGAGGTTGCGCAAAGCCCCGGGTGCCCCAGGCGCCCACGCTGAGAGGAACATGCGATGGAACGCGATCAGGCCAGTAAATTCATCAACGACCTGCTGAAGCTGCTTGTCAGCCGTGGCGGCAGTGACCTGTTCATCACGGCGGAGTTCCCTCCGGCCATCAAGGTGGACGGCTCGATTGGCAAGGTCTCGCCGCAGGCCCTGACTCCCAGCCACACCTTGACGCTGGCGCGTTCGATCATGAGCGACAAGCAAGCAGCCGATTTCGAGCGCACCAAAGAGTGCAACTTCGCCATTTCGCCTGCCGGAATCGGGCGCTTTCGCGTTAACGCTTTCATTCAGCAAGGGCGCGTTGGCATGGTGCTGCGGGTGATTCCGCTCACCCTGCCCACCATCGATGGCCTGGGCGTTCCGCAGGTGCTCAAGGAAGTGACCATGTCCAAACGCGGCCTGTGCATCCTGGTGGGCGCCACAGGCTCGGGCAAGTCGACCACCCTGGCCGCCATGGTGGATTGGCGCAATGAGCACTCGTTTGGGCACATCATCACGGTGGAAGACCCGATCGAATTCGTGCACCCCCACAAAAACTGCGTGGTGACGCAGCGCGAAGTGGGACTCGACACCGACACCTGGGGTGCAGCGCTGAAAAACACTCTGCGCCAGGCGCCCGACGTGATTCTGATGGGTGAAATTCGCGATCGGGAGACCATGGAGCACGCCATTGCGTTCTCGGAAACCGGCCACTTGTGCCTGGCCACGCTGCACGCCAACAGCGCCAACCAGGCGCTGGACCGTATCATCAACTTCTTCCCGGAAGAGCGGCGCGCGCAGTTGCTGATGGATTTGTCACTCAACCTTCGGTCGCTGGTTTCGCAGCGCCTTCTGCCCAAGCAGGACGGCAAGGGCCGGGCTGCGGCCGTCGAGATCTTGCTCAACACGCCGCTCATTTCCGATCTGATCTTCAAGGGCGAAGTCGCTGAGATCAAAGAGATCATGAAAAAGAGCCGCAACCTGGGCATGCAGACCTTCGACCAGGCGCTGTTTGATCTGTTCGAAGCCAACGTCATTACTTACGAAGACGCGCTGCGCAACGCCGACTCCCTCAACGACCTGCGGCTGCAGATCAAGCTCAGCAGCCAGCGCGCCAAGACAACCGACTTGGCTGCCGGCACGGAGCACTTCGTTATCGTTTGATCGCACGCGTTTTCTTGACTTAGCACCACACGGCTCCCCAGGTTGTTTGCCCATGTCCCATCCAGCGTCCCGCACCTACGAACCTGTCACACCACAGAACGTCGCCTTTCTTGGTCTGGGCGTCATGGGCTATCCCATGGCGGGCCACTTGGCCCAGGCCGGGCATACGGTCACGGTGTACAACCGAACTGCTTCCAAAGCGATAGCTTGGTGCGCAGACTACGCAGGTGCTGGAGGCCAAAAACATGCTCAATCTCCGCGCGAGGCGGCACGCGGTGCCTCGTTGGTGTTCTGCTGTGTTGGCAACGACGATGACGTACGGGCAGTCACCCTGGGCGCCGATGGTGCGTTTGCCGGCATGGAGCCGGGCGCCGTGTTCATAGACCACACCACCGCATCAGCGGAAGTCGCCCGTGAACTGCACGGTGCTGCGCGGACGCTGGGTTTGTCGTTTGTCGATGCGCCCGTCTCGGGCGGGGAGGCCGGCGCGCAAAACGGCCAACTCACCGTAATGTGCGGTGGCGACCAGGCGGCGTTCGACGCGGTGCAGCCCGTCGCCACGGCCTTTGCACGCGCCTTCACCCGCATGGGCGAGGCCGGTGCCGGCCAACTGACGAAGATGGTCAACCAGATCTGTATTGCAGGCCTGGTGCAAGGCTTGGCCGAAGCCATTGCCTTCGGCCAGCGCGCGGGCTTGGACATGCCGCAAGTGCTGGACGTGATCGGCAAAGGCGCGGCGCAAAGCTGGCAGCTCGACAACCGGGGGCAAACCATGGTCTCGGGCAAATTCGACTTCGGCTTTGCCGTCGACTGGATGCGCAAGGACCTGGGCCTGGTCCTGCAGGAAGCTCGACGCAACGGCGCGCGCATTCCCGTCACGGCGCTGGTGGACCAGTTCTACGCCGATGTACAGGCCATGGGTGGCCAGCGCTGGGACACGTCAAGCCTGATCAAACGGCTTGGTTGACGCCAAGCCGCAGCGCTTTCCGGACAGGCGCGGCTGACGGGCTGCATCAAGAGCTATTTGGCGGGAGCGGAATCGGGGTTGGTGTCGGTGACCGGCGCACGCGATCCGGTATTCATCCGGGCCAAGTCATCTTCGCTCACGTATTCAAATACCCGCACTACCTTTCGCACGCCAGTCACGCCCCGCGCAATCGACGTGGCACGCGCCGCCTCGCGCTGGCTCACGATGCCCATCAAATAGATCACGCCGCGCTCGGTAACCACCTTGAACGCGGTGGCGGTGAGGTCTTTGGCATCGAGCAGGCTTGCGCGCATCTTTCCGGTAATAAAGGTGTCGTTGGAGCGCTGCGTGATAGGTGTATTGGGCATCACCGCCAGTTCATTGACTATGGAGCGCACATTGGCCACCTGCGAGACGGTTTTCTGTACGGCATCGCGAACCTGTTCGTTGGGCACTTCACCCGTAAGCAGCACTTGGCGGTTGTAGCTGGTGACATTGATGTGCACCTTGTCGCCATGATCACCAAAAATGCGGTTGGTGGCGCGCAGCTCAATGCCTTCGTCCTCTACCTGCGTACCGGTGGTGCGGCGATCGACTGCCATCATGCCGCCCACGGCAGCACCGCCGATCACGAGCGGCGCGGCGCAGCCGGCCAAGTTGGCAGCCAACAGCAGGCTGGCGAGCAAACGACAAGACAAAGTCAGTTTCATGGGTTCTCCTGTTCACCAAACAATTGCGAATCAATGCCGTCACACAGGCAGTTGAGCACCAAAGCATGCACTTCGCGCACGCGCGCGGCGCGCTCATGCGGAACGCTGATCAATATATCGGTTTCGCGCAGCACGCCAGCCAACGCGCCCGTAGCGCGCCCGGTGAGAGCCACCACCACCATTTCACGCTCGTGGGCGGCTTCTACGGCGCTAAGCAGGTTGGCGTCGTTGCCTGCGACGCATACCAGCAGCAAAACGTCGCCGGCCTGGCCCAGTGCGCGCACTTGGCGCGCAAACTGCTGCGTGCTGTCCACTCCGGCGCCGCTGGTCAGCAGTGCGCCATCCACATTGAGAGCCAAAGCTGCCAGCTCAGGTCGCTCACGCTCGAAACCCGCCACGCAGAAAGCGGCGAACTGCTGAGCACTGGCCGCCGACGGACCGTTCCCGCACGCGAGCATCTTGCCGCCACTCGTGGCACAAGCCACCAGCGCATGCACGGCGTCGGCGAGCGGCTTGCCCAGCAAAGGTGCCGCCTGATATTTGAGGTCGGCGCTGTCGATAAAATGCTGCTGAATTCGTTGCTCTAACATGAGGACAAAAAGGCGCCAAAGCCCGAATGATAACCCCGCGTTGTTACAGCTTTTGTAGCAACAAGTACGCATTTGTGCTTGCGAGGTCAGCCCGCGTCAAAGGCGCCTTGAAGCCATTCAATGCCGTCTTGCACCAGCACAACATCAAAGCGGCAAGGCGGCGGGGACCGCAGTGCCAGCAAATAGTGGCGTGCGGCAAACACGATGCGACGCTGCTTGGCAGGCTGGATGCTCGCGCCGGCGCCGCCGAACGCCGCGGTCCCGCGGCGGCGGACCTCGACAAACACCAAGGTTCCATCGCAGTCGCGCAGGATCAGATCGATTTCGCCGCCGCCTCGCCCCGGCGTTCGATAATTGCGCTCCAGCAATCGCAGACCGGCTGCCTGCAGATGGGCAAGCGCCCAATCCTCGGCTTCATTGCCTTGTTGCCGGGTTGTCTGCGTTGCAGTTGCAGCGTGCGCCATTTTCCGAAGGAACCCCATTGAACGCCTCTTTCGCTTCTGCTTTGCGCGCCGCCAGCGACGTCGCCTCCACGCAGCATTATCCGCATGGCGCTCTGTACGTGGTGGCCACGCCCATCGGAAATTTGGCTGATATCAGTTTGCGCGCATTGCATGTGCTGCAACTTGTCGATTGCGTTGCCTGCGAAGACACCCGCCACACGCAAGGCCTGCTGCGCAGCTACGGTATCGAAAAAGGCGGCTCGCAGCTGCTTGCGGTGCACCAACATAACGAGCATGAAGGCGCGCAAGCCGTCCTCGCGCACTTGCAGCAGGGCCGGCGGGTTGCTTACGTAAGCGACGCTGGAACGCCCGGCATCAGCGACCCTGGCACGCGGTTGGCCGCAGCAGTACATGCCGCTGCGATGCGTGTAGTGGCTGTTCCTGGAGTGAGCAGCGTGACTGCGGCACTCAGCGTGGCCGGAGCGATTGAAGCGCACGGCGCCGGGACCGGATTCGTCTTTGCGGGCTTTCTACCGATCAAATCCGGTGAACGTAGCGCGGCCGTCGAACAACTTAGCCGCGAGTCGCGCTGCGTTGTACTACTGGAAGCCCCCCATCGGATAGCGGACCTGGCACAGGCGCTGGCCGTTCTGGGCCAGCGCCGTGTGACTCTCGCCAGGGAGTTGACCAAACAGTTTGAAAGCGTGACGAGTCAGCCCGCTGATCAACTGCCTCCTTGGCTGGCCGCCGATAGCAACCGCTCACGCGGTGAATTTGTGGTGATTCTGCATCCTGCTAGCGTTGAAAAGGATGTTGATTTACCTGCTGTCTTGCTGCAAAAACTCCTGCCAGTACTCCCATTGAAAACAGCTGTACGGATTACGGCCGACATTACAGGCGCGTCGCGCAACGCTTTGTATGACCAGGCGCTTGCCCTCCGACGGGATGCGGACAAAATTTAGCCAGAGGGTTGACGCTGGAAGCGGCAGTTGATCGCTTGTTATCGTCTGAAAAGCCGCTTGATTATCGGGCTTGCTAGCTGCTCGGACGCTCACCTGTAATGCGAACAGCGCTATGCGCCCCCAGAACTGACATTATGGCGAGACGGTTGGTCATTGGTGTTCATTAACGTACGCGATGATTTTCTGCGTAGTGCAAACGGAGGGTGATTTTTGTGTTCTGCAAAAGCCGAAACCCCCTTGAACCTGAGGGATTCAAGGGGGTGTGGCAGGGCTGTAAGAGCCTGACGATGACCTACTTTCACACGGGAACCCGCACTATCATTGGCGCGAAGTCGTTTCACTGTCCTGTTCGGGATGGGAAGGAGTGGGACCAACTTGCTATGGTCGTCAGGCATAACTTTTGAGCTTTGCTGAACTGATGTGTTCAACAAGGCGAATTCATAGAGTATGGAATCAGGGGAATTTTTGGTTTGCGTCTGTTGGCATAACAAATCAGCTCTGATGGACCCGATGTGAATCGGATTTTATCAAAGTTATAGGGTCAAGCCGCACGAGCAATTAGTACTGGTTAGCTTAACGCATTGCTGCGCTTCCACACCCAGCCTATCAACGTCCTGGTCTAGAACGACTCTTCAGGGGGGTCGAGCCCCCGGCAGATCTCATCTTGAAACGAGTTTCCCGCTTAGATGCTTTCAGCGGTTATCTCTTCCACACTTAGCTACCCGGCGATGCCACTGGCGTGACAACCGGTACACCAGAGGTGTGTCCACTCCGGTCCTCTCGTACTAGGAGCAGGCTTCCTCAAATCTGCAGCGCCCACGGAAGATAGGGACCAAACTGTCTCACGACGTTTTAAACCCAGCTCACGTACCTCTTTAAATGGCGAACAGCCATACCCTTGGGACCGGCTACAGCCCCAGGATGAGATGAGCCGACATCGAGGTGCCAAACACCGCCGTCGATATGAACTCTTGGGCGGTATCAGCCTGTTATCCCCAGAGTACCTTTTATCCGTTGAGCGATGGCCCTTCCATACAGAACCACCGGATCACTATGTCCTGCTTTCGCATCTGCTCGACTTGTCAGTCTCGCAGTTAAGCACGCTTATGCCATTGCACTATCGTCACGATGTCCGACCGTAACTAGCGTACCTTCGAACTCCTCCGTTACGCTTTGGGAGGAGACCGCCCCAGTCAAACTGCCTACCATGCACTGTCCCCGATCCCGATAAGGGACCTAGGTTAGAACCTCAAACACACCAGGGTGGTATTTCAACGTTGGCTCCACATGATCTAGCGACCACGCTTCAAAGCCTCCCACCTATCCTACACAGATCTGTTCAAAGTCCAATACAAAGCTACAGTAAAGGTTCATGGGGTCTTTCCGTCTTTCCGCGGGTAGATTGCATCATCACAAACATTTCAACTTCGCTGAGTCTCTGGAGGAGACAGTGTGGCCATCGTTACGCCATTCGTGCAGGTCGGAACTTACCCGACAAGGAATTTCGCTACCTTAGGACCGTTATAGTTACGGCCGCCGTTTACTGGGACTTCAATCAAGAGCTTGCACCCCATCATTTAATCTTCCAGCACCGGGCAGGCGTCACACCCTATACGTCCACTTTCGTGTTTGCAGAGTGCTGTGTTTTTATTAAACAGTCGCAGCCACCGATTTTTTGCAACCCCTTTGGGCTCGCCTTGTACAGGTTCACCTACTTGGGGCATACCTTCTCCCGAAGTTACGGTATCAATTTGCCGAGTTCCTTCTCCAGAGTTCTCTCAAGCGCCTTAGAATACTCATCTCGCGCACCAGTGTCGGTTTGCGGTACGGTCGTCAATAGCTGAAGCTTAGTGGCTTTTCCTGGAAGCAGGGTATCACTCACTTCGTGTGCAAGCACACTCGTTATCACCCCTCATCTAAGCCCGGCGGATTTGCCTACCGGGCACGACTACAGGCTTGAACCAACATATCCAACAGTTGGCTGAGC